>NZ_JAHKPR010000037.1:0-39409 GCF_018860585.1 Colwellia sp. E2M01
TAATCAACTTGGTATTAATCAAGCGCCTTGCCTTTAAATATTTTCCCTTCGCACAGCTAGACCAGAAAATTATCGGAATTGGTATTACTCACAGTTAAAGGCAAATACTGTTGGTGTTATAAACGACCTCTATTAGCTTCTAAACTTAACCTTACTACTTCTGTTTTGGTTAATCTGTCTTGTAAACTAAGCTTGTTTTTTCTATCAAAAATAACAATGATATTACCTAAACCGAATAATGTGGGAAGTAACCGTTTTACGGCAGTTTTTTTACTGATCAAGCTACCATCTATATTTTGTACACGTAAACGCCAAGCTCGCATGCCAAGTGTTTGGCCGCTTTTTGTCCAGAAAAAAACAAAAAAGTAACTTACCCAAAACAGCTTCCATAGCTCATTTGGCCATTTCAACCAGAATGTATTACTAATAGTGTCTGAAAAATGCTGGTAACCTTGCATACCAAACAAACCAAAATAATGGCCTAGATAGAGTAATAAAAAGCCAATAGCACCTGCTGTCATGTAAACCGCACAAGCAAGTAAAAAGTCATAAACCCATGAGCCAATACGGCGCCTAAAGCCTGCACGAGGGAAAATTTCATGGTCTGCTTCTGTATTATCTGCAGATGCCGTTGTTGAGTTGGTGTTTGTATCAGTCATTTAATCTTCTTTGTTTATGCGTTTATGCTTTAGTTG
This sequence comes from Colwellia sp. E2M01, assembly GCF_018860585.1. Classification (GTDB taxonomy): domain Bacteria; phylum Pseudomonadota; class Gammaproteobacteria; order Enterobacterales; family Alteromonadaceae; genus Colwellia. Next base: position 696 of record NZ_JAHKPR010000037.1, read on the forward strand.
TTACGCTAGGATATCTGAACCCGCACCTTGATGTGTGATGGCTATAACATAAAAATAAGGGTGCCAGTTTAGCAAGGTTTAACGTCATTGAGTATAACTGAGTAATACCTTAATGCGAAAGGGCTGAGCAAATAAACAACACTTAACTTAGAACTATGGCAGCAGCATTAAAAACTTGTTGCTTACTGTCATTAGTTTCGTATAATGCACCCTCCTGAGTTAGCCAATTAAAAACTGTTTTACTTTAGGTTTTTTAAAAAATACAGTTTACAAAGAAATCAGTTTTTAGTTTAAAAATGACTTCTTTGCAAATTGCAAAACGGGCTGTAAGCCTTTGCCAGCGTGATGAAATTGGTATACATGGGGGATTCAAAATCCCCTGTCGCAAGACGTGTCGGTTCGAGTCCGACCGCTGGTACCACCATTCTAAAGCCCTGATTCGAAAGAGTCGGGGCTTTTTAATTTCCACAAAGTAATAGTAAAATAGGTTAGTTATTAATTGTTATTTATAAAGGTTTATCATGGCTTCTACAGCACACGCATTGCATATACTGGTTAAACATAAAGAAATTGCCGAAGATATTCTTAAACAGCTAGCTAAAGGTGCTAAGTTTCAAAATTTAGCTAAAAAATATTCAACCTGTCCGTCAGGTAAAAAAGGTGGAGATTTAGGCGAATTTAGGCGCGGTCAAATGGTGCCGCAGTTTGATAAAGTCGCTTTTAGTGGAGCAATCTTAGAGCCTCACCTAGTTAAAACTAAATTCGGTTGGCATGTTATTAAAGTGCTTTATCGGACTTGATTTATACTGTACGTTACAAAAAACATAGAATATAGATCAAATGTAAGTTTAAAAATTAGTTTGTATTACGGTTCAATTAAAGAAGTAGAGTCATTGTTTAGTAAGGCGTCTATTTTCGTTTTAGTTAGTGAAAATATACAAGTGCTTAAGTTGTCAATTCTTCTAATGCTCACTTTGTGCTCATTGTAGAAAAATATGGTCAATCAGAATGAGACTAGATATTTGTAATAATTTACGAATATTAAAAATGTTTGACCAAAAAGTTATATTTTTTTGCATAATAAATTTTGGCTATTGCACCATATAGTCATCTATTTTGGTGCAATCTCCCCAAAATGTTCCATTAAGGTTGGTTTATTTCTGGTTCTAGAATCCACTCTGCGCTGTCATTCCATACATCCATTTTGCATATTTTATTATTTCGTACTTCAAATCTATCTAGATAACGGTTTCCTGAAAAACTCTGGCCATTTTTCCATTCCCCAAATAAAGTTCCATTTGAATATACGACAGCATAGTCTTCATAAACGGTACAATCATAATGACTAATTGCCTTTTTAACCCAGTTGTAGCGGTTATTGTTAAACTCAGTAATAACAGTAGCTGAGCGCATTTTTCGATTACCAGTAAACGTTATCTCTACATCTTCTGACATATAAGTTGCGGCTATTTCTGGTGCGGGTTTCATTGACGCTTCTAAAAATTCAGCGACTATTTTAATTGCATCTTTTTGAGTATTCATTTTTTACATATCCTTCTATTTAGTTTGTTATTTAAATATACCATTTTTATTACTGGCACAAACAATGCTAGCAATTATGTTGCCATATTGCTAGCTATATAGTTAGCGATGTATTTGGTAATAAAACAAACATATTGGAGGTAACATGAAAAATATACTTATTGGGGCTAGTTTAGCGCTTTGTAGCTTTAGTTCATTAGCAGAAATGAAATGGAACGATTTTAGTTTAAGTTATATAAAAGCTAATAATTACGAAGTGGGAGATAATGAACGTCAAGTGCTAACGGTAGAGCATGCTAGTGGACATGACTGGGGAGGTACCTTTTTCTTTTTAGATCATGAAGACTTTTCAGATGGCACGGTAACAAATTACTTTGAATTATCACCCAATATCAGCCTTTCTTATTTAACAAACTCGAACTTGGCATTGGGGCCAATAAAAGATGTATATTTTGCGACAACCTGGGAAGGCGGAGATACATTTAATAACTTCCTTTATGGAATAGGAGTAAACTTTAATGCGCCAGGCTTTAAATATTTGAATCTTGCTTTTTATAAAGCGAATAACGAATTATGGGTAAATGATGAACAAGCAACTTTGACTTGGGCATTGCCGGGAGAGTTTCTAAATCAAAATATTGTTTGGGATGGTTTCATCGACTGGTCTAGTGGTTCAGAAACACAAAAGTCAGAATTGAATTTTACTTCTCAACTAAAATGGAATATTGCCCCGACGCTAGGAATTGATAGCATACTTTATGTAGGCATTGAATATGCTTACTGGATAAATAAATATGGTATTGATGGTGTAGATGAAAAAAACCCAGGCTTGCTAGTTAAATGGCACTTTTAATTCTGCTTAATTCTGACATTGAATAAATATGGATCGTAGAAAATCTATTAAACAGTTTTTCTACGTGTTTTATCTTATAACTTATGGATTTACAAAAGATGACTGCCTTAATAATTGAAAATGCAAGACTTAAGTTAAATGGAGAGTTACAAACTTTATATGTTAAAAATGGGTATTATGTAGCTGAACTCAAAGGTGATCATTCCACTAAAAAATTAGATATACAAGGGAAGTTACTCCTTCCTGGGTTAATTGAAACACACCTGCATTTAGATAAGGCTTGTATTATTGAGCGTTGCCAAATTATTAAAGGTGACCTTCAAGAAGCTATTGAACAGACTTCAAATGCAAAACTAGACTTTTCCGAAGAAGATATTTTTGAGCGTGGAAAGGCTGTATTGCGGCAAGCGATTTTGAATGGAACTAGTTATATAAGAACACATGTTGAAATAGATCCCGGTATTGGATTAAATTCTTTTTATGCTATTAAGCGATTAAAAGATGAATTTTCTAAGTTTATAGATCTTCAAATATGTGTTTTTCCACAAGAGGGGTTAACTAATAATCCCGGTACAGAGGAGTTGTTATGCAAAGCTCTTGAGCTTGGTGCGGAGGTATTAGGCGGTTGCCCTTATACAGATAATGCCCCTGAAGAGCATATTAAACGGTTATTTAAAATTGCTAAAAAGTATGATGTTGACTTAGATTTTCATCTAGATTTCGATTTAAGCCCAGAAAAAATGATGCTTCCATTTTTGATATCTCAAACAAATAAGTATAAGTGGAACTATAGGGTTACAGCTGGCCATGTTACAAAGCTTTCTGCTATACCGCTTGTAGAATTACAACAAATTGCCATTCAATTAGCAGAAGCCGGTATTTCAATTACAAGTTTACCTAGTACCGACTTATTCTTAAATGGACGGAATATAGAATATTTACAGCCACGTGGTGTTACACCACTTAAACCTTTACATAAAGCGGGTGTAAATTGTTCTATATCTACCAACAATATTGGAAATCCGTTTACACCTTATGGTGATGCTAGTTTGATTAGACAAGCCAACTTATATGCAAATGTCTCACAGCTTTCTAATAGAGATGATCTTAATAATTGCTTCAACTGGATAACTTATTCTTCTGCAAAAATACTTGGATTAAAAGCTTATGGCACTGATGTTGGCTGTAAAGCTGATTTTATTGTCATAGATGGAAAATCAGTAGACGAAGTCATTGCTAAAATAAAACAACCTGAACTTGGTTATAAATCAGGTCGTTGTACTTTTAAGCGACCTAGCCCGATAGCTTATCTCGACTAAATATTTTTTATATTGTTATTTAATTATGTTCTACGTTTCTCTTGTTAAGGGAGATATATTTCTATTAAAACAGTAGGTTACTATGCTTGCTGTTTTAATTTAGGCCTTGAAATACATCTGAAAAATCTAAAATAACACTACCATCATCGTCTAATACTAATTCAGACTCTAGTTTGTCTAAATGGATAATCATTAAGTCTATCGCTTCCTTTTGATTTCCTTCGCGTAAGGCGCTTATAATTTCTAAATGCTCGTTCGAAGCACAGCAAGGTATGTCATTTCGTTGATAAAGAGCAACGATCAGAGAGCTCCGAACCATAATGTCATCAAAAATTCCTAGCAAAACTTTATTTTCACATATATAAGCAAGCATTCTATGGAAGTCACTAAGTGCTAAAACAATCGCTTGCCGATCGTTGTTATTTATTACCGTTTGCTCATGGTCCATGTGGTCCATTATTTTTTTGTGATATTTTTTTATTTTATCCGGTGTAATTAGTTCTAAAATTCCTTTTTCAATTACGCGACGGGTAGCAAATATATCTCTAGCTTCGTTTGCATCGGGTTTTGCAATTTCAGCGCCTTTATTTCGTTTAATATTGATAATCTGTTTAAGTGCTAATCGCTGAAATGCAGCCTGCACATGATTACGATTAGCTTTTAAGCTTTCTACGATTTGGGACTCTACCAGTCTCTGTCCTGGTTTAAGTCGGTGCTGTGCAATGGCTTTTGATATCAATTCAACAATTCTATGAATTTCTGCTTGTTTATCGTTCAATTTATCCTCCTAGGCGGAACTACTATAGCTAGCTATCTTGCTAGGTTAAATGATAAAACGATTTCCGTGAATAGTCACTAATCATTATATATTTTATAAACAGGAAGGCAGCGGACATATATTAGTTCTAAAAGTTACATAAAAAAGTTAGCTGCTTAATCATAGTGCACTATGCACCATACTGTTATGTACTATTAAAAAATTCTAGGCATTTAAATAGGAAGTAAATAATTAAGTTATTAATAAATAAGATTATTTTAATTTAGGCCTGTAAATTGCTAGCAATATAGCTAGTTGTTTGAGTTTATTTAATAGGTGCATTGTTATGATTAAGAAAATATTTATAAAGTCAGTTATTTGTGCAGGGATTATTTCATCTGCTTTAGCGTTAACGGGATGTGGTGATTCTAAAGATGATATGTCTTTGGTTGCAGCTAAAAGCGATTCCCCAGACATTGCTTTTTTATATATAGGTACAGTTGGGGATGAAGGCTGGACATATGAGCACAATAGAGGACGTCTTTACTTAGAGGAGAAATTAGGTAAAAAGGTCGATTTTGTTGAAAATGTTCCTGAGAACGCTGACGCGGAGAGAATAATTTCTCAATTAGCGCAAGATCATGACATTATTTTTGCCACTAGTTTTGGACATATGGATTATATTTTAAATTCGTCAAAACGTTTTCCAAAAGTGAAGTTTTTACATGCTGCGGGTTATAAGTCAAGCACAAATATGGGGAATTACTTTGGAAAAAACTGGGAAGCTAGCTATTTAACAGGTATTGCTGCTGGTAGTGTCAGTAAAACAAATAAAATTGGTTATTTAGCATCATTTCCAATCCCTCAGTTAGTATACAACATTAATGCTTTTACCTTAGGTGCAAGAAGTGTAAATGAAGATATTGAAGTTAACGTAATATGGAATAACTCATGGTACGACCCAGCAAATGAGCGTTCAGCAGCTATTAGTATGGCGGATGAAGGTATGGATGTCTTAGTCTCTTACCCAGACTCTCCGGCTACGATTAAGGTTGCTCAAGAAAGAGGCATATGGGGTGTAGGGAACTCAACCAGTATGGCCCATTATGCACCTGATGCTTATATTACAAACCCAGTATGGAATTGGGGAGTGTATTACGAAAAAGTAGTTGAAGAAATTAAAGCGGGTACTTGGGAAGGTGGCTCATATTTAGGGGGACTTAAAGATGGCATGGTTGATTTAGCTGAGTTTGGAAAAAATGTACCAGAACCAGTTAAAGCACTTGTTAACAAGGAGAAGAAAAGAATTATATCAGGTGAATTTAATATATTTTCAGGACCTATTAAGGATCGAGATGGTTTGGAAAGAGTCGGATCAGGAGAAAAAATTTCAGATGAAGATGTCTTAACAATGAATTGGTTTGTAGAAGGTGTAAAAGGTAGCTTGTCTAATTAGGTGCTTTAAGGAGGAGGAAAGATTATGCAAAAACAAAGTAATATGCCTTACGCAATTGAAGTACAGAATATTGTTAAAACATTTGGACCTGTGATTGCTACAAATCAAGTATCTTTTAAAGTAAAGAAAGGGGAAATACACGCATTACTAGGAGAAAATGGAGCAGGTAAAAGTACGTTAATGAGTATCCTATATGGTCTCTATAGACCGGATAGTGGAATTCTTAAAATAGATGGAGAGGTTGTTTCATTCAAATCTCCTAAAGAAGCTGCACAAAAAAGTATTGGTATGGTTCATCAAAATTTTCAATTGGTTAGTACATTAACTGCATTTGACAATATATTAATGGGATTGCCTGAATCTTGGTGGAGAGGACGGAACTGGAGGTTTAAAAAAGTTAAGGAGATTGAAAGCTTGGCAAAAGAATATGGACTTTCTTTTGAGGTTGAAAGAGCTGTGTGGCAGATGTCACATGGTGAAAAGCAGCGAGTTGAAATTTTCAAAGCTTTATATCGACAATCTGACATTATTATTTTAGATGAACCTACATCGGTATTGACACCACAAGAATCGGATGACCTATACCGGACGTTAAAAAAATTAAAAGAAACGGGTAAGACGATTGTATTAACTACCCATAAGTTGAGAGAAGTTATGCATGCATGTGATCATATTTCTATTATGAGAAAAGGAAAAATGGTTGCAAGTATGCCTAGTTCAGAAACAAACGAACGAGATCTTGCAAGGAAGCTAATGGGTGAAATGCCTGTTGAAGTAAGGCGAATAGAAAAAAGTGAATCATCAACTAAACCGAGTAAAAACTTGTTGGAACTTCAAGAAATTTGTGCCAAAGGATTACACGGAGAACAAGCTTTAAATGATCTTTCTTTATTTGTTTATCCAGGTGAGATTGTTGGTGTAGCTGGTGTAGCCGGTAATGGACAAAAGCAACTTGCAGAAATTATCACGGGTATGCAAAACCCAACTTCAGGCGGTATTAAGTTTAAAGGTAAATGGATAAATCATTCTAGTATAAAAGGCATGATTGATATTGGTATAGCTCATGTCCCAGAAGACAGATTACATACGGGAATGGCTGGTTCTCTTGATGCCGTTGATAATCTATTAATGAAAGATTACAAAAAAGAAAAGCACTCTAACCTAGGTATTATGAAGCATAGTAGGAATCTAGATTGGGCAAAATCTATTATTAATAATTATGACGTGACAACACCATCAGCTAATTACCCTGTAAGGTTATTATCTGGTGGCAATCAGCAAAAATTGTTGTTGGCAAGAGAGATTGAAGGAGACCCTGCATTATTAGTCGCAAATCACCCAACTCAAGGGCTTGATGTAGGTGCAACTGCATCTGTACATAATTTATTATTGGACATGCGTTCACGAGATAGAGGTGTACTTTTAATATCTGAAGATTTAGATGAGATTTTGAAAATATCTGATCGGATATTAGTTATTTATCAGGGCATGATTACTGGTGAGTTTGAACCAAGTAAAGCAACGCGTGAAGAAATTGGCTTATATATGACAGGTTCTAAAACTCAATTTAACGTAGGAGCTTTAGCATGAGACCTTTATATATAGCAGGTAAAAAAATTAGCATAGAGAAAGATCCTATAAGTACTAAAACACCTTGGTGGATGACGGTTATTGCTGTTGTGTTAGCTCTTGTGTTTTGTGCAGGGTTTATGCTTTTAAATGGTAATAACCCAATAACTGTTTTTTCTAAAATGTTTAGTGGCGCCTTTGGGTCTTTATATGGCCTTAGTGAAACACTATTAAAAGCGATTCCTCTAATGTTATGTGGGTTAGGTGTAGCAATTGCTTATCGAATATCTGTCTGGAATATTGGAGCGGAAGGCCAGTTTGTCATGGGAGCTATTGCCGCTACCAGTATTACCATTTACTACCCTGGAATGGGAGCCTTTTCTTCAATAACATTAATGTTATTAGCTGGATTTATTGCGGGTGCATTATGGGCACTTTTGGTAGCAATTTGTAGATCATACTTTGATGTGAATGAAGTTATATGTTCTTTAATGCTTAACTATATTGCTATTTTGTTTTTAAGTTTTTTAGTTTTTGAACCTTGGAAAGATCCCAACGGTTTTAATTTTCCTGGCACAGCTATTTTTAGTTCATCCCAGAAATTGCCAGCTCTAGATGATTTAAGACTACATCTTGGGTTTTTAATAGCTTTAGCTGCAATCCTACTTTATGCGGTATTGGTTAAGTTTACACATTGGGGATATCAACTGCGTCTTTTGTCAGCTAATGCTAATGCAGCACGTTATGCAGGTATGAATGTTAAACGTCAAATTATTATCGTATTAATGATTAGTGGTGGCCTTGCCGGAATTGCCGGAATGGTTGAGGTTTCGGGGGTTACACATAGGCTATCACAAGGGGTGACATCTGGTTATGGTTACACGGCTATTATTGTCGCTTGGTTAGCTAGGTTAAACCCAATTGGCATCGTTATTAGTTCTATTTTATGTGGGGCTGTTATTGTTGGGGGCTACAGTGTGCAGTTGATTGGTTTGCCCGCTTCTATGGCTTTAATGATCCAGGGCGCAATTCTTTTCTTTGTAATTGGTGGTGAAGTTTTTAGCCAATACCGAATTAGGGTGGAAACGATTTCGCCTAAAAAAAACGAGCAAACATCTAGCTCTAAAGTAGAGGTACTATAAATGGAAATTTTTTCAATGGATATAATGCAATTGTTAATTATTGCCTCCATTAGCGCCGCAACTCCTCTTTTGCTAGCAACATTGGGTGGCATTCTATCTGAGCGAGCAGGCATCATTAATTTAGGAATTGAAGGGATGATGCTAATTGGTGCTGTATGTGCCTATATTGTTAGTATTTATACTGATAGTGAGTGGCTTGCAATTATTTTTTCATTGCTCGGTGGTTCAGCATTAGGTGCTCTTTTGGCCTTTTTATGTATCACTTTACGCTCTAATCAGATTGTTGCTGGTTTGGGCATTACTTTATTTGCTACAGGATTGAGCAGCTATCTCGGTAAATCTTTTGGAGGTAGCCAACCTCAAACGCAAATACCGAACTTGGATATACCTTGGCTTGATAATATACCTTTTTTTGGGGAGATATTTTCACATTTAAACTGGATGGTTTGGATAAGCTTTTTTATCGCTATTGTGTTGTATGTTGCTATTTTCAAAACTCGATGGGGACTTCATTTAAGAGCTTTAGGAGATGGTCCTGCAGCAGCGGATAACGCAGGTGTAAATGTATATCGATATCAATACCTGATGACTATCATAGGCGCCGCCCTTTGTGGGTTAGCTGGCGCAACTTTAATATTAGTTTATACCCCAAGTTGGAATGACGGCTTAACATCAGGAAGAGGCTGGATTGCTGTTGCTTTAGTTATTTTTTCTCGTTGGCATCCTATAAATGCAATTTTTTGCGCAATATTATTTGGTTTGTTTGAGACTTTAGGCTTTAAAGTACAGCTTTACTATGCGGACATTCCTCCTTACTTTTTGAAGATGATGCCTTATCTAACTACTATTGTTGTTTTAATGTGGGTAGGTTGGCGTAATAAAAATAAACCTAATGGACAGCCTATATCTTTGGGTAAAACATATATACGAGAGCAAAGAGGTTAGTTAAATATAATTAAGGCTTGTTGAACTTTGAGTTTGTTTTTGCAGTCATTTATTGACTATTTATACAAAGCGTCACGCTCTTTATTGAACAAAATTCAAATAATAAAGAGCATAAGCACTAACCACTTATAAAAATTTCAGGATAAGAAAAAAATGCATAATAATGTAAAGATTAATAGAGTTCGACTGCCTGGTGAATCTGGCTTATATAGCCTATCAATTAAAAAAGGGATAATTGATAATATAGAAGCATTTGATCCAACAATTGCAGACAAAAGCACTTTTATAGATGTTTTAGATGCAGAAGGGGGGGTAGTTTTACCTCCATTTGTTGACTCTCATATTCATTATGATTCAGCTTATACTGCTGGCGAGTCGCGATGGAATACAAGTGGTACATTGCTAGAGGGCATTAAATGTAATAATGATAGACAGGGAATAGCAACAGAATCTGATTATTTATCACGCGCAAAGAAAGCTATTCAAGGACAAGTCTTAAACGGAGTACAATATGCGAGAGTTCATGTAGATGTTTCTCAAGAGAGTTTACTCGCATTAAAGGTAATGTTGAAACTTAAAGAAGAAGTTAAACATTTAATCAACATACAGGTCGTTGCATTCCCTCAAATGGGGATAACCAGTCACCCTAAGCAATATGAGTTGTTAGAGTTGGCGGTTCAATTAGGAGTAGATGGTATAGGTGGTGTACCTCACCTTGAAATGACAAGGGAGGGTGGTGTTCGCTCTATTCATCAAATATTCGATTTGGCGGAACAGTATAATAAATTTATAGATATCCATTGCGATGAAACTGACGATGACCAGTCTCGCTTTGTTGAGGTTGTTGCGGCGCAAGCTATTATTAGAAACATGGGGTCTGTTACTTCTGTTAGTCATATAACTGCATTACACTCATATAACAATGCTTACGCATCAAAAGTTATTAGTTTAATAAAGCAAGCGAAAATGAGTGTTGTATCAAACCCACTCTCTAATGTTATTTTACAAGGAAGGTTTGATAATTATCCTGTTCGTCGGGGGATAACTAGAATTAAGTCGTTAATGAGTGAAGGGATTAATGTCAGCCTAGGTCAAGATAATTTAGCTGATGCTTTTTATCCCTTGGGAACTGGAAGTATGTTCCCTGCATTAAATATGGCGCTTCACCTGTGTCACTTACTTGGTTCTAAAGATATCGATTCATCAATAGATATGATTACTTATAATGGGGCAAAAACGTTATCCATAAACCCTGAAGAGTACGGGGTAGAAGTAGGAAAGCCTGCAAACTTGATCATTATGCAAGATCCAAATGTTTATGAGTGTGTTAGAAATCAATCTCCAGTTCGCTTTAATATTAGACATGGGCAATTGTTAGCTGAGAACCTACCATTGAAATCAAATATATTTTCAAAAATATAACGTAAGGCTACAACGACATTAAAATTAGTACTTGAGTAGTGTCAAGTTGATAGCATGGTTTAGAACGTCGTTTTTTCAATAGTTACTTAGGTCTATATCAATGAGTTGGCAGTACTGCCAACTCATATTTAAATACAACCACGTTTTTGTATTCACGCTCCCACCTTTGAATTTTCTATTTGTTTATCTAAAGATTTTTATTCATAGTCATAACCTTTTTCTCAAATTTCACACCAAAAAGCTCTTCTTGAAACATGCTAGATACAACAAGGCTGTAATGTTATTCAATTATTGCGGTACTAGTGCCACATTGTTTAGCTAAAATATCCATAGGTAACGCCTACGTCAGTTTATTTTACTGAAGGTATTAAGTTCTCCAAAAAAGCTCAATTGATGCGGTAGAGTTAAAGTTTTGTCGGTCTTCTTTATAATCAGGGGTGCTTGTAGCGACACTTAATGCGACTCCCCATGACTCTTGGTAATATACTGCACCTGTAGAAAATGTTGATTGCCAATGATCTGTTTTTACATCAAATAAATGTTTAGGACGTGCACCGTCAATAGTGATGTCTTGAAATCTATATCGCCCCTCCAGTGCAACATAATAAAACTGCCCAGAACGACTTTTGGCTAATACACTAGGGTCAATATAATGGCCTGGCTTAGAGCCAACACTTGCAAAACTTTTAGCTAAATCACTTCCCCAGCGAATTATACCTCCAAGTGCTACTTCACTTTGAAAGTTGCCTACGTTTACTCTACCAGTTAATGAAGCCTCTACGCCATCATTAGGCTTAGTTGTCGATCTACTTAATAGTCGATGTGCAGCATAAGATAAATTAAATACTGTTTGGTTTTCAATTTGTCTATCCCAACCGGCAGGGGTGTCTGAGCCAATTAAATTGTGAACAGTTTTTTGAGAGGTTTCCCCAAATGAGTCGGGTCCCACGTTGCCTAACATCAAACTGTATTTGTTAGCCATATCACTTGAAAATTCAACAAAATGAGCTTCCAGAAATATAAACCCAGTATAAGGTCGCTCATCAGCTTGCTCTTCTACTACAGTTATATCGCTTGGCGTCCAAATTTGTTGGCCAAAAGTGATCCCCCAATTTTTATTGCTATGTTCAGCTAAGGGTAAAATAGCAATGACAGGTGTAAATAGGCTAGGTACATTATTTTTTAAGTCCCTATAGCTTTTACTATTATATTTTAAAAACAAACCATTAGTATAATCTTTATCTGTACCTAATAAACCATCATTATCTATACTTAAAGTAAGGCTCTCTCGGTTATATTCGTTAGCACTGACAAAGTTAGTCATTAATGCGAAGAACGATATAAAAATAAAAGAATAAAGCAATGCTACTATTTGTTTATAAAGCCATATTATTTTCATATTGTCTCCTGAGTCGGTTTGGTAAAATATCTAATATCTAAAAGTGCGTTAATCCGCTAACTTCAGATAAATTCTACTTAATAGATTCGTGAAGAAAAATAGAGTTTAATTCAATTCATTGGTGCTAAAAAAGCACTAATTAAAAAAAGGGAAAAGAGGGGGGCATGAAATTAATCGTTATCGCTTATCATTTTACATCTGTTGAACGGATGGTTTGACCTTGGCAATATAACGCAGTGCCAGTAACATTTCTAACCCACAAAGAGGGGGAAGTAACGCCTATCGTATTTAATTTAAGTACATGCACCAGAGCGTTTTATCGGATAAGTTATATTGAGTAACATTAAAAAGTCGATACGGTGATTGGAGCGATAAAATAAGATGTTTTAGACGGTGAACTACGAGAGGTTTAGATGGGTGAGTAGTAGCGTTAGTATTTCGGCTGAAGCCGATTATTCCATTTTTAAGTTGTCATTTAGTTTTATAGCAAAGTGATGAGCCAAGTATTCTTGGAACATCACTTTGATTAATTTTCCTATTGTGGCACAGACGTAACCTCTAGCTAAAAGCTATCTCGTCAAAGACGGGATTAATACCAATCTCACAAACTAAGTGATCATTTATACGGGCTAAAACCATTAACTACAGCGTAATTTATTTAATGATTTTATCTCCGTCTAAAATAGTCTTTTAATTAATGAAACTGGTATAACTAATAGTTTAGACGTATTAATCTGCTTGGTATAATTATGAATTAGTGACCAAATTCAATAATACCCCAAACTTCAAGGTTGTTAACAGTAACCACTTGAGCACCACTGGCGTTAGTCGTAACCGGTAAGCTATTACTTGTTCCGTCAGGTAAGTGAATTGTCGCAGACGTTATACCTTGAGGGAAGTAATCCTGAGGGATAGCAACTTCAACATTGTTAAGTGTCGGTGTTACACCACCTGCAAATGGACGGTTAACTAAATGTACAACATATGGTGCATTATCGTTAGTCTCGTGAATACGAGATACCGCAGAGACTGTACTGTTAGCTTCTGTGCCATTAACACTTACTGTTATTGCTAATTCAGGGTAGTTACCACGTTGGCCAATATGAACAGCATTGTATTGATCTAATACTGCTTGTTGTGCGGCGGTTAAGTAGTTTAAATCACCGTCATAGAAGATTTGGTCAAATTTCTCAAAGTCTTCTGCACGAGGAACTACTTGGTAACCTTCATCACCAAAGACTAACATGTCAAAGTTAATGTTTTCTTCTGTAAGCAATTTAACGCTTGACTGAATTTGGTTACCACCATCAATGAATCCAGCTTTCATTGATGAGTACATAGCATGTACAACACCTGCTTTAGCATAAGATGTGTAATCATCTAGTAATGCTTCGTTAGCACGCACAAATTGGTAGATGTCGCGGTAGTTATCAGCACCTGGCGACCAAGTAAATACATCACCACCAACCCATACGTTAGCAGGGATAGAGAATAAGCCACCATAAGCGTAGGCTTGTGCTACCCAACCACGACCGAAGCGCGGAGAATCAGTAACACGAAGTTGTTCAAACTCCCAAGGGTATGGAGCATAAGCTAATGTTTTATCAATCGCTTGCGCACCTTTTAAATGAACAATAATATTGGTTGGTAATACAGATGTACTGGTTTTAGCACCTAAGTTTAACTCACCAGATAAGAATGTGATGTTCTCGTTAAAGAGATAGCCACGTGATTCAAACAATTGTGTACTTGCACCAATGGCAATATTGGGGTGTGTTTCACGAATGTAAGATAATACATCACCAAATTTTTGATTCCAAACGTCACGGTTGAAGTAAAGGAAATCTTCAAGCATTGGAATATTACCCTCAATCTTATCTGCGCCATTTGAGAACGTAGTATGTGTTATACCAGCATCTAATAAGTGCTGTTTGTAATCAAAGGTCGTGATATCGTCAATACCCATCGCACTAAGTTGTACTACACCGTATTTTTTACTTAACCAAGTACGGAAGTTTGCCATTGCATAGGGTGAGAAATCACCACCAAATGTACGCATATCTGTAGAACGAGTTGAGTTAGTTTGCGTATCAAACATTAACTTATCAGGATTAGCTTTTAATAGCTGATCCACTTGAGATTTCATGAATGGTACAAACGCAGGGCTGTGATTACTTAACCAGTTGTTGTTATGACCGTTGTGGCTTAAGTAGCCCATAAATGTCATGCGAACATTACGATCGTCAAGTGTTTGAACATAGTGTTTTTGTGGATCAGTTGTGTATTCTGTAAACCAACCGTAACCCCAGTCAAACTCACCGCGTGCGGTATACTCAAGACCTTCGCTTTGATATTTACCAACAACGTTAACAGCCCAATCCATGATTACTGTATCATCGTAGAATTCACTTTCAGGTGGGTGACCCCAAAACGATCCCGTAGCACCGAAGTCAGCGTAATCACCTGGAGAACCACCATCAGCTTCGTAAAAATCACGGTTTTGTGGGTAGGTATACCAAACATCAGATTTCAATACTTTGTTCGCCGTTGGAATATCCAATGGTTTTTTCAAGAATTGTAACCCGGTTGTAGGACCATTAATTTCAGAAACGTCATGATCATTTGGGTTGTAAACTGGTGGAGTACGATAAGTGTTGTCGCTTACTTTAGCTAAACGAACATTATCTCCACTCCATTGCCAATCTGAGCCGCCAATAGCTTCTACGCGTAAGGTGTAGGTACCTGTTGTTTCGATAACAAATTCACCACCGTAAAGCTCCACTTCTTCTGGACTTTCCCAGCCACCGGTGCTGTCAAAGTAAGCCCAAGAAGCGGTAATACCATTGATGTCAATACGTGCACCGTAGCTACCGTCACTGCCTGTCGCTACATTAATAAATGAGCGGTAAGTACCAGCTTCAAGCTGAATACCTGTGTATACGCCGTAATCCCCATTAGTTACAAAACTAACATTTGTAGCACCTGCATCAGCAACAAAACCGTCATTAGGATCGCTCGCTACACGGCCAACAGTGCCTGTTGAATCAAAGTTTTCTAATTCAATTACAACACCACCTGGTGGTGGAAGAATTGGATCAACAATAACATTACCAGCAGAGCTGAATATATTTTGGCTTAAAGCACTTGGGTGTACAAAGTTTGTACCACCGTTAATATCAACACCAAAACCGATACCACTTACCGCGCCACTGCCGCCGTCTGCATTACCCAGTCTAAGTTCGAAATCATGTGTACCTGGTGTTAGGTTTAAATCTGTCGTTTGCGACGAATTTTGCCAACTGTCATTTGATAAAACTAACACGCCATCGATGTATAAACGAACACTATCATCAATATTTTCATAGAATGAGATATGTCCGTCGGCATCAGTGATTTGACCTCTGAATACTTCAGTAGAGTTAGCTTTAATAGCATCGTCAGTTTCTGCTAAATCAGTGGTGACGTCATAGTTGTCAGGGTTAGCAACGTAACCTTCATTGCCTATAAAGTTTGTAGCGCCGTCAACCCGAGCCCAAAGTAAGCCATTACCGCTATGGTAGTAGGCACCTTCTGGTGCTTCTGTAGCACAACCACTGCTATCAACATTAGTGCCTAGAGGTGTATTAGGACATTGATCAATTGAGTCGATTACACCATCATTATCAGCATCGCTAGGAGGTAGAACAATGTCTTCAACACAGCCAACAGCATCTACTACAGAGCCTGCAGGTGTATTAGGACATTGATCAATTGAGTCGATTACGCCATCATTATCAGCATCGCTAGGAGGTAAAACGATGTCTTCAACACAGCCAACAGCATTTACTATTGAGCCAGTAGGAGTATTTGCACATTGATCAATTGAATCAATAACGCCATCGTTATCAGAATCAACATCTGGTTGCGGATCAGAGTCATCGCTTAGATTAGTAAAAGTTAATGCATCGCCAAACCACAACCAACTGAATGTGTCAGTAGAGCTGCCACCTTGAACACGGATAGTATGTGTTCCAGCACTGAAATAAACATCATTACTTAGTTCAAAGTCTTCGAATACTCCTTGGTTACCCGTTGATACAGGTGTTTCATTAATTTCTATACCGTCAACAAAAAGAATTGCTGTAGCGTGAGACGTTTGACCCGAAGCTAGCATTGAAACGCTATAGTTACCCTCAACTGGGAAGTTCACTTCATACTCAACCCAATCACCGGTTTGGTTGCTATCGACAACAGTATGTCTGTCTTGTGGCAAACCACGCTCACCAATGATCATGCCACCGCCTCTAGCGTCATCACTTCCCGTTGCTGTAAACGCTTCCATTTCAACAGTAAAAGATTCACCAACAACCGGAGTTTCTGGAACTTCTGGCTCTGTACCACCCGTTAATTTAAATGATTCTAAGTTCCACTGCCAGTTTGGACCAATCGCTAATAAACGAATAGTAGAGGTACCTGCAGGTAGGTTTACTTTATGTGTTGCCGTTAGTGGTTGGAAATCATCCCAACTACTTAAAGGAACTGTTACAGAGCCTTGGCTTTCGAAAGTACCGTTACTGTTAACTAATACTTCAATACCAGGGTTAGTGGCCACGCTAGTGCCAACTAGGTATTCGATGGTATATTCGCCACCAATAGCATTAACGGTATAGTCCACGTAATCACCCACGTTTACATAGTTAATCGCCTGTTGGCCATTAACAGAGTAAATAGTAACTGGATTTTCTTGATTATCGTTAAAGGTGCCTCCTGAGTTTTCAAAAGACTCTGCTTGGATTGTGAGAGTTTCGGCTGCTTGTGTAGCAGAGGCCGCCAAAGAAATGGCAATCCCCATGCTAAGCACCGTACGTTTTGCTTTATACATTTTAAGTTCCTATTTTATTTTTATTTTAAATTTATAACACTTGTTATTTACTAAAGTTTCATCCTGAATTAGCGAGTAATATCGCTCAGCTATATCGCTCAACAATGAAGCTGATTGATTTAATTAGGTGTCGTCCTTTATCTTATTTTATTTATTTATGGTTGATTATTTATACAATAATCGGTTTGAAAATTAGCATAGTTTTGTATGTTGTTCAAAGTAAAGTGTTAACAATTAATTGTAGTTTGTTTTTTAATTTACCTTTAAAGTCTATAAAAAACAATATAATCAATATCTTGTGCGTTTACTCTACATGTAAAAAAAATGTAAATATTTTTTGAGAAGGGGGGAACGGGGCAGAAAAAAAAGGTCAGGGACTTAAGTCCCTGACCTTTTAATAAATATCGTCAATATCTTTTAGGATTAAACTAAGTTAATCCAGCAATCTACATTTGTATAAACTTACCTTGTTTACGTGTTCTAACAAGTGCTAATAATGCAATACCAAACATCGCCATTATAGGAGGTTCAGGTACAACAGACGTTGATTCAATAATCATAGCAGCATTACTGGTTAATTCATCGCCGTAAGCATTACCAATGAATACTTCCTCAATATCAAAAACAGCAGTGCCGATGTTTATTGCTTCGAACGTTATGTAACCTAAAGAAAAATCTCCTAATGGGATGTCTAATTCTTCCCACCAGCTTGCGTATACATTGAGACTATCAGTGGAGTTTAATCCAGAATATTCATCTATTGGAGCATACGAGAAGGCGTCATAATCAAAAGTAAAGCTTTCAAAGGCTAGGATTGAATTATCAAAAAGCACATCAAAATCAACCTCAGCAATTTCTTGATTAGTATTCGACACCGTTAAATAAACATCGACGGTATCTCCTTTATAAAAGGTGTCATCAACCGATAAGTTAATAAAGCCAGCATTCGCTTGCAAGGTAAAAAACATTGCAATTATTGTGATTAATTTTTTCATTTTATATTTCTCTTTATATTATTGTGTTGCACAGCGTGAACGCGTACATAAGGCCATAAAGCCACGGTTATCACGACGACTCAAAATACCGTCATCATTAAAGTCGTAGACTAAATCAGTTAATTCAGCGTTGCTTACTTGAGTAGAAAATAATGAAAGGTCATCTGTATCAACATCGCCATCAGTGTCTAAATCACCTAAAAGAACTTCAGGTTCACTTTCTACAATAAGTTGTGTAAAAGTTATACTATCGCCAAACCACATCCAAGCACGTTTCGAACTTGTACTCTGTATTCTAACGGTATGAAGACCTGCGGTAATATAGACTGCTTCGCCTAGTACAAAGCTTTCAAAATTTGCTTGTGATCCTGTAAAAACAGGTGTTTCTTGAATCATGTTGCCATCGACAAAAAGAGTCGCATTAGCTAATGCTTCTTGGCCTGAGGCTAACATTTCGATACGATAAAAGTCAGAGGTTGGAAATTCAATAACATAATCAACCCAATCCGTTGTTTGATTGTTATCAACTACAGTATGTCTATCATTAGGTGTACCACGTTGACCTGTAACCATACCGGCATTATTTGCATAATCACCACCGGTAGCATCAAAGTTTTCCATTTCTAGAGTGAATGAATCTCCGTCAGTTGCATCAATAGAGTCTATTGGATCAGTTGGATCAGTTGGGTCCGTTGGATCAGTTGGGTCCGTTGGATCAGTTGGGCCCGTTGGATCAGTTGGATCAGTTGGATCAGTCGGATCCGTTGGGTCAGTTGGCTCTACAGGGGCTTCGCCTAAATTACTTAATTCAATAATACCCCAAACTTCAAGGTTGTTAACAGTAACTACTTTAGCGCCACTGTCGTTAAAGGTAATAGGTAAAGTTTTAGTTGTACCGTCAGGTAAATGTACTTTCGCAGACGTTATAGCTTGAGGGAAGTAACCCTGAGGAATAGCAACTTCAACATTGTTTAGTGTTGGTGTTACACCATCAGCAAACGGGCGGTTAACTAAATGCACAACATATGGTGCATCATCGTTAGTCTCGTGAATACGAGATACCGCAGAGACTGTGCTGTTAGCTTCAGTGCCATTAACACTAACTGTTATTGCTAATTCAGGGTAGTTAGCACGTTGGCCAATATGAACAGCATTGTATTGATCTAATACTGCTTGTTGTGCGGCGGTTAAGTAGTTTAAATCACCGTCATAGAAGATTTGGTCAAATTTCTCAAAGTCTTCTGCACGAGGAACTACTTGGTAACCTTCATCACCAAAGACTAACATATCAAAATTGATGTTTTCCTGGGTAAGTAATTTCACACTTTGTTGCACTTGGTTACCACCATCGATGAAACCTGCTTTCATTGATGAATACATTGCATGCACTAAACCTGCTTTAGCATAAGATGTGTAACCCTCAAGTAATGTTTCGTTAGCACGCACAAACTGGTATATGTCACGGTAGTTATCAGCACCTGGCGACCAAGTAAATACATCACCACCAACCCATACGTTAGCAGGAATAGAGAATAAGCCACCGTATGCGTATGCTTGTGCTACCCAACCACGGCCGAAGCGCGGAGAGTCAGTAACTCTAAGCTCTTCAAACTCCCAAGGGTAAGGGAAGTAAGCCAATGTTTTATCAACCGCTTGCGCACCTTTTAAATGAACAAGTATGTTAGTTGGTAATTCTTCCGTTGTTGTTCTTGCGCCTAAGTTTAATTCACCAGATAAGAAAGTTATATTCTCATTGAAGACATAGCCGCGAGATTCAAATAAATGAGTACTTGCACCAATGGCAATATTAGGGTGTGTTTCACGAATATAAGATAATACTTCACCAAATTTCTGGTTCCAAACGTCACGGTTAAAATAAATAAAGTCTTCAACCATTGGTATGTCGCCAGTAATTTTATCAGCACCGTTTGAGAACGAGGTATGGGTTACACCGGCAGCTAATAAATGCTCTTTGTAATCAAAGGTCGTGATATCGTCAATACCCATTGCGGTAAGTTGCACTACACCGTATTTTTTACTTAACCAAGTACGGAAGTTCGCCATTGCATAAGGTGAGAAGTCACCACCAAATGTACGCATATCGGTTGCACGAGTTGAATTAGTTTGGGTATCAAACATTAACTTATCAGGATTAGCTTTTAATATCTGATCAACTTGAGATTTCATGAATGGTACAAACGCAGGGCTGTGATTACTTAACCAATTGTTGTTATGACCGTTGTGGCTTAAGTAGCCCATAAATGTCATGCGAACATTACGATCGTCAAGTGTTTGAACATAGTGTTTTTGTGGATCAGTTGTGTATTCTGTAAACCAACCGTAACCCCAGTCAAACTCACCGCGAGCGGTATACTCAAGACCTTCGCTTTGATATTTACCAACAACGTTAACAGCCCAATCCATGATCACTGTGTCATCGTAGAATTCACTTTCAGGTGGGTGACCCCAAAACGATCCCGTAGCACCGAAGTTAGCGTAATCACCTGGAGCACCACCATTAGCTTCGTAAAAGTCACGGTTTTGTGGGTAGGTATACCAAACATCAGATTTCAATACTTTGTTCGCCGTTGGAATATCCAATGGTTTTTTCAAGAATTGTAACCCAGTTGCAGGACCATTAATTTCAGAAACGTCATGATCATTTGGGTTGTAAACTGGTGGAGTGCGATAAGTGTTGTCGCTTACTTTAGAAAAGCGAACACGATCACCACTCCATTGCCAATCTGAGCCGCCAATAGCTTCTACACGTATGGTGTAAGTGCCTGTTGTTTCGATAACAAACTCACCACCGTAAAGCTCAACCTCTTCTAAAGTATCCCAACCACCAGTGTGATCAAAGTAACCCCAAGAAGCTGTAGTACCATTGATGTCAATACGTGCACCGTAGCTACCGTTACTGCCTGTTGATACATTGATGAAGGAACGGTAAGTCCCTGCTTCAAATTGGATGTTGTTGTAATCTCCGTAATCCCCATTCGTTACAAAACCAACATTAGTAGCACCGGTATTAGCAACGAAACCATCATTCGGATCTCCCCCTACACGACCAACAGTACCTGTTGAATCAAAGTTTTCTAGTTCAATTACAACACCACCTGGTGGCGGAAGAGTAGGGTCAACAATAACATTACCAGCAGAGCTGAATATATTTTGGCTTAAAGTACTTGGGTGTACAAAGTTTGTACCACCGTTAATATCAACACCAAAACCGATACCACTTACCGCACCACTGCCACCGTCTGCATTACCCAGTCTAAGTTCGAAATCATGTGTACCTGGTGTTAGGTTTAAATCTGTCGTTTGCGACGAATTTTGCCAACTGTCGTTTGATAAAACTAACACGCCATCTATGTATAAACGAACACTATCATCAATATTTTCATAGAATGAGATATGTCCGTCGGCATCAGTGATTTGCCCTCTGAATACTTCAGTAGAATGAGCGTTAATAGCATCGTCAGTTTCTGCTAAATCAGTAGTAACGTCATAGTTGTCAGGGTTAGCAACGTAACCTTCATTGCCTATAAAGTTTGTAGCGCCGTCAACTCGAGCCCAAAGTAAGCCATTACCGCTATGGTAGTATGCACCTTCTGAATTTTCAAAAGACTCGGCTTCGGTTGTGAGAGTTTCGGCTGCTTGTGTTGCAGAGGCTGCCAAATAAATGGTAATCCCCATGCTAAGCATCGTACGTTTTGTTTTATACATTTTAAAATTCCTATTTTATTCTTATTTTTATTTTTCTTTTTTTTCTTTTAAGTTTATAGCACTTGTTATTTATTAAAGTTTCATCCTGAATTAGCGAGTTATATCGCTCAAAAATGAAGCTGATTGATTTAATTATTTAGGTTTAGGTATTGTCCTAAATTCATTTGTGGTTGATTATTTATACAATAATCGCTATAAAAAATAGCACTGTGATGTTTATTGTTCAACGTTTATTGTTAACAATTTTTTAATTTATATTTGTGTATGGTGGGTTAATAATAAAAAAACTAAATTAATCAATGTTTTGTATGGAAATTTACTTGTAAATAAAATATAAAAAAAGATCAGAAACTTAAACCTTTGTTCTCTCGTTTCGTCTCTTACTCATGACTAGACTTGTCGTGATGAGGTAATGGAGCCAGCTGAAGGCTATAAATCTTTGTCGATCAATACAGCGCTATCGCCTACTGCAGAAAGCTTGTCATCCTAGTTATAATAAGTACTATTCAATAGCTACAAATATACCTACAAAAATTAGCGGGGCAACATGGCATGTGCTGGTCTGGATGGTAACGGGTATATATGAATAAAATGATGTTTATACCAATATCAAAAACTAAGTGATCATTTATACGGGCTAAAATAGAACACTTAATTAATGAAACTGGGATTAGACCCTAATGGATATCTGATTTTTCAGAAATAAAAAACCACTATTAAATTAACCTTAATAGTGGTTTTTATCGATAATAAATACAATGCATTAACTTAACTTAACTTAACTTAACTTAACTTAACTTAACTAATTCATTATTTACTATTGCTTAAATTGGGGCTCATCAAAAT
Source organism: Colwellia sp. E2M01 (assembly GCF_018860585.1). Taxonomy (GTDB): domain Bacteria; phylum Pseudomonadota; class Gammaproteobacteria; order Enterobacterales; family Alteromonadaceae; genus Colwellia. Next base: position 23,528 of record NZ_JAHKPR010000037.1, read on the forward strand.
AACCGTGTTCATAAGGGGTTAGCTAACCACACCATTTAATGCACCCGTACCAAATTGCGGCACGGAGCCTGTTAAACCTAAAATTTCGGTAGCAGTATCAAATACATTCATATGACTACCACATTCAACTAGGCTACCACCATTTAAAGCACTACCGCCGCCTGCCATCATTACAGGAGCAAGTTTAGATGTATGGGCATTACCATCGCCCATATCGGTAGATTGAATAACTAGCGTGCTATCAAGTAGGCTATTACCTAATTCATCTTTTGCCATCGCTAACTGTTCAATTAAATACGCTAAACGTTCAGATAAATAAGTACGGGTTTCTGGGTAGTCACCTTGCCCACCATGAATACTTTGATGATAATCACCGGTAAAACTTAACTCAGGGACGGCATGCTCAGACTGATGGTTACCAAACATAATAGAAACCACATTGGTCATATTGCAACTTAATGCCATAACAGCAGTATCTACTTGCAGGTTTGCTTCCAAAGTAAAACGTGTTTTGTCGGCATTATCATAAATAAAGCCGTTAGGGTTCCAGTTTGGATTTTTACATTCTTCGGATACATTGGCTAATGCTTGTTGGTCAATACGACTTTTAATTTTATCAACTGAGGCCAAATGTTCTTCTAAACGTTCTTTCTCCGCTTGCCCTAATATTGTTTGTAAAGTGTCTATTTCCGCTTTATGAATATCCATAATACTTTGTGCGCGCTGTGAACCTAACGTTCCACCTAAACTAACACCTGAGTTAAATACACGATCAAAAGCGGCAGTTGGGTTATCCTCATAATTAATCTCGCTACCATCTTTTTTGGTCGCACTACCATGTCCATAGCTTTGTACTCCAAGTAATAATGATGGGTATTGAGAGTTAATACCTAAAGTACGCTCCATCTCCACATCAAAAGTATTACTCATGCCACCGCCCCCAAAAGCTTTACTGGTATTACCATGGCCACCATTCTCTGACCCATTTTTGTCAGTGATAGTTGCATTATTAAAAAAGATACAGTGCTGTTTAACTGACTCTAAAGGTTGTGTTGTTTGTGGTAATATTAAATCCGTAGAGGGTAGCCATAAGTTAGTCCCCAAAACCGGTGCACCGCCAGGAATATAAACACATATTACGCGTTTAATGCCCGGTACGCTTTGCGCTTGTGCTGCGCGAGCCATCATTATACCCGTTGCAAAGGTTGAACCTTGTAAAAAGCTTGCCGAAACAGCTGTGCCAGCGAGGCTTCTTAGAAACGAGCGGCGATCCATGCCTGTCGTATTGTTATTGTTAAAGTTTTTCATTGAATTAATCCTCGCTTATCTTTGTTTTCTGTAACGAACAATATCAAGCACACCAAGTGCTAAGAATGCAGACTTAGCATTATTATTTGCTTCAGCCATCGTCTTGTTCATTGAATCTAGCGCGCAGTTATAACCGGCTTTTTCATCAGCGGCTAGTTCTGGTGCATCTTCGGCAAGATGATCAAAATATTCATGCCCTATACCCATTACAAATCTAAAGCCTTTCTCTGTAAAGCAGGTATTAATCGTAGGTAATGTTTGTAGATTATCTGAAAAATCTCTTGCGCCATAAAATGGTAGTACATTGCCGTCACTCAATGTTTTGGTACCAATTAATTGGCCTTCGGCATCAATGGCTAAACCATTAGTGCCTACAACTCGTGGCTTACCTACGGGATCAAAATCTTCCATACCAAAGGCGTGTGGGTTAATAATTTCTTCATGGCAGGCACTGCATGGTTCATCTTTAGTGATAAACGCATAATGTTGTCGGTTAGTAATTAACCCCCCTTGATCAATAGTGTATTGTGCTAATGCTATTTCTGCATCTTCACGCGCCGCTTCAATATCGGTTGGCATTGGCGGAACCGCTTGACAAAGCATACGTTCTCGTACTGCCACCGCACGTTTAATCGGTGAAGTTTCATCAGCATGAGCAAAGCCAGCCATGAAAGCACCACTGGTTAGAATACCGCCACGTCCGCTTAACTCACTCACTTTCTCAAAAGTAGTACCACTTGGCCCTGTTACACCATAAAAGCCAGCTAATTCGTTGTTCATAAAGCTAAAGTTATTGAAGAGATTAGTAACAGGTTGATTGTCGTCAAACATTACATGTTTAAATATTTCACGGTTTTCTTTCGCCATCGCTTTACGAATATCGGTAGTGAAGGTTGGATATAACTCAGCACTTTTAGCGGCTGATAATACCTTGTCAGTATTTAACCATTGCGCTGAAAACTCACCGAAATGTATACGAGCTTTTTCAGTTGCTAATAAACGTGTTATTTGCGCTTGTAATTGCTGTGGTGTATCGAGCTCTTTATTGCTTGCCGCAAGCATTAACTCAGCATCAGGTGTTGAACCGCTATAAGTATATGATAAGAACGTAGCCATCTCATAAGGTGATAATATGTAAGCATCATCATCTAATGCAGCGTCAGGGCGATCTTCAACGACTAATACAGAGTCTGAGATACTAATACTTTGAACACTTAATACGCGCCCTTCATTATGTGCTGCGGTATTAGCATTGGTTACCTGCATGTATTTATTGTTACCGTTTACACCTTCAACAATAAAGCTATAAGTGTTGGTATCAGCTGAAATCAGTTGAATTGTATCAATGGTTTTGTTATCAACTTTTAGTTCAATATTTGGTAAACCACCCGCATCAACACCTTTGGCAACAATGGTAACAATATTATGGTCAGTAAAGGTATAGTTAGGTAATGTCATTCCTATGTTGTTATATAAAGGAACCACTCTAAAGCCATCATCACCTGCATTAATATCGTCGCCAGATAGTGTTAAACCTACATTGCCAGAAGCGTATACGGGGTCGCCATTATCTATGCGATCAATAATGTCTGATACTTTTTCACCCATTTCAGAGCGGTATAAGAAGTGAGGTGAACCTAAGGCCGCACTGATGGCTAATTTTAATGCTTCGCTGTTTTTACCCTCACTCAGTGAGCCTGTAAATAAACTACGATAGCGTGTAACTTCAGCATCCGTTAATGGACGACGGTAAGCTCTTACAGCAAAGTCATTTACAAATAATTCAGCACAAGCAGAGGTTGATAAGCCTGTACAGTCAGCAACGCCTGCAAAGTTATTAATTTCAGCATACTCAGCTGCCGCATTAGCGGTAGACACATACGCATCCATATAGTTTTGTGTAACCGGCGTTAGTACTTGGTTAGCAAAGCTTTCTACTAACGTATCGGCAGGTATTCCGTAATTTGAAGGATCAATGTCAAAGCCAACTAAGTCATGTAAACTATTTTTATATTCCAGCGCTGTCAATAATCGCATTTGACGACGACCGTAATTAATACCTGCGTCGTCTATATCACAGCTTTGTACTATGATGTCAGGCTCATTATTCCAACTCCCAATATAGCTAGCTATATCGGCGGCACATTGCTCATCACATTTACCAACACCGCCTTGTGGCATATATAAATTAATGTATTGTGCCAACGAGTAACTTAGACCCCCAGCATCTGCGGGTGTGTAGGTTTTTTTATCTGAATCAATACTTGCGAAAGGACCTGATACACCATCAATACCATGACAAGAAGTACAACCTAATGTAGTAGAAGCATATAATACTTCACCATTATTAGTATCACCAACAATGTCGCCAGGGTCTACAGGGTCAACTGGATTTGGGTCTACAGGGTCAACTGGATTTGGATCTATAGGGTCAATTGGATCTGGGTCTATAGGGTCTATAGGGTCAATTGGATCTGGGTTACCAAGTTCGATCGTATCAGGCCAGTTTGCTGCATTATCTGCAACGAGTGTACCAGAGGCTGTTAAGTCAGCATTAGACCAGTCAGATATACCAGCATTAGGCACTAATACAGACGAACCTTCTTCTTTGTCATTAAGTGCCCAGTTAAGGTGGCTGATTTTATTTGTTTGTACGAAGTCCATCCACAATTGAGTTTCTGCAGCGTCTACACCACCATCACCTGAGGCATCAACACTACCCCATTCAGTAACAAATAACGGTAAGCCGTTATTTATAGCTGTTGTTGCTTTAGCACGTAGTTCCGCTTTATGGGTACCTGCGTAAAAATGTAAGGTATAAGCGATGTTATCAAATGTTGTAATTGGATCTAATGAAGCATCATCAACATCTTGTGACCAATTCGGTGTACCAACAATAATTAAGTTGTCTGGATCAATTGCACGAATGGCAGCAATAACATCAAGCGCATAAGGTTTTATCACATTTGACCAACTAACCGCTAATGGTTCGTTATATATTTCATAAATAACGTTTGGCTCATTACCGTATTTGGTTGCCATTGCGGTGAAGAACTCAATTGCTTCAGCTTTGTAGTCTTCGGCATGATGTGTATGCCAATCAATTAATACATACATGTCATTGTCGATAGCAGCATCAACAACAGTTTCAACACGTTGCTGATTAGCTACTTTATTAGCATCACTCTCAAGGTAGCCACCACTTTCATCAACACCCATGGCTGCTCTAATAATATTACCGTTTAAATCATTTTTAACTGCCGCAACGGACTCAGTGGTATAGAATTTTTCACCACCCCAACCAGTATTGCTCCAAAATAAACTGTAACCGGCTAATGATTTTTCTTCGCCGCCAAAAACAACTTTATTACCCGATACTGTAACCGCGGGTACTGAATCAGTTGGATCAACAACGACATTATTCCAAGTTCTAATATAGCTAGCTATATCTGCAGCACATTGTGCGTCACATGTATTAGGTGTTGAAGGAGGCATGTATAGGTTGATGTATTGTGCTAACGAATAATCTACGCCTGAAGCACTTCTATGACTAAGCACTGCTTTATCAGCATCTATGATTGGCGATGTACCTAAAGGTGTTTGTCCATCGGCACCATGACAGGTTGCACAACCTAAGTTAGAAGCGTAAAGCGTTGCACCCGTTATGCTGTTACCTGTTAACACATCAGGGTCAAGGGGGGTAGTTGGTTCAGTAGCCGTAATGTTAATCACAGCAGCTGTATGCATACCGTTCACTGAATCTGCAACGGTAAGGGTAGCAGTGTAGTTATTAGCAGTATCGAATGTTTTGCTTGGGCTTTCTTGTGTTGATGAGGTGCCATCACTGAAAGTCCATAAGTAAGTTAATGCAGTGTCTTCAGTGTCAGAAGAGGTAGAACCATCAAAAATAACCGTTAATGGCGCCTCACCTGAAGTAATATTTGCTGTTGCACGTGCCACAGGTATGGTATTGCCAAAATCGATAGTTTGAGAAGTACTATTAGCGATAACTTGTGCATCTGTTGCAACCAACTTTATGGTGTTAGTACCAGATAAACCAGACGCATCAAATATGGTGCCTGTGCCTTTTGATATATCGTTAACAAACCACTGATGCGTTAAATTGGCAAAGCCCGAATCATCTGTAGATGTTGCTGTTAAGGTATCTCCTGATTGACTGAAGCTTGCTACCGGTGCTGCGTTTATAGTGGTGAAATCGATATCTTGAATTTTGCTATTAGATAAATTCTGAGCATCAGTGGAGATAAGTTTAATCGTTACTGTATTAAGTAAACTTGAAGTATTAAAAGTTACCTCTTCACCGCTTAGTACATTGTCTACAAACCATTGATGCGTTAGGTTTGCAAAACCATTATCATCCGTTGAAGTGGCTGTTAATATATCACCTGAGCGGCTGAAACTTGTTAGCGGAGCTTGGTTTTCAATTATATCAGTTTCTTCAAGAGGGTCACCATCTGAATTATCATCTTCGCCAGCGTTACTTTCTTCATCAGGGGTTTGATTAACAGGATTCCACGAACGGATATAAGCGGCAACATGTTGAGCACATTCATCAGTACAAGACGTTCGGTCTCCTGTTGGCATCCATTTATCAAGGTAATCACTTAACGATAAAGCAGTATCTGGCTCTGAACTATGGCTATATGTTTGTTTATTACTGTTGATTGGGAAAGCTGGGCTTGAACCCTCATCATCATGGCAAGTAGAACATTGCAGTTCAGCACCTTTATAAAGTTCTTCGCCTGTTTGAATATCACCAGTTTCTTGGGGGGGGTTAAGCGTATCTGAATCATCTGAATCATTTGAATCATCTGTATTATCTGGTTCAGAAGGTTTTATTGAACTCGTAGGTGGTTCATGAGTTTCTAAACTTTCGCCACAACCGCTTAGAAATAGCATGCTTACTAATAAAATTAGCCAGACGGGTGAAGATTTTATGTGCATTTTACTCGATCCTTACTTAAACAGCGGAGTTAAAAAGTTAACTCATAAATACATCAATTAAAGTACCCCTCATACGAGGAAGTATGAGGGGGAAAATTAAAATTACAGACAATAAAAAACAGAAAATATGATAGTTAATTATAGTATTCGGTTAACTTTGGGAGGGTTAACTTATTTTAATCTCTTGTTTATGTGCTAGTAACAACATTAAAACTTTATACTTTGTTGTGTTGTTTTTTTTGTTAATGAGATGTTATTTTATCACTATGTGTTAGCCCTTACAATTTTTAGTTTATAGTTTTTTGTTAAATTCTTATTAACATTTGTTACTTTTTTGCCAAAATTATTTATTTAATACTTTGTGCGTTTACAATGAGAGATAAAAACTTTATGATGCAGGGCTAAAATAGAGGTTGAGCTTAACTTGTTTATTCTACAGTTGATTTTTTAATCTTGATAAGTTTACTTATTTATAGAAAAAGAATAATGAAAAGCATTATTTTTAATAATATTTTCTAATAATAGTTTTGAGGTTATATATGATTGTAAAAAAAATGTTATGTTTTTTTCTTGGGTTTGTTTTTTGTTTGTTAAGTGCAGTTAGCCATGCTGAGCAGATTAAAAATATGATATTAACAGGTTTAAATGATACTAAAAGCACGACTTTTAAAGCGCTTGAAGGTGACTATATTTATGTCGATTTTTGGGCTTCATGGTGTGGACCTTGTAAAAAATCATTTCCTTTTATGGTGGAATTACAGAACACCTTTAAAAATAAAAACTTTAAAATTGTTGCCATTTCTGTTGATGAAGAGAAGTCAGACGCGGTTGAGTTTTTAGATGATAACATGACTAACTTTGAGGTATACCTTGATGTAGATGGTGTAATTGCTACTCAGTTTGAATTACCAGGTATGCCAACATCTTATTTAATTGACCCTAAAGGCAATATTATTTCAACACATGTTGGATTCCATAAAAAATCTGAAGAAGCTATTTTAGCAGAGCTAAACGCTATTTTTAATAAGTAACGTTATCTCTTGATTAGCAATATCTTCTAGGAGAGATAGTCATGAAAAAATTATTAATATGTATCATCGTATTAAACTTGTCAGCTTGTGCGTCCGTTAAACCATGGCAAAAAGGTAATTTAGCTAAAAAAGAAATGTCTTGGGACCCTGATAGTTTACAACGAAGCATGAATAGTCAGGTACAGGCAAGTAAAGAAGCCTCACGAGGTGGTTATGGCTCTGCTGGCGGAGGTTGTGGTTGTAACTAGTCTTAAAGTAATGAATCTTAACTTAGTAACATTAACCACAGCAGTGATTGTTAATAATCATTGCGCTGTCAAATTAAAACGTTTAAAGCAACGAAAATTTAATCAAATAAAATAAGTAATGAAAGAAACTATTCATCGTAAACGTTAAGGTCTGTTGATCTTTCAGGATTAAAATTTATACGGCGTTATTGCATGTTTGTGTAGCCAGCTATACGTCACATGCTCAGCCTTGTTTACCCTTAATAAAAAGAAGTCCAAACAAGTTGCTGTAAAAGTAATCTTGAAAGATCAACAGATCCTAGTGCATGTACTACATATTACACTTAATTCAAATTAACTATATAAGATAAGCTATTTTTATGTCGACTCACCAATTATTGAAGTCTTTAAGCGCTGCTGCTCTTGCATTACCTGCAATAGCTAGCCAAGCCAGTACTATTGCAGACAATGCTCAGTTTGGTTATCGTTACAACACTTACCAAGAACAAGATTTGGCCGCAGCTGATGTCCACTCTGGCTCATTAGAACGTTATATAGTTGACGTGAATCAGTTTAGTTTGTTAACACCACTTAATGAATATTTACAAGCCAGTATTAGTTTGCAGTTTGAAAGTATGTCTGGTGCTTCACCTTGGTATACGCAGACAGTTGAAGGTGAAATGGGTGATGAAATAAAGCAAGTAATGAGTGGAGCATCTATTGAAGAAGATCGCACAGATATTATTACTCAACTAACTTATTTTGGGGATAGTTATTCTGTTAGTGGCACCGTTGCCAAATCGACAGAGAATGATTATAACTCTCTTAGTGGTGGGGTGGAGCTGTCGTATGATTTTTCAGACAAACTGACAACTTTAGGTGTATCAGCTGATTATTCAACAGATGAAATAACCCCTAGCGATGCACTCGAATATAATCGAACCCCCTATGAAGAAAAACAAAGCTGGTCTGGACATATTTCACTGTCTCGGGTGGTCACTAAAAACTTAATCGTACAATTAGGTTATGGGCTGTTTAATCGATCTGGATATTTATCCGATCCGTACAAAAGAGTTATTGTTGATAGTAAATTAATTGATGACTCTCGACCTGATAGTCGCTTAGCTTCAACTTATACAGGACGTTTAAGATACTTTGTTGAAGGTATTGATACGGCATTGCATTTTGATTATCGACTTTATGAAGATAATTGGGATGTATTATCTCATACCATAGAATTTGCACCTTATATCAACATTGGTGCTGATTGGCAGATAGTTCCTTCGATACGCTATTACAGTCAAAAGGGGGCTTTTTTCTATGAGAATTATTACGAGTATGTTCGTGAGGACGGTTACTACTCAACCGACTCTCGCCTTTCTAGTTATGGAGCGTATACCATAGGTGCAAAAGTGAATAAAAAAATTGGTGACTGGTTTTTAACAGCAAGTTATCAATACTATACCTCAAGCCATGATTTAGGCATTGACGATTACAACGAGACTAGTAATTCGCTTGTTGATTTTGATATAGTTAGCATTGGTTTCGACTATATATTTTAAAGATATGCAATTTTACCAGAATAAATTTAGTGCTATGGGCTCGCCCTGCGCACTTAATTTTTATTGCTCAAGCCCCGTAAAAGCCCAACAGATTTTTTCTCTCGTTATTAAAGAAGTGAAGCGTCTTGAAGATAAGTATTCTCGTTACTTAGCGAATAGTTTATTAAGTAAAATTAATACTTCTGCAGGCATTCAAAAAGTAAAAATAGATCATGAAACCTTCGCCTTATTAGCTTATGCCGAACAAGCCTACCAAATTAGTGATGGTCTTTTTGATATTACTACAGGTGTATTAAGGCATATTTGGGACTTTAAAAAACAACAGATCCCAAGTCAAATACAAATAGAAAACAGTTTACAACTAGTTGATTGGCAATTAGTAGAATGGCAACAAGACTATATTTATTTGCCGGTAAAAGGTATGGAAATTGATTTTGGTGGCATTGTAAAAGAATATGCGGCTGATGCTGTTGCTGCTTTACTCAAATCTAAAGATATTAAGCATGGTTTGATTGACCTTGGTGGCGACATACATGTTTTAGGACCTGACATACATAATAAACCTTGGCCTATTGCTATTCGTAGCCCACAAACTCCCGCTAAACTCAGAAAAAATCAGAAAAATCAAACCACTCATATTTTCGAACAAAAACAACCTGAAGCTCCCCAAAAAGCACTTGCGAATATAGCTATGACTCATGGTGGTTTAGCGAGCAGTGGTGATTACGAGCGCAACTTTATTGTTAAAGGTAAAAAATATAGCCATCTTTTACATCCGAAAACAGGTTGGCCTGTGCATGGATTATCTGCGGTGAGTGTGTGGTGCGAACAATGTGTAATGGCGGGAACAATCGCGACTATTAGCATGCTTAAACAAGAAGAAGGGATCGCTTGGCTAAACGAGTTAGAAATCCCTTATGTAGCGATGGATCATGTAGGTGGAACTTACCAACATAGCTCTTGATAAGTTATATTATGCCAACCCCATAATCTAAGTGATCATTTATATGGGCTAAAAGCACTAACTACAGTGTTATTTATTTAATAATTAACGCTGCATGGATGTAGCTTATTAGACAATGCAGGAGTAATTGTCCTGAACAACTAGTTATGTAAATAAATGCCTTGTATTTAATGATTTATCTCCGTCTAAAATAGATCACCTAATTAATGAAATAGGTATTATTTACAGCTAACGTTATGATAATAAAGATGTAATAGGTTTAATCTGTTGTTAGTTTATTGAAATGTTTATTGGTGATAATAAGCGATTTAACTTCATTGTTGTCATTACTAAAATGAGTATTGATAAAGTTAAATCGCTTTAATAGCCAAAGCTATATGCTTTTCTTAAAAGATTGACTGAATGTGAGCATTAAACTCCGGCGCTTTCATAAAGCCAGTAGTGCGCTGGTCGGTTAATTCATTCCCTTGTAAATCAAAAAATAGAATAGTAGGTAAACCTAAAACGTTAAAATGCTTCACTAGCTCAGCGTTATCTGCTGAATCAAAATCGGTCATATCAACTTGTAACCAAACGGTATTACTTAATGATGCTTGTACTTTGGGGTCTACAAACGTATATTTTTCAAACTCTTTACAAGCAATACACCAATCGGCATATAAATCTAACATTACCGTTTTCCCTTGCTGATTAGCCACAGCTATTTCACTATCAAGCTCAGATAAGGTAACTACCTGTTTAAAATTACTGTTATGAGCATTTTCTACTAGGGTATTAGTATTAGGAAATACTGTTTGGTAAGCGAGGTTGGCACCAAAAAATAACATTAAAAATATGATTAACGAGCGGAAACCGTACCAAAAGCCATTACCTTGGTGTTTCGCGGCAGAGTTTTGGTTGGTTACATAGAAGTAAGTCGCACTGGCTAAGATTAATAATGCCCATAACGCTTGGCTAGCCGCTACAGGAATAAAGCGCTCTACTAAAAAGATTGGCACTGCAAGTAATAACAAGCCGAAGATGTTTTTAATTATATTCATCCACGCACCGGCTTTAGGTAATAATTTACCACCAGAGCTACCTAATACTAATAACGGTAACCCCATACCTAAACTAAGTGCGTATAAAGCTGAAGCACCAAGTAATACGTCGCCTGTTTGTGATATGTATAACAAGGCTCCAGTTAAAGGGGCAGTGGTACAAGGTGAGGCAACAAGTGCAGAAAGCGCGCCCATAATTAATACACCAGTGATAGCGCCACCTTTTTGTTGGTTACTAATGTTATTTAATTTGTTTTGCCAGCTAGAAGGTAAAGCTAAGTTAAATACACCAAACATTGAAAGGGCTAGAAATATAAATAAAAAACTTAACGCAATTAACACAATGGGATCTTGAAATATCGCTTGGAATTTTGCACCTGCCAACGCAACAACAACACCTAATAATGTGTAAGTTACTGCCATACCTTGTACGTAAGAAAAAGAAAGTACAAAGGCTTTTTTCGTTGTTAACTTATCACCTTGACCAACAATGATACCTGTTAAAATAGGGTACATAGGAAAAACACAAGGAGTGAACGATAACAGTAATCCACCCGCAAAAAATGCTAGTAAGGTTAATAATAGATTATCTTGTTTGAGCATATCGGATAACTGATGCTGCTCACTTTTTTGCTCTGTTAATTGTGATTTAGCAACAGGTGCAACACGAGTATCATTAATTTTTTCATTATTTGCAGTTAATGACGATGTACTTGTTGTTGTGCTAGAAGGTGTTGTGATTTCGCTTAATGTAATTATTTGGCTTTTGGGTGCATAACAAAGACCTTTTTCAGCACAACCTTGGTACCTTATTTTTATACTACCATCACTTGAAACTTGCTCAAGCTTTACAGGAAAACTAACCGTACCAGTAAATATTTTTTGTACACCAAAAAACTCATCTTCATGATCAACCCCTTGAGGTAAATCAACAGGAAGAAAATGTATTTCGTTACCTTTAAATTTAAATTGGTGGCGGTACAGATAATATCCGGGGGCTATGTTAAAACTAACGACTAATTGATTGTCTTTTTGATGAAAGTTAAAATCAAACGCTTGGTCAACTTTTAAAAATTCATTATCATTACTCGCTGAATTTTTGCTAGGTAAATCAGTATTAGCTATATCGAATTTTGATTGTTTTTCTTGTGCTATTATTGGCTGAATAGTAAAAAGTGCGCATATTACTAAACAGAGAGAAAATAAGTTTTTCATTAAGTCCGCTTAAATTTTGAGTGATCCAGTTGATTTATTATTATTACCTTGCTGGATATTCAAAGTAATAATCTTTACATGTCAGGTGGGGTAATTAGTTAACCTTATCTACTAATAAGTTTATCGGTTAACCCTAGTTAAGTGATATTACACACCTAATATTAACATTAAGTTAACACTTTTTTGATGTTTGTTTTAAGTTTTTTACTTGAATATGTTTTATGAGCACCTGCAAAATAAGTAAGAGTTTTTTGTGGTGACGGAAAAGTGAAAGTTTGTATAATGCCATCATTATTTTTATAGTGATGAATTGTCAACTATCAATACAACGCCACTTCCTGTTGCAGAAAGTTTATTGTGTTCGTTATATAACGGACAAGCATTCATAGATAAACAGTCACTACCAATATGCTAGAAATAAAAATGCCGCTCACCTTAAGTGAACGGCATTACATCATGTAGAGAGCTATTACTTCTTTAAACGATTAAAGAAAAAGGTTTCCACAGATGCCAGCGTCGCATTCACAATAACTTTCATTACTCGCAGAATTGACGCAGTCGTTTGCTGTTTCACCGTAAATACTTACACATTGAGCTGTGGTATTACATTCATCTACAACAGGTAACACAGGCTCTGTTGGTGTAGTCGGTTCAGCAATGGCGCAAGTATCTTCATCACACAAAAGAGATTCTGCTAGGCTAGTACTTTTAGCCGTGTCTACAGTTACACTTGAGTGGCGTAAAATAATACGGTCAATATTAAAGTTAATTGAACGACCACTAATTACAAAAGTATATTCAGTATTAGCTTTTAAGTTATAAATCGCATTTAAATGCTCATCATGCGTAGGGTTGAGCTTGTCTGCCCAGCCCCAACCGGTAGGCGAACCACCATAAAGCTTGGTATCGTTTTGTAAAACATCAAGCCTTACATTATTGCTACCTGAAGTAAAATCACCTTCCATACGTACATAAGCATCATTATTTTTATCACTTGCTTGTCCATCTAAACGCTTATGGGCGCGTAAATACAGTTGATAATCTCCCGCTTTTGTCACGTAAAAATTATATTTAAGAGGAGATGTTGCTGGACCTCCATTTGAGCCATTACCTGTAAACTCAATATGTCCGCTACCGGTATAGCCTGAAACAGTATTATTAACAGTCCATAAACCAAGGGCAGAGCTGCTATTTTCGGCTTCCATAATGATCAAACCATCTTTTTCTATGTAACTACCTTTATTTGCTGAGTTACCATTATCAGGAACTTCAGGTATAACGGGTTGCGCACTTCCATCGCCTTTACGTACTAAAACAACCCAGTCAGAATTGTTAGTTGATGGTGCTTCGCCTAAAGATCTATGATCGCCACCCATAACGCTAGTAACAGTACCTTGTTGTAAAGCACCACCTGTGCGTGGGTTATACCAAAACACTTGAAATTCACCATCTGCAGTACTCAGGTTTAGCTCTGTAGTGCCACCTTGTTTTAAGTAAACAACGTAAGTATTGTTATGTTGGTAAAATGCATAATCATTACTCGCACTACTGATCGAGTTATCATTGTTCATATTCCAAAACGGAATGTTATTATCGTTGAAGAACTCAAGCGCAAAACGAGCTACATCCCACCATAAGTCACGGCTTCTAAAATCTTGTAAAGAAAGATCTGAATGGTCATATTGATAACCAAAATACCACTCATTACCAGTACCGCCAGCCATTAAAGTACCCCAAAGAGCATTTTTGCGGCCATCTACATGACTTTGTCCTGCGTTGTTATCTGGACGAAGTGCATATTGAGCATCACCTGGTTCGTCAACAGAAACTACCCAAGTTTTACTTGAATTTTCTGCTGTAACAATCCAATCTTTGACTTGGCCATGCACATCAGAGAAGTTTGCTGCGCCCATTTGTAGGGATAATCCATCAAGCTCAGAGTTATTACCTACTAGTGGGGTATAAACTTTATCTTTTTGACCTGGGTAGGTGTGTAATACTACAGGGTGATGGTAAGGGTCATTATCTTTAAAAAACTGCGCCATTGCTTTTACTTGCGCTGTTGTTTGAGTGTTTTCTTCGCCTAAGTTCCAATTTAATGCCAAGTGATGTGAAAAGCGTGCAATTAATTCACGGTAATATAATTTACGCTCTAAACCTAATTCACCACCATCAAGTAAGTTATTATTTTCTGTTTCTTGGGTTTTAAAGTGTAAAAATATTCCATTGTTTTGCATGTGGGTAAATACTACGTCCCACTGAGCTAAACGTGATACATCCATACGTAGACGTTCGTTATAGTTGGTATAAGGAAAAACATTTCTGTCATCGCCGTTGATATTCATGGTTAAAAATGACATCGCATTCAAACCTTCGCTAGCAATATAGTTTACTGCACCAATTAGCCCTTTACCTTTATCTCCCATCCATACTGGGTCACCTGCTTGCCAATCACTTTCATGAGCATGCCATGTTTTAATTAAATCATCTTTATTGCCATCGCTTTTAAAGTCACCATCAAATTCGTCATAAGCGAGTAGGTTTTCAGGAGAGTCAGCACCTTGCTTTAAAAAGTATTCATTAGTTTCTGCAAATCTAAGGTAGCGTTCATTGACATAGTTTAAACGACCTTTTGAACGGAAATCTCGTCCACTTTTATTTGATGAAATAATTTTAAACGAGCCACTTACTCCATCAAATTCACCTTCAGATTCACCTGCATTAGCGTCAGTGTTTATGGCAATATTTGTACCCGTTCTAAAAGAAACTTGATAATCCCAATCACCAATTAAATCTGGAGTAAAATGAACTCGCCATTGGTTACCTGAGTTAGCGTTAGTATTACCTGCATCACCATCGGCAGCATAGTAGCCAGGAATCACATAGCTATGATTACCTTGACTAAAAGTTACTTGTAAGCGGTAATCTGTAAAAGGATTAACTTGGTTGTTTTCACTAGTATCTGGGCCATTAAAAGAGATTGTAAGTGGATGCCATTGACGTAGCTCACCAGTGATAACTTCATCACCGCCAGTAACTGGGGTTTCTGGTACTTCAACCGTATTGTCATCACTATCATCGCTTAGTTTTTCAGTACAGATTTCCAAACTATGCCAACGACCACGAGCTGTAGCGGTTGTATCATCTTCTGGTACTAAACCATTAGTAGCATTGTTAAAATCAATCTGTAGTAAATCGCCAGTAGCTACTGAAACAAAATCCTGATTAAATTGATGTTTTTCAATTGAATATTCAATTGCATCAGTGCCGTAAGTGCGAGTATTAGTTGCTTGGCCAATTACCGTATTATTAATACTTAATTTATAGGTAGGCTCGCCATCAAATTCTTGCATTGCGTTAATTTTAAAAATAGCGTCTGCAGTTACACCTGTATGTGTGTATTGTGCGGCAGCTACTTGATCTCTATTGGCTATTTGTAATACAGAGTAGCCGTTTTTTGTATCTGTTGTAGCGTTGGTATAACCTGTGATCCCTGTAAATTTATCAAAATCTACCGCTTGAATGGTTTGACACTCTAAAGTCAAAGTCTCGTCATCAGTAGCTGAATCA
>NZ_JAHKPR010000037.1:39542-40139 GCF_018860585.1 Colwellia sp. E2M01
GTAGCTGAGTCATCAGTAGTTGAATCATCGTTGCTTGACTCAAGTTCGTCTATGATTTCATCTTTAGTGTTTTGATCTAACTCACCTATGATTGCATCTTTGGTATTTTGTAACTCCTCTTCGGTGCAGGCAGATAGCCCTAGAGCTGAAATGCATAACAACGAATTTATTGCTAAGCGTTTAAACTTTGTATTATTCATGATCATCCTTCTTGATATATTATTGAAAATTACTAATGTTGTTAAATTGTAAACAATTAACTAATTTCCCGTATGTTAATATTGTGTTTACATTCTGAAAAGTTAATTATACAAATAGATTTGATAAATAATTGGTTAATTGTGATTGGTTTTAGCTATATATAGCTGAATAAGATTTAACTTATGAAAACACGGCTAAAATATAAGTGACAGTTATTTGTGTTTTATACAGGTGTTAAGTTAACCTTTAGTTAACATTTTTGGTGTGGTTTTTACATATAAATGTAAAGGTCTATTTAGAATGAATGACCGATTGAAGGATAGTAATAGGTGAGCAGCTTAATATGGTTTAAAAGAACGAATTTATATGCTGAAAGCTTTAATACCAAGTCCGTTA
>NZ_JAHKPR010000037.1:40244-76103 GCF_018860585.1 Colwellia sp. E2M01
TTATCGGAATTGGTATAAGTTTAGAGAAAGTTAACATAGAACACGCGTTAGTTTTCTCTAAACAATCTATCCTATATATTCCAAAACAATTTTATTCCTTTCAATTTCGGGATCGGGAATTGGTACAGCTGATAACAGTGCTTTGGTGTAGTCATGTTGTGGCGCAGTATACAGTTGTTCTACATCGGCCATTTCTACTTTGTTGCCTTTGTACATTACCAATACTCTATCGGAAATATGTTTAACCACCGCTAAATCGTGGGCGATAAAAATTAAGCTAAGGTCAAGTTCTTGCTGAAGCTTTTTAAGTAAATTAATTACTTGCGCTTGAATAGATACATCGAGTGCCGAGACGGGTTCATCACAAATGATGAGTTTAGGTTTTAATATTAATGCCCGTGCTATGCCGATGCGCTGGCACTGCCCACCAGAAAACTCATGGGGATAACGGTTAATTAAGTTAGGCTGTAAACCCACTTTGTTCATTATTGCTTGTACTTGTTCTTTACGTTCACTTCTCGATAACTCTGGGTGATAAGTTTTCAGCGGTTCAGCGACAATTTCACCTACGGTCATTCTTGGATTGAGTGAGCCGAGTGGATCTTGAAAGATCATCTGAATATTACGACGCTCAGCAAGCCATTCTTGTTTGTCGAATTGGGTGAGGTCTTGGCCATTCCAGATAACCTTACCTGAGGTTGGTCTTAATAAGCCGATAATGGCGCGAGCTAAGGTTGATTTTCCACTGCCTGATTCACCTACAATACCTAAGGTTTCACCTGCCATTACTTGAAACGAAACACCGTCAACCGCTTTTAAATTATTTGGTTTTGTCCAAGGTAGGGCGTTCTTTTTAACAATAGAAAAATGCACTTTTATATCTTGCACGTCTAAAATAGCCGTGGGTTTATCACGTGTTTTTTCAGGTTCTAAATTAGTTTTAGGTGTAAGTTCTGGTTCAGCCTCAGACTCGATAGATGCTGATACAGTTACTAAGCTCTGTAAGTTTTCTACGTCTTTATCTAATCTCGGAACCGCTGCTAACAAGGCTTGCGTATAAGGATGCTGGGCGCGATAAAATATATCGTCAGCGCTACCAACCTCTTGCATTTCACCGTTCTGCATTACTAATACATTATCGCAAATACCAGCCACAACACCCAAATCATGAGTGATCATAATTATCGCGGTATTAAACTCGCTTTGAAGTTCGCGTAATAACTGCATAATTTGCGCTTGTACGGTAACATCTAAGGCGGTGCTTGGTTCATCGGCAATTAATAATTGAGGTTTGCACAACAATGCCATGGCGATCATCACACGCTGACACATACCGCCTGAAAATTCATGAGGATATTGGTTCATGCGCTGAATTGCATTAGGAATTTTTACTGCCTCTAACATGGCAACTGATTCGTTATAGGCTTGTCTTTTACTCATAGCATTGTGCTGGCGTAAGACCTCAATTAACTGTTCACCTACTTTCATGTAAGGGTTAAGTGAGGTCATAGGATCTTGAAAGATCATAGCAATTTTTTTACTACGAATTTGGTTTAATTCACTGGCTGGAATATTTAGCAATGGTTGCTGCTCGAATGTCGCCGAGCCGTGAATAATCGCATTGCTTGGCTGTAAACCCATTAGGGCAAATACCGTTTGGCTTTTGCCTGAGCCAGACTCGCCAACAATACCTAAGGTTTCGCCTTGTTTGATACTGAAACTTAAATTATTAACCGCGGTAACTATGCCCTCAGGGGTGCTGAACTGCACGGTTAAGTTATTAACTTCTAATAGATTGTCTGTTGACGACATGGGCAGCTCCTAATGTTGCTTTGGATCGAGGGCATCACGTAAACCGTCACCCAGATAGTTGAAACAAAATAGCGTTAATATCATAAAGGCAGCAGGCACTAAAAGTTGCCAAATAGCCACTTCCATAGTTTGTGCGCCTTCTTGTAATAACGCGCCCCATGAGGTCATCGGCTCTTGCACACCTAAGCCTAAAAAGCTTAAAAAAGATTCAAATAAAATCATACCCGGCACTAATAATGTGGCGTACACCACCACTACACCAAGTACATTAGGCACAATATGACGAGTAATAATTTTCCAGTTACTTACCCCGCATACTTGCGCGGCTTCAATAAAGGCTTTACCTTTTAAACTTAAAGTTTGTCCGCGAACAATTCTTGCTACGTCTAACCAAGACACACAGCCAATGGCGACAAAAATAAGAAAGATATTACGACCGAAAAAGGTTACTAGTAAAATCACTAAAAACATAAATGGCATTGAGGATAAAATTTCTAAAACGCGCATCATTAATCTGTCGGTGTTACCGCCAATAAAGCCTGATGCGGCGCCATATAAAGTGCCAATTAATACCGCGACAAACGCACCCAAAATACCAACCAAAATAGAAATACGTCCGCCAACTAACACCCGCATATATAAATCACGACCTAGTGAGTCGGTACCTAAGTAATGACCATTCTCCCAGTTAGGACCGGTGTGAATATTTGGCCAGTCGGCCACATCAAAACCATGTGCGCCCAGTAAAGGACCAAATAATACGGCAAGAATAATAAAGCTAAGAAGATAAGCGCTAACCATAGCGGCACGATTGGCTTTAAAACGACGCCATACGTCTTGCCAAACACTACGTCCCTGTACCTCTGTTCCTTGCGCTATTTCTTTAGTTATTCCTGCCGAGAAGCTTTCAACCGCTTGGCTGTTTTTTTGCTGATTCAACATAATTTTATTTTCCTACTCGTAACGGATTTTAGGATCGATAGCGGCTAGCAATATATCGACAATCGCGTTGAAGGTAATGGTTAAAAAGCCAATTAATATGGTTAACCCAAGCACTAAAGAATAATCACGATTTAAAGCGCCATTAACAAATAATTTGCCTAAACCGGGTAAGCCAAAAATAGTTTCGATAACCACTGAGCCAGTAATAATGCCGACAAAAGCCGGTCCCATATAAGAGAGTACAGGTAACAAGGCAGGGCGGAGTGCATGGCGTAACACTATGGTTGAATAGGGTAAGCCTTTGGCTTTTGCGGTACGAATAAAGTTAGAGTTTAGGGTTTCAATCATAGAGCCACGAGTAATACGAGCAAATGAAGCAATATACAGTAAAGACATACTTAACATGGGTAATAAAATGTATTGCCAACTGCTGCCTTGCCAGCCACCTGCAGGAAACCAACCTAGCTGAATTGAGAACATATAAATAAGCACAGGCGCTAATACAAACGACGGCATAATAACGCCAAGCATGGCGGTAGACATCATGGTGTAATCAAACCAGGTATTTTGTTTAAGTGCTGCCAAAGTGCCAATGCCAACACCGACAATGGTAGTAAAAATGAACGCGACTAAACCAATGGTGGCTGAAACAGGTAGTGCTTGTTCAATTAATTCGTTAACGGAATAGTCTTTGTATTTAAATGACGGGCCAAAATCACCTTGTAAAATATTACCGAGATAAGTGAAATACTGCTCATGAATAGGTTTGTTTAAACCGTATTCGGCTTCTATTTTTTCAACAATTTGCGGAGGCAAGCCACGCTCTGAAGAAAAAGGGCTACCCGGAGCCAAGCGCATCATAAAAAAAGAGATAGTGATTAATATCAATAATGTCGGAATCGCTTCTAAAAAGCGTTTAATAATAAATTTATACATAAATATTGTTTTCTCTCTTTCCTAAATTCTACATGTTGCGGAAGCTAATTTACTCCGGGATACGTCAACTTTGAAGTGCTCAAGTATGCCAATTCAAAGTATTTTAATATGTCACCCCCGAAGTTTCTTATCGGGGATCCATTCACTAATAAAACAATGGATCTTCGACAAGACAACTCGAAGATGACGTTGAAATCAGTTACTGCCCAAGTGCTCAATATGTCATCCCCGAAGTTTCTTATCGGGGATCCATTCACTAATAAAACAATGGATCTTCGACAAGACAACTCGAAGATGACGTTGAAATCAGTTACTGCCCAAGTGCTCAATATGTTATCCCCGAAGTCTCTTATCGGGGAGCCAGTTGTTAAAATATCATGGATCTTCGATCAGACACTTCGAAGATGACGTTTTCCACATTTACCTGACGTAACGAGCTAAACATCAAATTTATTCCGTCTCATTATCAGCAACTTTATACATTAATTTACTTGGAATAATATCCAGTGCGTTATTCATTGAATACCCTCGAATATTTGGGTTAACTAAACGCGCTAATACATAGTGATAAATTGGGATAAGCGGCATATCTACCGCCAACAAGGCTTCAGCTTCTTTGTAAGCTTGTTGTCTGTCTTGATTCGATGTTGCTTGTAATGCTCTATTTACAATGGCGTCATAGGCTTTGCTGTAGTATTGCATGTCATTTGACGAGTTGTTAGACATTAACAAGGTAAGAAAGGTTGACGGCTCATTGTAGTCACCACACCAACCTGAGCGGGTAAGTTGGTAAGTACCAAAACGGCGGGTGTCTAGAAAGGTTTTCCATTCTTCGTTAATTAATGAAACTTTAACAGGCAGAGACTGTTTCCATAATTGTCGTACTGCTGTAGCTATTTTTTTGTGGTTTTCACTGGTGTTGTAAAGCAGCTCAAATTCCAGAGGATTATCTTCATCATAACCCACTTCTTTTAATAATCGTTGCGCCTCGGTGTTACGTTTTTCTTGGCTCCACGTCGCGTATTCTGGTAACTCGGCAACCATATCAGCAGTCTTATCTGGAGTGAAATAATAGGCAGGCGCTTCACCTTTACCCGTTATGTACTGGGTAATGATATCTCTATCTAAGGCGTAAGCTAAAGCTTTACGAATACGTACATCGTCAAACGGTGGGTTGGTTACTCTAACGCCATAATAATAAGTACAAAGCAGTGGGGAAATTTTTAAAGAGTCGCTGTACTTTTCGCTTAATCTATTAAAATGCTCGTTAGGCACAGAATCAGTAATATCAATTTCACCGCTCAAAAAGCGATTCATTTCAGCGACTTGATTTTCAATAGGTAAATAAGAGACTTGCTCAATGATGACTTCATCGGCGTCCATGTAAAGTGGATTTTTCTCCAGAACAATACGCTCGTTTACCGTCCATTTTTTTAAGGTGAACGCGCCATTGCCAACAAAGTTTCCTGCCCGAGTCCATTTACTACCAAACTTTTCAATAGTTGCTTGATGCACGGGTTTTGTTGAGGTATGCACTAACATTTTGGGAAAGTAAGGTAAGGACTCATTTAATTGTACTTGTAAAGTAAAGTCGTCAAGCGCTTTAACACCAAGAGTCTCTGGCTTTTTATCGCCTTTAATTATGTCTGCGGCATTTTGCATGGTGGTCATTTCTAAATACCAGGCATAAGGTGATGCGGTATTAGGATCAAGCAAACGGCGCCAACTATAGACAAAATCATGGGCGGTAACGCGCTCACCATTAGACCATTTAGCGTCTTTTCTTAAATAAAAAGTAAAGCTTTTATTATCAGTGGTTGTCCAGCGCTCTGCGATTAACGGGATTAAATTACCATTTGCATCTTCAGAGGTTAAGCCTTCCATTAAATCACGCAAGACGATACTCGCACCTAAACCTTCTACTTTATGAGGATCTAATGAGGGAACCTCTGCGCCTATACCACGTACTAGCTGTTGTTCTTTTGCTAATTTAGTACCTTGGGGGATATTTGCTGCATGCGTGGACATAAACGGTAGAATTAAGATGATAGCTAAAATCATTAATAACATTCTGTTATATATATTGCAGGGAATGTTAAGTAGATATTGGATAAACATACATGGCCTTTTAATTTATTTTTCTTTTTGCTGGAGAGCAGATCTTTCAAGGGTAGCAGCGGAGCCCTAGTATTGGCTAAAAAAGGGGGCGAGGGCAAGTAACAATGTAATAAATTATAAGAATATCAAGTAGAAATAGGAGTGAATTATAGTTTTTCTTATAAATTAATCTTTTCATATTGAATAATATAAGTTAACTGTCAGCTATCATGAGTTTTTTGGAAAGAAACGATTACTGTGGTTGTAGTGAAAGTTTTAACGTTATTTGCCATTCATTTTTAAATTATTGCTCTCGGTGTTAAAAATATCCAATTAGTTTGATTTTTATACTAAAAAAACTTGAATAATCTTTACCTTAGGCCATTATTAGAATTATTACTGTAATTGGAAATGGATATCATAGGCTATAATTTTATGACATTAAGTAATACTTTTGAATTTACTCCCGAAAAGAGTGACTCTAATTTTGATAAACCATTAGGTAATTCTCTAACTCCTTGGAAAATTTTGAGTGTCGAAGATGATCTCGATTACCAGGAGTCTTTAGTCTTCGCAATAAAAGATATGACTTTTCAGTCTCGAGCTGTTGAAATTTTAACCGCTAATTCAGCTGCTGAAGCAGCACAAGTATTAGTTCAGCAACACGATATTGCCGTCATTTTGCTCGATGTAGTGATGGAGGAAGATGATGCGGGTTTACGATTAATAAATACCATTCGTAATGTGCAAGGAAACTCTGCCGTTAGAATTATTTTATTAACGGGACAGCCTAGCTTTGCTCCTCGATTAAATGTGATGCAAGAGCATGACATAGATGAATATTGGAATAAGGCAGAAATTCAACAAGATATGCTTTGCTCTGTGCTCAGCGCACATTTAAGAACATGGCATACGTTAACAGAATTAAAACAGGCGACGCTTGGCTTACAAATGGTTGTTGATGCTTCTCGTAGTTTAAGTAGTAAATATGACCTCGATAGCTTTACTCATGTGGTTATGAAAGAAATAGCTCATGTTATTAATGCATCAGAAGATAGCATTATTTGTGTTTCTAAACCTTGTAAGTATAGAGCGGATGATGTTCATCAGCATGCGAAGATTGTCGCAGCCACAGGCAATTTTAGTCGTTACCTTGACCACGAATTCGATCAGGATATACAAAAGCAATTTGGTGAAATCTATAACCTTGCAATCAAAAATGGTTCGCACCAATTCAATAACCTTCATTCTGCATTATATTTTCCTGGTGACGGGGTGCTCGCTGAATACTATTTAATTTTAGTTAATAATGAACAGCCGTTAACTAATTACCACATTAATTTATTGCAAGTTTTTAGTGAAAATATTGCTAGCGGATTTGCTAATATTGCGTTTGTAAATCGATTGAATCATCTAGCTTATAAAGATCAATTATTAAATATCTATAATCGTACTTGGTTTCAACGAGAGTTAGCTGCAATGAGTTACGATGATAAATGTAACACTGAGTTACTCATTTTAGATGTAAATCAATTTACAACTAAGGTTTTAACTTTCGGAGAAGAACATTCCACGCAATTAATAAAGCAATTATATAAGTCTATTCTCAATGTAACCAATGAGCGACATATTATTTCTAGAGTAGGAACTGATACGTTTGCTATTTTATGTCCTAAAAGTGATGTGCTTAATTTAACTGCTTTATACTCTTTAATTGATCAGCCTGTTGCTATTGAAGGAATAGCGCATAACCTAGGTATAACAATTGTAAGAATGGACTTATGTTTACTTAAAGAACTTGCCCCAAATAAGGTTCTTTATTTAGCTTTAAGCACTTTAAGTATTGCTCATCAACAAAATCTCTCTTTATTTGATTACTCTCCTGAGTTACTTGATAAAATGACTGGAGAGTCAGAAATAATGCATGGTTTAAGAAATGCTATTATACAGTCTGAATTATTTATTGTGTTACAACCTAAAGTAAATTTGAAAAGTAATGCGGTTATTGGTTTTGAAGCTTTATTACGTTGGAAAAGAGGGAATGAATACGTGTCTCCTGCGAAATTTATTCCAGTGGCAGAGCAGTCTGGCCTTATCAACCAACTTGATCAGTTTGTATTTCTTGAAACGGTCTCGGCTCAGCAACAACTGACTGAACAAGGCTATCAGTTACCTATTTCATTTAATGCAACCTGTGCTGATTTAAAAAATGAAGCGTATATTAATACTGTTATTTCTGTGATTGAGAAGGGGGATATTAACCCTAAATTACTTGATCTTGAAATTACTGAGTCACAAGCAATGCTCGATTATAAAGAACTAAACCCTGTGCTGATGCGTTTTCGTCAACTTGGTTTGAATATTAGTATTGATGATTTTGGTACCGGCTATTCATCGTTGGCACATATCGCAAAATTACCAGCGACGACGATTAAAATTGATCGTACTTTTGTGACTAATATAGAAAATGACCAGTCTAGTTACCATGTTGTTGATATGGTTATGGGATTAGCGAATAAATTTGGTTTCTCAGTCATCGCTGAAGGTATTGAAACAGAAGGTCAACAGAACATGTTACTCAAACATGGTTGTGATAAAGGCCAAGGATTTCTATTTTCGAAACCACAACCATTAAGTGAGATACTCGCATGGCTTCCTACACAGACGGTTGATTAATATTAGGTACTTTATAATAGATATTAAGTGAATATTTGATGCTATTTAAGCCAACTTAATATTACTAAAGGGAGTTGTGGTATGCGTACACTGCACAAAAAGTCGTTGTGGTGGCTTACTAAATTTGGAGTGATAGCGGTAGTCAACTTTGCAGTAACTATCTTTATTGCTAAAGGAGTTTATGATTATAAAGTAGAGCGTGAGCTGGATGTTATAGGAAATAAGCAGGAGCATGTAATTAATGATGCATTAGGCTATTTTAACCGCACCTTGGGTGATATGAATAATGGTATTAACCTCATTTATCACAACCCCTCAACAGCTAAGGCGTTAAATAACAACTTATCTGTTAATCAAGATTTATTAGATAACGTTTTTACTTTTTATGGTAATAGTTTGCAATCGTTATTGCAGGTGCGTTGGCTTGACTCGCAAGGGTATGAACGTGCTAGGGTTGACGTTATTAATGATCAATCCACCGTATTAGAACGTTCTTTACTACAGAGAAAAGCTCACCGTTACTATTTTCAAGCTACCATGAGAACAAGGTACCCAACTGTTTATTTTTCTCCAATTGATCTTAATGTTGAACACGGTGTTATTCAAACACCTCATCAAGCAACTATTCGTGTTGGCTTACAAACTGGACAGAATGACGGTATGGAAAATGGAGCTTTAATCGTTAATTATGATCTAAATAAATTACTTGCTCGTTTACGTGCATTTAATGATGAAACAGTGCAATTACAAGTTATCGATGTTCAGGGTAACTGGTTACTTAATCCCAATAAAAATAAAGAATGGGGGAAAATACTCGGTCACCAAGATAATGTTTTACCAAAAGCGAATACCGATTTATGGACGTTTTTACATGAAGATAATTATCATAAATCAGAGGTGATCAGCGGTGAACTCATTACTTTTCGTAAGACAGATATAACATCGGGTAATAGCCAAGAGTCCTCTTTATTTTTTGTTGCTGTCACACCTAAATCTGAAATTGACCGTATTGTTTGGTTGGCATTTTGGCCTGTAGCATTGTTAACCTTGAGTATTATTATTTTTATTGCTTATTTGTTATGTAGAGATTTTAAGTTTCAACGAAAACTCTATTTTTTAAATGAAACATTAGCGATGGATAAAATTGAGTTAGAAGCGGCAAATAGTAAAATGCTGGAGTTGCTGGATCAACAGCATCAGCTACAAAACGATCTTATAGAGTCCGGTAAACTCTCTGCTTTGGGGATGATGGTAGCGGGTGTTGCCCATGAATTAAACACACCAATAGGTGCGGCGTTAATGGCAATATCAAAACAGCGTAGTAATGATGAAAAATTGCAACAACTATTACAGCAAGGATTAACAAAGTCAGCACTTGATGAATATTTACAGCAAAGTAACTATAGTACAGAGCTGAGTGAGAAAAATTTGAAGCGTTCGGTTGAACTCATAAAAAGCTTTAAACGATTAGCAATTGACCGAGTACAAGAAGAATTAGTGCATTTTGGGTTACATCAAGTGACAGATGATTTAATCAGATCATTATCACATAAATTGAAAAGTCATTCTGTGGTAGTGAAAGTTAATATTACTGAAGAATGCACTTTGTTTGGTTACCCAGGCATTATTTCTCAAGTATTACAGAACTTGATTATTAACGTGCTAAACCACGCATTTAAACATGAGCAAAGGGGCGTTGTTAACATTACCGCTTCTAAAATTGAAGGTAATTTACTTCAACTCATATTGAGCGATAACGGAGTAGGTGTTGATGAAAACATTTTACCGAATATATTTGAACCGTTTGTTACCAATAATCGTTCG
Organism: Colwellia sp. E2M01; assembly: GCF_018860585.1. Taxonomy (GTDB): domain Bacteria; phylum Pseudomonadota; class Gammaproteobacteria; order Enterobacterales; family Alteromonadaceae; genus Colwellia. The sequence goes on from NZ_JAHKPR010000037.1 coordinate 50,532, forward strand.
GGCGGTAATACGGGGCTTGGTTTACACTTTGTTCATCAGTGGGTTACTGAGTCTTTAAAAGGCTCTATTAAGGTTAGTTCTACACTAGGTAAGGGAACAACATTTATTATTTTGGTTCCGTGTGATTTACCCCATGTGGTATGAAATACATCAGACACAACAGAATAAATAAAAGAGTGATAACACCTTAATTAACCTAACATCGGTTTAATAAATCGTTCTCTAGCAGCTACTTTATTTACTTTCATCGTAAATTTACTTGTAAAGTAAAATAGAGCTTTATTATTTTACTATTGGTACGGACAACGTGCTCTTTATATAATCTTTCTCTAAACCAACCAGATAATAAACAAGGTGAATTATTAGCGACTCTTATGCTTGAGCATAATGGTTATACTAAAGCGATAAACGATTTACCACAAAATGATTTAAAAGTGAAAGTACTTGAATTAAACCGCAATAAGATTAAAGGCAAATTAACAGCGTTTTTGGGTGACTTAGCGACCCTTTTTAATTTTAATTAAGGGTATTGATATGTCGTGTTGAAAACAGTAATAATTTATAATGATTAAGCACGTTCATTAGTAATAAAATTAACGATACTCAATTGAAACTATATACAAATTAACTATTTAGAGAGTCTAAATAAAGAATGCTTTTCAATAAAATACAATGCTTACGCTTTTCTCATCTATTAATTTTAATCAACTATATTGGGTTGTTACTTGCCACACTTTTTTCTATTAGTGCTTTGTCTATAGAGCCGATGCCAATTGTTGATAATCCATCAATAAAAAAACATCTGCACATACTTTTAATTAACTCCGGTAATAGGGATTTACCAATGGAGAGAGAAATATTAAATGGCTTAAAAGAGGAGTTGAAAAAAAGCCCTGTTGTGGTTGACATATATCAAGAATACTTGGATTCAGCACGCTTTAATGAGCATTCGCAAAGTGCATTTTTGGCAAACTATTTAGCAACAAAGTATGAAAATACCCCGCTCGATGTGATTATTTCAAATGGTATTCCTGCCGCTAGCTTTTTAACAAGTAACCTCGAAGTCTTTAAAGACAATAAACAAATATTTGTTCGTTCAGGTGAAGTGGATGTTAGCCAAGTTAAGAATAAAGTACTGATTGATGCCAGTAACGATTATAAAAAGTCAGTGAATGATCTTATTCGTTTAACCTCTCCTAAAAAAATAGTGGTACTTGCTGACAAACAAGCGACGCTTGCTCGCGTCCACCTAAATAGTTTAATGACAGAGTTTGAACTTTTACCAAAATCAATTAAGGTTGAATACGTCGTTGATGCACCATTGGTGACTTTACGGCAACAGGTATCTAATCAACCAGCCGGTACTATAATATTATTTACTCCGATAATGCGTTTTAAAAATGGTTCGTTTCAAACTCCCTATCAAACCGTATCTGAATTAGAGCAAATCAGCAGTGTGCCTATTTTCAGCTTTTGGGGTTCTATGATGGGGTCGGGTATTGTTGGTGGCTATATGCTTTCGGGTACTAAAGTGGGTGAAGCTATTGGTACCATTATTATAAATATTGCTAAAGGGAACGAAATTAATAACTATTCAGCCGATTTAGTTAATATGCATCTGTATGACTCACGGCAATTAATTAAACACAATATAGATGTAAAATCTCACTTTCCAAATGCAATAATTAGATATCACCAACCGACTTTTATTGAGCAGTATCGGTCTGGCATTATTTTAACGTTACTCATATTTACCTTATTAGCTATTTTCATCTTACTGTTAAGTATTGCGAATAAAAAAAGAAAATTAGCGATCAGAGCATTACACCGAGAGCAAAATTTATTAGAGAAGCGTGTGCTAGAGCGTACTGACGAATTACTCGTGGAAAAGCAAAAGGCGGAAGCAGCCTCAATGGCTAAAAGTGACTTTTTAGCGAATATGAGTCATGAAATAAGAACGCCGATGAATGGAGTAATGGGGATGCTTGGCCTGTTAAACAATACGCCAATTGATGAACAACAAAAACATTATATAAGTATTGCCGAAAGTAGCTCGCAGTCTTTATTAACGGTCATTAATGATATTTTAGATTTCTCTAAAATTGAAGCAGGTAAATTAGATATCGAAAATATTGATTTTAATTTACAACTACTCATTGAAGAAAGCCTGACATCAATGAGCTTTCTTGCTTATGAAAAAAACTTAGAATTGATTGTTGATACCCAAGGGCTTAAAGACATTTTTGTTAAAGGGGATCCTAGCCGTATTCGTCAAATATTTAATAACCTTGTTTCTAATGCCATTAAATTTACTGAGTCTGGTGAAATTGTTATCAGAGCAAAAACCGAAAGAATTAATAACGATAAGCAAACTATTGCAAGTAAAGAAATTATCTACTTTTCTTTTATCGTCACTGACTCTGGTATCGGCATAGATGCTGAAAAGGTGAATAGTTTATTTTCAGCATTTACCCAAGCTGATAACACCACAACCAGAAAATATGGCGGTACAGGTTTAGGTTTAAGTATCACCAAACAACTTTGTCGGTTAATGAATGGTAAAATTTCGGTGGTTAGTGACTTAAACAAGGGCAGTACTTTTACCGTAGAGCTTAATTTAGAGAAAGGAAGTGTAATAGACAATGAGGCGACCTTTATTGATATCACTGATAAAAAATTCCTTATTGTTGATGATAATGCTACCAACCGAGAAGTCCTAGTTAGTCAATTAGAGTACTGGGGAGCTACTGTTGTCTCGGCTGAAAATGGTGCACAAGCGCTTGCTTTATTAACCAGTAGTAGTGCACCAAAGCTTGATGCAATTATTCTTGATTTTCAGATGGAAGAAATGAATGGTGTTGAGCTAGGTAAAAAAATTCATGATATTACATACTATAAATCAGTAAAATTGATGATGATGACTTCTGTTATGTTAAACCAAAATTATCAATATTATATTGATAATGGTTTTTCAGCTTATTTAACTAAACCAACAGCAGCGACTAAATTAATTAAAGCGTTATCTATGGTGCTAGGCCAAAAAGACCTACAAGCCGCAACATTGATTACTGAGTACAACACGGAAGGTGTAGAGGAGATTAAAGACTTTTCTAGTATTAATATTTTACTGGTTGAAGATAACCGTATTAATCAAAAAGTAGCGCTAGGTATGCTTAAGCATTTTAACGTTAACTGTAAAGTGGCTAATAATGGTTTAGAAGCCCTAGATATTTTAGAAAAAGGTCTACCAATTGATTTGGTGTTAATGGATTGTCAAATGCCAGTAATGGATGGTTTTAAAGCAACCGCAGCTATTCGCGCTAGTGATAAAATAGCTAATGCTGATACTTTGCCTATCATTGCTTTAACAGCTAATTCGATGAAAGGTGATAAAGAAAAGTGCCTAACTTATGGTATGAATGATTATTTATCTAAACCTATTAACTTAGCTGAGTTTACAGGTAAGCTAAAAATATGGTTTGAGCAGACTAAAACGTAAATTAAAGTGAATTATCGATAATAATTCACTTTAAATATGGTTTAGCTATATAAATCGGTAACATATTGTTGTGCAACATCACGCCATTGGAATCTCGCTTTATTGGCATTGTTACAAACTTTCTTCCACTGTGCGGCTTTGTTCTTTTTCAATTCTATGGCAGCTTTAAAGCAACTTAGCATGTTGTCTGCTTGCTCACTTGGCGTATCGCCAGTAAAAGTGAAACCATTAGTATTGTGAATAATAGTGTCACTTAACCCGCCAACACTATGGGCTAAACAAGGTTGTCCGGCGCGCATGGATAACATTTGGCTAATGCCGCATGGCTCAAATGAGCTTGGCATTAAAAATAAATCACCAGAGCTGTAAATACTTTCTGACAAGGCTTCTGAATAACCTTTTAGAAAAATAAAGTTACTATTCGTTGCTGAAACGTGCGCTAAAAATTCTTCTAATTTTTTATCGCCACTACCTAATAAAATAAACACGCCAGTATCACTTAATTGCGTTAATAAGTGTTCTAAAGCGGTTTGCCCATCAGGCATTATTTGCTGAAATAATTTTACTTTTTGGTCGGTAATACGTCCGACTGAAGTTAACACTAAAGGCTTAATTAGTTGTTTTGTTTTTAATTTATTAGTTAATTGCTTTAAACGTGTTAACGCGATTAAGTGGGCATTTTCTGTTAATGGCTTGTCAGCTATCCACTTGAAAATCTCGGTTTCTGACAAAGTAATTAACTTATTTAATGTAAGGCTGTTATTGCTTTTAGTGTTTTTTTCAGCGTATTCGCAACCATTTAAAATACCGTGCAATCTGCCATTATCTTTAGCATATTTTAAATCAGCTTCTAATCCTTCGCCGCCAACATAACCGTGCTCTGGGTTACTGGGTAACAATATTTCGTTGGCGTAATTTGGTGAAACGGCATGTACTTTATCTGTCAAATTAATGCCTGAACGCATTGGGTTGTAGCAGTGCGGGTAGCGAGGATCGTTAATTTGATTGTGATTAAACGGCAGTGTTGGAAACCAGGTTTTTAATGAGGATTCATCATCATCAAGTGGCCTGATACCTTGCAGTGATAAGTTGTGAATAGTGTAAACAGTTTTAATGGTTTGCAATTGCTTATATTCAGGATCATAAGCGCGTAATACCGACACCATAGCGGTATGCCAATCATGCAAATGTAAAATATCTATTTTACCAAACACATCACTAATAATTGCTTTTGCCACAGCGGCACTAAATAGCGCAAACTTAGTTGCGTCTTTAGCAAAAGGTCTGTCATCGGGATCATCACAATAAATTGCACCAATGCCACCTAAAGCAAATAAAGGATGCTCTATCACCCATTGTGTGACGTTTTCTTGAGCGTTTTCAATTTTGATTTTGAAAATATCAACGGATTCAAGCTGTCCGCGAAACATAACTTCTAATGAACTAATATGCTGTGCACCAGACAAGGTTGAAAAGCTACCGTAGCCAGGAATGACGACATCAACTTGCTGACCTATTTTAGCTAATGCAATAGGAATGTCGCGAACTACATCGCCAATGCCTCCCACTTTTCCACGTGGTAATGCATCATTTTCTGCCGCAGCCATTAATATTTTCATTCAATACCTTACTTTTTTTTCATTTGATAGAGCTAGCTCTACTCGCTATTAGCAATTGGTTTTAATTACTTAATGTTGATTGAGCTAGCACCATAACACCATTATTTTAAAAGGTTTTCTGGGGGCTTAGGTAATAACACATGGCTTTTCTCTGCCCGTAAAGCTTTTAATGCCAGCAACCGCTTCAGCTACCGCAATTAATTCGCTAAGGGCTTGTTGGGTTTCTTGCGCTAATAGCTCTGGATTTTGTTGGTAAGTGTCTAAATAAACTCTTAATGTTGCGCCTTGTGTACCAGTGCCTGAAAGTCTAAAGACAATACGACCGCCATTGGTTAAATAAATCCTAACACCTTGTGCAACTGTTTTACTGTTATCAACTGGATCGATATATTCAAAATCATCAGCAGATTCAACTGTTGCACCAGCAATAACTTGATCTGGTAGCGTTGCAATTTTAGCTCTTAATTGACCGATCATATCTTGTGCTGCTGCACTGTCTACTGCTTCATAATCATGACGAGTAAAGTAGTCTCGGCCATATTGTGCCCAATGACTGGTGACTATTTCATTTACCGATTGTTTTTTAACGGCAATTAAGTTTAACCAAAAAAGTACTGCCCATAAGCCATCTTTTTCCCTTACGTGGCTTGAACCAGTACCAAAACTTTCTTCACCACATAAGGTGATTTTTCCTGCGTCTAATAAATTACCGAAAAACTTCCAACCTGTCGGTGTTTCATAACATGGAATATCCATCGCCGTTGCTACGCGATCTACTGCACGGCTAGTTGGCATTGATCGGGCAACACCGGCAATGCCTTTGGCATAAGCGGGGATTAAATGCGCATTAGCGGTTAATAGCGCTAAACTGTCACAAGGGTTAATAAAAAACTTTTTACCTAATACCATGTTGCGATCGCCATCACCGTCTGATGCTGCGCCAAAATCTAGCGGATCGTCACCATAAAGTAGGTCAACAAGTTCATGAGCATGAACTAGGTTGGGATCGGGATGACCACCACCAAAATCAGTTAATGGTATGCCATTAATTACAGTGCCTTTTGGTGCGCCTAATCGCTTTTCAATAATTTCTATCGCGTAAGGTCCATTTACCGCATGCATGGCGTCGAAACACATACGAAAATCACCGCTGGTAACTAAAGCTTTCATGGCTTTAAAATCAAATATTGATTCCATTAAATCAGCATAATCACTAACAGGATCAATAATATCAATTTGGCATTCACCTAGTTGTACGCTTGCTAATGTGTCTAGCTCAATATCATCAGCATCAATGCTAAGGTATTGTTCCATTGATAATGTTTCTTGGAAAATAGCGTCGGTTAGTTTTTCTGGAGCAGGACCGCCATTTTCAGCATTAAACTTAATACCGAAATCTTCATCTGGGCCACCAGGATTATGACTGGCTGATAAAATAATACCACCGCAAGCTTGGTTTTTTCGGATTACACAAGAAGCAGCTGGCGTTGATAATATGCCGCCTTGGCCGACTAAAATATGTGAAAAACCATTAGCCACAGCCATTTTGATGATTACTTGAATCGCTTCACGGTTAAAATAACGACCATCACCACCAACCACTAACTTTTTGCCTTGGCAAGGAGCGATAGTATTAAATACCGCTTGTACAAAGTTTTCTAAGTAACCGGTTTGTTGAAATTGCGTTACTTTTTTTCGTAAGCCTGAAGTACCCGGCTTTTGATCGATAAATGCTCGGGTTTTAACTTGCTTAGCTTGTATTTCTTTTTCAGTTGTCATTCTTTTATCCTTGATAAGTCGCTAATACTTTAGAAGCTGATTTTGATTCATTTGCTAGTAAAGTATTTCACTAATTCTTTGTCATTCTCATTTAAATATTTATTTGTAAAGTTTAATCACTTGGCTGTAATTCAAAAATAACAGTGGCTAGCGGGGGGATATTAATAGTAACCCTATTGTCTTGTCCGCCATAAGCATTCGACTGAGAATCAACGCCGCCATTATTGTTAACATTACTACCACCATAAATACTGCTGTCTGTATTTAAACACTCTCGGTAAAAACCCGCTTGTGGTACTCCAACACAATAATTTTGATAACTTGTTGGTGTGAGGTTAACTATCACTAACGCTGGTGCGGTACCTTGTTTGCCTTTTCTCAAATAAATCAAAATAGATTGTTGGCTATTTTGTGAGTCAATCCATTCAAAACCGTTACCATCACAGTCAAGCTCATGTAATGCTGGAATGCTTCTGTAAGTATGATTGAGATCTCTCACTAAAGATTGTACGCCTTTATGGCTATCGTGCTCAAGTAAATGCCAATCTAAACTTTGATCATGATTCCATTCATCGCGTTGCGCAAATTCGCAGCCCATAAACATGAGTTTTTTACCAGGGTGAGTCCACATAAACCCATAATAGGCACGTAAGTTAGCAAATTTTTGCCAATCGTCCCCCGGCATTTTGTTCACTAATGAGCCTTTACCGTGTACAACTTCATCGTGGCTTAATGGCAGTACGAAGTTCTCGCTAAAACTGTATACCAAGCTAAAGGTCATTTCATTGTGATGATGTTGACGATAAATAGGGTCACGCTCCATATATTTTAATGAATCGTTCATCCAGCCCATGTTCCATTTAAAACCAAAGCCTAAACCGCCACAGTCTACGGGTTTAGATACGCCTGGCCAAGCGGTAGACTCTTCGGCAATCATCATTACCCCCGGATTCTTTAAGTAAGAGCGGGTATTAACCTGTTGTAACAAGGCTATAGCTTCTAAATTTTCACGACCGCCGTGAATGTTAGGTAGCCATTCACCAGCTTCTCGACTGTAATCTAAATAGAGCATAGAGGCGACGGCATCAACGCGTAATCCGTCAATATGAAATTGATCTAACCAGTAATTAGCGTTACTGATCAAGTAACTTTGTACTTCTGCGCGGCCGTAGTTGTAAATTAATGTTTGCCAATCAGGGTGAAAACCTTGACGAAGATCGGCATGCTCATAAATGCACGAGCCATCAAATTTACCTGTGCCGTGTTCATCGGTTGGGAAGTGTCCCGGCACCCAATCAAGCAGTAAACCAATACCCGCTTTGTGACAGCAATCAACAAAATATTTAAAGTCTTCAGCGCTACCAAAGCGTGCGGTAGGAGCAAATAGCCCTATAGGTTGATAACCCCATGAACCATCAAATGGATATTCACTTACTGGCATTAATTGCAGGTGGGTAAACCCCATGTCAACCACATAAGGAACCAGTTGTTCAGCAAGTTCTCGATAGGTTAAATATGCAGGCGAGAATTCTGCTTGAGAATTACGTTTCCACGAGCCTAGGTGTACTTCATAAATAGAAATTGCGCCGTTATATGGGTTTGCCGAACTTGCACGTTCATCCATCCATTGCGTGTCTTGCCACTGATAGTTACTGTTATGAATAACTTTTGAGGCAGTGTCTGGTGCGAGTTGCATAGACAAAGCATAAGGATCGGCTTTTAGTGGTTGAATATGATCATATTTATCTGCTATTTCATATTTATAGCTAGTGCCAGCAACAACATTTGGTAGGAATATTTCCCATACGCCTGAGCCTGGGTGTTTACGCATTACATGATGGCGACCGTCCCAATAATTAAAATCACCGACCACGGAAACACGGTTAGCATCAGGGGCCCAAACGACAAAATGGGTCCCTTGCACGCCATCTACTTCTAGCTCGTGTGCGCCCATCCATTGATAAACTTGCTCGTGCGTACCTTCACAAAAAAGGTATAAATCGTCATCATTAATGAGGGAAGGGTAGCGGTATGGATCGTCAATAATAACAGTTCCGCTGGCGTAAGAAACGCGTAAACGGTAGTTAAAGCTATTGCGTCTTCTTCCTAGTGTTCCTTCAAAAAGTCCTGCTTTATCAATAAGATTAAGCTCGGCCACCAAATTGTTTGTTTTGTTGTCAATTACTTCAACTGTTTGTGCTTCAGGTAAAAAAGCACGAACAATTAAACCGCTGGTTGTTGGATGCTGATGCATACCTAAAACAGCGAATATATCTTGGTGTTTTACATTAACTATTGCTGTAACTTCTGCACTATCTAACAAACTTTTTGCTAGGTTATCCATTATGTATTCCTAGTAACCGGTAAATAAAAGGTTTGGCTATATAAATTACTTTAACTTAAATGACTAAACCTAAAGGTAAGTGATTAAATACTTACCTTTAGTTATTTTCAAATAAAGTTTACTGGGGTAATTATTCGATATTTTTAAGGGCAAGAGCGTTAATCATAGCACTTGTTACTAGCACTACACCTTTAGCGGTAACTCTAAAGCCGTTTGCTCTATCTTGCTCATGATCAATACCAATTGTCATACCTTCAGGGATAATACAGCCGCGATCAATGATGGTTTTTTTAATTTGACAAGAGCGACCAACAACCGCGTCGGGTAAAATAACAGATTCATCAATATCACAATAAGAATTAATTCTTACTTTGGAAAATAATAAAGATCGCCTTACTGTTGAGCCTGAAACCACAACGCCACCAGATACGGTTGAGTCAATAGCGATACCGCGTCGAGTGTCTTGGTCGAATACAAACTTAGCTGGCGCAGTTTGCTCTTGGAAAGTCCAAATAGGCCAATTTTCATCATACATATTAAGTTGAGGCTCTGGCGCTACTAATTCCATATTTGCTTCCCAGAATGAATCTAACGTACCAACATCGCGCCAGTATGGTTGTTTATCATCATCAGGGTCTTGAAACGGGAAAGCAAATACGCGATGAGACTCAATAATTTTTGGAATAATGTCATTACCAAAATCGCCACTTGAGCTGGTATGCGCGGCATCTTTTTCTAATTGTTCAAATAAAAATTCAGTATTGAAAACATAATTACCCATTGAGGCTAATGCTTTTCCTGGTTTACCTGGAATTTCTGAAGGGGTAGCCGGTTTTTCGTCAAATCGACAAACACGGTGACTTTCATCAACTGTCATTACCCCAAAAGCACCAGCGGCTTCTTCAACAGGAACTTCAATACAACAAACCGTCATGTCTGCTTCATTAGCAACATGTTTGGCAAGTAATGGTCCGTAATCCATACGGTAAACATGATCACCTGATAAAATCATCACATATTTTGGTAACTCATCTCGAATAATATCAATGTTTTGAAAAACAGCATCAGCGGTACCTAAATACCAACCTTCGCCTTTTTGTTGAGAGGCAGGCAGTATTTCAATAGATTCGCCTAACTCTTTTTTGAAGTGTCCCCAACCACGGTTTACATGACGAATAAGAGAATGCGATTTATATTGAGTGGCAATACCAATACGTCGAATACCTGAATTAATACAGTTAGATAACGGAAAGTCAATAATTCTAAATTTTCCGCCAAAATAGGTTGCAGGTTTTGCTCGATTATCGGTTAATTCAAATAAACGAGAGCCTCGTCCTCCAGCTAACACTAGTGCATAAGTCTCTTTTGTTAAATTACTTATTCTTCGTTCTTCGTAGTTGGTCATATGGTCACCTTTAAAATCCTTTATTGAAGTAAGTATTTTTTACTTAATTGCTTTTATTTAATTATTATTGCTACTTGTTCTTAAACATTTTCTTAATCATTGCTTTTATACTGCGAATTACTTTATAACTTTTACGTCCATGCTTTGTATTGATTTACATTAAGAAAAGCTACAACTTCCAAATTTCATCCCTATATTGACTAATGGTGTAATCACTAGAAAATACGCCACTTGCTGCGGTATTTAAAATACTTACCTTGGTCCATAATGTTTGATCTTGGTAAAATTTATCCACCTCTCTTTGTGCTCTAAAATAACTATCAAAGTCATATGCGGTTAACCACATATCATGCGGATCACGAATGTTTTTTATAATGGCATCAAAAATACCCGGTTCGAATAAATTAAAATGACCACTTTCTAACAAGTGCATTACCGCTGATAGTGTTTCTGAATTGGCAATAATGTCGTTTGGTTGATAATTTTCACGAATAGCTGAAACTTCATGGGCTTGTGCACCAAATAGGAAGAAGTTACTAGCGCCAACCGCATCTCTTATTTCAATGTTTGCCCCATCTAAAGTGCCAATAGTAAGTGCACCATTCATCATGAACTTCATGTTCCCCGTGCCTGATGCTTCTTTACCTGCGGTGGATATTTGTTCAGATAAGTCGGTAGCAGGACAAATAACTTCCATTGCTGATACGTTGTAATTTGGAATAAAAGCGACTTTAAGGTAGGGCGCTGCTTTAGGATCTAAATTAATAGTATCAGCTACATTATTAATCAGTTTGATGATTTGTTTGGCCATAACATAGCCTGGTGCTGCTTTACCGCCAATAAGCACACAACGCGGAGTAATGTCAGCAATGTCACCTTTGCGAATACGATCATACAAGCCAATAACGTGCAAAATATTAAGCAGTTGACGTTTGTATTCATGAATACGTTTAACTTGTACGTCAAACATCATGTTGACGTCGAATTTAACGCCGGTAGTTTGTTCAACTAAATCGGCTAAAACTTGTTTATTGGCTTTTTTACTGTCGCGCCATTGTTGTTGGAAGGCTTTGTCTTCTGCAAATTGTTGAATTTTTGCAATATCTGCAAAATTAGCCACCCAATTTTTACCTATTTTACTGGTGATAATTTCGCTTAAGCTGGTATTACAGTGCGACAACCAACGGCGTGGGGTAACGCCATTGGTTTTATTATTGAATTTTGCAGGCCATAACTGATAAAAGTCGTTAAACAATCCCGCTTTTAATAACTCAGTATGTAAAGCGGCAACACCATTTACTGAATAACTACCAACAATAGCTAGGTGTGCCATTCTTATTTGGGGCTCATGTCCTTCTTCAATAATGGATAGTGTTTGTTGTTTATAACAATCCCCAGGCCATGCTACGGCAACTTCGCGTAGAAAACGGGCATTAATTTCGTAAATAATCTCTAAGATTCGTGGTAGTAAATGTGCAAATAATTTTACTGGCCACTTTTCTAATGCTTCAGGTAATAATGTGTGATTGGTATACGCCATAGTTTGTGTAGTGATGCTCCATGCAGCATCCCAAGGAATACAATAATCATCCATTAAAAGGCGCATTAATTCTGCCACGGCGATGCTTGGATGGGTATCATTTAACTGAAAAGTATTAAGCTCAACAAACTTATCAAAGCTATTGCCATGGTTTTCAATGTAACCGTTGATGGTATCTTGCAGTGATGCGGAAGATAAAAAGTATTGTTGACGTAAACGTAGCTCTTTACCATTTTCACTGCTGTCATTTGGGTATAGCACCATGGTAATTTGCTCAGCAAGATTTTTACGCGCTACCGATTCGGTATAACTACCGGCGTTAAACTCTTCTAAATCAAACTCATCAGTGGCTTCAGATTTCCATAATCTTAAAGTATTTACTATGCCATTTTGATAACCAGGAATAGGCATATCATAAGGTACGGCTAATACATCTTGGGTATTATTCCATTGACGATATTGTTGACCGTTGCGTTTATTAATGACATCAACATTACCGAAAAACTTCACGCGGACGGTTTTTTCTGGGGCGGCTATTTCCCATGGATTGCCATTACGTAACCAATTATCTGGTTGCTCAATTTGATTACCGTTTTTGATTTTTTGATTGAACATACCGTATTCGTAACGAATACCATAACCAATCACCGATAAGGATAAGCTCGCGCAACTATCTAAGAAGCACGCGGCTAAACGTCCTAAACCACCATTACCTAAACCAGCGTCATGTTCAGCTTGTTCGACATTTTCTAATTCACAGCAATAACCTTGCAGAGCATCACGCACGGTTTCGTCTAAATCTAAATTTAAGACGGCGTTATTAAGGGTACGTCCCATTAAAAATTCTAAGGAAATATAAGAAACACGACGTTGACTGCCGCGTGATTCTCGAGTTTTTCGCCATTGTGCGACTAAGCGATCGCGAATAGTGATAGCGAGGGCGTTATAAAGGTAAATATGTGATTCTTGAACCTTGTCACGACCTAATGAAAAGTGGAAGTGACGTGCTAAATCTTCTGCAAATGTGTGCTCATTCATTAAAACGCTGTCATCAGAGGTAGTGATTTCGCAGAAACCTTTGTCTTTTTTCATTAATCGGTATTCCTGTTTTTTATTAGCGGCTTTTGAATGGGGCTTATCCTAATGTTGATTAGCACCTATTAAGTTGTAATGTATTAATTCTAAACTATAAATAAACGTTATTCCGTGTCACTTAACAGCACAATTGTTGAAAATGGCAGCATAGTAATCATTCGCTCTGCGGGTATATTACGTAATTCACCCTGTTCAGTATTCGAGCTAGTATCAACCATTACTTGCCAATGATTGATACTGTCTATCTCAGGTAATTGAAACTCAACTGTTTCTTCGCCTGCGTGAAATAAACATAACAACACGGGGGTGTTAGGTGCTTTTTCTTCAATTAAATAACCTAAGGTTGCCCCATGATGCGAGTGCCATTGATCTTTTTGCATTTCAAAACCCGATGGGTGATACCAAGTAATATCAACGGTCGATTTTTTATCTTCTTTATGAATAAAGCGATCGTGGCTTAACATAGTAAATTTTTTACGTAATGCACTTAAGCTTGCGGTAAAGGCTGTTAGCTCTTGCGCATATAAGGCGTTTTCGTTCCAGCTTAACCAATTTAATTCGTTGTCTTGGCAGTAGGCATTATTATTACCTTTTTGCGTGCGACCAATTTCATCGCCAGCAAGCAGCATAGGTACACCTTGCGAAAGCATCAAAGTTGCCAACATATTTTTAATTTGGCGTAAACGAACAGCCAAAATATTAGGATCAGTTGTTTCACCTTCTACGCCATGATTACGAGCAAAGTTATCAGAGTGGCCATCACGATTATTTTCACCATTGGCTTCGTTGTGACGATCTTGATAACTGACTAAGTCATATAAGGTATTACCATCGTGGCTAGTTAAAAAGTTGATGCTAGCAAAAGGCTGGCGGCCGCTATGTTCAAAAATATCACTAGAGCCATGAATTCTACGCGCAAATTCAGGTAATAAGCCTTTGTCACCACGCCAATATCGGCGCATGGTATCGCGGTATCTGTCATTCCACTCAGACCAAGGCGACGGGAATCCACCGAGTTGATAACCACCAGGGCCAATATCCCAAGGCTCAGCAATTACCTTAACACTATTAAGAATAGGGTCTTGTAAAATAGCGTCTAAAAAGCCATTGCTTTTATCAAAGCCATGTAACTCTCGACCTAATATAGTCGCTAAATCAAATCTAAAGCCATCAACGCCCATTACTTGCACCCAGTAACGTAGGCTGTCCATCACCATTTGCATCACGCGTGGATGACTAATGTTAATAGTATTGCCACAACCGGTATCGTTAATATAATAACGTGGCTCTGATGGGTTTAAGCGATAATACGAGCTATTGTCTATACCACGAAAACTTAACGTTGGCCCTAAACGGTTACCTTCACAGGTATGGTTGTAAACCACATCAATGATCACTTCAAAACCCGCTTGATGTAGTTCATCAACCATTCGCTGAAAATCATGTACTTGATGTTGATTTAAGTAATCTTGATGCGGTACAAAAAATGATAGCGTGTTGTAACCCCAGTAATTAGTGAGTTTTTTATCGGTTAAGAACGCTTCAGAAATAAACTGTTGTACGGGTAATAATTCAATGGTGGTAATACCGATAGCACGATAATGAGCAATCATCGAAGGATGACTTAACCCTAAAAATGAGCCTCGTAACGCTTCTGGTACTTTCGGGTTCAGTTCAGTTAAGCCTTTAACATGACCTTCATAGATAACGGTGTTTTGCCAAGGAATCG
The DNA here is from genome assembly GCF_018860585.1 of Colwellia sp. E2M01. Classification (GTDB taxonomy): domain Bacteria; phylum Pseudomonadota; class Gammaproteobacteria; order Enterobacterales; family Alteromonadaceae; genus Colwellia. Next base: position 65,542 of record NZ_JAHKPR010000037.1, read on the forward strand.
GTTTTCTTGGCATAACAGGAGCTGATGGCTCGGTAACAACCGCTTTTAGCATGATGTCAGAGTTATCTCTGGCATCGAAAGACAAGTCTTGTTTTGGATCATGCACATTGTAGGCAAAATGACGCTCTGACCAAGCAAACTTACCTTTTAATACTTTGGCGTAAGGGTCGAGTAATAATTTATGATGATTAAAGCGATGGCCGTACTCTGGACTATACGGACCATAAACTCGGTAGCCATATACCAGACCAACTTTAGCGCCTTTAAGTGAGCCATGCCAAATATTATGCTCGCATTGTGGTAAAGCAAAACGTGCTAATTCTTGATAACCTTGTTCGTCAAAAATACAGAGTTCAATTTTTTCAGCATTGGCCGAAAAAATAGAAAAGTTAACACCTGAATCAGTAACGGTTGCACCTATTGGATAAGCCTTGCCAGGCTCTATTCTATATTGATTCATGTCTCTCCAGTAACGACAGGTTGATTATCTTGCTTGTATCTATAATAATTTTGTGAGTCGCTATTAAATATAAAATACTTTTATATAAAGTAGAATACAAAGTAAAACAATAAAAACTAAACTGCAATTAAAGAATTATCATTTTGTTTTTATTGGTAAAATAAGCCTATTTATTGCAGGCGAACGCAAAACCTTAACTCATACGTTGATGTTAACCATGCTAGTAATATTGATAATTAATTACTTTGTATTTACGTTAAGGTAGTGCTTGTTCAGCTTATTCTAAGAACATTAAGTAAGATCTCTTTTATACTTGACTGTTATTGGGTCGTTTGTACCACGCTATTCTCAGTGCCAAAAGCATTAGGTAAGTATTGATCTGCTTTATAATCATTTTCCCATTCACTATCATTTAACAGATAGCGAAAGTGGAAAGTTCCGCCTTTGGGTAACCTCACCTTGGTTATAAAACTCTTCGTTTTTTTGTTGAATTTCATATCAATGGCTTGCCAGTCATTAAAGTCACCCACAAGCGCTGCATTGGTTACGTCACTTCGATTAAATTCAAAAGTTACTTCAGCTTCATCTTTGGTCTTAAAAAACTTCTTTGTTAGCATTGGTATTCTCCATTTAGCAGGTACTAATAAATTACATTCACTGATTATGCTTTTTTTTAGTGCGGTTTGTTTAAATAAGCACCAGGAATGTGCGTTTTCGATGTAATAATCACCGATTTATATGTCGGTAATATGAAAAGAGCATAAATCGAGCCGAATATAATAATGTGTATAAATTTTGTTAAAGGAATTATTAAAGTAGTGTTAAGATTTTCTAATTAAGAATCAAAAAGTAAATTTATTTGGCTAATGTTTAAGCTATATTTGAGTGGAACTGTGTTTAATGTTTTAAGTAAATTAATTTTATAATTGATAAGGAATTAACATGGATTTGATCGGGAAATTAGCCGATATTGTAGGTTTTCACGAAAGTTATACCGGTACCTTTGGTGATAAGGTATTTGCAACCGATGAAGCCAAACGAGCGTTGTTAAATGCAATGGGCTTTGATTTAGATGATGAATCATTAACCGAATCAATTAATTATTTAGAGCAAAGGCAATGGACTACTATATTGCCAGTGGTTCACATAGCCAAGCTTGAAGAACAAGAACATGCTATTACCATCAGTTTACCTAAAGTTGATGGTTTGCAGCTTGTTTGGCAAATAGTCTTAGAAGAAGACACTGAAAATGTTCCGAGTAAAAATCATAACCAAAATAGAGCTGACAATATAATTGAAGGGAAAATTAATGTTAGCGAACTACTAATTATTGCAGAGGCGAGTATTGGCGAAACCCAATATTGTCAGTACCTGTTAAATTTACCGACACTAACACAAGGCTATCATCAACTTGATGTAAGCTTTTTTAAAAACAATGATTCGTTGCAAGGCTCAGCCAGTTGTCCGCTAATTTATGCACCTAAAACTTGTTACTCGGCACAAACTGCTTCAAATAATAAAATGTGGGGTTATACCGCACAATTATATTCATTTCGTAGTAATGATAATTGGGGCATGGGCGACTTTTCCGATTTAAGTAAATTAGTGGATATTTCAGCCCAACAACAAGCGGCGACCATTGGCTTAAATCCGTTGCACCCTTTGTATGTAAATAATCCTGCGCACCGAAGTCCATATTCGCCATCAAGCCGTTGTTTTATCAATCCTCTTTATATTGATGTAACTCAAATAGCTAACTTTAAATGCTGTCAATTAGCGCAAGATAAGGTTAATAGCCCATTGTTTCAACGTAGCCTTGCCGATAGCCAAGCGGCGGATTTGGTTGATTATCCAGCAGTTGCCAAGCTTAAATATGACATTGTTGAATTGTTGTTTGCCGACTTTTGTGTAAATAAAGCTGACATGGCTTTGCCTGCTAACTCGGCTACCTTGTACCAAACAATGGCGAGCGAATTTGCACAATTTAAAAATAAGCTGGGTAATGATTTACAGCAGTTTGCAACCTTTGATGCCCTATATGAGTATTTTCATAACAATGATGAAAATGTTTTTGGTTGGACAGACTGGCCCGCAGAATATCAAAACCCTAGTAGTGAGGCAGTACGCGAATTTCAAATAAGTCATGCGACACGTATTGATTACTTTTGTTTTTTACAATGGATTGCCGATCAACAGCTAAGTACTGTCAGTCAACAAACTCGCGATAAAAATATGGCTATAGGTTTGTATCTTGATTTAGCGGTTGGTTGTGATGGCTCTGGTTTTGATGTCTGGTCTGAGCAAGACGTTTATGTTGCTGGTGCATCAATTGGTGCACCACCTGATGACATGAACGCATTAGGACAAAATTGGGGATTAACGCCAATTAACCCAGTAGCATTACAAACACAAGGTTATCAACCTTTAGTTAAAGCACTGCGCGCGAGTATGCAATATGCTGGTGCGTTACGTATTGATCATATTCTAGGGTTAATGCGTCAATACTGGGTAGCGCCTGGTATGGAAGCCGATGAAGGTGTTTATATCAGTTTTCCGTGGGACGATATTTTACGTATTATCGCATTAGAATCTCGCCGTAATAACTGTGTAGTGATTGGTGAGGATTTAGGTAACGTACCTGATGGTTTTAGTGAAACTATTCAAAATGCAGGCTTGTTGTCATTTAAGGTTTTATTTTTTGAACGCTGGGATTCAGGTTTGTTTAAACGTCCGGATACTTTTCCTGAGCAATCTGTTGTTACTATTGCTACCCATGATACGGCAACGCTGACTGGTTGGTGGCAAGGCCGAGACTTAGAGTGGCGTCAGCAACTTGAACTATACCCAAATGAGGAAACAGGGCTGGCTGATAGAAATTCACGTACTTTTGAGCGTGAAAACCTTATTGCAGCATTAAATGACTTACAAGTTATTGATATGAACAAAGCGCCATCGTTAAGCCCTGCGTTAATGAACACAGAATTAAGTATTGCAGTGCAAAAATACTTAGCCGTTTCGCCGAGTCATTTACAGTTGATTCCCATTGAGGACGCTTTAGAAATAGCCGAGCAAGTCAATATTCCGGGGACTATTGATCAACACCCTAATTGGTTACAAAAGCTACCTGTGTTATTGGAAGATTTTTGGCAAACTAATTCTATGACAGATATTGTCCGTGCTATGAATGTGGCAAGGCCTAAGTAAGTACTAGGCACTAGGTTTTAGGAGTAGCTCCTAGTATCTAACTTCTAGGGCCTAGGTTTCTCAGCACTAGATTTTAAATCATTAAAATAACATTACAATGAATAAACACAGCAATAAAAATAACATTACCAACGTCAATTCAAATGCAAACTCACTGGTTATTCTCGATTTTGAAACGACAGGCTTATCACCTGATAACGGTGACAGAGCCATTGAAGTAGGTGCGGTAAAACTTGAAAATGGCGTAATACTTGATCGCTTTCAAGAGTTAATGCACCCGGGTAGACGCGTTAGTTCTTTTATTGAAAATTACACTGGCATTACCAATGCTATGTTAAGTAAAGCAGCACCATGTAATGAGGTGATGGCTCGGTTTAGTGATTTTATACAAGGGCATAATCTTGTTGCTCACAATGCCTCATTCGATAAGCGTTTTTTAGACAATGAACTTAGCCATATATCAGCTAATTATGACGGCCAATTTGTTTGTTCGGTTTTACTTTCACGAAGAATAAACCAAAGCGCACCAAGTCATAGTTTATCAAACCTCATTCAATATAAAAATATTCCCTCAAATGGTAGTTTTCATAGAGCCTTATTTGATGCTGAAATGACCGCTAAACTTTGGTTAGTGATGCTTGACGATATTAAGCAACAAACAGGGCTTGAACAAATCCCTTTTGCCTTAGTGCAAAAGCTCACTAAAACCACTAAAGCGAATGTAGCTAAGGTGTTGGCTAGCTACTAATAATATATTTTAAAGCAACTCTTAATTACATACTTAATACTTTCTTAAACTTAATAGGTATTTTAAGTTCAACCTTCTATTATTTATGACAATTTACCTACATTTAGGTGTTGTTTTTTAATAACTGCGACAATTGGTCACAGGTTGTTTTTATTAGCACGCTTTATAATATAGTTATTAAAAACATAATATTTATCTTAAAGTTACTTAATGGAATTACTTCATGTTTAATAAATTCACCCCTGCGATAAAATCGGTGTTATCAGTAAAACTAGCCACAATGTCTTTAGCTTCAGCAGCATTACTTGTTGGTTGTGGCTCAGACAGTGAAAGTGTTATTGAAGAAAATGCACCTTTCACGCTTAATTTTTCCGCTAAAAGTGCAGGTGAAACAGTCGTTTGTGATAGTACTCATAATAACTTTGGTACTGCCGATGATGGTTTACATTCAATTTCGGTAAGTGATTTACGTTTTTACGTAAGTAATGTTAAGTTTTATGATGAAAACAATAATGAGTTAAATGTTGAATTAGACAGTAACGATTTTCAATTAAACCATGAGCAAGGCTTCGTTGGCTTGGTCGATTTAACAAGTAACACTGCAGGTGCTTGTGTTGATGGCGCAACAGAGCGTACTAATGAAAGTATTACCGGTACGGTATTAAATGGTACAGTTGCTAGCGTAAGTTTTGATGTGGGTGTACCACAAGCGGTAATGCAAGATGTTATTGCAACTAATACCCAAGAAGATGCACCAACGCCATTAAACGAAATGTATTGGTCGTGGGCAAGTGGTTACCGCCACTTTGTGATGGAATTTACTATTGAATCTAATGACGTGGCAATAGTAGAGCACGTAGAAGCAGCGGCGGACGTTGCTGAGACTACAGAAGAAATTCATGAAGACAGTGGTGATGATCATAGTGGTCATGCTCATAGCGCTGATGCAAATAGTACAACAGGTACTGGTGCGGTACATTTAGGAAGTACGGATTGTAAAGGAGCAGATGACGTATTCGCTTTAGAATCGCAAAATAGTTGTGGTTTTGTAAATACACCAAAAGTAACGATAAACAACTTTAATTTAGCAACCGATACTGTCGTTATTGATGTTGATGCTATGCTGTTAAATGCTAAGTTTTCAGCGGATGATGGCGAGTCGGTACCTACCGTAAGTTGTCACTCATTTGGCGCTGCCGCTTCTACTGATTGTAGCGCATTGTTCGAAAACTTCGGTTTAAGTACTGTCGATGGCTCTGCGGATGCTGATACCAACCTAGTATTTATTAAAGAGTAACTTAATGCCAAATAACCGACTTTATCGGTTAACTTCAACAAAACTCAGCACAACGATGGTAATAAGTGTAATTAAAGCCATACGTTTACTGAGTTTTGTTATTTTAACGCCCGTATTCATGTCAGGTTGTGATGTTGATTCCAGCACAACTATTAGCGCTTCTGCAGATGAGCAAGACTTGCGCTTGTTATTAGACTTGCCTGATCACATGCCTATTCCTGCTATTCCTGATTTTAACCCACTTACTCAAGAAAAAATCACCTTAGGTCGGTTCTTATTCTACGAAACTAAATTGTCTGCTAATCAAACCCAGTCTTGTGGCTCTTGTCATTTTCAAACAGATGCTTTTGCTGACGGTATAGCAACACCTACAGGCTCTACCGGGCATGTGTTAGCACGTAACAGTCAAGGCTTAAGTAATGTTGCTTATAACGCTAGTTTTACTTGGAGTAATGATACCTTTGTTGAATTAGAAGACCAACTTAACGTACCAATTCGAGCCGATGATCCTATTGAGTTAGGTGTAACCGATGCAGAGCTAGCAACTGTTTTAACCCGTTTTGATGAAGATGAAGAGTATCAACAACTATTTAAAGCAGCTTTTCCAAACAGTGAAAAAAGCAGTGAAACAGGCGTGACTATGAACAAGGTGATATTCTCATTAGCCAGCTTTGTACGCACTATGATCAGTGCTAACAGTCCTTATGATGAATTTTTGCAAGGTGATAAAGAGGCGTTAACCGCACAGCAAAAACAAGGTTTTAACCTATTTAATGGTGAGAAATTTGAATGTTTTCATTGTCATACAGGCGTTAACTTTACGGTATCTTATAAAGATGCCAACACTCTTACAGGCTCATTAGTATTTCCATTTTTTAATAATGGTTTGTACAACGTTAATGATGACGGCAGCTACCCTGAGGTCGACCAAGGTATTTATGATTTATCTGGCGATCCTGCAGATAAGGGAAAATTTAGACCACCATCATTACGTAATATTGAGTTAACAGCCCCGTATATGCACGATGGTAGTATTGGTACATTACGTGAAGTGGTTGAGCATTATGCCCGAGGTGGCACATTAACTACGTCAGGTATTAATGCTGGTGATGGTAAAAATAACCCTTACAAATCAAGTTTTATTCCTGGCTTTGATGCCACTGATGAAGAAATAGATGCAGTAGTCGCTTTTTTAGAATCACTGACTGATTATGACTTCGTTAATAATGAAAAATTTTCAAATCCCCATGAGGATCATTAATGTCTACGCTCGCTTTTAAACTTAGCTTTACCGCTAAGCTTGTTTCATCAATAAAACCAGTTTATTCATCACTTGCTTTATCACTGTTACTTACGGCTGTGAGCACGTCTACCATGGCTCATCAAAAAGTTTCTATGTTTGAAAACAATTCATTGAAAGTGTTAGCTGCAGCAACTTATCGCAATAACAGTATTGTTGAAAATGATGCTGTATGGCAACCGGATGGCTTTTTGGTAGGTGGTGAGGCGTTACCAGCGGAGAAAGGCGTAAGTCTTGATGACGTGCAATTACAAGGTTATCTAAATATAGATAACGATTATTATGTAGCAGCTAAATTAAGTAGTCATAGTCACGGCGGTGAAAATAACCTTGAATTAGAAAACCTATGGATGGGTACCGAGTTTACTTTATTCAATCAAATGTTTTTATTAGAAGGTGGAAAAATGGCAACAGCGGTTACCGACACCTTAAATTACCATGCCTCAATGGATATTTTTGACCAAGCTCCATTATCTGCTGATGTGTTTTTTGGGCGTCATTTTAATGATATTGGCATAAGATTAGCGCTTGTTGAAGGTGCTAATACTACGCCACAAAAAACTCAGCAAATGCCAGTTGATCAGATTGATACTAGTTACAAAGTTGGTTTGGAAATCTTTAATGGCGATAATTTTCCAGCTAGCGCAGGAGAAGGGAGTGTTTCAGCATTTAGTCATTTTGATTTAAGTTACCAAGCTTTTCACACTTCAGCTAAGTTATGGGTGATGTACAGTAAAGCTGAACAAAGAGCGGATGATCGTTATAGCGACTCACATAATCACGGTATTACAGTCGATGATATCGTTGAATCATATTTTACCGGAGATACTATCACGACAGGGCTTTATTTAGATGCCAGTTGGCATACTGAAAATTGGCTTTTAAAAGGTGAATTTGAATGGATGCAAACACAAATTGACGGTCAAGTATTTAGCAGTACTCAAAGTGCTTTTATGGACGCTACCGATAATGCTTACCGCTTAGCGACATCTTTAAAACGTAAACAACATAGTTTACATGTGCAATATGAAATATTAAGTGCTGAAAATAAGTTTAGCCAAACGACACAAACTTTTATCGACCAAGTCGGATTAAATAACGATGGTTTTGAACCGAGCCGATTAAGTGTCGCTTGGCTTTATGCTTTTCATGATAACTTTGTTTTACGTACACAATGGATGAAAGATGAAAGTAACGAGCAATCTCAAATTAATGATGTATTGAGCGTTGGGGTTCAATGGCAATATGATATTTTGTAGGCTGTTGTAGGCGGGAACTTGTTCGCGCTTTTAATTTATAAACGCCTTTAGCTAATAGAGTAATTGTAGGTTTTTTATTACTCTATTAGCGGTTAATCTTGTGTTTTTTATTGAATAGAATCAATTATTCAGCGCTTGATTAAAAGCTTTGCTAAACGCTTCATAATTTTCATATTGTGGCATGTGTCCTAAGCCGTCTAATTCAATCAGTGTTGAGCCTTTTATACGTTTTTGCGTATCAATACCCAATTGTTGGTAATTACCTAACTCACGAGTTACGCCTGGCTTTAACCAACCTCTACCAGGGCCGGTTTTATCTCTGGTGCCGTTAATAATAAAGGTTTTGTTTTTTATTTCTGAAAATCTTGCGACAATATTTTCAGAAAAAATAGGACCGTAAGTTAGCGCATTATTCCAAGCAACAATTTGCCAATCATCACCGGCAAGTTGACCTTTAAGTGGGATTAATAAAGCTTCATATTGCTCATTCCACTTACCATCGTAATAATTTTTTATTTGGTAATTTCTAGCTTTGTCTAAGGTTTTATTGAGCTCGCTATTATAGAAAAAGTTAACGTCTTTAAACTGCGCGTATTTACCGTAATCTTCTAAGCCTATCGAGTTAATCAATATTAACTTATTTACCTCGTTTGGATAATTGGCTGCAAAAGTAGTGGCTAACATACCGCCCATAGAATGACCGACAATATCGGCTTTGTTAATGTGTAAACTATCAAGTAATAATTTAGTATTTAGCGCAAGTTGCCCAAAACTGTATTGGTAATGTTCAGGTTTTGATGATTTACCAAAGCCGATTTGATCGGGAATGATCACACGATAATTTTTTTTGAGTAGATCGTTAGCAACGCGTTCCCAGTAGTAACCTGAAAAGTTTTTACCATGCAGTAGCACTATGGTTGGTTTGGCATTTTCATCATTACCCTTATGGGTATCTGAACTTATATCCATATAGCGCATTTTCAATGTTTGATTTTGTGATTTAAATTCAAAGGTTTTTACGGTAAAAGGGTAGTCAAAACCATCTAATTCTTTGTTGTATTTTGTTGGATGCGCAGCTAAGGCTTGTGACATATAAGTAACAAAGGCAATTAACATTAATCCTAATTTAAAAAAACACCTTGTTTTTATAGCAATCAGTTGTTTCATATTAATCTCATGTGATGGGTTAGTAATAGGGGTTTTGGAGTGTTCGGCCTTCGTTTATTCGTTCGGCCTCAACTTTCGGTTTCAATGTACAGCCTAAAGTTAGCATGTATATTTAAGTGGTAACAAGATTCAATGATCTAAAAGATGTTAACAAACGTATCAGGTATCATTAAGCACCGACCACCGATGGCAATGCAATATAGGCATAATATTATATGTTTTCTTTTTTTAAGCAAAACCCAATTAAAAAATTAGATAAAGCTTACGAAGCTAAACTTGAGCAAGCAATGCTCGCCCAAAGAAATGGCGATATTAAATCTTACGCTATGATTACTGCGGAGGCGGAAAATATTAGAGAGCAAATATTAGCGCTAGAAAACACTAATAACTCTTAATGGTATTACTACTAGATTTACTCTATTTTGATAAAAGGTTAATGCGCATTTATACACGCTTTTTTCTTAATTGATTAGCGCATTCCGCCATGACAATTGCGCCTGCCGTTGACACATTTAACGAGTTACCCATACCAACCATAGGAATATGAATATGTTGATGACTTAATTTAAGGGCTTTTTCACTCACCCCTTTTCGCTCGTTACCTAACACAAGCACACTCTTTTTCGGGTAAGTTACTTCACTGTAATCTACTGAATCATTGCATAGTTCAACACTGTAAACGGTATAACCATCAGTTATTAGCTTTTCTAAACTTCTTACTGTGTTGTCACTGTATTCAATATTGACCCATTTAGCTTCGTTTCTTGATGCTTTTTTAAGTTTTTTATCAGAAATGGTTAATTCACCACAAACAATAATTTTTTCAATAGCAAAAGCATCAGCTAAACGAATAAATGAACCGATGTTATAACTGTTGGTAACGTGATCTAATACAACAACTAATGGGGTTTTAGGTTGGCTTAGGTATTCATTTCTAGTCGGTTTAGTTGTTCTTAGTTCATCTTTGCTAAGTTGTATGTTTGAAGGCGTTAGTGAAGACATAAAAGGGATCTTTTAGTGAATTAATAAGGGCGGTGGAGATGCTATATTTTCCCTTAATAATAACTTTTTTGCTAGGCAATTATTTTTGTCATAATTCGGTCTATTCACTTATACCAATCTGATTA
>NZ_JAHKPR010000037.1:76327-80037 GCF_018860585.1 Colwellia sp. E2M01
AATCAAATTGGTATTATATATGATATGGCACGAACTTTTTAATTAACTTAAATACCCTCTAAATGAATAATCTTTTGAGCATTAGTGGTCTAAGTTAACAATTAATACGTACTTAATTAGAATTACAAAATAATATCAGAATTAGCAGAGCTTCCTTTATGAAAATAATGCAATTATCCAATGGAGAGTTTTCCGCCGAAAATGCACCTAAAGCACAACTTGATGATGGTAGTTTCTGCATTCCGCAACATTATTTGAAATATCGTCATACCTTAGCGAGTGTTGAAGAGCTTATTTTAAAAGTCGATTATTGCGACAGGTATCCTATTTTTGTTTCGCAAGATAATCAGGGTATTTATTTACAAGTGGGTATTATTGGTGCCGATAACTATAAAGGCAATAACTATCAAAGTAGCACGACAGACTTAAGTGATGAAAACACAGCCGCTAATAATTCGACAAACCAAAGTATCAACCAAAATAGAAACCTAAAAATCATGTACGGCCGTAAGTGGCGGGTTGAACCTAAATTGCCAACAGCTGAAATAATACAAACCGCATTTTTAGCGATAAAAAAGGTGAGGGAGCATGAAGTACGAGAGCTATTTCGTTTAAAGGCTTTTAATAAGATAACCACACCACTTAATAGTCATCATGACGTAACTATGCTGATTAATAGCCAAGATCTTAAAAGCAAAAGTGAAGAGCTTTCTTGGTTGGAGTTGCAACAAGAGCTTGATCATCTACATTATGAACAAGCAACTTTTAATATTATTAATATTGAAAACAGGCATGATAAATATTGGTTACTTGAATTAGAAGTGTTAATAGATGCAGAAAGTCAGCTTGAAGAACTTGAGTCTAATCAACTGATAGTATTAATCGTTAATAAACTCACTTTTAATGAGGTTTGTTATCAATTAATGGCAGAGTTAATACGTTTAAGTGATCGACATGTTGATGAGCATTTTACCTTCTCTAAGGTTGCTCGTTTTAGCCAAGAAAATGATATAAAAGCGATTGCCAAAATATCAGCCAATACCCGAGAGTTGCATAAATCAGCAGAAAAAACAGAGTTTGAAAAAGATTGGCGTAATGAAAACTATCAAGTAGATTTAACCCGTGTACCGCAACTTAAAACCGGTGTGTTTTCAGAGCGTATTAGAAGTATATTAAACTCGTTTAATGGTATTGAGGGGATATTACCGGAAAACACCTAGTGCCTAGTTATTAAGATTAGCGTATGAATTCGACAAGCTAAATAATAAACAGTTATGGGCGAATAATGAGCCCTGAAAATCATGATCTCGCATTAATTCTGCGTACATTGTTTATTGTTTACAAAATAATTCTTATATGTGATAGTTTAATTAATTATTTTTTATATTGAGCCAACTATGAATAAAATTAATCACAAAGTAAAAGTTGTTTGTTCTGTTTTTACCCTCTCGTTACTTACCGCTTGTGGTAGTTCCTCAAGCCTAACTTCGACGTCGACTCCAGTCGTTATTGATGTCAATGAAGCTGATACCAATTTCCCTAGTTTTGTTTCTTTTAATGACACAACTCCTGAAAATAAGGCGTGGGAAAAAATTCCAGCGTTATCCGATGAATTTGATGTATGGGATGAGACAAAATGGTTCAAACCTCTGTGGAACTATGGTGGCACACCTGTATACATGAGAAATGAAAATGCAGGTGTCAGCGATGGAAATTTATGGATTCAAGCTACTTTAAATGAAGCTAGAGGAGAACAGTGGTTCGAAACATCGCGTGTACAATCAAAAGCTAAGGTTAAATATCCAATGTATACCGAAAGCCGTATTAAAGCAGCACATATCTCAGCGTATAATACGTTTTGGTTAAATAACGGAGATATAGCCAACCGTGATGAAATTGATATTATTGAAAATAATTCCAACCCATCATACACAGGCGCTAAATATGATAACTATCCATATGAAATGCACTCGCAGTATTTTATAGTTAAAGATAATCAGACTGAACGTAAAGGAGACGACAACCCGTCAGATAGTCGAAATTTATCCGACGCTAATACACTTAAAGGCGTGCCTTGGAATGAACAGTATCATGTGTTTGGTGCTTGGTGGAAAGATGAACATACGGTACAGTTTTACCTAAATGGTGAACCTGTTAACAGTGTAGTTTCAACACAAGCTTTTACCTTAGAGCAAAATATTATTTGGGATTTGTGGACACAAGATTCTTCATGGGTCGGAGGAGTACCTGAGAAAAATGATTTGCTCGATAATACCCAAAACACAATGAAAGTTGATTGGGTAAGAACTTGGCAGTTAGTTGATAAAGTTGCCAATTAATCAATGAAAAATATCAAAAAGCTAGCTTGAAGTCGTTCATTTAATAGCGATGTATAGCTAGTTTATAATGAGTTGATAGCAAGAGTGGATAGCTAACACTTACTTTTTAACTTAAGAAAAAAATCAAACTAAATAGGTCATTCCCGTCAAAACAACGCGGGAATGCATATTTTGAATATATAGCCTAACGTCTAAACCCTAATACTTCAAACCAATAATGTCTCTGACTTTATCTAATAGTTGAATAAGCTCGTGGCTCATATCAAAGCTCATTATTGGGCTTTCAGTTTTTCCTTCGCGTAACAACTCATTAAAGTGACTTATCTCAAAATTATAACCGTGGGTGTTACAATCAAATTCTATTGTTTCTTCATTGTCAGGTGTAATTAAAGTAACGCTAGTTGGCTGATGAAAACCGCTATTAATTTTAATTATGCCACGCTCACAATGGAAAATGGCTTCACAAGGTGTAGCTTCTAGTAGGCTTGATTTTAAAGTGGCTTTGGCATCCTTATAAGTGAATTGCATCGTGCAAGATGAATCTGCGCCATTGTCAAAGTAGGTTGCTTCTGCACTTATTTCATCAGGTACACCTAAGGTTGAAAGCGCTGCAAATATAGGGTAAATACCAATATCTAACAGGCTGCCGCCGCCTAATGATTTATTAAATAATCGGGAGTCATTATCGAAAGGCCTTACAAAGCCAAAGTCAGCTTCGACACTCAGTAATTTACCGTAAGTGTTGTTTTTTAATTCAGTTAATACAAAATTATAATGAGGTAAAAAGTAAGTCCACATTGCTTCCATTAGTAACGTGTCATGCGCACTTGCTATAGCAATCATGCTATTTACTTCAGCATTAGTCATGGCAAAAGGCTTTTCACATAACACTGCTATATTTTTCTCTAAACATAATCGCGTATTTTCTTTATGCATTGTATGTGGGGTTGCTATGTAAATAGCGTCAATATTTTCATCATTGACTAAAGCTTCATAGCTGCTATAGGCTTTAGTTGCATGATGTTTTTCGGCAAAGTAATCAGCTTTTGATTGAGACCTTGATGCTACCGCATATAACTCAGCATCTTCAATTGTTAATAAGTCAGTGGCAAATTTATTGGCTATATTGCCTAGGCCAATAATTCCCCAGCGTATCTTTCTATCTGTCAGTGATTTCATTTAGTTAGCTCCATAAGATAATGCCTCTTTATGCTTGATAGTGTAATCCTAATATAAAAATATGGAAGAGGAGTTTTAACTTGTCTCATTAGTTGATAGAACAATGAGTTAAATTTTGTGCTTATGTATAAGACAGCAGGGAAAGAGGAAGGTTAACGATATTTTATTTTTTAATGTAATACCAATTTGATT
>NZ_JAHKPR010000037.1:80181-84223 GCF_018860585.1 Colwellia sp. E2M01
AAAGAACTTAATCAACTTGGTATAAGTTAATATATTTTTCGCAAAAAAAAACTCCCGATGGTAATCGAGAGTTTTTGTATTGTTGTGAGTCAACGAGTTTTACTCGTAATAATTACTGCTTATTTGTAGTAATAAGGACCAACCCAGTTATATTTTTTACCGTTGATTTTCAAGCTATGTTTTTCAGAGCTTGAAGCATCTTTGTTCGATAAAATAAATAACTGCTTGTTACCTTTAAGGTCAGTAATACTTACCGCGGTGTATTCATCGTTATCTTTAACAATTTTTAAATCGGCAATATTACTACTTGAATTAAGTGACGCTTCAGAAACAGGGCTATAGCTACCGTGTGGTTCAATAATTGAAACAAACGTAGTATCTTTAGCTTTTCTGCGCACCATAAAACCAGCATCTCTGCGTAAGTTAAATTCAGGATCATTAGCGCCGATGCGTGTTAATAATAATTCGTCAGACTCCTCTGCAACTGAAGTAAGGGTGTAGAACTTACCATTACCTAACCAAGAGAATTTAGTATTGTTGGTTGTTGGTTTACCTTTACCTTCTAGGTATAAATGTTGGTAACCGTTTTTAGCTCCTAATGGCTCTAAGTTAGTCGGAGACTCCCACTTGAAGTTACCGTTAATAACTTGCCCCATGTAATAAAATGGGAAGTCATATTCGTTTTTAGTGTCAGATTGTACTTTCATAATGTCTAGCATAAAGGCTTTTTCAAAGTGTTGATCTTTGATTAATGCCATAGTGCGGTGCATTTTCGTACCTGGATAAGCATTAACTTCAGTAGCACTTACTACTTGCACATTATTTTTAGTTGCATCAAATAAATATAAATCAGAATGCTCTGTGCTTGCTACTTTATAACTTCCACCAAAGTGCATTTCACCGTTTTGTGCAAGGGTGTTATGTGCAATGGTTGTTTTAGCCCAAGTTTTATTTTCTTTTAAGTAGTTACCACCACCTTTTTGACCGATGTTAACAAAACGAGAAAGACCATAGTCTTGCAAGATTTCATCGCCTTTTTCATAAAGAGAGTAAGACAGTTTGTCATAGTGGCCATGGCTTAAGCCTTGAGCCGCATATTTAAATACTAAGGTTAAGTCTTCATTACCGTAACGAAGTACACCAACACCACCTTGCTTACCGTTAATACCATCACTTAGGTTAACAGAGGTTTTAGTAAATGGTTTAGCTTTCCCATCACGAATAGCAATCGCAACATCTAGCCCTGATTGGTCTAATAACACTTGATTTTGTTTTTCAGCAACACTTAATAATTTAGGATCTTGATCGCCATAGTGATAGGCAATATCGACCGCTGTTACTAATGATGCTGTGTAGTAAGACATGCCTTTTTGCCCATCATTTAACGGGAAAAACTCTCCGTCAGCATCAGATAGGTTAAGTAATGCATCAACACCTTTTAGTAATACGTTGTCTTTGTGTTGTAGTACTTTTAAATCAGGTCTTACATTCTCCATTGCTAAAGCAAATATTAAGAAAGGGTACATAGCGTAACGTTGGTAATACGGACCTTCAGTGTAGTAACCGTCAGGCGAGAATGGGTCGTCAAGATTAGCTAAGAAACCTTTCTTTTGATCTTCTACTTTGATAGTACCACCATCGTTGTCGATACCGCCAATTGGCAGACCGTCATCTTCGATACCATATAATGCACGTTGAATAAGCTCTTCATCTTCCATTACCAAGCCAATCATACCTACCGCGGCATTACCCCATGTACTGTGGTTATGTACGCGGTTGTAAAATGCAGGGTTTTCTAAAGAGATAAAATCAGCAAATGGACGGAATAAATTATTCTCTAATTTCTCACGCTGCTCTTCTGTTAAAAAGTTATAAACAGTGTCGTATGCTTGGCTCATGTAAACCAACCAGTTACTGTCGTTAAGTGACTGCCAAAATAGTTTACCACGAGCGTAAGAGCGCTCTTGTGGGTGAAGCGGAAGATCTTTATACATGGCCTCGTATTGCAATAACATATCGCGTACGTATATTGCGTACTTATCGTCTTCTAAAATTTGATAAAGAACACCCGCTTTTTGGGCAATAATAAAGTTTTGTTTATGGCGGTAATGAGTATAACCACCGGAGAAATCTTTTGGTATTGGGGTATCGATACCCGCAGCTATTTCTTTATCAACGGTTTTTTTAACACTTTCAACTGTCGCATCAAATAAAGGTACTTTACCTAAGTTTTTGCGGATTTTTTCGACACCGTCTTTGGTTAAGATCAGGTTGGGGTGTTCCTGAGCTTGCACCACTATAGATATAGCTAAGGTTGCTACAATCAATATTAGCTTAGTGATTTTTTTTACGTACATGTTATCTGTGTTCCTTAATTATCAATTTATAATGGTCATTATCGAGTGTACTTAAAAATAAATGACTCATGTTGATTATATGAAGTGCTACTAAAACAATACTTAGGGTACTGGGGTAATCTATGTTATGTCAAGCCAATTATGTGTAAATACAATCATATTGGTAATGTCTGTTTTTGTTATTGGTAATGTTTATTGGTTAGGTGTTGTTTTTTTTATTAATGATTTTACTTGGCTGTAGCAGTAATCAACCCTGATAGTAATTATGTTATCTTCGATTAGTGTGTAAAAATTGAATAATTACTACAAATTAAGTCGGATTTCATTGACTGTTATTGACAAAGCGCTGATAACACAGTCAATTGTGTGCGTTTTTGAAGGAGTTAATGTAATAAATGATTAAAGAATACACTGCTTTTATAAAGCATAGTTGGCCAATTCTAGTTTTTGGTATGATGACTGTTTTTATGGGGAACTTCGGTCAGTCGTTCTTTGTTAGTTGGTTCGGCAATAGCTTTCAGGAAGGTCTTGGCTTATCTGCGACAAGTTATGGTTCAGCTTATTCTATGGCGACACTGGCTAGTGGTTTGCTGTTGATGTGGATTGGTGGGCGTGTTGATGATGTACCCTTAGAAAAGTTTATTATATTTTGTACTATCGGACTTTGTGCTGCAGCTTTAACCCTTTGGCAAAGCAATAGCTTACCTATGCTTATTATTGGTTTATTTCTGTTACGCTTTTTTGGTCAAGGACTTTTTCCACATACCGCTATAACCACTATGATGAAAACCTTTTCGTTGAATCGTGGCAAAAGTCTTAGTGTTGCTACATCAGGGGTGCCATTAGGTGAAATTATACTGCCTTCCATTGCTGTTTTTTTAATTGTACAACTGGGTTGGCAACAAAGTTGGTTGGTTATCGCTTTATCAGTTCCTTTGCTGTATTTACCATTGGCACTATATCTGATTAAACGAAGTAAAGATGAGAAATATAATGAACATAACTTATCTCAAAGTAATCATATTGATAAATCTGTAAAAGCAGATGGTTCACGAAGAACACTGCTGAGTGATTATCGTTTTTGGTTGGCGTTACCAACCGTACTTTCAGCCCCTTTTATAGTAACTGGCGTGTTTATCCATCAAGGGTTCTTTTTACCGCAAATGGGTTGGACGCCTATCTTATTTGCTAGTTGTTTTGTTTTTTATGGTGTTGCTCATTGGTTTGCATCAGTAAATGCTGGTGCCATGGTGGATAGATTTAGCGGGGTTCAACTATTAAAATTCTATCCTATTCCAATGTTTGTTGCTTTGCTTTTAGCCTCGCAATTAAGTGGTGATTGGATTGCTTATGCTTTACTCATTTTACTTGGTATAACTATTGGCTCAGGCAGCCCAATTATTAATGCATTGTGGGCAGAGGTTTATGGTACTAAGCATATTGGTAAAATTCGTGCACTAACTGCATCGCTTACGGTTATATCTACCTCAATTTCGCCAATACTATTTGGTTATCTTATTGATCATGGTATTAGCGGATCACAACTTTTTTTCTGGCTTGCTATGTATGTGTTAGTAGCAATACTTGCCACACTATTTTCATATTCTTATGCGAGTAACTCTTATGAAAGTAATAATAAGTGAAGCAAGTCTTTAAGTTATTGATAACTTATACCAATCTGATTA
>NZ_JAHKPR010000037.1:84443-103553 GCF_018860585.1 Colwellia sp. E2M01
TGGGAAAGAACTTAATCAAATTGGTATTATTAAGCTATTGTTATCTGGCTAGTAAAATACTCTTTTAAATAATTAAGTAGCAACCTTAATTTTTTAGAGTTGGCCGTACCTGGTGGAAAAACACCATAAACATTAATATCGTTAAAGGCATAATCATCAAGTACTGTTTCTAAAGTGCCTACCTTTATTTTTGGCCAAGCATCGTAAGTTGGGATACGGGCTAAGCCATGCCCAGCTTCAACAAAAGCGGTACGCGCTGCGGCATTATTGGTACTAATACTGCCATTGGTGGCAATACTATAGGAACGACTACCTTTTTTAAGATTTAAAACGCCTGACGTTAGTTTGTAAATAACCCATTGATGTCTCCCTAAATCAGCTGGTGTCGTTGGTCGACCATGCTGATTAAAATATTCAGGAGCGCCGCAAAGGCAGGTTGGTAAAGTAGCGAGCTTAGTCGCCTGCAAACCAGAATCAGCCAAAGGGGCACCTCTAATAGCTAAATCGATACCTTCTTTCATAATGTTAACCACTTCATCGGTAAGCATTACATCAAGTGCGATTTTAGGGTATATTTTTTTGAATTCGTTTAGTGCAGGTACCACTGTTTGCAGACCAATATTTACTGGGCATGTAATTTTAAGTAAGCCAACTGGCTCACTTTTAAAGTTTTCAATTTGTTGATTAGCAGCGCTAGCTTGCTCGGCAATAACACGGCAACGCTCATAATAAGCTTGTCCGGCTTCGGTAAGATTAATTGTTCGTGTTGAACGATTAAGTAACTTTACGTCGAGTTGTGCTTCAAGTTTTTTTAAGTGGTAACTTATCACCGCGCGAGAAAGCCCGATATGTTTTGCAGCAGCACTTAAGCTGCCTTGTTCAATAACTTGCGCGAAAACCACCATACTTTTTAGCTGCTCAAATGAAACATCCATCACAAAACTCCAAGTTTATAAGGCGACAATATATTGTATCAATAATTAATACAATGTTGTCAGTTTTCTCTGCATTGTTCATATTGTGTTGTGGGCATATACTGGTTTTATCAAAAGAGAACACGTTTTACTGATTATTATTTTATACACGATACCCATAAAGGATGAATGAACATGAATAAGAAAATATTGATGGTACTTACTTCACATGATCAACTAGGTAACACAGGTAAAAAAACTGGTTTTTGGGTTGAAGAGTTTGCCGCACCTTATTACGCTTTTATTGATGCGGGTGTTGAAGTGACATTAGCTTCGCCCTTAGGTGGCCAGGCACCTATTGATCCAACGAGTACTCTGGCTGACTTTCAAACCTCTGCAACAGAACGTTATGATAATGACGATAGCGCTCAAGCTAAAATTGCTACCACAGTAAAATTATCTGAAATTAAAGAAAGTGATTTTGATGGCGTATTTTATCCTGGTGGCCATGGACCATTATGGGACTTAACTGACAATGCTGAGTCAATCACGTTAATTGAAAGTTTTTTAAATGCAGATAAAGCCGTCGCGACCGTTTGTCATGCAAGTGCGGCATTATTGAATGTAAAGCAAGAACTAGGTGACTTTGCCATTAAAGGTAAAGTAATTACAGGTTTTACTAACAGTGAAGAAGAAGCCGTTCAGTTAACAGAGGTTGTACCTTTTTTACTGGAAGATGAATTAATTAAGCGCGGCGCAGAATACCAAAAAGCACAAGACTTCCATCCGTTTGCGATTCAAGATGGTTTGATTATTACAGGTCAAAATCCTGCAAGTTCAGCATTAGCCGCTGAAAAGTTATTAGCGCATATTGTTGAAACTATTTAACTTTGAAAGATGAAACGAGTGTAAACAAACTTTAGATAAACGCGTTATGCACAGACACTAAGCTACAACTGGACAGCGCGTTACTTATCAACAAATATAGGACTACCCATGTTAAATTTTAATTTTCAAAACCCAACAAAAATAAATTTTGGTGAAGGACAAATAGAAGTTATTGCCAAAGAGATACCGGCAGATGCCAAAGTACTTTTAGTTTATGGTGGTGGTTCAATCAAAAGTAATGGTGTTTATCAGCAAGTGATTGATGCGTTAGCAGAGCACACTTACTTTGAATTTTCAGGTATTGAGCCAAACCCAAAATACGATACATTAATGAAAGCGCAAGAAATTATTAAAGCTGAAAATATTGATTATATACTTGCTGTTGGTGGTGGCTCAGTGGTTGATGGTGCTAAATTTATCGCCGCAGCAGCACTGTTTGAAGGTAGTTCTGAAAATAGTGAACCATGGGATATTATTGCGAAGCAAGCTCCTATTACTAAAGCATTACCACTTGGGGCTATATTAACGCTACCAGCCACAGGCTCGGAAAGTAATGGCAACTCGGTAGTCACCCGCGATGGTAATAAACGTCCATTCTCTAGCCCATTTGTTCGTCCGTTATTTGCGGTATTAGACCCAACAGTAACTTTATCTTTATCTGATCGTCAAGTTAGTAACGGCGTAGTGGATGCGTTTGTGCATACTATAGAGCAGTATTTAACCTATAGCGTTAATGGCAAGGTGCAAGACCGCTTTAGTGAAGGGTTATTACAAATTTTAATTGAGGAAGGGCCAAAAGCGCTAGCGACTGAAACGAAAGATGATTTAGAAGTTAGAGCTAATATTATGTGGTCGGCAACCATGGCGTTAAATGGTTTAATTGGTGCAGGCGTACCACAAGATTGGTCAACACACATGATAGGTCATGAACTCACAGGTGCTCATGGTATTGATCATGCGCGTACCCTATCTATTGTATTGCCAGCCGTTATGAAAGTTAAACGTGAACAAAAGCGTGGCAAATTATTGCAATATGCAGAACGTGTTTGGAATATTACCGAAGGTGATGAAGATGTACGTATTGATAAAGCAATTAAGTTAACTGAAGATTTCTTTAAAACAATGCAAGTGCCAACACGTTTATCTGACGTTGATCTTGGCAGTGACGATATTGAGTTATTGATCACTAATTTAGAAAGTCAGGGAATGACGGCTTTGGGCGAGCATGGCGATATTACGTTAGAAGTAAGTCGTGAAATTTTAACTCAAGCTTTATAAAATCAAGTTACAAACATAGAGCTTTATAGGCTCAAGTCTGATAATCATTATTTACTAAGGAAAGAACATGACTCAAACAACTGACACAAATAGACAAATGCTTTTAGCTTCAAGACCTGTTGGTGCGCCAACGGCTGAAAACTTTAATTTAGTTAACAGTGAAAAGCCAATACCTAAAGCGGGTGAAGTATTAGTGCGTACTGTGTTTTTATCACTTGATCCTTACATGCGTGGCCGTATGAGTGATGCAGACTCGTATGCTGATCCTGTTGGTATTAATGAAGTGATGGTAGGTGGCAGTGTTTGTCGAGTAGAAGAGTCAAACTATGACGATTTGAAGCCAGGTGACTGGGTTGTGGCTTTTGGTGGTTGGCAAGATTACAGCGTTCATAAAGGTGATGAACTACTCAAGCTTGATAATAATATGGCTAACCCATCGTATGCGCTTGGCGTATTAGGCATGCCTGGTTTAACGGCCTATATGGGCTTGCTTGATATTGGTCAACCTAAAGCCGGTGAAACTGTGGTTGTTGCTGCAGCTGCAGGTGCAGTAGGTAGTTTAGTTGGCCAAATTGCGAAGCTAAAAGGTTGTAAAGTTGTCGGTATTGCTGGCGGCAAAACTAAGTGTCATTACGCGGTTGAAACCTTAGGTTTTGATCATTGTATCGATCACTACAGTGACGATTTAGCTGAGCAATTAGTGGCAGTTTGTGACTCAGGTATTGATGTGTATTTTGAAAATGTTGGCGGTAAAGTGTTTGACGCGGTTATGCCGTTACTTAACTCATGCGCACGTGTACCGTTATGCGGACTTATTTCACAGTACAACGCTACTGAATTACCGCCAGGCCCAGACCGATTATCGTTATTAATGGGTAAGTTATTGGTTAAACGAATTAGAATGCAAGGTTTTATCGTGTTCGACGATTATGGTCATCGTTATGCAGAATTTAGCCAGCAAATGGCTAAATGGGTAACGGCAGGCGAGATAAAATACAAAGAGCATATGATTGATGGGCTTGATAATGCGCCAAATGCTTTTATTGGCTTATTGAAAGGTGAAAACTTTGGTAAGTTAGTGGTGCGTGTTGGGCCAGATGAAATTAGTTAGGGCATTTAATAAGCACTGTAAATAAGAACTTAAAGATAATGGATTCCCGATAAAAAACTTCGGGAATGACGGCTGTTAGGTTTGAAGTATTTAACGCTGCTTCGTTATTTCTAGGTGTATAGACAATGGATTGCGGATAAAAGACTTCGGGAATGACGGCTGCTTAGTTTGATTCACTTAATGGTAATTTGTTATTTATAGTATTTTATGAATGGTAAAAAGAAACTCAAGATCGCAACAATGTTACGTCATTCCCGAGGTGCTTGTCGGGAATCCATTTTTAAAATACTTATTTCTAAGCGTTTTATAACTACTATAAGCTGATAATTAATAACACTCTTCGAAAAACCTTGCCAATCGTTTACTATAGCGATAATCAGGCAAGGTTTTTTTTGTCAAAATTACTATCAGTGAGTAACACGTGCAATTATTAGAGTTAGAATTTTTAGGTAAACCACTTCGTTTAGAAGGATCAATGGCAGGATGGCAACAACTTTTTTGGGGCGATCAATGTGTTTCTCAAATTGATGCTAATGTTAACAGCGAACAATTTAACCATCAATTTTTACTGCAAAGTGAACAAGGCGAATTACAGGTTGAGTTAAACGGTTCATTACTGTGGCAACCATTTGATCTGCAATTTAAACTGCTAGTTAATAACAAAGTTGTTAACGAAAATACCTTACATGAAAAAGATATAGAGCAACGTCAAACTCCTCACGACAAAGGTATAAAACAACCTTTTAAATTTAGCTTTATCGGTATGGCAGGGCTTGGATTAAAGTTATTAAAAAGTGCCAAAGTGATCAAGGTGTTATTTGCCGCAGGTAGTTTGGCTGCATACAGTTGGCTGTTTTCTCCTACTTTTGCCATTGCGTTAATTCTCTGTTTAGTTTTTCATGAGTATGGTCATATTAAAGCGATGAAATACTTTGGTTTAAAAACCAAAGGTATATATCTTATTCCCTTTGTTGGCGGTTTAGCGCTGAGCGACGATAAAATTAATACTCGTTGGCAAGATATTGTTATTTCTATCATGGGACCATTCTTTGGCTTGATATTATCACTGGCTTGCTTGCTGGCTTATTGGCTTACCGATATAGAAATGTTGGCGGGTTTAGCTGTTTTTAACGCGCTACTTAATTTATTTAATATGTTACCAGTATTACCTCTTGATGGCGGACATGTTCTTAAAAGTATCGCCTTTTCTATTCATTCTAAAGTGGGTTTAATTGTTTGTGTATTGGGTGCTGCTTTAGGGGTTTATATAAGTTATCAATTTGGTTTGGCCTTATTAGGCTTTTTACTTGCCATTGGTAGTATTGAAATATTCTTTGAATATAAACGCCGACATTTAAGTCAATTATTACCCCTTAATCGATATGCACAAATAGTCTCTATTATTTGGTATATCATTACCTTAGGTGGTTTAAGTGCGATTATTTGGTTTGTAGGGCAAACAGACAATGGCGCGTTATCATTACCACTTAAGATTTTAGGTAGTTAGTTTTTACTATTTGAGTTATTTAAGTCATTTTAATCAATGCCTTTAATTGGTATTGATACGAAGAGGAATGGGTATGGCTAAAACTTTATGTAAGTGGAAAAAGAAAGAAATAGAAAAAAACGTGCATGAATTGGCAAGTATTGTTGATAAGCCGAACTTTGCTTGTAAGGATTGTGCACGTGCTGCGCATAATAAAAACTATCTTTGTAAACCTATTAAGTTACCCCTTTCTCATTAACTTTTCATTAAGTAATCAGATTATCTTCGTCTAAAATAGAGCACTTAATTAATGTAATAGGTATAAAAAAATTATCAAGCTAAAATAGAGTTTGATATATTATTACTAATTATCGGTAAAGCCATGAACAGGATTGACGCTATTAGCAACCTCACAATCTTTTAGTAATTGATAGTTATTTAGGTGCTCTAATGCTTGTTGCGGGTTGTTGGCAAAAATACCATCAACACCAATTTTGGCGAGAATAGCAATATCGACAAATTCATCAACAGTGTAAACAAACACTTTTAAACCTCGTTGATGTGCGTCTTGTACAAAGCGTTGGTTAACAGAATTTACGCTAATATGAACGGAATAAGCATTAAGTAATGTCGCAAACTTGGCATATTCTAATGGTAATGAAGCGGTGAGGGCACCAATAGCAAACTCAGGACGCTGCTGTGATATTTGATAGAGCTGATGATGGTTAAATGACGATAATAATAATTGCTTACTGTTAATACCGTATTGAGTTATTGCTTGGTCGATACAGTTTATTAATAACTGAATATTATTAATGCCTTTGAGTTCAATATTTAATAAAAAATTTGTAGGTAAAATAGCCAATACTTCATCGAGAGTTGGAATTTTTTCTCCTTTGCCTGCATCGAGTTGGCGTAATTTTTCAAAACTATATTGACTTATTAACCCCGAACCCGATGTAGTTCGCTGTAACCAACGATCATGTATTACCACTAACTGGCCATCTACTTCAAAAATATCAATTTCAATGCCATCGACATTAATATCAATAGCTGATTGAATTGCTAATAATGTGTTTTCTGGCTCGGTGGCACTGGTGCCACGATGTGCAAATATGATCATAATAATATCGCATTAGAGCTAAGCTAAGCTAAGTAGTAAGTTCAGTATAATCCTAAACTCGTTATTTTAGTGAGCCCATTTTGATAAAACTTCTCCTGCAAATTAATTAATCATTCTTTGGTGAAAATGGTATAATCGCGTACATATAATAGTAGTGATACTAAATTGTTCTATAAAAAATGAGTAAAATTAAATTGACCACTTCAACTTTTCCAAAACGTTTAAATAAATTCATTAGTGATTCTGGCTTTTGTTCGCGCCGCAGCGCCGATAAATTAATTGAAGATGGCCGTGTAACCATTAATGATGCGATACCTGAATTAGGTACTAAAGTGTTAGAGGGCGATGTAGTTAAAGTTGACGGTTTTGATGTTGCGCCTATTAAAGCTGACAAATCAGATCGTGTTTATATTGCTTATAACAAACCTATCGGTATTACTTGTACTACTGAGTCACATGTACGCGGCAATATTGTTGATGCCATAGGCCATAAAAAGCGAATATTCCCTATTGGTCGTTTAGACAAGGACTCTGAAGGGTTAATATTATTAACCAGTGACGGCGATATTGTTAATAAGATTTTACGCGCTGAAAACGGACATGACAAAGAATATATTGTCACGGTCGATAAACCTATTAGTGAACGATTTGTTGATAGAATGGCACGTGGCGTACCTATTATTGGTACTATTACTAATCCGTGCATTGTTAAACCGGTGAGTCGTTTTGTGTTTACTATTATTCTTAATCAAGGCCTTAATCGTCAAATCCGTCGTATGTGTGAATACCTTGATTATGAAGTTGTAAAACTTAAACGCTCACGCATCATGAAAATTGAACTAGATGACTTAGCCCCAGGTCAATGGCGAGATTTAACGACAAGCGAAATGGCAGAAATTAACGAAGCAGTGAAGAGTTCAAGTAAAACAGCGGTAAATACCGCCAAACCTAAAAACGTAAGAAACGTCAATGCTGGTACTAATCAGGCAAGCGTGAAATTAAAAAAAGCGTCGAAAGAACATAAGCCAAGAACTTATCAATACACGCCACCAGCAAAAGATGATGAAAAGAAGGACAGTGAAGACCAGAAGTCTAATAAAAATGATAATTGGCCATTCAATAGTATAAAATCTAAACCTACGAAGTAATAGAGTTAAGCTTGAAAAGAATAAAAGACAGCTCAAGAATCCAAAAAGCCAGTTATAAGTAGCTGGCTTTTTGGCTTTAGTGCCTTACTGAACGGTCACTTTACTTATATTTTTATTTTATCTTTAACAGTGGCTTTAAAAACCTCGCTGTATGCGATGTTGGGTGTTTAGCTACTTGCTCTGGTGTACCTGTTACCAGTATTTCACCACCACCAGAGCCACCCTCAGGACCTAAATCAACAATCCAATCTGCGGTTTTTACCACATCTAAGTTATGCTCAATCACCACAACGGTATTACCTTTATCACGTAAGCGATGGATAACCTGTAGTAATTGTTTAATATCATGGAAATGCAAACCTGTAGTTGGCTCATCTAAAATATACAAAGTCTTACCTGTATCACGCTTTGATAATTCTTTCGCGAGCTTAATGCGCTGTGCTTCACCACCAGAGAGAGTAATGGCTGATTGACCTAACTTGATATAACTTAAACCAACATCTACTAAAGTTTCTAACTTACGTTTTATCGCTGGAATAGGTTTGAAAAATTCAAAAGCGTCTTCAATGGTCATATCCAATACTTCATGGATATTCTTGCCCTTGTATAGCACCTCTAATGTTTCACGGTTGTAGCGCTTACTTTTACACACATCACAAGGTACATAAACGTCAGGTAAAAAGTGCATTTCTACCTTGATCATGCCGTCACCCTGACAAGCTTCACAGCGACCGCCTTTCACATTAAAGCTAAAACGACCTGACTTATAACCACGAGAGCGAGACTCTTGCGTTGCCGCAAAAATATCACGAATAGCGGTAAAAATACCTGTGTACGTAGCCGGGTTTGAGCGCGGCGTTCGACCAATTGGGCTTTGATCAATCTCGATAACTTTATCTAGTAGCTCTAAACCTTTAATTGATTTATACGGCGCTGGCTCTTGCGTGGTGGCGCCATTTAATTCTGTGTGAGCTAACTTATATAAAGTATCGTTAATTAAGGTCGATTTTCCAGAGCCGGAAACGCCAGTAATACAAGTCATTAAACCGTTCGGAATGACTAGGTCGACATTTTTTAAATTGTTACCCGTTGCGCCGGTTAGCTTAATAACATTTTTTTTATCGAAGGTATTTCGCTTTTTAGGTATTTCTATCTTTTCTACACCAGAAAGATACTTGCCAGTAAGTGAGTCTTTACACGCTAAAATATCGTCAACAGTGCCTTGAGCGATAATTTCACCACCATGTACACCGGCACCTGGGCCAATATCAATAACAAAATCAGCAGCGCGAATGGCATCTTCATCATGTTCAACGACAATAACGGTATTACCTAAATCACGAAGGTGAATTAAGGTTTTAAGTAAGCGTTCGTTGTCACGCTGATGTAAACCAATAGATGGCTCATCAAGTACATACATTACACCAACTAAACCTGCGCCAATTTGACTAGCAAGGCGAATACGTTGTGCCTCACCACCTGACAAGGTATTAGCGCCCCGAGATAAATTAAGGTAGTTAAGACCTACATTGACTAAAAAACCTAAACGCTCGTTAACTTCTTTTAGAATTTTCTCGGCAACTTGTGCACGTTGACCAGTAAGCGTTAATCCTTTAAAAAAGTTTAAGGCTTCACTAATTGAAAAATCAGCAACTACGTTTAATGGGGTATTTTCAATAAATACATTACGGGCTTCAAGGCGTAAACGACTGCCATTACAATCAGGACAGGGCTGTGAATTAAGGTATTTTCCGAGTTCATCGCGCACTGAGTTTGACTCTGTTTCTTTATAACGGCGCTGCATATTATTGATGATACCTTCAAACGGATGCTTACGCACCACCACATCACCACGGTCATTCATGTATTTAAATTCAATTTCTTGCTCGCCACTACCATAAAGTACGGCTTTTTGTGCTTTCGCTGATAAGTCGTTAAACGGTTTATCAACATCAAATTTATAAAAGTCAGCGAGTGCTTGTAGCATTTGAAAGTAATAAAAATTACGTTTGTCCCAACCACGTACCGCACCACTAGCAAGGCTTAACTCACCATTAGCTATTACCCGTGCGCTATCAAAATATTGTTCTACGCCTAAGCCATCACAAGTTTGACAAGCACCTGCGGGGTTATTAAAAGAAAATAAACGAGGTTCTAACTCTTGCATACTGTAACCACAATGTGGACAGGCAAAGTTAGCCGAGAAAATTAACTCTTCTCGGTCTGGCTCGTCCATAAAGGCTACTTTTGCAGTGCCACTACTTAAGCCTAAGGTTGTTTCAAAAGATTCTGATAAGCGTAATTGAAGATCATCACGTACTTTAATACGGTCTACTACCACTTCAATAGTATGTTTTTTTTGTAGCTCTAATGTTGGTGGATCAGACAAGTCACAAACTTCACCATCAATACGAGCGCGGATAAAACCTTGTGCGGCTAAGTTATCTAATAACTTAATATGTTCGCCTTTACGGTCTTGCACAATGGGTGCAAGTAACATCACTTTAGTGCCTTCTTCAAGGGCTAATACTTTATCAACCATTTGCGAAATAGTTTGTGCTGCAAGTGCTTGACCATGTTCAGGACAACGCGGCTCACCTACTCGGGCGTATAATAAACGTAAGTAATCGTATATTTCGGTAATAGTGCCAACGGTTGAACGCGGGTTGTGCGATGTTGACTTTTGCTCGATAGAAATCGCCGGTGATAAGCCTTCAATGTGATCTACATCGGGTTTTTCCATTAGAGATAAAAACTGACGTGCATAAGCTGACAGTGATTCAACATAACGGCGTTGGCCTTCAGCATAAAGGGTATCAAAGGCGAGTGATGATTTTCCAGAGCCAGAAAGACCAGTAATAACAACCAGCTTATCTCGAGGAATTGTTAAACTTATGTCTTTGAGGTTGTGCGTACGAGCGCCTCTAACTTCAATACTTTGCATGGGTTTTTAACTCAAATAGCGATAAAATAGAACCGACTATTATGGCATAGAAATATGCCATTAAAAATACTGTATAAAAGCAAATCTGGTGCATAATGCGTTGTTACTCTTGCCCTATTTCATGTTTGGATTTTGTTGTTTCACGTTGCATGGTAAACTATGTAGAATTTTCCCTCGTTGTTCGTTTTATTCGTTCATTTTAGTTGTTTATTTAAGTAAGGTTTTAGCAAGGTTATGAGTGTTTCAGGTTTAAACCGTATTGAGAAAAAAGCCGCTTTCTCCCTCGCCAGTGTATTTGGCATTCGTATGCTCGGCTTATTCATGATCCTTCCTGTGTTCGCAATTTATGGCGAGCAACTTAACGGTTATAGCCCTATGTGGTTAGGTTTAGCGATTGGAGCTTATGGTTTAACCCAAGCTTTACTGCAAATTCCAATGGGTATTCTTTCCGACAAATTCGGGCGTAAACCAGTTATTTTAGCTGGCTTGGTGGTGTTTCTACTTGGTAGTGTTATTGCCGCAATGTCAGAGTCTATATATGGTGTTGTGATTGGGCGAGCTATTCAAGGTATGGGCGCAATTGCTAGTGCCATACTTGCATTGGCCGCTGATTTAAGTCGTGAAGAGCAACGCCCTAAAGTAATGGCAACTATAGGGATGTTTATTGGTTTGTCTTTTACTTTTGCGATGATTTTAGGGCCAATAGTCGCAGATAACTTTGGTTTAAGTGGTTTGTTTTGGTTTACAGGGATATTAACCATTGTTGCCATGTTTTTGATCCAATTTATGGTGCCTAATTCAGTCAATAAAGCGCCACGTGGCGATAGTGTTGCACTACCCGCACAAATCAGTCGTTTAATTCGTGACCCGCAATTATCTCGATTAAATTGGGGTATATTCATTTTACACATGGCGCTTACCGCCTGTTTTGTTACCTTGCCTAAACAGTTTGTGGCTAGCGGTTTAGCACTTGATCATCATTGGCAATTATATTTACCTACGTTACTTGGTTCTTTCTTTTTGATGGTGCCATTTATGATTTATGCGATGAAAAAGCAAAAAGAAAAACCTATGTTTAGCGCGGCTATTGCCTTGTTAGCCATTGCATTATTCTTGCTGTGGGTATTGCCGATTGGTTTGTGGAGTCTAGTGCTATCAGTGGTGTTATTCTTTACTGCCTTTAACTATTTAGAAGCAACCATGCCCTCTATTTTATCACGTATTGCACCTGCTGGCGTAAAAGGCAGTGCAATGGGCGTTTATTCAAGTAGTCAGTTTTTAGGGGCTTTTGTTGGCGGTATGCTTGGCGGTTATATTGCCAGTGAGTTTGGTGAAAATACCATCTTTTTAGTGATGGCGATAATCACCGTAGTTTGGCTGTTAGTAAGCTTTGGTATGAAACCATTACAAAAATCTAAAAACTTCAGCTTTGCTACTAATGTTGAAAGTGAAGCGCAAGCTGACATAATTGCCGAGCAGTTGATTAATATGCCAGGTGTTATTGAGGCAACCATAGTACACACTGAAGCGGTTGCCTATTTAAAAGTGGATGAAAAAATAGTTGATCTTATGGCTATTAAAGCCTTATTAAAGGCGTAAAGCTGAATTTTTAAATAGTTAATGTTCAATCATCAAAGAAATAACATAGCTAAAGTGACAAGGCTTGTTACATTAAGTCCTTTTAAAGTTAAGCGGCGAAGTTGTTGAAATAGTACTAGGCTGTTAGATTAAATACAGAGTTAAATTAAACCTTGTATTTTTAACTTTTCCTTATCTTATCATTAACTAAGCGAGTAACTATTATGTCTGATCATCACTGTTATAAAAAAATTGAAATTGTCGGCTCATCAAAAACAAGCATCGAAAATGCCATTGAGAACGCACTAGCAGAATGTAGTAAAACCGTAAAAAATATGGATTGGTTTGAGGTCGTTGATACCCGAGGTCACATTGTCAACGGTGCTGTGGGGCATTATCAAGTCACTTTGAAAATAGGTTTTAAAATAGAAGGTAGTTAGGCTCCCTTTCTTTAACCGTAGTAGCTCATATCTCGTATGACACTTTTCAATTTTGGATTTGACCTAATCGTACTATTGATTAGGTCTGTAAAGATACGATAGAGGACGTTTCACTAATTCAGTGCTATGACTCGTCTGTGCGCGTTGTAAATTTAGCTTTGCAATTACGTTGTCACCGAGTAAACTTTATTTAAGATAAAAACTAAATATATTTAAAAAATAATACAAATGTTAAGACAAAACGCTGCAAAAATTCATTTATACGTTGCTACATTTTTAGCGCCGATTATTTTAATGATCAGTATTTCTGGTGGATTATATCTATTTGGCTTTAAAGGCACTACTGAAAATACAGTGATAGAAAGTGATTCAAATTATGTTTTCAATATTAGTGGTTCAAATAGCGAACAAGCAGTTCGAGATTTATTAAATCACCATGACTTAGAGTCATCGTTTGAATATGTTAAACAAGGTGGTAATAGTCTTTTTACTCGACCTACATCAGAAGATTCATTTGTTATTACAAGGAAAGATGACAGTTATTCATTAACAAAGGTTGAACCTGATCTTATAAAGACATTGGTGGAGCTACATAAAGGCCATGGCCCATTAGCATTTAAAACGTTGCAAAAATTAACTGCTATAGGATTAGTTTTAATTTTACTGACGGGAATGATCTTAGCTTTATCTAACAAACGTAACCGAAAAACATCGCTAATTACAATGGGGGCAGGATTTGCACTTTTCTTGGCTCTTGCTTTTTAGAATAGTTATTAGCGAATTAGTTAGAAAACCGGAAATTTCTTCTATGGACTTAGACCCATCTTACAGACGAAAAGAACATTTTAGCTTTGTGTTAGTTTAGCGCAATAATATAATCCTCAACTTTATTAGCACCAATCATAACTTCAATGTCATCATCCAGTTGTTTGCCAATTAACGCCATACCCATTGGTGATTGTGGGGTTATTACAGTTATGTTTTGGTTATTTAGTTGACAGCGAAATCCACCTGCAGCAGGCGCAATAAAAAACCAATGGTTGGTGCTACTGTCATGGGATAATTGTACTAATGCGCTTAAAGCTACTTGATTTTCATTAGTAAAGTAGCTTAGTTGTAACCCCTCAAAATCCTCAATTGCTTGCTGAAATTCAGCAACTCTTCTTGATTGCCCTTCAGCAAGATAACTTGCCTCTATCGCTAACGTATCATATTGCGTTTCAGCAACACTTTGATCATCTACTGCCGCGGCGTGTGCTTCATTTGCAGCATCAACGGCTTGTTGTCGCTCTTTTGCCAGTGACGCTATTATCACTTGTACTAATTCTATTTTATTGATCATAATATTCTTTGTCTGTATTTCCAAAATGTAGAAGTTCAAGCTAAGCTATTAATATTATTTATTTTTCGTTATACGACTTTAGCATGACAGAGCATGTTAATTAAATACCAGTTTAATAGGCTTTAAGCCTGAATCAAAGCTGAAACTTAAACATACGTTTTTTAAAGGCGACATAATGATAACAGCCTATCCTAATTTATTAGCGCCGTTAGACATTGGCTTTACCCAACTGGCTAATCGAGTGATTATGGGCTCTATGCATACAGGGCTTGAAGAAGAGCGTGGCGGTTTTACAAAACTTGCCGCCTTTTATCAAGCGCGTGCCAAAGGTGGTGTAGGATTAATTGTTACCGGTGGTGTTAGTCCTAACTTACGCGGTAGAATAGCGCCTTTTGGAAGTGAGCTTAGCCACTTTTGGCAAGTGAATAAACATAAAAAAGTCACTAAGGCGGTTCATCAATACCCCACCAAAATTTGCCTACAGTTATTACATACAGGTCGATATGCTTATCACCCTTTTGCCGTTGCCCCCAGTAAAATAAAATCGCCTATTTCGCCATTCACGCCATCTGCAATGTCGGTTAGACAAATTAAATCGACCATTAAAGATTATGCTTATTCTGCAAGGTTAGCCGCTAAAGCGGGTTATGACGGCGTTGAAATAATGGGTTCAGAAGGTTATTTAATTAACCAATTCGCCTGTATTAGAACCAATAAACGAGCTGACGAGTGGGGCGGCAGTATTGAAAATAGAATGCGCCTTGCTATCGATACCATTAAAGCGGTACGAGCTAAAGTTGGTGAGCAGTTTATTATTATCTTTCGTTTATCTATGCTCGATTTAGTTGAAGGAGGTAACAGCTGGCAAGAAGTGGTAACTATGGCAAAAGCAGTTGAAAAAGCAGGGGCAACATTGATTAATACCGGTATTGGTTGGCATGAAGCGCGCGTACCTACCATTGTTACTTCAGTGCCTCGAGCTGCATTTTCTTGGGTGACTGAGCGAATGAAACAAGAAGTTTCAATTCCGTTAATCACCACAAACCGCATAAATACCCCCGACGTTGCTGAGAATATATTAGCAACAGGGCAGGCTGATATGGTGTCTATGGCTCGCCCTTTTCTTGCTGATCCTGACTTTATTAACAAAGCCGCCCAGAATAAAGCGGATGAAATTAATACCTGTATTGGTTGTAACCAAGCTTGTTTAGATCATGTTTTTGCCCAAAAGCGAGCCTCTTGTTTAGTGAATCCGATGGCTTGTTATGAAACAGAATTGGTGCTTGAAAAAGCAGAACATCCTAAGAAAATTGCAGTAGTTGGTGCGGGACCTGCAGGTTTAGCATTTAGTGTTTATGCTGCGCAGCGCGGGCATCGTGTAGAGTTGTTTGATAAAGGCAATGAAATTGGTGGTCAGTTTAATGTAGCGAAACAAATTCCCGGTAAAGAGGAGTTTTTTGAAACCTTACGTTATTTTGATAAACAACTCGATTTACATAATATAAAACGCCATCTTAACAGTGAATTAGTTATTGAAAGCTGTGCCGAAAAACTAAAGTCAGCAGGTTTTGATGAGGTGATCTTAGCAACTGGGATTAAACCAAGAAAGTTGGCTATTGAAGGTTTAGCAGAGGGCTTAGCTAATAATAAAGTACTGAGTTACCTGCAAGTATTACGCGATAAGGTTGAAGTAGGAAAACGTGTTGCTATTATTGGCGCTGGCGGTATTGGTTTTGATGTGGCGGCCTATTTATCGGAAAAATCGTTAACCAATAATCTTGATGCATGGTTAAAAAATTGGGGGGTAGATAAAAGCTACCAACAAGGTGGCGCATTATTAAATAAGGGGGAAATAGGCAAAAATATGCCAGTTAGAAACATCACCTTATTACAGCGTAAATCAAGTAAAGTAGGCAAAGGCTTAGGTAAAACTTCAGGTTGGGTACACCGAGCTAATTTAGCTAAACACGCTGTAACTATGGTTGCAGGTGCAAGTTATAAAAGAATTACCGATAAAGGATTATTGATTGAAGTTGACGGAAAAGAGCAATTACTTAAAGTCGATCATATCATCATTTGTGCTGGGCAAGAGTCTAATCGAGATTTACAGCAAGAGTTTGTTGATGCTGGTTTACCAGTAAAGCTTATCGGTGGAGCAAATATCGCAGCCGAACTGGATGCTAAACGAGCAATAAGGCAAGCAATTGAACTAGCGATTAAAATTTAAAGCTGTTTATATTTTGTTTAAGCCAAAGTAACTGTTGCACAATTTACAAGCGGATTAACAGTAAACAGTCGTAATTTGGGGGGATTAGCGCTGATGTTAGTCGAAAAAACCTATATTTATGCTGTTAACTCTTGATATACTGCCCCGAATTGATTTTTTTTTAGATAGAGTACAGTGCAAGATATAATTATTGATGGTAGTGATGTTGAGTTTTTTACTACGCCAAAAGCATACAAGCAACAGTTATTACTCTTAATTAAAGAGGCGCGTCAGCGTATCTTTATTACTGCTTTATACCTACAAGATGATGACGCCGGCAGAGAAATCCTCCACGCGTTATATCAAGCCAAAGCTAACTTTCCTGAGTTAGAAATTAACATTTTTGTTGATGCTAACCGCGCCCAACGAGGGTTAATTGGTGAGAAAAAAAGCCAAGGTAATAGAACTTTATATTTACAGCTTGCCAACGATTACCCACAAACAATTAATATTTATGGTGCTGCTGTAAAACGTAAAGAAGTATTTGGTGTTTTACATTTAAAAGGCATGGTTTTTGATGACAAGCTTTTTTACACCGGTGCTAGTATCAATGATATTTATTTACACCAAAATGAACGTTATCGATTAGATCGCTACTGTACTATTAGATCTCAAACCTTAGCTAATAGCTTTTGCAACTACTTGATTGAAACTTTTGTACACTCTGATCTGGCGCCATTACTTAATCAAGAATGGCGACCAGATCTTGCACAAAAAAAGAAAAATATCGCAGGATTAAAAGTGCTGTTAAAAACCTCACACTATGTGGTTGAGTCGCAAAACGCTTTAGCAGATATTGAAACAGCCGATACGGCTAATAAAATATCTATTACACCCTTAGTTGGCTTTGGTCGACGTAAAAATGAATTAAATCAAGCAACCCGCAAGTTAATTCAAAAAGCTGAAAATAATATTGTGTTGTTTACACCATATTTTAATCTGCCGCACTCCTTAGCTAGAGATATTATTAAAGCATTAAAGCGCGGCGTTAAAATAACTGCTGTGGTGGGCGATAAAACCGCAAATGACTTTTTTATTGCCAATAATGAAGATTTTAGCACTATTGGTATTGTTCCTTATGTATATGAAATGTTGCTTAAACGTTTTGTTAAGCGTTACCAAAGTTTTATAGATAAAGGCTTATTAAATATTCATTTATGGAAAGATGGCGATAACAGTTTTCATCTAAAGGGCTTACGTGTTGATGACCGTTTTCACTTAATCACAGGCAGTAATTTAAACCCTAGGGCTTGGGCTCTTGATCTAGAAAATGGCTTAGTACTTGATGACAAGAGCCAGTCGTTATTACAAGATACCAATAATGAACTAGACGGGATTCTAGCTAATACTACTAAAGTTATTAACCATGCTGATATAGATTCTGTAACTGATTATCCAGAAAAACCGCAAAAGTTATTGAAAAAAATTCGTGCGGCTCAAATAGACAGAGTACTTAAGCGTTTGTTATAACGCTTAAGTTATTAAAAGGAAGTTTGATTTTTCAATCTTAATAGCGAATAACATTATGTTAATCCGATGAAAATTTAAACCATAACTTATTAGTAAAGACGCACACCAATCCATTAAAAAAATAAATGTGCTTTTTAATGAAAAAGCACTCGAATTTCATCGCCGCTCACTATAGAATTACCCTCTTAAATCAAATTCTCAAACACAGTTTTATTTCTATTTTGATAGGTATTATCTATTTATCTAAATAAAAAAATTATGTGTATTAACAGCGCAAGTAATAGGATATTTTCATGGCGGGTGTAAATAAAGTAATTTTAGTTGGTAACTTAGGTAAAGATCCTGAGGTACGTTTTATGCCAAATGGTGGCGCAGTAGCAAACATTACTGTTGCAACGTCAGATTCATGGAAAGATAAACAAACTGGTGAGCAAAAAGAAAAAACTGAATGGCATCGTGTCGTTATGTTTGGCAAGCTTGCTGAAATTGCTGGTGAATACTTAAGAAAAGGTTCAAAAGTATATCTTGAAGGTGCTTTACAAACGCGTAAATGGACCAACCAACAAGGTCAAGACCAATATACTACAGAGATTGTATTACAAGGTTTTAATGGCGTAATGCAAATGCTTGATGGTAGACCTTCAGCGGGCGGCGGTGATTATTCGCAACAGCAAGCGCCACAACAAGGTGGTTACGGTCAACCGCAACAACCACAACAACAAGCAGGCTTTGCACAACGCCAGCCAGCACCACAGCAGTCGGCACCGCAGCAGCATGCAGCACAACCACAAGGTGGTGGCTATGCTCCGCGTCAGCCAGCAGCGCAACCTTCTGGCGGTTTTGCACAAAGGCCACCTGCAGCACAACCTGAAAGTGGTTATGCTAACCAAAGACAACAACCAGCGCCTAAGGTAAACCCGCAAGAGCCGTCAATTGATTTTGATGACGATATACCATTTTAATTTTTAACAAAAAGTAAAATGTATAGTTGGAAATAGTTATTATAAAAAAGGAGCCTCGGCTCCTTTTTTATTGATTAATCTTTAGAATTATTGGTTGTAGCAGACTAATACCAAGTCCGTTAAATTACTGATCACCGATACTGGTTAAAATACTTAAATC
>NZ_JAHKPR010000037.1:103641-143944 GCF_018860585.1 Colwellia sp. E2M01
CAGAAAATTATCGGAATTGGCATAAAGTATCTAAAGGTTTTACTTACGCTATCTTGATTGTAGGATTGAAGTTAATAACCCCCACAGAATTTACTGTCGCTACCTTATTATGCTTTTTTAAAAGCGCAAAACTATGACCTGCTATATGGTGAATCGAGGTAAGCGCGTAGCCAAACTCGCTAAGGCTACAAACTGCAAATTGCTGGCTAAGGTTCATTTTATCCCACAAATAATCTTTATCACGAATAGGCTGTACTAAATCGTTTTCTACAGGTATATCAGAGAGTATGTTTGTGGTGTAAGCGCAGCTATTATTTGAATTGAAGGAATGCTGTTTTAGTGTGTTTTGCATAATATTTCTCACTCGAATACAGGTTAGTGAGTTCATATTATCTAATTGCCAACGTTATACTGTTATAAAATGTAAAACAAATATTATTTTTTGTAATGCTAATTTAAGTTATAAGTTTTTGATATTTAACTGTATTGTTATTTTTTAATCAGGAATTACTTTTGTTGTGTTATAGGGGCTATTTTATGATCTCTAATGCGATTTTGTTCTTTGCGCCAAGTTTTTAATTTCGCATAATAGTTATCCCAGACACAAGGATCACATGCATTGTTACAACATTCATCCTCAGTCGGAGCAACTGGCTTTTTATTGGTATTTAACATTATTTACCTATAAGACATTTAATATGTGTATTTTAAAAACAAAAAAGCTCTG
Organism: Colwellia sp. E2M01; assembly: GCF_018860585.1. GTDB lineage: Bacteria > Pseudomonadota > Gammaproteobacteria > Enterobacterales > Alteromonadaceae > Colwellia. The sequence continues at coordinate 104,369 of NZ_JAHKPR010000037.1, forward strand.
CAATTGCAGAGCTTTAATTATACTTAACAGCTAATATAAATATCTGTTAAATTACTAAAACTTGTTTATTAATCAAGTTCAGATAATTTCTTTTCTAAGTAATGAATATTAGCACCGCCATTAACAAAACCTTGATCATTTAAAATACCTTGATGCAAAGTAATGTTAGTTTTGATGCCATCAATCACTAATTCAGATAAAGCATTGCGCATACGAGCAATGGCAACTTCACGACTTTCGCCCCAAGTGATTAATTTACCAATCATAGAGTCATAGTGTGGTGGTACTGAGTAATCAGCGTAAATGTGAGAATCCCAACGAACACCTAAACCACCTGGCGGGTGGAAACGTGTGATTTTACCCGGTGAAGGAATAAAAGTACGTGGATCTTCAGCATTGATACGACACTCAATTGAGTGACCAGATACTTCAATATCATCTTGAGTAAACGATAACTTTTGACCTGCAGCGACACGAAGTTGTTCTTTGATCAAATCAATACCTGTAATCATCTCACTAACTGGGTGTTCAACCTGAATACGTGTATTCATTTCAATAAAGTAGAATTCACCATTTTCATATAAGAATTCAAATGTACCAGCACCTCGGTAGTTTATTTCAATACAAGCATTACAACAACGAGCACCAATTTGTGCGCGCAACTCAGGTGTAATACCTGGTGCTGGCGCTTCTTCAACAACTTTTTGATGACGACGCTGCATTGAACAATCACGTTCACCTAAATGAACTGCGTTACCTTGACCATCTGCAATAATTTGAATCTCAACATGACGTGGGTTTTCAAGGAATTTCTCCATGTAAACCATATCATTTTTGAAAATAGTACCCGCTTCTTTTTTAGTTAACGCAATTGAGTCGATTAAATCTTCTTCTTTACGTACAACGCGCATACCACGACCACCACCACCACCAGCAGCTTTAACGATAACTGGGTAACCAATACGTCTACCGTGAGCTAAGTTGGCTTCATCATTATCATCTAATGGACCATCAGAGCCTGGAACACAAGGTACACCAGCAACTTTCATTGCTTTGATCGCAGCAACTTTATCACCCATAATACGGATGCTTTCTGCTTTTGGTCCAATAAAGGCAAAACCAGAGTTTTCAACTTGCTCAGCAAAGTCAGCGTTTTCAGCTAAAAAACCGTAACCTGGGTGAATAGCGTCAGCATTAGTTACTTCTGCAGCAGTAATAATTGAAGGAATATTTAAGTAGCTTTCAGGCGCTGCTGGTTTACCAATACAGATAGTTTCATCAGCTAGTAAAACGTGTTTAAGGTTTTTATCAGCAGTTGAATGAACAGCTACCGTTTTAATACCTAGCTCTTTACAAGCACGTAATATACGTAAGGCAATTTCGCCACGGTTGGCAATAACAACTTTATTTAACATGGAATAACCCTTATGTCTTTATAAATAGATATGGGCTTATTCAATGATGAAAAGCGGCTGATCAAATTCAATAGCATCTTCATTACTTGCTAGAATTTCTTTGATAACACCAGATTTGTCCGCTTCTATTTGGTTCATCATTTTCATTGCTTCAACAATACATAATGTATCACCAGCATTAACGTGTTTACCTACTTCAGCGAATGCAGGGGCATCAGGAGATGCTGAAGCGTAAAAAGTACCAACCATAGGAGAACGAACAACATGACCTGAAAGTACAGGAGCCGCAGCTTCTGCTGGTGCAGCGCTAACAGGTGTTGGAGCAGGAGCCGCTACAGGAGCTGGAGCCGCAGCAACAGGAGCAGCTTGTACAACTGCAGCGCCACGACTTATACGTACTGACTCTTCACCTTCAGAGATCTCTAGTTCATTGATACCTGACTCTTCTACAAGCTCAATAAGTTTTTTTATTTTACGAATATCCATAGGAATACCTTAATTTGTGTTGATAAAACTAACGTTTATAAATATAAGCTAATGATTATTCATTAACTGTTATGTTTTGTAACTAATGTTGTATTTGTTATTTATTTACATTTTTAATTAAGTGAGCACTGGCGGCCTCTAATGCAAAACTATAGCCTTGAGCACCAAAACCACAGATAACAGCTGTTGCAATATCAGATAAATAAGAGTGTTTTCTAAAATTTTCACGTGCATGTACATTTGATAAATGTACTTCGATAAAGGGAATGGCAACGGAAAGTAAAGCATCTCTTATCGCAACACTCGTATGAGTGAAAGCGGCGGGGTTTATAATAATAAAGTCTACACTTTGATAGCCGTCATGAATGATATTGATAAGTTCATGTTCAGCATTTGATTGTAGATGCGTTAACTCAATATTTAACTGCTTAGCTTGCTCACTTAAAGCCGTCATTATATCTGACAAGCTTTGACTACCATAAATAGTAGGCTCTCGCTTACCAAGCATATTTAAATTAGGTCCATTTAACACTAAAACTTTAAACTTTGCGCTCATCTGCTGCTAAATCACCGTTAAAAATAAATTGGCGCTAATAATTACATAAAATAGAGGTTGTGTGAACAAAAAAAGCTATTTTTCATCGTTTTTTTTATTATTGGCGATATTAGCTTGTTTTTCGAAGAATATAGCAGCAACTTACTGGTCATACTTCTTATTGTTAATACAAGGTAAATAGTGGAAATATTTGATTTTTTGATGATTTAGGCTATTATTCATTAATAAGTTTAATAGCTTATTGATTTTCAAAGTACTTTTCACACTAATGTACAAAATTGTTTTTCGAAGGGATTCATGATCAAACATTTATATCTCTCTATTTTACTGATAATAGCGTGCTTTATGCCTGCGCAGCTATCTGCTATTGAGATAATTGCTAACCTAAAAGTTCCTGATAACAGTTTAAGTCAATCACAGTTACGTCGAATTTATACTATGCGTCAATTACGATGGAGTGACGATAGTGTAATAACGGTATTTGTTTTACCTAGACAACATGATCTCCACAATCGCTTTGCCAAGGAGCGACTACAAATATTTCCTTATCAACTAAATCGAATTTGGAACAAATTAACCTATTCAGGCTTAGGTGTTGCTCCGATTATTATTGATTCTGAAAAGGAACTTATACAGGCAGTTATTAATACACCAGGCTCTATTGGTTATATCTACGAGAAAACCTTAGCTTCAATACAGCCAACAGAAAGTGATAAAGAGTTTGATGTGAAAGATGATCAGCAAGGCAATCAAGGAGTGGTAAATGTTATCAAAATTGAAGACTAATATTGTATGGTCTGGGTTGTTCTTGTTGAGCTATTGCAATTACGCACATAAGCTATTTTCACGTAAATTTCTATATACTTTTGTTATTGTTATTATTTTTAGTGGTGCGGCACATGCAGAAACAGAAAAAAATTATAACCAATCAACAATACAAGACTTTCAGTTACATGGTTTTATAGCATTAGGCCTGATTGACGTAGACGGTAGTGATTTTGTTAATGATGAAGAAGGCTTGTCTCCTGATTTAACCGAGTTAGGTCTTAATACTTCATATCAATTAACTGATACTGTACGTCTTGCTGGGCAAGTTGTGTATCTAAACGGTGGTAATCGATATGCGAAAGGGTTCCGTGTTGATTATGCACTACTTGATTGGGCTGCCTACACCGATGAGTCGTGGCAAGCTAATATTTACTTAGGGCGCTTTAAAAATAATCATTGGTTATATTCTAGTTCGCGTGTTGTACCTTTTGCTCGCCCGAGCATTATTTTACCACAATCAGTTTATTTTGATGGTTTTCGTGATATTGCCGTTGGTAGCGATGGAGCTTATATCAAGGTTAGTCACAGTAATGATAAACTAGGTAATTTTGACTTTTCTTTAAGTTATGGAAAATCACCTATTTCAGATAAACAAACAGAAATACTCTTAGGTGATAGCGCATTCGGTAAAACGATTCAAGATTATGAGCTTCACGGTAGCGTGTATTGGCAGCCTACTTTTTCACAATGGCGTTTTGGTTTGTCGCTACTTAATTCTGACTTTCATTATAATCAAAACCAAGATTTTGACGTATTTTATAATGCTGAGTTTGATTTTCAATTTTATACGATGAATGCGATGTATGAAGGAGAGTATTGGGAGTTCAGTGGTGAAATTTATCAACAACGGTTTGTTACTGATGGATTTTATGTTCCAGGTTTTCATAAAGATAGTACTGGACAGGGTTTTTATGGGCAAACACGTTATAAAGTAACCCCTAATTTAACCTTGTTAGCAAAGTATGAGTATTTCTACTTAGATAAAAATGATAAGGATGGTAAAAAGCTTCAAGAAACAACGGGCGTGCCTTATTACTTTGGTTTTAATAACGATGTTACTTTAGGTCTTGCTTATGGGGTTAGTAGTAATATGGAAGTTAGAGCTGAGCATCATTGGGTTGAAGGTGGAGGAAGACTTACACCTGTTGTAGTGCCAGACCCTCAAAAAAATAGCTCGGAAAAATGGACGATGTGGGCTATACAATTTATGTACTGGTTTTAATGTGACATAACATGATTAAAAAATTTGTTGGCGTACCAACCAAATTATTGGTATTGATTATAACTACCTTGCTGCTGTTAGCCGTAGGGTTTTCCTCTATTTCATATTTACGCTTACAAGCGGATTACCAAGAGTTTCAGAAAAATAATATTGCTCAAGGACAAGCACAAGTTAACCTGCATAATAATATATTACGTACTAAGTTAATGGTATGGCTAGAGTCGTTCACCGATCTCATTCAATTATCTCAACAAGATGATTTTTCTACTTTAGCGATACAGCTTGAGAAACAATACGATGCATTACAATTACATCTTAATGTAGAAGATATATGGTTAGTCGATGATAAAGAAAACATATTGTTTGCGACTAATAATTTCCCTCATCTCGTGCAAGAAAATATCGCCCAAGTCTTTAGGTTACAAGAACCCGAATATCGTATTTATTGCCCGCGAAATTGTCAAATATTGCTCAGTTTACCTTTACTGAATAAACAAGGGGAAATGGTTGTCGTGACTATGAGCGCTTCTTTACTTGATATGTTATTCGCGCTTAAAACAACATTAAATAGAGAAGTAGCAGTTATTCGAATGGCTGTTTCAGGAGATGAAAATATAAAAGGTATTGATGCAGAAGTCATTTCGGCATCAAATATAGATTTAACTGAGTCGATACTTGCTTCTGGCTCTTTGTATTCGACACTTGATCCAATTATAGAAAAAGGTTTAAAACTAGACTTATCAAGTAATAGTTATTTGATAAATCTATTATTGTTGTCAGAGCAAGCAGAGCAAGATTACTTTTTAATGTTAATAAATGATGTTACTGCTTATACCAAAAAAAATGACGACTACCAAAAGCAATTTATTTTATCCTTAAGTCTTATTTTTATTTTACTTGCAGGTTTTGTTTATTTTATCTCGAGCCCTTTTACTAAACGGTTGTTATTGCTGTCTAACGCTTTACCGTTATTAGCACAAAAAAAGTTTAATGAATTTCGACAGGTTGATCTTAAACGTCCTCGCATGTTTGCTGATGAGCTAGATGTATTAGCTCATTCATCTCAAGAATTAAGCTTTGAGCTAGAGCAGCTTAATTTGGTGGTAGAGCAAAAAACCAAAGAGTTAGAAAACATTGCGATGTACGATTTACTGACAGGCTTACCTAATCGTAATATGTTGAATTACCAATTACGTAAATCATTAGCCAATATAACGCGTTATGAAGATGGCGTGGCGGTATTGTTTCTCGATTTAGATGACTTCAAGAAAGTTAACGACAGTAATGGCCATAACATTGGTGATAAGTTACTAATACAGGCTGCCGATCGCGTTAGGTTAAGTGTTGGTGAAACTGATTTAGCGAGTCGTTTTGGCGGTGATGAATTTGTTATTATTTTAAGTCACCTTAAAAGTATTGATGAAGCCATTGATGTTGCGGAGAATGTATTATTGCAATTTAAAGAATCCATTAAATTAGACTCTAATGTTTTTTATGTTTCTACAAGTATTGGCATCGCTTATACCGAATCAACGACTGAAAAATCAGAAGATTTAATTAGCCATGCTGATATTGCTATGTATGAGGCAAAAGACAACGGTGGTGGTCAATACCATATTTACCACCCCGATATGTTTCAACGAGTGGCGCATCGCGTAATGCTTGAAGGTGAAGTAAGACAAGCGCTAGCGAAACAACAATTTAGCCTAAGCTTACAACCACAAATTTGTGCAATAGATAAAAGAATACATGGATTTGAAGCGTTATTACGTTGGCAGCACCCTGAACGAGGAATGATTTCTCCAGAAGATTTTATCCCTATTTTAGAAAATTCTCAGCACATGATCGAATTAGGTTATTGGATCATTCGCCGTTGTTTTGAATTAGCAATATTGTTAAAAGAGAACGGGTTAGCTAATACACGTATCGCCATAAACTTATCTGCAGGGCAGTTTATGGATGCAAATTTACCTCATTTTTTAAATGAATTATTAGAGGAGTTTTCATTAAATGCTTCAGACTTTGAATTGGAGCTGACGGAGCAGACGTTAGTAAAAGATATGGATCATACTATTGAAATGATGGAGTCATTAAAAGTTATTGGCTTTAGTTTCGCAATTGATGACTTTGGTACTGGTTATTCATCACTGGCCTACTTAAAGAAAATGCCTGTAGACGTAATTAAAATAGATAAAAGCTTTATTTTTGGTATGTTAGAAAACCATTCAGATTATCAAATTATTACTTCAACTATTGCGATGGTGAAAAACTTAGGATTAAAAGTGGTTGCCGAAGGTGTTGAAACACAAGCTCAATTACGTAGCTTAACCGAGAATGATTGCGATATTATTCAAGGTTATTACTATTCTAAACCTATTCCTGAAAAAGAGTTATTAGCGTCATTAGATAAACAGGTTTCTGAGGGAGGCTACTGGAAAATAGCTAAAAGCGTTAAAACGGCATTGTAAGTCGCAAGCCGTTTGAAAATTGGAAATAATACTAGGTTAATTAAATTGTCTATTTTAGTTAACCTCAACTTTGCTTAACCAGAGCTGAGGTTAACTAATTAAAAGCTAGTTAAAATCTCTTTAAAACAACTAAAATATTGATTTAATATGAGCAGTAAACTCTGCAGCATTCATAAAACCAGTCGTACGCTGAGCCGTTAATTCATTGCCTTGCACATCAAAAAATAAAATTGTAGGTAAACCTAACACATTATAACGTTTTACAAACTCAGCGTTGTTTGTTGAATCAAAGTCGGTCATATCTACTTGAATCCATACCGTATTGCTTAATGCCTGCTGCACTTGAGCATCAACAAAAGTGTACTTTTCAAACTCTTTACAAGCGATGCACCAATCAGCGTATAAATCTACCATCACAGTTTTTTCTTGCTGCGTCGCTAAGGCTATTTCAGCATCAAGCTCTGCTATGGTCGACACCATTATAAAGTTGTTATTGTGTGAGCTTTGTGAAGTTACATTCGTAGATGGAAATATAATTTGATAAGCGAGATTAGCGCCAAAAAATAACATTAAAAATATAACTAATGAGCGGAAGCCATACCAAAAACCTTTATCTTGCTGAGCGTCTTTAGCTGCATGGTTTTGATTAGTCACATAGAAATAACTAGCGCTAGCTAATATTAATAAAGCCCATAATACTTGACCAATAATTATAGGAAGAAAACGTTCAAGTAAAAATATAGGTACCGCAAGTAACAGTAAGCCGAAAATATTTTTAATGATATTCATCCATGCACCGGCTTTTGGTAATAACTTACCACCAGAGCTACCCAAAATTAATAAAGGTAAGCCCATACCTAAACTTAGTGCGTATAAAGCGGAGGCGCCTAGTACAACATCGCCTGTTTGAGAAATATATAATAATGCGCCGGTTAATGGGGCTGTAGTACAAGGTGAAGCGACTAAGCCAGAAATAACCCCCATCATTAATACACCGGTGATAGAGCCACCTTTTTGTTTGTTACTAATATTATTTAACTTGTTTTGCCAACTTGCCGGTAATGCTAAGTTAAAAATTCCAAACATAGAAAGGGCTAAAAATATAAATAAAACACTTAAACCAATTAATACAAAAGGATGTTGAAATACAGCTTGGAATTTTGCACCAGCTAAAGCGACCACAACACCTAATAATGTATAAGTTACAGCCATACCTTGTACATAGAAAAAAGAAAGTGTGAATGCTTTTTTAGTGGTTAATTTATCTCCTTGACCAACAATAATCCCCGTCAAAATAGGGTACATAGGAAATACGCAAGGAGTAAAAGATAATAATAAGCCACCAACAAAAAAGGCAATAAGCGTTAGTAGTAAACTTTCTTGCTTAAGCATGTCTGATAGTTTGTGCTGTTCGCTTTTTGTCTCTGTTTGTAAGTTATCGTTTACTTTTTCACTTAAGGCAGGCTCGCTTGTTACTAAATTATTTGTCGATAATTGGCTTAATTGAATCGTTTGGCTTTTAGGCGCATAACATAAACCTTTTTCGGCACAACCTTGGTAGCTTATTTTGATTCTACCGTCATTTGATACCTGTTCAAGATCTATTATGAAGGATAATTGTTTAGTAAATATTTGTTGTACACCAAAAAACTCATCTTCGTGAGCTATACCTTCAGGTAGATTCACTGAAGCAAAGCTAGCGTTAGTCGCTTTAAACTTAAACTGATGGCGATATAAATAATACTCTGGCGCAATGGTGAAATTAATTTTTAACTGATTGTTTTCTTGATAAAAATTGAATTCAAACGCTTCATCAACCTTTAAGAATTCATCGTCATTACTAAATAAACTGTTAGTTGATACATCAAACGGAGATGTTGAAGCGTTTGAAGGTTGGGGTTGTAAAGTAAAGATAACTAATGTCATCAAACATAAGGAAAGAAAATATTTCATGTAAACTACTTTAAAGAATTAGTGATCCAGTTTAAATAATGTTTATCACCTTGCTGGATATTCAAGGCAATAACTTCCACCACATCGTAGGGGTGTAATTGATTAATTCGTTCATTTAAAATGGCGAATTTATTTGTGTCGGTTTTTATTAGTAATTGTACTTCATTGTCACAATGCAGTTCATCCTCCCAACTATATACTGACGTTATATTCGGTATGATATTCACACACGCTGCTAGCTTTTCCGTTACCACTATTTTTGCAATATCTTTGGCAATATCTTCATTCGGGCAAGTGGTTAATACTAATTGATACAATTTATTTACCTAAATATTTAAGCGTTGCTGATAGTATACAGTGATAAATAAGTAAAGTTACAGGCGCTTATAATACCAAGTTTAATACCAAGTCAGTTTATGGTTTATTTACAGCTAATATGTAGCTTTTTGTTTTAGACGTTTGTTTACGGTACTTGAATTTAGGGTATTAATTAACGTCCCTTGAAAAAGACCTGATCAACCCAATATAAGTTTCATATAAATTAAAGGATCATTATGTTTCAATTATTATTTGTACTTTTTATCATCATTCCAATTATCGAAATAGCGGTAATTATGCAAGTGGGCGACTTAATTGGTTTGTGGCCAACTGTCGCCTTAGTTATTCTTAGTGCTTGGTTAGGCGCAAAATTTGTGCGTCAACAAGGTTTAGCAACGTTACAGTCAGTGCAAACCAAAATGGCGCAAGGCGAAATGCCGTCAGGTGAAATAGTTACCGGCTTAGTGTTATTGATTTCCGGCGTACTATTAGTAACTCCGGGTTTTGTAACGGATATTTTAGGCTTATCTCTGCTTATTCCTAGCGTGCGTGCGGGTATTGCGAAACAGGTACAAAAGCATATTAAAGTCAATCAAATGGCTGGTAGTGCATCATTTCAACATGGCGCATCAGGTAATGTTTATCAACATGAAAATACAGATGAACCGTTTTCTTCAAAAGAAGATATTAATAAGCCTATTTCTCACCATCAAGGTGAAACATTAGAAGGCGAATTTAAACGTAAAGATTAATCTTGTCATTTTAGGAATAGTAAAATAAGCCTTAATTTTTTCATTCTTAGACTTGTTAAGGCTTATTTTATCCCCATTTCTTATAGCAACAAACTGTCGCCGCATTTACGACGACAAATTATCTAAATAACCACTAATAATTTAGTTATCTCAGGAGAGAATTAATGAGTATTCGTCCACTACATGATCGTGTCATTGTTAAACGTAAAGAAGTCGAGTCAAAATCAGCCGGCGGTATTGTATTAATGGGTAGTGCAGCTGAGAAGTCTACACGCGCTGAAGTTATTGCGGTAGGTAATGGTCGCATTTTAGAAAATGGTGAGGTTCGTCCTTTAGATGTTAAAGTTGGCGACCAAGTAATTTTCTCTGAAGGTTACGGTGTTAAAGCTGAAAAGTTAGACGGCGAAGACGTACTTATCCTAAGTGAAGCAGATATCTTGGCCATCGTAGAATAATTTATGACTTAACTTGTCGCTAATAAAACACAATAGCGGCATCAAAAGTGCTCACTGACTAGCGTCAGCTCCGCGCTTTTTCTTTGCTCTTAAGCGAAATCGCATAATAAAAATGCTGCTTGAGCATATAAATTAATAATTTTAAACGTAGGCGGGAATTTATTCGCGCGAATGAATTCCCGCCTACAAAATTAAACAAAAATTACAGGAATAAATAACATGGCTGCAAAAGACGTATTATTTGGAAACGACGCACGCGTAAAAATGCTTAAAGGCGTAAACGTATTAGCTGACGCGGTAAAAGTAACCTTAGGACCAAAAGGTCGTAACGTAGTATTAGACAAATCATTTGGCGGTCCAACTATCACTAAAGATGGTGTTACTGTTGCCAAAGAAATTGAACTTGAAGACAAGTTTGAAAACATGGGCGCACAAATGGTGAAAGAAGTTGCTTCAAAAGCCAATGATGAAGCAGGTGACGGTACAACTACGGCAACGGTTTTAGCACAAGCTATTGTTAACGAAGGCTTAAAATCTATCGCTGCGGGTATGAACCCTATGGATCTTAAACGCGGTATCGACCAAGCAGTTATTGCTGCCGTTGAAGCATTAAAAGCATCATCTACACCAGTTACAGACAACAAAGCTATCGAACAAGTTGGTACTATTTCTGCAAACTCAGACGAAACTGTAGGTCAAATCATTGCAACAGCAATGGATAAAGTAGGCACTGAAGGTGTTATTACCGTTGAAGAAGGTCAAGCACTAACTGACGAATTAGACGTTGTTGAAGGTATGCAATTCGACCGTGGTTACTTATCACCATATTTCATCAACAACCAAGAAAGTGGCACTGTTGAATTAGAAAACCCATTCATTTTATTAGTTGATAAAAAAATCAATAACATCCGTGAATTATTAACAACCCTTGAAGGCGTTGCTAAAGCGGGTAAGCCGTTATTAATTATTGCTGAAGATGTTGAAGGTGAAGCCCTAGCAACATTAGTAGTAAACAACATGCGCGGTATTGTTAAAGTTGCAGCAGTTAAAGCACCTGGCTTTGGTGACCGTCGTAAAGCAATGCTACAAGATATTGCTACGTTAACCGCTGGTACTGTTATCTCTGAAGAGATTGGCATGGAATTAGAGAAAGCAACTTTAGAAGATTTAGGTCAAGCTAAGCGTGTAATTATCTCTAAAGACAACACCACAATTATTGATGGTTTAGGTGAAGACGAAGACATCAAAGCACGTGTTGCCCAAATTCGTGGTCAAATTGAAGATTCATCTTCAGATTATGATAAAGAAAAACTACAAGAACGTTTAGCTAAACTTGCTGGCGGTGTTGCGGTTATCAAAATTGGCGCTGCCACTGAAATCGCCATGAAAGAGAAAAAAGACCGTGTTGAAGATGCATTACATGCAACGCGCGCAGCGGTTGAAGAAGGTGTTGTTGCCGGTGGTGGTGTAGCATTAATTCGCGCTGCTGATGCAATTAAAGCATTACAAGGTGCTAACGAAGATCAAACACACGGTATTAATGTTGCTATTCGCGCGATGGAAGCACCACTTCGTCAAATTGTAGCAAACTGTGGCGACGAAGCGTCTGTAGTATTAAACGAAGTACGCAACGGCGGTACAGGCAACTACGGTTACAACGCAGGTAACAGCACTTACGGCGATATGATTGAAATGGGTATTTTAGACCCAACTAAAGTAACTCGCTCAGCGTTACAATTTGCTGCATCAGTAGCAGGTTTAATGTTAACTACTGAAGCAATGATTACCGATGTTCCTGCTAAAGATGCACCAGCGATGCCAGATATGGGCGGCATGGGCGGTGGTATGGGCGGCATGGGTGGCATGATGTAGTGCGACAAGAAGTCGTGCTGTTGACACCTACCTTACTATTACAGTAAGGTAGGCTTAGAGAGAGGAATTACCTCTCTCTTCCTTGCGTCAGGGTTTTATAGATGCAGCCTATATTTTAGGTTAACCCCCACTCCAAAATGAAGCTACGCTTCAAATATATGTAGAAGGTTTCATCCTGATACATACAAAATAGATCGAAAGATCTACTATCAAAATGGCTCTAGCGAGCCATCTTTTATAATCCACTGAGATTTTATCTCAATCACGTGGAGCCTATTTTCTTGTCCGAACCAAAAATAAATTGAATATTTATTTTCTATATTGGTTTCTCAAGTAATAGATCAAAACTTCCCCATCATAGGAACTCTAAGCAGTAGTGCTTAGTTTAAAAGCAGTCAATGGTAGGCGTAAGCCGTATAAATAATTGTCTAAATTTTCAAAACAACTAATTTTGAAAATATTAGACCAATTGTTCAGCCAATTGTAGCCTAAGGATAGTGCGTTTCTGGTAACGGAAAGGTTCGAAGCTTCCTGAGAATGTACCCTCCATTCGTGGAGTACTTACTTTTGTGAAAAGGTAAGTGCGATAACTCTAATGACAAGAGTTTGAGGGGCTAGGCTTTGTTGCAAGGTTAATATATATGAACTACTAATAAACGCAGTCAACCGCAAAAAGCGAAATGTTATTGATACGCTTTAACCAAAAGGTATGTGATCTGGCTTTTCTTTTACATCTGGGAAAGCGCTGACAACAGTATCACCTGTGAATAGGTAGAACCTAAACAACCAATGTTATTTATATGGAACTTGGTAAGCCCTATTATTCGCTTAAATTATTTGTTATTTAAATAATTTAAGCAGGGGAGTCGTAAGACGAACTGTTGAGTAAGAGGGTAAAGGAGATTGAAAAAAGCTAATGCTAAATTGTAATGATTTAGATAGGTGTTAAAAACACTAACTGGAAACAGTGCTGACTTTCAATTGGTCTTTAATCGTGAGATAGACGTGTAAAGCAATCAAATAACTAACCCTAAGGGAGAATTCACTTCCCTTAGGGGGGTGGATTTCTTCTGTTGGGTGATTATCAATAGGAGAAAAGCAAGATGAGTACGGCATTTGTTGTACCTGCGTTCTCCCATCAGGCGCATAGTTGGCATACCATTAATTGGTATTCAATTGAGCTTCAGGTGAGAGGGCTACAAGTACGGATCGCGAAGGCGACTAAGCAACAGCAGTGGCGTAGGGTGAAAACTTTACAACGTATGTTGGTGCGCTCGTTTGCAGCTAAATGTTTAGCCGTTAAACGGGTAACTGAAAATCGAGGCAAAAGGACTGCCGGTGTAGATAAGGAGTTATGGAGTACGCCTGATGGTAAATGGCAGGCTATTTTTCGATTAAAACGGCATGGGTATAAACCTAAGCCATTGCGGAGGATATACATTCCAAAGAGTAACGGTAAACGTCGCCCTTTAGGAATACCGACCATGCTAGATAGGGCTATGCAGGCGTTATACCTGTTAGCACTTGAACCTGTGTCGGAAACCACCGCAGATCGTAATAGCTATGGCTTTCGACCTATGCGCTCAACGGCTGATGCGATAGAACAATGTTTTGTCAATTTAAGTCGTAAAAGCTCAGCAGAATGGGTGCTTGAGGGAGATATCAAAGGTTGCTTTGATAACATCAGTCATGACTGGTTACTTGCCAATGTAGTGTTGGATAAACAAGTACTTGGAAAGTGGTTGAAATCGGGATTTATTGAATTCGGTAAGTTAAACCCAACGAAAGCGGGTACACCACAAGGAGGTATTATTTCTCCTGTGTTGGCTAATTTGGCGCTTGATGGATTGGAAGAAGTGTTATATGACCACTTTGGGAAGAAAAACACGAAAGCCGCCTACAAGACTAAGGTCAATTATGTGAGGTATGCAGATGACTTTATTATAACGGGAATCTCGAAAGAGCTACTTGAAAATGAAGTTAAGCCATTAGTTAAAGCCTTTATGGCTGATCGAGGGCTTACGTTGTCACCAGAGAAAACGGTTATAACGCATATAAATGAAGGGTTTGATTTTCTCGGACAAAATTTACGTAAATATAGCAATGGCAAGATGTTAATCAAGCCGAGCCGTAAAAGCGTAAAGAGTGTTCTTGGGAAGGTTCGCGATATAGTTAAAGGGCAAAAGACAACTACAGCAGGATTGCTTATTTGTCAGTTGAATCCAATTCTTCGGGGTTGGGCTAACTACCATCGTCATATCGTGGCGAAGGAAACCTTTAATTATGTTGACTATCGAGTTTGGAAACTATTGTGGCAGTGGTGCCGTCGACGACATAATAATCGTCAAAAGCGTTGGATTAAAGCTAAATACTTTAAATCAGTAGGGCCACGAAACTGGACGTTTTCGGGTATTATTCCTGACAATAAATTAGTTAGGTTGATGTACACAAAAGATATACCGATAAAGCGACACATTAAAATGAAAGCGGACGCAAATCCGTATGACTTAGCATTTGAGGAATACTTCGAAAAGCGCCAAGAGCGAGTTTGGAGAGATTCAATGCAAGGTAAACGTATTTTGTTAATGCTTTGGCTCAGACAGCAGCAATGTTGTGCTATGTGCCGTCACCGAATTACTAAAACAACAGGATGGAATATCCATCATATTGTTGAACGGGTAAAAGGTGGTGGTAATGAACTGAGTAACTTAGTGTTGTTGCATCCTAATTGTCATCGGCAATTGCATTGTACTATTTGAACGAGGTTTATTGATTTATGAGCTTTAATCACCATGTACTAATGTGGAGATTAATAATAATGAAATAAATGGAGGACGAATATATGGGTAGTCACAAACACCATATGGAATTGATGGATTCAGTTGCTGAGCTAGCAATCGAAGCAGGAATATTGGAGAAATGTGAAATTCATGAAGTAATATTCCAAAATGGTGGCGACATAACAGATGCTTATAAGTTAGCTAACTCAAAATACTCTAAAGGTGAAACCTATGGTTTTAATTCTAGAGGAGAGTTAACTGATGCTATAAAAGAAGTTATGGAATCATCAGATTATGCTGGCGATTGCTGCGAGCGTTGCTATGAAAATATGGGCTGAACATTTTAATAAGTAAAGCTCATAAGTTCGCTGGTCTATACTTAGGTACTGACTTATAAAGGCTTGAGCCGTATGCGGGGAAACTCGCACGTACGGTTCTTAGGGGAGGGGTGAACAGTAATGTTCGCTCCTTACCCGACATTTTACTTGTTTAAATCAGTGATAACCGCGTTACTTTACAACTCGTTTAAGAGAGACTAAACGTCGTTGTAAAGTGCCTTGTTCTAACATGATTTACTCTACGTAAAATACAGTAAACACTCATTGTTGCTTACTTTGTACTTAAACTCTAAAAACTCACTTCGGTGAGTTTTTTGTTTTTGATTGGTTAAATCATTCTTAAGTGATCAAATTCTAGTGGCGTTACTTTACAACTCGTTTAAGAGAGACTAAACGTCGTTGTAAAGTGCCTTGTTCTAACATGATTTACTCTACGTAAAATACAGTAAACACTCATTGTTGCTTACTTTGTACTTAAACGCTAAAACTCACTTCGGTGAGTTTTTTTGTTTTTGATTGGTTAAATCATTCTTAAGTGATCAAATTCTAGTGGCGTTACTTTACAACTCGTTTAAGAAAGACTAAACGTCGTTGTAAAGTGCCTTGCCTATATGGATGTAGGTACTTAGGTTAAGTCAGGAACAAGTAACCTGTGTTCTAACCTGATTTACCCTGCGTAGAATACATTAGATACTCATTGTTGTTTACTTTGAATAGAAGTATTAAAAAACCCAAGAGCGCGGAATTTGGTTGTTTTAATGCCTTAGTAAACTAAATATCTAGTCCTCATGTTCTATTTTTATTTTGATACTCAACTTTTCCAAACTTGAATTATGTGTATATCATGCGCATAATACAACCATTGATGATTGGAGCGTTTATTATGAATATTACTTTAGGTAAAGAATTCGAGCGAAGAATTACTGAAAAGGTAGCTGATGGTTTATATACCTCAGCCAGTGAAGTGATCCGTGATGGTTTGAGGCTATTATTTGAGAAAGACGTTGCTAAAAACCAGCAACTAGAAATATTACGAGAAGAAGTCGCTAAAGGCTTCGAACAGCTAACTGCAGGCGAATCGTCAAAGCACAGTGTAATGGAAATATTTGAACAAGCTTCCCTATCAGTCACTAGCAAGTCAGCGAGCGATAATACCGATGCCTAGCTATAGGTTATCTCCTTTAGCTGAAGCCGATTTATTCAAAATAATTTCATCAACTATTGAATCTTGGGGAAGTACACAGGCAAAGGTGTATGCTCAAACTATCGATGCAGCCTTATTGAAGTTAGCTCAATACCCTGACTTCGGCAGGGAAAGAAATGATGTTTATAATGGCGCTAAAAGCTTTCCTGTAGAGAAGCATATCGTCTTTTATCAAAGTAGTGAAAATGGTATTGATGTTGCCCGTATTCTTCATCAGCGTATGGATCCCTCCAAACACTTTTAATTCATAAAAATTATTCCAATAAAATTCAATTGGTTAACGTTAGTACTATAACTAGGGCATCAGGTGGGGTATCAGTAATTATTCCCATGCAAGTAATTCAATTGAAACATATGCTTAAATTCTATATGGGTGGAATAATGTAATTTTACTTGTCTAAACTTTTGATTTCATCGTTGCTTTGTCGTTCGTTTACGAGAGACTAAACTTCACGACAAAGCGCCTTGAACTAAACTGTTTATCCTACGTAAAATACAGTAAACACTCATTGTTGCTTACTTTGTACGTAAACTTTAAAAACTCACTTCGGTGAGTTTTTTGTTTTAATATATCTATTACTTCTTAGCGAATGTTTTAAAATACACAACTTAGATTATATGCTGAAGACTCCCCACAAGTATTGTATATTAAAAGAAGCACTGCTTTATCAGCAAACACTTAGTCTGCTTGGCTCAAGTACCAAAATGAACAATCATATTCACGTATGTTCATCAGGATTGATGAACAAAGCGATGTAGGGCATGACGGTACAGGATGCACCTTATAAGACAATGCAGGAGTACAATTGCCCTGATGCCTGTTCAGCGCTGTTAGGTCGAAGATATGATTTTTTAAGTTTTAAGATGCTTAGCGAAGTATTAAATAAAATATTAACTAACTTTTCTAATAAACATTTGGCAGTTTAGCATTTACTCTTTACAATCTTTCTCGGAGTAAATCCCGCATATATAGATTAACTTTCCATTGATCAGATACAGGTACTTGCGAGTGAGCAAGCATGGGCATGTAAGGAGCAGGTCCAAACTCTGGGGTAATCGTCATGCTAGTAATGCCTTTGTTTAGCTGTGACTGAATAATACTTTTCCACCAGCCGACGTAAATATTTACTAAGTCATGCCATTCAGGGGCTGAGGGGTCATTTACTTGAGGACCTTCTTCAAAACCTATACGGGCATGAATATGAGAACTTTTACTTATAAGTTGATCTACCATTAACTTTTGTTGTGGCGCATCTAATCGAGATTCTGTAACGGTAAGCCAATGAGAAAGATCCGCTGTATAGGCTAAATCTGGGCTATTCCATAGTTACACTAGGAGAATAGCTAAAGCGACCTCTGTGTAGCTCATGAGCTATTTTTACCCCGCGTTTAGCACTTAATTCCTCAGCCATGTCAATCAGCTCTATGTTTTCTGCCATGGTGAAGTAATCTTTCCCAGTTTGGCAATTAATAAACCTTGGATTGACATCCATAGCGTTATTTAAGTATTGATAAAATAAATCTTTATGTTCTTCAAAATTACTGGCTTGGCCTGCCTCAACTTGTTGGGCAATTAGTTCTAATCCCATAGATAAACAACCATCTAATATTTCCTGTTTTAGCTTAGGATTATTTGGTATGGTCATTTCAACACCGTCATAACCGTCTGCTTTAACTCGTTGAAAAAATTCACTATAGCTAAGATCTTCACAGCCCCACTTAGGGCAAAAGTATTGTATTTTCATTAGTTGTATATTCTTTATTTGTGATTGTTAATTTGAAATTACTGGTTGTAACTGGTTGCACAGGGCTAACTGTTACAGCCAATTTATATTGAGTTATTAATCTGTTTTAAATAAGCAATGCCGGTTGATTAACATCAAACTGTAAGGGAAAAATTTACAGCTATTATTTGAGGTTAACTTCTTTTTTCTTTTAAAGTATTAACAGCTATGTTTAACCTAGTTAACCAGCGTAAAATACCAATAGGTTTACTTGATTAATTACAGTACTTATACTTATTAAGATACGTTGCAACATATCACAATATTAGATCTTATACAGCATTGTTTTCAAAACAATTAAATAACCACAAAACTTAATGAGCAATGAATACCAATTAGCTTGAATGAACCTTTAATCGCTTTTAAGAAATGATTCTGAAAACTTCACGACTCAAAAAATGAAACTAGATATTGTTTTTTAGATGAGTTTAAAACCATATATCCTAAGAAAATACATTAAACAGTTACTCTTTGTTTTTTGTTAGGGAAGAAGAGTTTTAAATAGTGGGTTATGCAATATTGTATTGAACTTTACCGTTGATGGCGTAGAGACTGATCTGGGTTACTTAAGAGGTAACACTAATTTATTTATACGTGATATTGATAATTTGATCAGGTTTGTTCCTGCTGGTAGAGGTGGTTCATACGAAAACCTATTGAAAGCAAAATCAAAGGGAGTTCAAGGAGCGATAGGGTGGACATCACTTGAAGCCTTTACTGAATTAGATCTTAATGTAACCTATATAGACTTTAGAAATACAACCACAGGTCAATTAGGATCAGGCAGCCGAGTCCCCAATGAGCCTTACTTTTATTCTAACTTTAGCATGAGACTAAACTGGGACGATGTAATTTTTGGATTAGATCAATTAAGTTTAAGTTGGCATAGCCGTTATGTGGAAGAGTTTAGTCTTATCTATGATAATTTAATTGCTTTAAATGCTGAGAGGGAAATTGTACCTTCACAATTTAGTCATGCTGCTGCGTTAACTTATAGTACAGATATTTATGATACATCTGCGACAATGAGCCTTGAAATTCAGAACTTAACCGATGAAAAATTTTATGATTTTTACGGGGTTCAACGTCCTGGACGCGCCTTAAATGCTAAAATAGTTTTAAACTTTTAATTATTTTAAATACTTATCTATTTAACTTAAACAAACGCTATTGTAACTTACTCGGGACTTAAGCATGAAAAATTTGTTTCAGTGAGTTTTTCATGCTCGAGCAATTTATTTAAAGTAATATCTCTAAATCAACCTATTTCAGGACGAGACAGAGAGGCGGAATATTATATGCCAAGCTTAGAATTTTGCTGAAACGCTTTAGGTGTAATACCTACTTGTTGTTTAAATACGGTTGAAAAATAAGCTGAATTATTAAAGCCAACATCATAGGCTGTTTCAGTTATCGATTGCGTTAATAATAAAGATTTTGCTTTACCTATTCTAACATCGGTAAGGTATTGATTTATAGTTTTTGAGGTAACGGTTTTAAATGTTTTCATTATATGTGAGCGACTTGCGCCTACTACAGAAATCACATCATTAATACTAATGTTGCTATCGTAATGCCCTAAAATATATTGCTTAATACTATCTATCAGTGCAGCGTCGGCTTCGTTTTGAGGCTCCTTATTCTTAAGCTGTGATAATAAATAGGCTTGTTCAAAGATAATATTATCAATATCTTCAATTGATGGTGCCTTTTCTATGTTTTGGCCTTGTTGTTCAAGTTGTTGTAATAAACTTTTTATATTGTTATTTACAGTATTACCTTGAAAAATGACAGAATCAAACAGCATAAAAAGTATTTCTTTCGCTCTTATTTGGTATGTATCTACTTGGTTTTGAGTAAATGTTTTTAACGCGGCTAATAAATTATCCGTTCGCTGTTTTATAAACCCTGTACTATGCGTAAAAACTGCTTCAAGTAACGCCTCTCGATCTCTAAAGGGATACGATTCATTTAACTTATCAGGATAATATTCAGTAAAGCTAGTTTTAGCTGATGCAGAGAATTGTGCTTGTGCTAATGCTCGTTGATATTGACTATGTTGATGCAGCTTTTGATGGGTAAGTAGAATATCTCGATATACCGCCCACCCCCAAACTAAGGCAGTTAAGCTACTCCCTGCATAATATATTTCCCACTGTTTAAAAATATTACCAATGCACATAAAAAAACATAACGTTAATACGCCGTATATATGTACCACTACATACTTGTCGAGTTTTTTCTGCAACATAATAATACTAGGGATAATTAACAGTAGCGTAATTAAAACAGCTTGAGAATAATAAGCCAGCTCAGGGTTAATTCGCTCTATTTGCAGTAGTTCAGGTAATGTCTGCTGATTCATTGAATTTTGACTTATAGCGTATAACGGCATTGTTAATACAAAAAATATTGACCACATAAAACCAAATACAAAAGGCAATATTATCATGGCTTTAGATATAACTACTTTTGACTGTGTTAATAAACCTAAGAGTAAACAAGGAACACCAATAGCGAAGAGTAGTATGTTCCTCGTTATATCATAGGCATGTTTGATGCTGTCTACCTGCATCATATTAATAAGTGGTCCAAGTAAAAATATAATAAAGCAAACGATAAAGGTAGCGTAATAAGGATACGAAGTGCCCAATCTAAACCGGGCTAAGGTAAAGTAAATTAGCACCATTAAAAATATATTGGCAGATCCAAAAGGAATAACGCCGCGGAACATTATGTTCCAACTTATTTCATCGATAATCATAACTGCCTGTAAAAAGAAGAGTAGTTTACGACTAAAACTATAGAGTGAATTGATATAGCAAATCAACTGATTGTTAACAATAAAGATTATTTTAAAGATATTTATGGATGATTTTGAAAGGAATTAATAATAAATAGTATTAAGGTTTTAGTCTTACTTTAGTAATTGAATTATTTTATATAAGGCTGACCAGATGAAAATTATTACGCCCTTTACACGTTGGATAACGTGCTTAATTCTCCCTGTTATTTTTGTTCAATCTGCTTTTTCAGCAGATAAACCAAACATACTCTTAATCATATCTGATGATGCAGGTTACCATGACTTTGGGTTCCAAGGGAGCCAAACTATGATAACGCCAACACTTGATGCACTATCAAAACAGAGTATTAACTTTACGCAAGCTTATGTTACTGCAGCGGTTTGTGGCCCTTCACGAGCGGGATTATTTACAGGTAAATACCAACAAAGGTTTGGCTTTGAGGAAAATAATGTTCCTGGTTTTATGAGCGAATCTGGGAAAACTGGTGATGAAATGGGCTTGCCACTTAATGAACTAACTATAGCCAATTATCTGAAAAATTATGGTTATCAAACGGCTCTATTTGGTAAGTGGCATTTAGGTGACCATGATAAATATCACCCACTTAAGCGTGGTTTTGATTACTTTTACGGTATGCGCACAGGTGCTCGTAGTTATTTTTCTTACTCACCAGAAGAATTAAAACAAAAAGAAAATAAAAGTGCTCGTTTAGAAAGAGGTTTTGGTCATTTTGCAGAACATCAAGGTTATTTAACTGATGTGTTAGCAGACGAAACCAATGCGTTTATTGAAAGCAGTGTTAACGCATCTAAACCTTTCTTTTCGGTTTTATCATTCACGGCAGTACACGCACCTATGGAAGCAAAAAAAGAAGATTTAGCATTGTTTCCGCAATTATCGGGTACGCGAAAAGTATTAGCGGCAATGACTGTCGCTATGGATAGATCCATTGATAAAGTATTAACAACACTTGAAAGATTAAACATTACTGATAACACGATTGTTGTTTTTATTAACGATAATGGTGGGCCATCTGATCAGAACGCTTCTAATAACTACCCTTTGAGCGGTACAAAAGCGAACCATTTAGAAGGTGGTATACGTATACCTATGCTGCTTAAGTGGCCATCAAAAATTAAAACAGCGGGAGAATATAAAATGCCCGTAAGCGCGTTAGATTTATTACCTACCTTTATTGCGGCAGCTGCCGGTGATGTAAATATACTTAAAAATATTGATGGCGTTAATCTTCTACCTTATATCAATAATGAAAACTTAAATCGTCCTCATCAAACACTCTATTGGAAAAAAGAAAACAGAGCCGCCATACGTGATGGTGACTGGAAACTGCTTCGTTTTCCCGACAGACCAGCAGAACTGTATAACCTGACAATAGACGTTGGCGAAAAAGATAACTTAGCTTCTATGAACCCTGAAAAAGTAAAACTACTTTTTAAGCAGTTATTTGAATGGGAATTACAACTTGAACGTCCTTTATGGCAATTAAAGCGCAAATATGAAGGCAGTGCTATGCAACGAATGGATAAATTCAGGCATCACAAAAAAGATTAATACATCAGTTTCTTAATATATTAAAACCAATAATCATTACATGAGAAAGAATATGCGTATAAAAATTAATGTTATCAACACCATTATAAAACTGCTGTGTTTATCAGTCTCTTTTACTGTGTTAAATGTGCAAGCGGCTGATGAACGGCCTAATATAATCGTTATATTGGCAGACGACTTAGGCTATAACGATTTGGGTTTTACGGGTTCAAAACAAATAAAAACGCCTAATATTGATCAACTTGCTAATAACGGAATCACTTTCACTAATGGCTATGTAACACACCCTTATTGTGGACCTTCTCGTGCAGGTTTAATTACTGGACGTTATCAAGCAAGATTTGGTATGGAAAACAATGTAACCTATGCCCCTGAAGATAAATATATGGGGTTACCGTTAGATCAAATAACATTTGCTAAACGTTTACAGCAAACAGGGTATAAAACCTCTATTTTTGGTAAATGGCATTTGGGGGGAGCAACACATTTTCAACCGAACAATCGTGGGTTTGACTATTTTTATGGATTTTTAGATGGCGGTCATATGTATATGCCCGGTGAAGTTACCGTAGGTGGCGAGGGGTATAAACTGCCTTTAATGCGAAATACTGATGTTGCTGAGTTTAACGAATACTTAACTACAGCATTGAGTAAAGATGCTGCTAAATACATTGAACATAGCAGCAAAACACCGTTTTTAATGTACTTAGCATACAACGCTCCACATGGGCCTTTACAAGCACCGCAGGCGTATATTGATAAATATAAACATATAAAGAATAAGGAACGTCGTATTTATGCCGCTATGGTAGACGCCATGGATGAAGGTGTTGGTATAGTCGTTGATGCGCTTAAACAACAAGATAAATTAGATAACACCTTAATATTTTTCTTATCTGATAATGGTGGCGTTTACCCTGAAGAATGGTTACCTGATCACAATTGGGCAAATAATTTTCCGTTTAGACGAGGTAAAGTTGCCTTACTGGAAGGAGGAATTCACGTACCCTTTATAGCGCATTGGCCAAATCAAATAGCTAAAGGACAAACGTTTGATGGGTTAGTCTCATCACTTGATATTGCTGCAACGTCAGTTGCACTAGCAGGTGCAAATGACGATGAATTAGACGGCGTAAATTTGGTGCCTTATGTGACCGGTCAAGATCATTCAAGCCCACATAAAGCACTTTTCTGGCGTTTAGAAGAAGCATCACACATTTATGCTGTTCGTACTCCAGAAGCCAAATACATGAACCAGTCTTTACCAGGTGTAGGTAGAAGTTATTTTGATATGATCGCCGACCCTTATGAGTCAACTAACTTAGTTGATAAACATCCTGAAAAACAGGATGAGCTTGCCAAATTGTGGAACCAGTGGAACAGTAAAAATATCAATAATCTCCTGCATCAATCATGGGAGTATGACAAAGTTAAAAGTGACTTCTACGAAGCGTTACACTTGAAAAATGTCAAAGAAGCACAAGAAACTGAAATTTATACTATTGAGTAAGCGCATGTAAGATGCTTTTAATTTATTAAAAGAAAGACTTATTAAACTGAGCTCAGGTTAATGAAGGTAAGTAAGGATATTTACCTTCATTTTCTACTTAAATGAATATTTATAAAATAAATTACTATAATAAGTACTTACACATATAAAAGTGTAGGATTAAAACCGGTATTCAAAGCCTAAAGCAGTATGCTTTAAATCTGTTGAAAAATTAGTGTCACTATTTACGCTTTCGGCATCTAAATCACTATCATATACGGTGTAATCAACCTTAACTGTCCAGTCTTCATTGAGGTGATAACTAGCGCCAACACCTGCAAATAAGCCTTCATCAGAAGAGCTTTGATTCACATCAACTACCGAATAATCTGTTTCGTACCATAATTGACCACCACGAGCGTAAACACTAATATTATTAGTTACGGGTAAGCCTACTTTTAAACCGAGTGTATAACCATCGGTATTCGCTTTTGCTAAATCATTACCGTATTCACCAAAATCAATAAAACTACCTTCAATAGCTAAATATTTATTTAGTCCATAACCGGTAAATATTTGGTATGCAGCTTTATTTTCGTCAAAATCATTATCACTCTCCACACGTAAATAACCGTAGCTAGCACCAAGGTATAAACCGCTCGTGTCAACTTCAGAGTTGTTCGCTATAGCTTGAGTATTGTAAGTTAAAAAACTCGCGCTAATCAGTGAACTTAATAATATCGTTTTTTTCATAACATACTCCATTATTGTTTATTGGTATTCATACTGAATGTAATTATCCAGGTATATGTGAATATACAAATAGTACGCCAATAAAAAAACACCAATAAAATCAATGTCTTTTTGTTTTTTTATGGAGTTAGTTAATCAATTTATGAAATATTTATATTGCATCATGAAAAGTTTACATGGTGTTTACGTTCTATTTACACTTTTGCCTTTAAGGAGCATGTGAACGCTTTAGCGAGTAAAAGCTAATCGTTTTGCAACGTCCATAGATTCAATGACCTTTTTACCATCAAACACTTGCTTACCATTAACCCATGTTCCTTGAATACTTGAAGTAAACGTATGTTGATGAAAAGGAGTCCAACCACAAAGGTAACGACAGTTTTCATGACTTACATGTGTAGGTTGGTTTGTGTCAACTAGGACGAAATCTGCAAAGTAGCCTTCTCGAATATAACCGCGATCTTTAATTGCATAACGTTTAGCTGGGTTGTGAGCCGTCTTTTCAACCACTTGGGTTAAGCTCAAGCGTTGATGGTGAACATGATCAAACAAACTTAATAAGGCGTGCTCAACTAGCGGTAAACCCGCAGGGGCTTGGTTATAATCTAGTTGTTTTTCTTGCCATGTATGCGGTGCATGATCAGTAGCGATAATGTCTATTTGATTAGTATGAAGTGCTTTTATTAAAGCATCTCTATCGGCCGTAGACTTAATGGAAGGATTACACTTTATTAAATTACCCGAGCGTGCGTAATCGTTTTCGCTAAACCAAAGGTGATGAACACAAGCTTCAGCTGTAATATGTTTTGTCTCAATGTCACCTGCTTCAAATAAGCTCAACTCTTTTGCTGTAGTAATATGTAATACATGTAATTGACTGTGATATTTCTTCGCTAATGAAACGGCGTAAGATGATGAGACATAACATGCATGTTCGTCTCTTATTTTTGGGTGATCAGAAATTGTTGGTACATAGCCTTGAGACGTCATTAACTCAAGGTTATTTTCGATTACAGGACCACTTTCGCAGTGCGTAACAATAAGTGTTGGGCTTTCACGAAAAATAGCTTCTAACGCGATAGGGTTTTCAACTAATAAGTTACCGGTAGAAGCGCCCATAAACACTTTAACACCGCAATGTCGTTTTGGGTCTAATAACTTAATTTGTTCAAGGTTATCTTCAGTAGCACCAAGGTAAAATGAATAGTTTGCTAAAGAATGTTCTTTGGCAATAGCAAACTTTCTTTCTAATATTTCAATGGTGGTTGTTGCTGGATTTACATTAGGCATTTCCATATAACTGGTAATGCCACCGGCAACAGCAGCACGTGACTCAATGGCAATTGTGCCTTTGTGGGTAAGTCCAGGCTCTCTAAAGTGAACTTGATCGTCAATCATGCCGGGTAATAAATATTTTCCCTGTGCGTCAACTACGATGTCTTCTGGCTGAGCTGAAATATGCTTATCAATAGTTTCGAACCGTTGATCTTTGACTCTTATATCGCTTTCAAAAACCTTACCTTCATTAATAATTTGTGCATTTTTAATTAGTATTGTTTGACTCATGTAATGACTTCTCCTTTAATCGTTTTCTCGGTTATAACTTCTCAAGTTGTGGCTTCACCAGAAACCGTTACTTTTGAATGTTCTAGGTCGACATTTAGATAGAAACAGTTGGGACGCCCTGTATGGCAGGCTGCACCAACTTGTGTTACTTGACATAAAACAACATCGCCATCGCAGTCGAAAGACATGCTAATAAGCGTTTGAGTATGGCCGCTACTTTCTCCTTTTATCCAAAGCTTTTCTCGGCTTCTGGACCAATAAGTCATTCGCTTAGTTATTATTGTTTGGCATAGAGAGTCCTTGCTCATCCATGCAAACATTAATATCTCTTTGCTTGTTGCATCTTGAGTGATAACAGGAATTAAACCTTGCTCATTAAAAGCAAGTTGTTCAATTACCTCTGTTAACTCAATAGGTAAGTTAACATCATGTGTTTCAAGTTTTTGAAAATAGGTACGTTGCATTCTTATTCGGTCCGTTTTCGTATTTTTCTGGGTAGATGTAGCTTTGTCATATTACTTATGCTTTATTTTTACTTGCCGATAGTAAACAAGGCGCTTAAGCGCTTTCCTCCCAAGTAGGAAATGGATCAGACAAAGTAGACCAATATTTTTGCCCTTGTAATAATTCGTCTTCTGATAATAAACAAAGATCTAAGGCTTCAGTCATTAGGGCTTTATCCAGTTTTTGACCAATAAAGACGAGTTCTTGTCGCATATCGCCAAAAGGTTCAATCCATTTTTTATTGATTTCGGTAAGAGACTCTTCATCTGTAGGCCAGCTTTCTTTTGGAACTGCTCTCCAAAACATACCAGCAAAACCATAACGGGCTACACCACCGGCTTGACTCCATTGCCCACAAAATTGAGGGCGTGAAGCTAACCAAAAATAACCCTTTGAGCGCAGTAATTTTCCGAATTGTTCAGTGTTATGAAGAAATTGATAAAATTTTTGAGGATGAAAAGGGCGGCGAGCTGTGTAGTTAAAACTACCAATGCCATATTCTTCAGTTTCTGGAATATGCTCACCACGCATTTCTTTAAGCCAACCTGGAGCTTGTGCGGCTCGTTCAAAATCAAATAAACCAGTATTTAATACGGCATCAACATCTACTTCACCTGAAGTAATTGGAATAATATTAGCGTGGGTATTAAGTGCTTTTAAAATAGCGGTAAGGCGTTCTATCTCTGCTGTTTTTACTAGGTCAGTTTTACTGATCAAAATAACATCGGCAAACTCTACTTGGTCAACTAATAAATCAGCGACACTACGTTCATCTTCTTCACCTAGAGATTCTTCAGTGTCTTGCAAGTAACGAGCTTCGTCATAATCTTTTAAAAAGTTTACAGCATCAACTACTGTTACCATGGTATCTAACCTGGCTATATTAGAGAGTGATACGCCATCTTCATCGGTAAAGGTAAAGGTTTCGGCAACGGGAAGTGGCTCTGAAATACCCGTAGACTCAATAACAAGATAATCAAAGCGGCCGTCTTTTGCTAATTTATCAACTTCTATTAAAAGATCTTCACGTAGCGTACAGCAAATACAGCCATTACTCATTTCTACTAGCTTTTCATCACTACGGTTTAATGAAACGTCGTTCTTAACAATGGCCGCATCAATGTTTATTTCACTCATATCATTTACAATAACGGCCACTTTTTTTCCTTGGCGATTATTAAGAATGTGGCTTAATACCGTTGTTTTTCCTGCACCTAAAAAACCAGAAAGTACGGTGACAGGTAATTTTTGTTTAACCATGTTATTAATTCCTACATTAAAGACTTTTCTGATATGTTATAACATATCATAATGGGGTGCTAGTTTATTATCTTAGGTGAGGGGTCGGTTATTTAACAGTAGATGGCGTAATTTAGCGGACTTGGTATAAGGTGAGTTTTTTTATTTTAAGTATTAAAAAGGGAGTAATAATACTCCCTTTTTAGTTTCTAATTGCTAGTACTAAATTATTAGTTTTTAGTTACTGCTTTTTGTATCGTTTTTTCAATTTTCACGATAACTCTACGGTTTTGTTCGTGATCCGCTTTAGTATTACCTTTAGAGATAAGATTCGTTTCACCATAACCAACAGCAGATAATCTACTCGCTGAAATACCATAGTTACGAATTAATATATCTTTAATAGCATCAGCACGTTTTTGAGATAACACTAAGTTATATTGAGCATTACCTACAGCAGAGCTGTGACCTTCAATTTCTACGTTAGTATCTTGATACTCCATCATGAAGTCAGCTAAACGTTGAATATCTGTCATCATTGCTGGTTCTACTACAGCACTATTGTTTGCAAAAGCAACATTTAAGTTAAGCTCTACAGTTTCTTCCGAATGTAAAGTACAGCCCATAGAGTCCACTTTTACGTTGGCTGGAGTATTGTTACAGTTGTCTTTTGAATCAACAACGCCATCATTGTCTTGGTCGCTCATTACAACAGCAGCGGGTGCTGCTTTAGCAGCTTGTTGAGGTTCAGTAGGCTTAGCTGCTTTTTTTGCCTTACCAAAAGCATATGTTAGGCCAATTTTGAAACCTAAATCAGTTTCACCATTGTTAACATCGCGGTAAACAACACCTTCACTATATAAAGCAAAACGATCGCTTACATCTAATTCATAACCTAAACCTAAGTTTACTGCGTTGTAACTTTTAGCATTACTAAAGTGACTCATACCGACGAAGCCATAAAGACCCGTGTCGTAAATTGAATAAAGGCCGTCAACGCTATAGCGCATACCGTTATCATTATCCCAACCATCGTTAATTTCGTAACGAGTCATAGCTACTTCAACACGAGCTCTCCAATCCTCATCAATAACTTTTGCTAAGTTTATACCTAAACCTCTACCAGCTTCAGTATAGTCCCACTCAGGAAACCATTCTTTAGCTGTTGCAGATTTTATGTATTCGCCAACTACACCTACTTCCCATGTTTTATCAATTTCTTGAGCGGCTAATGGTGAGCTTATTAAAGCTGCTAACAAAGTAATTTTAAAAACTTTCATGAATAATCCTTTTTGAGTTAAATGTAATCTATATTAAATATATACAAAATTATAACAAATGTTAAATCAAATTAATGCTAATTTTTAACAATTTATGTCAATAAATAGCAAAAACCTACGAATATATAATTTCTAAATTAACATTTGTAACCGCAGTCTATTTAAGTGCAATATTTGAGCATAACGATATCTAATAACTTATCTTGGTTTTGCAAGTCGGCCTTATTAAATTAAAACCTATAATCGATAATAAATAAGCATAGACATGTAGCTTATTTTAAATTTATTAAGCTTGGTGACTTGTGATATTTGATGGCTTTTTGACTGTAGTAAGCAATCCATTGAGTTTGTTTTTTATTTCTGTTCTTCTTTGCTCTGATTCTGTAGCGGCTTTAGCGACGCGTTGTTTTATTTTCATCAAGTGAATCGAAGATATATTATTCACTTTTGTTTGTTGCTCTTCTTTTTTCGTTAAGTGTTGTGGTAGTGCCTTATCATCAACACTTAATTCCTGTTTATTATTAGTTAAAGTACTTAAAGTTGTTTTAGAAATATCATGAGGGCTTAACGACTCTATACAGTCGATAAAGTTATTTTTCACCATAATAGCTTCAGTTAAACATAAAGTATTTACTGCCTTAACTAAATAGGAATGGTTATTTAATAGTTGCTCTAAGCTTAATGTATTGAATTCTTTGTCAGTAATATTAGGTAAAATTGCTTTGTTTTGAGGTAATAAGGTACCCAAAGTACTACGATTTTTTAATAACAGCTCAACCTCTGCACTAAGCGCTGTTACCGTTAAAGTCATATTCTCAATAACGGGTTTAAGCGCTTGTTCTGAGTAACCGTTACATAATGATAGTATTTGTTTTGGGTTCGCCAATAATGTAAACATTGTTTTCTCTTTAAATAAAGCAATTCCAATAAAACGGATAACTAATAATAGCTTGCAAATATTACAATAATATTAAAGTAGCCATACCTCAACTCGACGATTACGCTTTCTACCGTCTTCAGTGTCGTTATTAGCAATTGGTAAAGCTTCCCCCATACCTTCAACGGCAAACACCGGAATGCCTCGCGCAATAAGTGCTTGCTCAACCGACTTTGCTCGCCTTAACGATAAATTAGTGTTTCTAGCTACAGCACCAATACTGTCAGAAAAGCCCATTAAGACTATTCTATTGTTTTGGTGTTCTTCCATAAACTCAACAAGTCGTAATAAATCTCGTTTTCCTTTGTTATCAAGATCTTGAGTTGCGTAATCAAATCTAAAATTTAAAGAAAGACGTTTAGCTGCCTTTGTGTAGTATTGGTACCTTTCAGGTGCACCTTGTAACGGATACACTTGTTCAAGTTTTATATTTTGTGAAATAAGTCCTGCATTAGATACAACTTGCTGACCTTGTGTAGATAAGGCGTATTGAGCAAAATCTTTAACCATACTAGATGCTGAGGTTGGTGTATAAAAATATAAGCGTCTTGAAAGTGCATAATCTTCAGTACCTACCGTAAAACGAGTAGGGAATATAGCGTTAGTACCTTTACTTTCGGCTATGGCTAAAGCTTTGTTGTGTGACACATAGTTTAAACCGATAAAGCCAATTGCAGCTTCATTTTGCGAAACTAATGTAGATAACGTTGAACTAGACTCAAAACGTTTAGCAGTGTTAGATAGTTTTTTATTATGTTTTTTGAGAACTAAATTTTTAAAAGTATCCCATGTACCTGAATGTTCATCTCTTGCATATAATATAATAGGTAAGTTTGCGCCACCTATTTGAGACCAGTTATTAATCTCACCTGAAAATATTTTAGCTAACGTTTCACTTGTTAATTGTTTTACAGAGTTGTTTTGATTCACAATCACCGCTAAGCCGTCTAGCCCAATAATATGTTCATTACCAAGTTTATTTAAATGGCCTGTGATGTTTTTTAATGCGTTGACTTCAGTATCTTTAACTCTTCGAGAAGACATGCCAATATTAGCAGTTTTGCTTTCTAACCCCGAAAAAGCGGTACTTGAACCATGAGATTTTAATTCAATGGCGTAATGTTTGTCATCGTTCCTGTAATGTATTACGCGCTCTAGAGGACTACTTTGTGTCCAATTAAAATCATTAATACCTTGTTGTTGTAAAAAGCCTTCTAATAATAAAGGAGCTAACTTTTCTCCAATAGTATTAGAGCCATGTAGGCGGAATACTGTTTCAATTTTTGGTTGTACAGCAGGGGGGTGTTTTGTTTTTGAACTGTTTTTTTCGGTTGCTATAGGCGATACAATATTTACATGTGTATCAGGCTCAGGGGTTAACGAAGGCGTTAATATTGTAGTGTACCAAAAAATACTGGCTGCAATAATTAGCGCTAATGTCGCAGTTAATATAAGTAATAAAGGTGTTTTTTTAGTTGTTGTAGGCTCGGTTGATGCGGATTGTAATTTAGGTGAGGTTGTTGTTGCTAACCATGTGATAATTTGTGTTATTTCGTGATGAGTGAGTTGTGCTAATTCACTGATAACTAACTGGCGATAACTGACATCAGAGAGCATTTTTTCAATTGATATTTCAATATCAAATTCTTTTTGGGCAATAGTGGCTAACTGGGTAAGTTGAGTAATAAGCGGTTGGTTACTGGCTTGCCAAGATCCTGAAAATACGTTTGCCATTGAGGCTCACTCCAAGGTTAAAAAATTTGCGTAAGCTTAATCTGTAAATATTTCAGTTTGATGAAAGATAATGTTTTTTATCAACAACTAAGATAATTATTGCTCGTTATATCTAGTTAAATTATGGTGTGGTTGCTTAGGTATAAATAATATGTTCGTATCTATTTAATTTGATCTCGGTTTAAGATTATTTTAAGTTATTGAAATTATTAATAATATTGCTTAGTCTAACACTCTGGCTTGATAGTTTCTTTAAATACCTTGGTGAAATAAGCAAGGCAAACTTCGCGTCAATAGCTGCTCTATAGCAAGTAAATTTAACGATGGAAGGAAATAAACAGTTGCTAGAGAAAGATTTATTAAACCGAAATAAGGTTGTTTAATGAACTGTTGTGGCAGTATTTAATTGAATGTATTTATATACTTAATTAATTATTTAAGTCAGTATTAATGAGTTAATACATATTTAAGGATTGAACAATGAATAAAAACTTGAGTGCAGCTCTAGCGCTTATCGCTAGTTTACTGATTAGTGCGTGTGTTACTGTGCCGCAAGAGCAACATACAAATAAAAATAAATTAGCGATATCAAGTGTTCGAGATTTACCTACGTCATATTCACAAGGGGCATTGTTTTCTTTGTCGCCAACGTATGTGAAAGAAACCTCTTTAAAGCCCGCAGAAACACAAACTGTTTATAAAGAATATTCAGATGCTATTGTTGCTGATTTAACGGCACATGGTTATAAGTTGACTGAAGATACTAAAATTTCTGAGTTTCATGTTGGTTTTGGTATTGCGCTAACACATGATTTATCAGATCAAACAATTAATAAAAAATTTGGTATAACACCAGGCTTACCTGAAAATAATGAATTTAAAAAAGGTAGTTTTTTAATTTATATTGAAGATGCTCGCTCAGGAAAGAAAGTGTGGCGTGGTGCGGCACAAGGGTTTGCGCACGAACATAGTAGTAAAGAAGAAAGATATAAACGTGCTGCAATAATTGTAGAGCGAGTAATGACTCAATTTTACGTAACAAATTAACTTTTTAATGTAAAATATTTAAAGGTTAATGATTGTTGCATTATATACCCATCACACTTCAAGATGCAGATTTCAGCAAGTCGAAAAGGGGCAGGCACAAGGCATTGATATAGAGAATAGTTATTCTATTCTCTATATCAATAACGTCGTAGATGACTCTTTATCGCCTTGCCCTAATATCCTCGCTTAACTCTGAACTTGCGCCTTGAAGTGTAATGCTCAAAAACCTAAATCTTGATTGGTAATCGGTTATAACTTGTAACTCAATAAAAATAACAAAATTTTACAATATTCATTACAGAATCATGCTTTACTTAAAGTCGATTTATTGAAAACTATTTTTAAATTTAATTATTTAACCTGAACTCGCTTTAAGATTTATTAAACCGAACTCAGATTATTTATATGGTTGAGGAGTTAGAAATGAAAAAAATATTTTTACTTACCACTTTATTAATAACAAGTCTTTCATTCACAACATCGGTATTGGCGGCAAAAAGTGAAGTAACTTGGACTGATTACGAAAGCTATACTGATATAAAAGGTAGCCAAAGTCTAAGGGGCGAAAAATTTAGAGAAAGTGTTTTCAAGGCATTAGAAGGACATTTTGCTAACCTCGCCGCTGATCTTCCTGAAAACGAAACACTAAAAATAAAGGTAACTAATTTAGATTTAGCTGGCGATACTCGTATTGGCGGAATTAGCGATATTCGAGTTATCACTGAAAGATATCCACCAGCAATTAATTTTTCATATCAATTACTTGATACTAAAGGTAATAGTATTAAATCCGAAGACGTAGAGTTAAGAAATGTTGGGTATATGACAGGGAGAACATTGAAATATCGTAATAAAATTTTCGCTTACGAAAAAGAAATGCTAGACGAATGGTTTAAAAGCACATTTGAAGATTCAATTGCTAAACAATAACTATACCGTTACTCTAAATTCAATGAATAAAAGTCACTTTGGTGGCTTTTTTATTATTATCACTTCTATTTCCTTTTTAATATTTAACCTTTTTTGGTTTGAGCTTAGGGTTATCTTTTTAAGTTATTGAAATTATTGGTTATAGTATGTTTTTTTATTCTCTGGGGTGATAGTTTATTTACTTACGTTTACAAAATAACTAAGGCAAATTTCGCGTCAATACTTGGCCTATTGCAAGTAGATTTAACGATGAAGTTAGAGAAAGTAACTAACTACTAGAGAAAGATTTATTAAACCGATATTAGGTTATTTAAGTTAGTATAAAGAATACGTTAATTTTGCTAAGGAAAAGCGTAATGAAATCTACTCCACTGTTAATCAGCTTAACTCACACTATTATTATAGCTATTTTGTTTTTAACCTCTCTTTTCTACCCCAGTGTTTATGCTACGAATAGCAAACCTACTGGAGATGGCTCAGGTGTCTCTATTAAAGAAATGATTGAAACTAAAGATACGGCTGTAAAGTCGGCTGAAGTTGATAGCTCTTTAGATGAAATTAATACCATAGAAGATGAGTATGAACGAGGACAACCACGTAGTGCAGTTACTGGGTATTTGCGTGCTGCTCGTACAGGAGATTGGACCTTAGCTACGCATTATTTAGACTACCGAAATATTTCTGATACTACTTTAAGTGTAGGTAAAGAAGAGTTGGCAAGACAGTTAGCAGTCGTTTTAAACCGTACAGTGTGGATTGATTTAACAGGACTCAGTACACAGCCAGAAGGTAGGGCCAATGATAACCTTCCTTCATATCGTGAAGCTATTGGACAAGTGGAATATGAAGAGCGCACTATTGATATTTTATTGCAGAGAGTGCCTCGTTCAACAGACAGAGTAAAAATATGGAAAATATCTAACGCGACCGTTGAAAAAGTCCCTGATTTATTTAAGCGTTATTCATATACACCTTTAGGTGAGTATTTAGCGAAGGAATTACCCGCGGTAGACTTCTATGGCATTATGCTTTGGCAATGGCTGTACTTTAGTTTAATGATGCTTGTCTATTTCATTGTCGCCAAAATACTTACATGGGGTTTTTCAATAGGCTTAAATCACCTTCATAAAAATATCTCAGTTGATGTTCTAAAATTCATTAAAGGACCTGTTGCTTTAGTATTGGCGGTGATCTTAGCACGTAATTTTAGTGCTGAAGCCAATGTCACTGTTGCGCTAAGAGCTGTTACCGAAGGTAGTACGTTACTTATTATTGCTTGTTGTTGGTTGCTTTTTAGTTTTATTGATTTAATGAAAATTATATTAGCTAAGAAGTTTATTGCACAAGATAAACCACTCGCCGTTTACTTGCTTAGGCCTGCAGGTACAGTCATTAAAATCGTAATTTTCATTTTAGCCGGATTATATTGGTTAGAGAATCTAGGTTTTGATGCCTCGACGCTATTAGCTGGCTTAGGTATAGGTGGTTTAGCACTGGCTTTAGCAGCACAGAAAACAGTGGAAAACCTTATTGGTGCTATAACGTTATACACCTCAGCACCTATTAGAATAGGTGATTTTTGTCGTTTTGGTGACAGCTTAGGTGTAGTAGAAGAAATAGGTTTACGTGCGACACGTATTAGGACAATAGACAGAACAGTTATATATATTGCCAACTCTAAATTTATAGATATGAATATTGAAAATTATTCTGAACGAGAAAAATTATCATTCAAGCCTAAAATTTTATTGGCGCCTAATACCCCAAAAGAAAATGTAGACTCATTACTTCATGCGATAAAAGAGCTATTAACTAATACTGAAATTATTGATGAGGCACCGCGTAGAACGCACTTCAAAGATTATACTATTTACGGTTTAGAGTTAGATATTATGGCTTATGTCAACACCACTAATTTTGATTTGTACTTAGATACCATTAACCAAATTAATTTAGATATATTGGCTTTGTTAGCTGAGCATAACTGTAAATTACAAGTGATGTCTGATCGGCTTATAAAGTAATTTTCACAGAATTATTTCTTAATTCATGTGTTTAAGCTTTTATGTTATTTAGCAAGTTAGCTTAAACTAAGGTTGCACGTAAATGACTTAACTTATTATGGATTAAAATCAGCTAACTAGAATACTAGCTGATTTGTAGCCAGTTAAGTCGAATGATTTAATCGCTTGTTTAATTTGCGTAACTTTTTTCAAAGTTAGCGAGTACGGTGTATAGCTGCTCTATTTTTTTTACTAAATTAATTAATGTTTCTTGGTCTTTATTTGCTTGCCATTGCAGAAGATCATCAGCGACTTCTTCTACATAAGGTTGAAATGTATCAGCCGAGCTAACAAAGACTGAATCTTTGGTAAAAATAGCTTTAAAGCCTGCTTTTTTTTGTTCTCGTAAATCCGCTAAAGTAGCATCGGCGGTTAATGATTTCTTTAGAATTACAGAAATGTTTTCAATAAGTTGTTGTTCGATAGCTTTAGTCATAAATTTTTTTAATGCCGTTTTGTCGTTATTTAGTTGATAATTACTACTGTTGAGCGTAGCTAGTTAAGCGTTTCTAGTAAAGCAGTAGCTTAGGCGCATAATTATGCCAGATTGATTGGTGTTTTGTTAGCTTGTCCGGAAATTTCTCGCACTAACCTTGGCATTAAAAAGCCAGGTAAGTTAGCGAGCATTTCATTAACAATCGCCACTGCATCAACCTCAGCTACATCAAAGTGTGCTGCGCCCTGTACCGCATCAAAAAGATGTAAATAATAGGGTTGAATGCCTGTATCAAATAACACTTCACTTAACTGTGTTAATACCTTGGCGTTATCATTTACACCACGTAATAACACACTTTGATTAAATAAAGGGATCCTCGCGGTGCGCAATGGCTCAAGTGCTGTAGTTAACTCAGTGTTAATTTCATTGGGGTGATTAATATGTAATACCATCACTGCTTTTAAGCGTGTCTCTTTTAATAAATTAACGAATCTTTTGGTTACTCTATTAGGCATAACTACCGGTAAACGGCTATGGATACGTAAACGAGACACGTGCGGTATTTTCTCTACTTGGCTAATTAACCAAGCCAAATGATCGTCATTCGCCATTAGCGGATCGCCGCCACTAAAAATAACCTCATTAACCTCTTGGTGTGCAGCAATATAATCAAGAGCACCTTGCCAACGCTGTTTATTTGGGCTGTTATCTTGATATGGAAAGTGTCGACGAAAGCAATAACGGCAATTTATCGCACAACCTGCTTTTACTATCATCAATACTCGATTTTTGTATTTATGCAGTAAACCTTCTGCTACCGTATCGTGTTCGTCTAATGGATCGGCTGAGTAACCGTCAGTGTGCAAAAATTCCTCTGATAATGGCATCACTTGTTTAAGTAAAGGATCGTCAAAATCACCTTTTTGCATACGACTAATAAATGAAAGTGGTACACGCACAGGAAATAGCTTTCGTGCTTTAAAATGCTGTAAATACTCAGTAGGTGAAATATTGAGCATTTTCAATAGCAGGGCGGGGTCGGTAACTACCTCTCGTAATGATTTTTGCCATAATTTTTCATCACAAAGATGCACATCATGTTCAAATTGGGGTATTATCTGCGGTAAA
The DNA here is from genome assembly GCF_018860585.1 of Colwellia sp. E2M01. GTDB lineage: Bacteria > Pseudomonadota > Gammaproteobacteria > Enterobacterales > Alteromonadaceae > Colwellia. The sequence goes on from NZ_JAHKPR010000037.1 coordinate 142,288, forward strand.
TCTAGTTTCAATTGAATATCTCTTTCTTGCGGCTGTAAACATTATAACGTTTATAGGGTAGGGAAGATCAAATAAATCAGTAAAGTAATTAATAAAAGAGCACTCTTAAAATGGCTAATTTCAGTACCAACCAGTTCAAAGCTGGACTTAAAATCATGCTTGATGGCGAACCTTGTAATATTCTTGAAAATGAATTAGTTAAGCCTGGTAAAGGACAAGCCTTTAACCGCGTTAAAATTCGTAAGTTAGTATCTGGTAAAGTTTTAGAAAAAACATTTAAATCTGGTGAAAGTGTAGAAGGCGCAGACGTATTAGACGTCGAGTTAGCTTATCTTTACTCAGATGGTGAGTTTTGGCATTTCATGAATAACGAAACATTTGAGCAAATTGCTGCTGACGATAAAGCAGTAGCAGATACTATTCATTGGTTGGTTGAAGGTGATATTAGTACTATTACCCTATGGAATGGCACGCCTATTTCAGTAACACCACCAAACTTTGTTGAAATTGATATTACTGAAACAGATCCTGGTTTAAAAGGTGATACAGCAGGTACTGGCGGCAAGCCAGCAACTTTAGCTACAGGGGCTGTTATTCGCGTACCTTTATTTGTACAAATTGGTGAAAAAGTACGTATTGATACACGTTCTGGTGAATATGTATCTCGTGCAACTAAAGCGCTTTAGCTGAAAATAAGTTTAAGAAAAGTTATTTATAAATAAAGGAATAATGATGATTTTTAAAAACATGTCAAAAATGATGGTTATTGGCAGTGTTGTTGGTTTGTTGGCAAGTACTGTAAGTACCGACGCTAATGCTAACTATTCACATCGTAGTGGAAAGTGGGAATCTACTTTTAAAATCAACTATGAAGACAGTGCTAGTATTGCTACAGATAAAGGTGAAACAACTAATTTAAATGGTGATTGGGGTTGGGGTTTCTCTTTAGGTTATAACTTAAACGAACATATCTTACTTAATTACGATTTTTCGGCGTCAACGCCGAGGTATAACACTACCTTAGTTTCTGATACGGGTACTTCGCTTCCAGTTACGCATTTATTAGATAAATACGATAGCCAATTTAACATCGTTTATAATGTATCAACCTCTAATTTGACCCCTTATGTACAAGCGGGCGCTGGTTGGGCTTACCTCGATAGCAATATTCCTGATGCACCACCGCAAAATGTTTGTTGGTATGATCCGTGGTGGGGGTATATTTGTGACGGTTACCAGTCAACTTATGACGATACTGCTTTTTCTTATAATGTTGCGGTCGGTATTCGTTATGAATTACCTAATTACATGTTTTTTAGAGCAAGCTATAAGCAGTCATGGATTGACTTAAAACATTCAGACACTGCTAGCTTAGGTGTTTACCAATTAGAGATCGGTTCAATATTTTAATTTCTATTTTAGAGTATAGCTCTAAGCTGTAAAAACTGTAGATCGTTAAATTATTTTAAAGATACTCATCACGGTTAACCGTATTATTCGTTTTTAAATACCCCTGTAAATAAAGTATTATTTACAGGGGTATTTTTTTGTACTCACTGTAGTGAGTTAGTCGCTATACCCATCGTTGAAATATCGCCAAAACTGACTACCCTATGAGGGTTCGTCTTATACCAAGTCCGTTAAATTACTGATCACC
>NZ_JAHKPR010000037.1:143994-147314 GCF_018860585.1 Colwellia sp. E2M01
TGTCTTTAAATATTTTCCCTTCGCACAGCTAGACCAGAAAATTATCGGAATTGGTATTACTTCATTTATACCTTGAAATTATAAGAGCCTTTAATAATAAAATGTAAGCTCTTACAATGATTTTCTGCTTTAAAAGTGCAAAGCATTATTGAGTTTTCTATACTTACGTCAATTGCTCAGGTATATTATTTATACTTTTTATCTTGTTATTTTATTAGTTTAGGTAGGTCGCGTGAAAGAAAAATCAACGTCATTTGATATCGCTTTTAGGGCTGGTGTTTCTCAGTCTACTGTCTCAAGGGCTTTACGAAACAGCCCGCTAGTTAATGAAGCAACGCGAGAAAAAATTCAAGCTATTGCCAAAGAACTCAACTATAAAGTTGATAAAAATGCTAGTAGTTTACGCTCTCAGCATAGCGATACTATTGCTCTTTTATTGTTTGAAGACCCTACCAATGACGATTCAGCTATCAATCCTTTTTTCTTATCTATGTTAGGGAGTATCACCCGTGCTTGTTCAAATAGAGGTTACGACTTACTCGTGTCGTTTCAGCAAGCAAGTGAAGATTGGCACGCTGATTATGAAGATAGTAATAAAGCAGATGGTTTAATTTTATTGGGGTACGGTGATTACCTTTCTTATGAAGAAAAATTACTGAAGTTGCTTGATCAAGAAACGCACTTTGTTCGTTGGGGGGCAGAAGTTAAAAACCTACCACTTATTTCGGTGGGATGTGACAACTTTCAAGGCGGTAAAGAGGTTGCAGATCATATTATTAATCAGGGTCGTAAGCAGATAGCTTTTTTAGGAACTGCTTCTTCACATGCGCCGGAGTTTTTCGATCGTTATAAAGGCTATTGTCACGCTTTAGAAAGTCACGGACTTATAGTTAATGACCGGATACAATTTAATGCGTTATATACCGAAGATGCGGGTTATAAAGCCGCTTGTGAATTAATAGCCAGTGGTGAAAAATTCGATGCTATTTTTGCTGCCTGTGACCTTATTGCGGTTGGTGCTTTACGTGCGTTACAAGAGCATAATATTACTATTCCAGAGCAAGTATCTTTGGTTGGTTTTGATGATATTGCTATCGCGAGCTTTACCTTCCCGTCATTAACAACGGTAAAACAAGATACGCAGTTAGCTGGGGAGTTATTAGTAGAAACCTTATTAACGATGATCCAAGGCGATGAAGCTAAAACAACCTTAATAGCCCCTGAGTTAGTTATTCGTAAGTCTTGTGGTAGTTAATGCTGTAATGTCTATTAAGTAATACAGCTTATTTAGTGAGGCACCTATTAAAAAAGCCGCTTTAATTATTAAAGCGGCTTTTTAGTTATTTGTATTTAGCTATCTAAATTTAGTTATCTGTATTTAACTATCTAACTTTAGTGATCCTTACTTAGTTAACAATAATTACACTGTCGGTTGCTCTGCTTTTTCTTTAACAAAGTACACTGAAAGGGCGGCTAAAATCATTGAAGCACCGGCAAGCATAATAATATAAATAGCTTGATTATCGAACAGTGCGGTTAATAACCAACCTGTTAAAATACCAGATACAATTTGTGGCGCGGCAATGGTAAAGTTAAATATCCCCATATAAACTCCTGTTTGTTTCACCGGTAATGAACCCGCCAAAATAGAGTAAGGCATAGCTAATATCGCTGCCCACGCCATACCAACACCCACCATAGGTAAAATTAATGAAACTGCACCCTGTGGTACTTCAATGGTAGTAATCGCTAAATTAACTAAAATAAGTTCAGGATTTTGCATAAACATGATACTTATAAAACCGATACCGCCTGCTAATAAAGCGATTGAATAGGTTAACTTTCTACCAATTTTATTGGCAACTTTTGCCATAAATAATGAGGCAATGGCTGCAAATAAGGCATAAGCTGCGAAAATAATACCTACCCAGTCACCAGCAGTACCTTTAGCTTGAGCAATATGCGCAGGTACGCTACCAATTGACTCTAGGTAAGTAGGGTCAAACCATTTAGCATCTATGCCCCAAATATGTTGCGCGATTGCTGGCATGGTGTAAACCCACATTATAAACAACGCAAACCATGAGAAAAACTGCACCACTGCAAGTTGCTTCATGGTGGTAGGCATTGTTTTAACAAGTGAGAAGAATTCAGTTAACTTTTCTATTAGGTTTTGCTCTGGTTTAGCTGTATCTAATTCAGCTAAACCATTAATACCAGGTGCATATTCTTTAGTGCGTAGAACGGTCCATAATACTGAACCTAGCATTACCGATGCACCTATATAGAATGCCCAGATAACTGACGGAGCCACTTGTCCAGTACTTGCGGTATTTTCTAAGCCAATAACATTGGTTAATACGAACGGTAGAATAGAACCAAATACAGCACCAATATTAATTAAAAAGGATTGAATTGAATAACCTATATTGCGTTGCTCGGCGGGTACCATGTCTGATACTAAAGCACGGAAAGGTTGAAAAGCTAAGTTAAATGAAGCATCCATTAGGGCTAACATCATAGCGCCAAAAAATAACGGGGTTATAAAGCTAACTAAAGTGCCAGAGTTTGGCATTAATAACATACCAATAGCGGCAGCAATACCACCAGCTAATATATAAGGGTTACGTCGGCCAACGCGATTCCAGGTTTTATCTGAAGCTGCACCGACAATAGGTTGGATAATTAAACCCATGATTGGCGCAACTAGCCAAAATAAGGATAATGAATGCAGATCTGCCCCTAAATCAGAAAGTATTCGGCTGGCGTTGGCGTTTTGTAAAGCGAAGCCAAATTGTACGCCGAGAAAACCAAAGCTTACATTCCATATTTGCCAAAAGCTCAAACGTGGTTTTTGCTGTGAACTTTGTTGTAAACTCGGATTTATTTGTGAATTCGGGTTCGGTTGTGAACTCGGGTTTATTTGATTACCCATATCATTATCTCGCTTATCTAGTGGGACCATTATTATTATGTTTTTGCTACTCGTCTTGAAAATACCTTTGAAAAGTCGGACTATTATTTGGTGTTAGCTAAATAATAGTCCGTTATACCAATGGCCTATACCTAGTAGATATTGTACATATTAGGTTTTGTACCTTTGAGGTATCAAACAAGTGAGAATGGAAATAGGTTAAACTCATTGAGCCAACACTAAAACACACTTTTAATATACGCACATTATCGTGCTATCACTAGCGCTTACATACGTATTCAGCTTAGTCATTAGTCTGTTTTTTATTCAAACTTGTTTGCTTTATTTACTAATACCAATTTGATTAAGTTCTTTCCCATTCAGCGAGAATTAAAAGGCTTAGAGG
>NZ_JAHKPR010000037.1:147422-168528 GCF_018860585.1 Colwellia sp. E2M01
TAATCAGATTGGTATAAAGATAAATTATAGAAAAAATCCTCTTAAAAACTTACTGAAAAAAAATTACTCACCTTGTAAGATAAAAGCGGCTGCACCGAGTAAGCCAGGTTGATCTTCTGTGATCACATAAGTTGGTGCTTGTTCAGTAATGTGTGATAAGCGGCCTTTGCTTTCAAAGCGCTTTCTAAAGTCACTCGCTTTTAAATAATCAATAAAGCGAGGCACTATACCGCCAGCAATATAAACTCCACCTTGGCTATTCATTATTAACGCAAGATTACCAGCAAAGCTACCAAGTGCATCACAAAAAAGGCTCAAAGTTTGCTGGCAAATATTACAACGACCATTGATCGCCTCAGTGGTGATTTCATGAGGTAGTAAGGTGCTTTTTACACTGCTGCTGAGTGTTCCCTTTTCTTGCTCAAGTGCCACTAGCGCTTGATAAATTTGCACTAAACCATAGCCCGACAGTAATTGTTCGTATGAAACACGTTTTTTTATATTTTGAATGAAATTTAATACATATTTCTCTTTGTCATTGATAGCGGCAAAGTCAACATGTCCGCCTTCACCACTAATACAGTGCCATTGTTCTTTGCCTGCAATAGTAAGTGGTACTAAATTGGCAACGCCTAAGCCCGTGCCTGGACCGCATACTGAAATAGGTTTACCAGCAAGGCTATTGCCGCCGCCAATTTTAACTTTTTGCTGATCTGATAACAGCGGAATCGCCATTGCTATTGCGGTGTAGTCATTGATAAAACTTAACGCGTTTAACTGTAAGGTGGCTTTAAGTTCTTGTTGTGAAAACTGCCAAGGCAAGTTCGTCATGCTAATTAGATCTTCATCTACTGGGCAGGCAATCGCGAAACAAGCGTTAATGACTTTCCCTTTAAGTGATTTAACGTCGATGTAATGGGCAACCACCTCAGCTAAGCTTGCAAATGCTTTGCATTGATAAGTTTCAATGGCGTTAATGGCTATAGTAGGCAAAGCATCTGTGTTGCTATGAGCTGTTGCTATATCAATGGCCGAGCTTGCTTGTGCTAAACGGATGTTAGTACCACCAATATCGGCAATAAGGTAAATAGTTTTTTGTGGTGTATTAGTTTGTACTTTATTTTTTATATTCATTGTTGTCATAATTTATTCTACGGTTAAAGTAAGCGGTTGATGTTGCCAAGTGAAAGTAATGGTTAGCGTGTTACTGCTTTTTTGCCAGTCAACATTTTTTAGTTCTGCATTTTTTAGTTCAGCATTGTTTAACTCTGCATTATTCAAATTCACACTTTCAGGTGCTTTAGTGATGTTATGTATAACTACTGTCATTGCCCGCTCATTAGGCATACCTTTATAACCCTTTCCTGTGCGGTTTAGGTTGATGGTTAGTTTTTTAGCTTTTGGTTGTAGAGTAGAGTGCTGTTTGGCGGTAAAGTGCAACAGTTCAAATAAGCCTTTTTCTATCGCCTGATAGGTTTCACCATCATCTTCATACATTTCATATTCAGCAGAAGGAACAGAATTATCCGCATAATAATGTAAGGTTAATTGAGTGGCGTCATAATCCATGGTTGACTGAATAGCATCAACCATAGGAATAAATGAACCCGCACGAACTAATACTGGCAATTTTTCTAAGCTAGTAGGTAAGTTAATAGTTTGCATACCTTGGTACTTTTTCGCTACAGTGTTTTTATCGGTGAAATAATCAAACCAAACGCCTGCAGGAAGATCTACGGTTACAGACTTAATATCAGGAGATACAACCGGTGTTACTAAAAAAGCATCACCCCAAAAGTAGCTACTAGCATTATCAAATACGCTTAAGTCAGATTTTTTTTCAACTGATTTATCAAAGAACAATGGGCGCATCAGTGGCATACCCGTAGTACTATTTTGATAAGCTAAAGTGTAGTTATATGGCAGTAATTTATATCTAAGTTTAATATACTCCCTTAAAATATCTTGCGTTTTTTTGTCGTGAAATACTGCTTCAGGGGCAATGTTATCTTGACCGTGAGGACGGTAAATAGGTTGAAAAACCCCATATTGTAACCAGCGAATATACATTGCTTGATCAAAGCTTTCACCACCAGCAAAGCCGCCTAAATCTGAATGAGTATAAGCCATCCCCAACACACCCATTTGTAGGCTTAGCTCTACTTGTGGTTTTAAGCCCCCCCAAGAGCGGCTTACATCACCTGTCCACGGAATCATTCCATAGCGTTGTGAGCCAGCAAAGCCTGAACGCATTAAAATAAACGGTCGCTCATCAGGACTGATGTTTAGCTGATTATCAAACACCATTTTTGCCCATTGATGGCCATACACATTATGAATGGCATCGGCATTAACAACACTACCATCACTCAATGTATGTAAGGTATCGCTTGGGTGCACTTCGGGCTCGCCTAAATCTCCCCACCAACCGCCTACACCTTGTTGATAAAGTGTATGGTAAATATCAGTAAACCATTGTTGACCTTTATCGTTGAATACATCGACTAAGCCGGTGTTACCAAAATAAAAATCAAATTTTTTGGCTTTACCGTTTTCGTCTTTCGCTAATGCTTCATGTTCAACAGCATCATCCCATTTTTTTGACGTGCTTAAGATAAAAGGCTCAGTAATTAAAATGGTTTTTATGCCTTTATCCTTGATATCACTAATCATTTTTTCAGGGTTAGGAAATGCTTCTTTATCCCAGTCAAGATTTCCCATGTGGCCTTGAATATCTTTACCAAACCAATATAAGTCTAATACTATAGCGTCTAGCGGAAAGTCTAAATCAATAAACTTATTAACGGTTTCAATAACTTCGGACTCGGTTTTATAACCAAAACGTGATGCATAATTACCTAAAGACCATCGTGGCGGTAAAGGTTGAGTACCCGTTACCGCTACATAGTTTTTAAGTAGTTCAGGGTAGGTGTCTGCGGCAAAAACTATATAAGCCATGCGCCCTGCAACGGCAGAAAACTCTAATATATTTGTATTTTTTTTGGCTAAATCCATAAAACCTTTAGCGGAGTTATCAAACAGTACAATATACTTATTACTCGACATTACCGCCGGTATAGAAAAATTCATTTGTTTAGATTCTGTGGTGTAACCGTAATGTGCGCGGTTATATAGCGGGAAGCTATGTCCACGTCTGTCCATGCCTAATACGCGCTCCCCACCGCCGAGTAATTTTTCAGTGCTATCTAAATGAAAACGAAAACCTTGTACGGGCAAAGTTTTCGTTACTTCAGTTACCGTGTCGGCAACTTCTACTTGCGTTGTTTCATTCTCAGAGCCGGCAAACAACCCTTGCTCCTCAGCAATGAGTAACCGTTTTTTATTATTTGGCTCTGCTTGATAATAACTAATAGAGAAAGGGGTTTTAGTAATAACGGCACTGAGCTTATTAAGTGTTAAGGTGAGTTCTTTAACGTTTTCCTTAATAACAAAAGCATTCGTTTGCGCATCTTCTTTAATGGCATAAGAGGGGAGATGTTTGGCCGGAAATAGATCATCATGACGCTGATATTGAGTTGCTATTGCCCCTTCACCATAAGCTTTTAAAGTAACCTTTGCTTGGTTGGTATTAATAATAAGGCTATTACCTTCAATTGTATGATTAAGATACCTAGCATCGGCTGCAAAAGCTGACGTTAAAATAGCAAAATAAGTGAATAAACAAATCAACAAGCTTGTTAAGTTGTTAGCGATGAAGTATTTCAATGTGACTCTAAACAAAGCAATCCCCTTTCTTTTTAGTATTAATTTTAACTTTAGTTATAAGTTTGCATTACAACTCAGTGTGGCGCATGAGTTATGTCTACGTTCGTTTATTGCAAGCATCTTCAAGTAGAGCGGATATAGATAGTAATTACGTATAATTATTGGCGATAATAACCTTACTATAGGGTAGACAACATCTTGAATACGTATGCATGATTACTTCATATTTTTAATTTTTACTACATACGTATGTAATTATGAATAATCCTAATACATACGTATGCAGAGGCTTTCAGAGAAGTATTAATTTGCGTATTCTTATAAAAAAAGAAGTATTAAATACTTGCTCAGCGCTTGCTGAGGCAATTATTACTGAGGTAACACCCTAATCCTAATGTTAAGAGTTAGCAGTCTTTTTAGTGTTGATGTTAATCATTAAATAGTCATTAGAGTGAGTACTAAGGTAATGCAAGTATCATTATTAGCAAATTGGTAGGAGTTTCAAATGAATAATCAAATGTGGTGGCGTGGTGCGGTAATTTATCAAATTTACCCGCGAAGCTTCTATGATGCAAACCAAGATGGTATTGGCGACTTACCAGGTATTATTAGTAAGTTAGACTATATTGCTAGCTTAGGTGTTGACGCAATTTGGATCTCTCCTTTTTTCAAATCGCCAATGAAAGATTTTGGTTATGATATTAGTGACTATCGTGATATTGACCCTATTTTTGGTACCTTAGCTGACTTTGATGAGCTTGTTATTAAAGCTCACGCTTTAGGCATAAAAATAATGATAGACCAAGTGCTCAGCCACACGTCTGATCAACATCAATGGTTTCTTGATTCTCGTGAAGATCAAACTAATGACAAAGCCGATTGGTATGTATGGGCAGATGCAAAAGCAGATGGCACAGCACCTAATAACTGGTTGTCTATTTTTGGTGGTACAGGTTGGACTTGGGAGCCAAGACGTCAACAATATTACCTACATAACTTTTTAACCAGTCAGCCAGATTTGAACTTCCATAACCCTGATGTTCGTAAAGCGGTATTAGACAATGTTGAATTTTGGCTTAAACGTGGTGTTGATGGTTTTAGACTTGATGCGATTAACTTTTGTTTTCATGATGCGCAATTGCGTGATAACCCAGCTAAAGCTAAAGAATTAAGAACAAGTATTGGTTTTGATGAAAAAAATCCTTACGCCTATCAATATCATTACTTCAACAATACTCAAGACGAAAATCTTGGTTTTATGGAAGAAATCCGCAACTTACTTAATCAATACCCAGGTGCAGTAGCTTTAGGTGAAATTTCTTCTGAAGACTCATTAAAAACCATGGCTGAATACACTCAAGGCGATGAACGTTTGCATATGGGTTATAGCTTTGATTTATTAACCGATAATTTTAGTGCTAGTTATATTAAACAAGTAGTGCAAACACTTGAGTCGCGTGTGTCAGACGGTTGGCCATGTTGGGCTATTTCAAATCACGATGTGAAGCGAGTTGCCAGCAGATGGGGCGGTTATGAAAGCAAGTGTTTTACAAAAATGTTGTTTGCGATGATTTCATCATTACGCGGTAGCATTTGTAGTTATCAAGGTGAAGAGCTTGGCTTAACTGAAGCTGATATTGCCTACGAAGATATTCAAGATCCTTATGGCATTACCTTTTGGCCGCAGTTTAAAGGCCGAGATGGTTGTAGAACGCCTCACCCATGGCAACATAATGAAGAAAATGCAGGTTTTACTGAAGGTAAGCCTTGGTTACCCGTGTCAAAAGATCACTATGCAAAATCTGTTGATGTGCAAGATGAGATTTCTGATTCAGTGTTAAATAGCTACCGTCACTTTAATCGCTGGCGCAAAGATCAGCCAACATTACGCTATGGCGATATTGAGTTTGTAGAAGTACAAGATCCTATTTTAGCTTTTGTGCGTGAATATGAAGGTGAGAAGCTTTTAGTTTGTTTCAACTTTAGTGAGCAAGCACAAACTATTGCGGTATCTGAATTAACTAAAAATGCTGAAAACTTGACAGAAGTAGTAGGTCATAAATTAACTAGCGGCTCGATAGTTGGCGGTAACTTACAATTACCTGCATTTGGTTGTTTTTACAGTAAACTTTAGTTTTTATACCCGTAAGTTAAGTAACCTTATGTTATCAAGCTAGAACTTAATTCCTAGAACCTAGTACCTAGTACCTAGAACCTAGAACCTAGATCCTAATTTTAGTATTTAGCTAGTTAGTATAAGCAAATTTAACATCCTACTAAGTATTAACCACTTACCGAATGACCTAAGTAAGTGGTATTACCTAACGAGAGTACACTATGAACTTTATCAAAAAATGTTCACTATTAACCGCAATCAGTTTAGCTTTTATCACCTCCAATCCAAGTTACGCTACTGCACAAACACCTGAGATATTTAAAGCTAAGGCTGCCTCGTTAGCACCTTATCAGCAACGAGAATTGCAAGATGAAGTATTTTACTTTGTTTTACCGGATCGTTTTTATAACGCTGATACTAGCAATGATTTAGGTGCCGCGGCGGATGATAAAAAACGTGCTGCTTCTCATGGAGGTTTGGATACTACTCATAAAGGTATGTATCACGGTGGTGACTTAGCCGGCCTTACTGAAAAACTACCTTATTTGGATAATATGGGCGTTAGTGCTATTTGGCTAACACCCGTTTTACGTAACCGTGCTATGCAAGCGGGTACATCAGGCTATCATGGTTATTGGATACTAGACTTTACTGAAATAGACCCGCACCTTGGTAGTAATGCCGAGTTGAAAAATTTTATTGATCAAGCCCACAAACGTAACATTAAAGTGTTTTTCGATATTATTACTAACCATACGGCTGACGTAATTAAATATAAAGAATGTCATGGCGAAGACGGTTTAGGTTGGATTGTTGATGCAGCACAAGGAACTGATTGTCCATTTATTTCTATGGCACAGATGGCTGAAGGTAATCAATATACGACTATTATTCCAAAAGGTGATGAAGCGCTTAAATCACCGGCATGGTTAAATGATATTAGTATGTATCATAATCAAGGTGATTCTTTTTGGCATGGTGAGAGTGCTGTACGTGGTGATTTTTCAGGACTTGATGATTTATACACAGGTAATCCTACTGTCGTAAATGGGATGATTGATATTTATAAAGATATTATTGAAGAATTCAAACCGGATGGATTTAGAATTGATACGGTAAAGCATGTCAATATTGAATTTTGGCAATTATTTTCTCCCGCTTTATTGAAATTTGCAAAAGAGCAGGGCATTAACAACTTTACTATGTTTGCCGAAGTGTATAGTTATGAGCCTGAAATATTAAGTCGTTATAGTACTGAAGCTAAAATCCCAACGGTTTTAGATTTTGCCTTTCAAGGTGCTGTAACTAAAGCGTTGATTGAGCAGCAGGGTACAGAAGTATTAGCGCAATTGTTTGCCAAAGATCATTTTTATCAATCAAATCACAAGTACATCCCTAATACTAATGCTAATTCTTTGGTTAACTTTACTGGTAATCATGACATGGGGCGCTTTGCTTACGGCCTTTCACAAAGTCCACATAATTACTCAGAGCAAGAGCAAATAGATCGTAATTTACTCGCCAATGCGATGATGTTCTTTAGTCGTGGTGTGCCAGTTATTTATTATGGTGATGAGCAAGGCTTTGTTGGTGATGGTGGTGATCAAGCATCACGTCAAGATATGATGCCGTCTTTGGTTGATAGTTATAATGATGATGACTTGTTGGCAACAGACTTAACTACTGCCGACGATAACTTTGATACAAATCACCTTTTTTATCGAAGCTTTGCTAAATACTCGCAGTTATATCAGCAATATCCTGCATTACGCTTTGGTCAACAAACCGTTATTTATGCTGAAGATAAACCAGGGATTTTTGCAATAACACGTGAAATTAAAAGTGCTGACAATAATGAGCTAAAAAGTAATGGTAAGTATAAAGCACAGAAATTAATGGTTGTTTTCAATACCGCTATCACGACTCAAAAGCTTAGTGCTTTAGGGGCTAAGAATAACGGTACACTAGTATACCGCTCAACAGAAAGCAGTAAAGCCAATGAAATAGCGCCATTGAGCTTTGCTATTTATCAAATGTAATACAACTGATAAAGGGGTAAATAACTAGCTAGTTATTAGCTAAGTCACGTAATTATTATTAATAAAAAAACGACTTCAATACTTATTGAAGTCGTTTTTTTATGCCTGTTTAAATGTTTTAGCTTATTAAAGCGAGCTTTAGTTTGTTATTAGTTTAAGTAAAAGAGTAATAGTTAACCATTAATTTATACCTACAGCACTACAGCATAATTTATTATGAGCAGAACATTGCTAAAAACTCATCGTGAGTGGGTAATTTGTCAATAGGCTCCTGTTTTATTTCTTTAATTTTTCTAAGCATCACCGCTAACTTTTCATCAGACATACTATTAGCTAAAGGATGATAATCTTGCGGTACTATGCCTTGTCCTAGCATCACTTGTAACCAAGAATGCTCAGTAAACAAGTCATTTTTTGTGTTGGTTAGTCGACCATTGTGTTTAAACATTTCTATTTTTAATGCGAGACTATCAGGGATTTTCATGTGTCGCATATCCTGCCAAAAATCGCTGTCTGTACGTTCTGTCGCATGATAGTGCAGCACTAAAAAATCACGTATTTGTTCAAATTCAAGTGCAGATTGTTTGTTATATTCATCGACGAGTAAACTATCAATACCGTGATGAGGAAAAAGGTGACCTAAACGTACAATCGCTGATTGAACTAAATGAATACTAGTGGACTCGAGAGGCTCTAAAAAACCACTAGAAAGCCCGATAGCGAGTACATTTTTATTCCATTGTTGGTAACGCCTACCGGTTTGAAATTTAATGACTTTGGGGTCAGCAATCGCTTTGCTCGTTAAATTATTCATTAACGTGTCTATTGCTTGTTGTTCGCTACAATGACTGCTGCTGTATACCATGCCATTACCATTGCGATGTTGTAGAGGAATACGCCACTGCCAACCTGCAGTATGAGCAATTGAACGCGTATAAGGTAATGTTTGCTCTAATCGTTCAGAAGGTACGGCAATGGCTCTGTCACACTGTAATAGGTGACTCCAGTCTTCATAGCCAGTACGAAGTTTTTCTTGAATAAGTAGGCCTTTAAAGCCCGAGCAATCAAGAAATAAATCTCCGCTAATTACTCGTCCATTTTTTAAATGTAGTGATTTGATATAGCCAGAGGTGCTGCATTGTTCAACATGTTCTACTAAACCCTCGGTTCTTATAACACCTATTTTTTCGCTATATTTACGTAAGTACTTAGCGTATAAACCTGCATCGAAGTGATACGCGTAAGGAAGGTTCATAATTGGATCATGGCTTTTTATTTGTGCAAAACGTCCAGCTTTCGCGCATAAATGATTTAAGTCATATTGCCATAGGTGGCTATCATCTTCTAATTGGTTGGCACGTTTTAATAAATGATGAAAAGGGCAAAAGGGCAAGCTTTTTCCTGCCGCACCAAAACCATGCAGGTAGCTATGTCCTTGGGATTTCCAGTTTTCAAAATTAATACCTAGTTTGATAGTGGCTTTGGTTTCACGTAAAAAATCAGCTTCATTGATACCGAGTACATTATTCAAATCCCTTATAGGAGGTATTGTAGCTTCGCCAACACCAATGGTACCTATATCATCAGATTCGACTAACTCGATTGCAATCGTAGAACCCATAATTTTTTTCAATAATGCTGCTGAAATCCATCCAGAAGTACCGCCGCCTAATATTACAACTTTATTAACAGAACTGTTCATACCTGAATCCTCGTACAAATAATGGGTGTTACATCAACACCCTAGTTATTATTAATTAAAAAAAAACCTGTCAGCACGCTGACAGGTTTTTTTATTAACAACAAGTCTTTTAGAACTTATAGTTTAGACCTAACGAGTAGTTAGCGCCAAATGATTGATAAGATGTAACTTGTCTACTATCTGTTGCTTCAGTCTGTATAGTGTCTTCATCAGTAATGTTCTGAGCTTGGAACGAAATACGTAGACCTTGTAAAGAATCAATACCTGATTCATCAAAGTCATAGCTTATTTGAGCATCCCAAATTTCAGCACCAAGATCTTCAGTTGACTGCAACGCAAGGCTTGCTCCACGTGTTTCAGTTAAGAACTCATCACGTTTAGTACCTGCAATACGGAACTCAAAGCCATCTCTTTCATAATAAGCAGTAAATGAGTAACTTTCTTCTGAAAGTCCTGGTACTTTGCCTCCGTCTTCAAGCTCTCCATCTAAGAAGGTTGCACTTAATACAATACCTAAACCATCTAATGACTCATGTGCTATACGGAAAGGGAAGCTAGTTTGAAACTCGTAACCACGAACAAAACCTTCTAAACCACCTTCAGTCGTATCAACAAGTCCGAACATTGTTGCAGGAGGATTACCGGCAGAGTCTTTATGTATTTCTGGAATATAAACGTCTGAGAAGTCAGTTAATGCGCTTGAGGTTCTATGCCAGTTTGTTAAGTCTTTGTAGAAGAATGCGGCTGCAAAGTAACCATCTTCGGTAAAGTAATTCTCATACGAAAGGTCAAATTGATTAGCTTCTAAAGGCTCTAATGTTGGGTTACCCGCACTACCGCTCCAAGGACCATTTTCAGGGGCTGTACTTTGAATTTGGTTATCGTTATACGCAAATGTTGCACGCGCATTTGGACGCATATCATCCATACGAGGGCGACTTTGTACTTTAGATAAGCCAGTACGGATAAATTGATCTTCAAAAATTTCGAAATTCAAATTTAATGTAGGTAATACATCTGAGTATGAAGCACCAGAACTTACCGCCGTTGCAACAACATAAGCTTCTGAGTTTTCAACCGTTGAGAAACCTGTTGATGATTGATCAACATCAACGTACTGCAAGCCAAAGTTACCTGTCATGTAGATACCAGCAAATTCAGCTTCTAAACCTAATTTTGCATATATTGTTAAGATATCTTCATCAACAGTGTAAGTATCGCCTAAGCGATCAGTTTGTACTAAAGATGCTTCAGTGGCCGTATAATAGCCATCTTTGTAAAGTGCTAAACTGTCGTATGCCAATATACCTTCAATACCGATAAAGCTTAAATCAGTTACACCAACTATATTCGGTATCGCACCATCACCAGGGTAAGTTGGTGCAGTTAAGTAATCACCTTCATTGATTTTATCTTTAGCACGTGTTGAGTAATTGGTACCAAGAGTAATACTACTAATAATACTGTATTCAACCATACCTGATACTTCAAAGCGAACACTGTCTAGTTTTTCTTCAAATTCGGGGCGGTTAACAAAGCCGTCTTGTGCGTCACTACCAATAACTGGAGCACCCCAAGACTGTGGACCTGCCAGGCGAATAAGGCTTTCATCAGTATAGTCTACACCGGGTAGTGTTGGATGAGCACTATACATAACGCCAGTTGAAGTCATTTCCCATGAACGTGCAGCTGAAGGGCGACCATCAAGGCCAGTACGACCTGTGCCTGAGTAACTTTCTAAATCGATGATTGATTTATCAACATTACCAGATGATAAATCGACTAACGCTGACCAGTTTTCATTTAATTGATACTCTAGGTTTAAACCAAAAGTCGTAAGTTCAGACTCTTGGCTTCTCGCGTCATTACGTATTACTGAGTGAAAACCATCCCAATAGCCGGCAGTAACTAAACCATCGACAATGCTTGTTGCTTCATAGTTTACGCCGCCCCAAACAGGGCCACCTTCTTCAAGGCCACGACGCACGTCATTTTCTTCAAAATCAATATATAGAGCATCAAACTCAATGTTTAATCTGTCATTTGGTTGATATTCAACAACAGCGGCATAAGAATTACGCTCCATCATTGCTGAACGAGCAAATGAGTCGTGTCCACCTAAAATTTTGTCACCTTCTGGTGTGTCGGCATAACCCCAAGCACGGAAGTTTTCTTCTTGACGAGGTGTTTCTTGAGATGAAACCGTAAAAGCAAAACCTAAGGTGTCATCCATATACTGATCAACAAAGTTGAAAGAGATGCGATGACCGTTATTGTCAAAATCTGGGTTAGCAGACTCTTTTTCATTTTGTTCATATACGGCATTAATTGTCATAGATGCATCGGCATTTAATGGGCTTACTGTTTCTAAATCAATGGTGCCACCAATGCCTTGTGTAATTATTCCCGCTTCAGGGGTTTTATAGACAACAATATTAGATACAATTTCAGTTGGATATAAATCAAACTCTACGCCACGGTTGTCGCCCATACCTAGTAATTCACGGCCGTTTAATGAAGTACCAACATAGTTTTCATTGAAACCACGTACGGATAAACCACTCGTTCTACCATTACGGCGTTCACCGGTTACACCAGGAAGGCGAGATAAAGACTCAGCAACACTTGTATCAGGTAATTTACCGATATCTTCAGCAGAAAGCACTTCAACAATAGAGTTTGAACTCATTTTAATTGCTTGTGCTCTTTGTAGGCTGCCGCGAATACCAGTAACTTGAATTGTTTCGACTTCTTTTTCATCTTTTTTCGCAGAAGCATCAGTTTCTGCAGCGATGCTTTGTGTGCTTAGTGCTATTAAACCGCTTGATAAAAGCGCTATTGTTAATTTATTCTTTTTGAAATTTGTCATCTTATATCCCCTAGCTTTCTTGGTTACTAAATTTAATCAAGTAACGTCCGGTTAGCTTAATTTATTATATGAACAACAGTCGTTGTTTTTTTATATTGGCGTACATGTCGTTTATTGAACTGTTCGTTCTGACCTTCTTTCTTTGAGCTTAGCTGTAGAAAGTATTTTCTTCGAATCATTGGAACAACTTCAATATAAGTTACTAAACCTAGTTTTGAATAGTGTTTGCATACGTATTCAAAAGGGGGGACTACCTTTGAATACGTATGCAGTGGCTGTTTTAAAAATCAACAACTGATTAAGTTAATAGGGAAACTAAAAAACAATACTAATAAAACAATGAGGATATAGTTTTGAATATACCAATTAACTTTAAAAAACTTGTACTGGTAACACTTATCTCAGGAAGTGTCATTTCCTGTGGGGGAGATAATGATAATACTGAGACGCCTGATACAACACCAGTCGTTGTTACCTTACCAGAGCCAACCGTTAAGGCAGGAGATGATCAACTATTAATTTTTTATAATCGTCCTGATAGTGCATATGAGGGGTGGGCGTTACATTTATGGAATAATGAAGCATGTAATGCTTATGCTGATTTTACTGCAGATGGCGGTACTGAATGGACCGCAGGACAAATGCAAACAGGTACCGATCCGAACTATGGTGCTTACTGGTTACTTAATTTAAGTGCCGAACATAACGAATGTGCTAATGCCATATTACATAATGGTGATGATAAAGATCTTAGTAGCGGTGATTTGAAATTTGACCTAACAGGTGGCCGTACTTTTTGGACATTATCAGGCTTTAGTGAATTACACACCGAAGCTACGCTTTACCCTACAGGGGCTTTTATAGTAAATACCGCCGCCCACTGGGTTTCACCTGAAACGGTTTTTTGGCAGGTAGATAATGCCGATACGGCGAAAGTACGTATTTATAGCGCCGACGTTGATGATTTAGGGTACGACCCAGATACGGGTATTGCCGGTGATAACTACCTTGAGTTTATTGTGCAAGGTGATAACACTGCCGTAGAGCTAGGCATGCCGCGTTATAGTGATTTAACGACATTTACCGCAACAACAGCAGAAAATGACAAAGTTAAAAGTATGCTAAAAGGTAAATTACTTGCAATAGCTTACGATGTAAACGATGAGCTTATAAGTGCAACTTATGTTCAAACACCGCGTGTTATCGATGCTTTATATACGCAAGGTGAAGCTGATGCTAACGAAGCATCACTTGGCTTAATCTATAATAGTAATGATATTACTGCCAGTGTTTGGGCGCCAACCGCTCAAACAGTTAATTTAAAAGTATATAACAGCGCCAAAGAGCTGCAATCTACAGAAGAGATGGTACTTGATGATACTACCGGTATTTGGTCTTTTAGCACACCAATTAGTAATGACCGTTTATTTTATCGCTATGAATTATCAGTATACCATCAGCAAAACCTAGCGTTTGAAACCTTGGAAACAACAGATCCGTACTCTGTGTCTTTATCAACTAATGGTGAGTATTCTCAGTTTGTTAATTTAACAGACGCGGATCTTAAACCTGCTGGTTGGGAAGATCATGTTATTCCTGTCATAGCCAGCCCCGAAGATGCGGTTATTTATGAAGGTCATATTCGCGATTTTAGTGTACTTGATAGCAGTACTAGCGAAGAGAATCGTGGTAAGTATTTAGCGTTTACCGAGCAAGACTCAGCACCTGTTAAGCATCTAAAATCGTTAACTGCCGCGGGGTTAACTCATTTTCAAATGCTACCAGCCAATGACATCGCTAGTATTAATGAAGATGAAGAAAAGCTTGTTAATATTACCGACACGGTAGGAGATTTATGTGTTAAATCGCCAAATGCAGCCGTTTGTAGTGAAGAAGATGCAGCGAGTACTTTACTTGAAGTCTTTGAAAGCTATGACGCTGACTCTGAAGATGCGCAAGCATTAACCCAATCAATCCGTGGTTTAGATAGTTTTAACTGGGGTTACGACCCTAAGCATTTCACTACACCAGATGGTAGCTATGCATCTAATGCTGATGGCGTTGCCAGAATACTTGAAATGCGTACTATGAACCAAGCCTTACACGGTATAGGTTTACGCGTTGTGCTAGATGTTGTGTATAACCATACTAACTCATCGGGTTTAAATGAAAATTCAGTATTAGATAAAGTCGTACCTGGTTATTATCATAGACGCGATCTAATCACAGGTAATGTACTGAAAGAAACTTGTTGTGACGATACTGCGCCAGAGCATGTAATGATGGATAAATTAATGCAAGATTCATTATTAGTATGGGCTAAAGAGTATAAGTTTGACGGTTTCCGTTTTGATATTATGAGTAATAATTCGGTTGATTCAATAACTACTGCGCGTACTGCAGTACAAGCAATTGATAGTGATAATTATTTTTATGGCGAAGGTTGGACGCGTACCGATCACGGTTATACCCAAGCACAACAAAATAACATGGCGGGCACCTCGGTTGGTACGTTTAACGACAGACCGCGGGATACTATTCGTGGCGCGTCATTTTTTGGCAGTGATGATAAGTTTGCTGATCAAGATACCATTCGCTTAGGTCTTGCCGGTACCTTAGAAGATTACCAACTACAAGACAAAAGTGGTCGAACTAAGTCAGCTAAAAACTTTGATCAATCATCTTATGCTAAAGACCCTGCCGACATTATTAACTATGTGTCAAAACATGATAATGAAACTTTGTGGGACCAATTACAGTATGGTTTACCAACGGATATGATGTTAAGTGACCGAGTACGAGCACAGAACATCGCGGCAACTATGCCATTAATGAGTCAAGGTATTCCTTTCTTCCAATTTGGTGGTGATTTCATTCGTACTAAATCAATGGACAGAAATACTTACGATGCGGGCGATTGGTATAACAAAGTTGATTTTACATTAATGACTAGCAACTGGAATAAAGGCTTACCGTTGGCTGAAGACAACGAAGCTAAATGGCCTGATATGCTTAAACTTATTGCTAATAGCGAGATTGATATTCAACAAAATGATATTGAATTTGCCAGCGCGGTATTTACCGAGTTTTTAGCGATTCGTCATAGCTCTCCATTATTTAAATTAACTACCGCAACAGATGTTTACGACCGCGTAGGTTTTCACAATACTGGCCGTAATCAAACACAAGGCTTAATTGTAATGAGCCTTGATGACGGTACTGGTTTAGCCGATTTAGACTCCGCTAATGATGCCGTTGTAGTGATTATTAATGGTTCAAATGCTGAAAAATCACATAGTATTGTTGAAGCAACAGGTTTTGAATTGCATAACGTGCAACAAAGCTCAATTGATAGCACAGTACAAATGGCAAGCTTTAGCGAAGAGGCTGGAACATTTACCGTACCTGCATTAACGACTGCTGTATTTGTTAAGCCACAAAGTGGTAGCCAAGGCTACGGTTTACCAGCAGGTTTACTTCGTGACTTACCTGATGTTGCTCCTTTCGGTGAGTCAGCGGTTTACATGCGCGGTAGTATGAATGACTGGGGGACAGGTGAAAATTACCTCTTTACGTATGAAGAAGAGGGAATTTATACTCTTGAAGTAGAATTAATAGCTGGTGAACAAACCTTTAAATTTGCTGATGCTGATTGGAGCGATGTAAATTTAGGTTTCGGCAATGTTACGTTTACAGCCGATTCAGTGATGGTAAGTGACATAGATGGCAATATGACCTTTACAGCTGAAAGTGACGGTTTATATACTATTAAGTTAGACGCAAATACTGAAAAGCCAGCGGTTACTATTACTAGTATCAAACCTACTTTTAGTTGTGATGCGTTAGCTGACTCAAGCGATCCTATTCCGTTTAATATTGCAGGTGGCGGTCAACTTTATGTTAAAGGTGATCATTCTGGCTGGAACGCAGCAGAGGATTATCGTTTACGCTATAAAGGTAATAACGTATATCAAGCAGTAGCTGATTTTTCTGGTGCGATGCAATTTAAACTTGCTTCAGATGATGCTGATTGGCAAACACAATTATGGGTACAAGCAGAAGGCGCAACAACAATCAATAGTGAAAATTTATTGGTTGGCGCTAGCTACAGTGTAGCCTACGATGATGCTAGTACTGATAATAACAAAGCTAATTTAGCTGCAGGTAGATACAGCTTCTTGTTAACACTTAATGAGGCTAACCCTAGTAAAGGCACAAATATTGGTACTTTGATTATTCAAGAATGTGAGTAATCAATTTTTAAAGTTAGCGTGTGCTTGAATAGTGTTTAACGAGTATTTAAGTCGCTTAAAAAAGTAAAACGAAATTAAAGGCTTGTTGAGTAAAATCAACAAGCCTTTTTACTTCTTTAAGCGGGATATATTAAGTAGCACTTTCAAAGTAAAAGAGAGAATAAAGACGCTCAATAAACTGAATACGTATGCAGTTTGGTGAAAGCTGTTTTTATATAAAAGCTAACAGGGTAAGTTAAGAGCCATAACAATTTTATGGCCACGTCTTATGGTAACTTATTATGAAAATTCCTTTATTTACTCGTTATAGCGCACACTCTTTACATTCATCAGTGCAGCTCTCTTCGAAGTCAAGTTATTCGAAGTCTAGTTATAGTCCTCTTTACCTGGCGATGTCGGCTTTACTATTCGTTGCTGCATGTAGCGGTAATCATACGGTTCAAAATAACCAAATAGATAAACAAGCAAGTGAGCAAGGTGCTTTAGCGCCAACTAAAAAATTGATTAAGCTCAATGCGAATGAACTTATTAATTTACCGAGCGACTCATCAGCGCACTGGTTAACACACGATTTATTAGTTCTTCCTAAGTCGAATGAAAGTTATCACTATCAGTTACTTAGTAAACAATTGCTTAGCAAAGAATTACGTAGCAAAAAAGCCGCAATTACTTCAACTGAAACCACGCCTGAAACTAATGAGTTTACCGCGATTGATTTATCTCCCGTAAACTTACCTGAAGAGTTAGCCAGTAAATTCCCGCATTTAGCAGACTTTCAAGCTTTTACCGTACAACTCACCCCAGCAGACAGTAAACATTGGTTAAAAAGTCAAATACTGGTTGTTGCAACTGATGCGACGCAGAGTAACTCTGAAGTTGTGGCAAGTAGCCAAGCTAAAAAAATAGCTTATGTGCAAACGGGGCCAGTAATTGATGCACTTTATACCCAAGGTGATAATGATGCCGACGAGGTGACTGATTTAGGCGCAACCATAGTGCGTACTAAAGTAAGTAATAAAGTAAGTAGTCAATCAGAACAAACAAAAAATTCAGCAGACCTTAATGTCAGTTTTAAATTGTGGGCACCGACAGCACAAGCGGTTTCAGTGCAGTTATTTGATGATAATTTACAACCACTAGCCGGTGGCAATATTGCTATGATTGAAGATACTCATACTGGTATTTGGCAAGCAATAACGGGTAGTGAAGCAAGCTATGCTTTTTATAAATACCAAATAGATGTCTATCATCCTGAAACAAAGCAAGTTGAGTCGTTATCCGTAACCGACCCTTACTCTTTAAGTTTATCGGTAAATAGTGAGTACTCACAAGTTGTTGATTTAAATGATCCCGTAACTCAACCTGAAAACTGGCTTACTCACCCAATACCAACGGTGAAAAACGTTGAAGATAATGTTTTTTATGAAACCCATATTAGGGACTTTAGTAGCAATGATCCGCAACTAAGCAATGCTGTATTTAAAGGTAAATATAAAGCTTTTAGTGAGAATAACTCTGCGGGCATAAAGCACTTAAAATCTTTACAAAAAGCCGGTTTAAATAACATTCACCTACTGCCTACCTATGATATTGGCACAGTCAACGAAGATCCTGCTATGCGATTATCGCTTGACGATAACCTTGCTAAAGTGTGTAGTATTGCACCGCAAACAACCCTTTGTCAGCAACCTTATAATGCTGAGCAATCAATCAAATCATTACTAAATAGTTACTCGGTTGAAGGTGAGCAAGCGCAATTATTGGTGAGCGAATTACGAGAAGTAGATGATTACAACTGGGGTTACGATCCTTATCATTACACAGTGCCAGAAGGCAGTTACGCGGTTGATGCACAAGGCGTTGCCCGTTTAGTTGAATTTAGAGAAATGGTACAAAGCTTACATAATTTAGGTTTTCGAGTGATTATGGATGTGGTGTACAACCATACTTACGAAGCCGGTTTAAAGCCTAAATCAGTACTGGATAAAATTGTTCCGCAATATTACCACCGACTTGACCCTATTACCGCGAAAATCGAGCAATCGACTTGTTGTGATAACACAGCAACCGAGCGAGTGATGATGGCCAAACTGATGACTGACTCGTTAGTGGTTTGGGCAAAAGACTATAAAATAGATGGCTTTCGTTTCGATTTAATGGGACACCAACCAAAAGATGCTATGTTAGTGGCAAGAGAAGCGGTACGTGCAGTAGATAGCGATACTTACTTTTATGGTGAAGGTTGGAACTTTGGTGAAGTGGCAAGCAACAGCCAATTTATTCAAGCCAGTCAATTAGAGCTTGGGGGCACTGAAATAGGTACTTTTTCTGACAGATTACGTGATGCCGTGCGCGGCGGCGGTAATAACACCCGTGACACCCAAGGTGTTGGTAATGG
The DNA here is from genome assembly GCF_018860585.1 of Colwellia sp. E2M01. Lineage (GTDB taxonomy): Bacteria > Pseudomonadota > Gammaproteobacteria > Enterobacterales > Alteromonadaceae > Colwellia. The sequence continues at coordinate 166,526 of NZ_JAHKPR010000037.1, forward strand.
CTTAGCAACCTTTCCTAATGATAAACAATCAACTAAAAGCCAAGTGGAAATTCAACAAGAGCAAACATTGCGTATGGATCAACTACGTATTGGTTTAGCGGGTAACCTAATTAACTTTCCGTTGAAAACTGTTATTGATGTAAGTATTACAGATGAAAAAAATGGCGAATCAATTGTGGTGTTAGGTAAAGATGTTCCTTATGGCGATCAACCAACAGGTTATGCGTTAGATCCCGCAGATACCATCAACTATGTTTCTAAACATGATAATCAAACCTTATGGGACAACAGTCAATATCGCTTGGCATTTGACGTTTCAACAGAAGATAGAGTTCGCATGCATGTGCAAAGTTTATCATACGCATTATTCGCCCAAGGTATTCCGTTTATTCATATGGGCTCAGAGTTTATGCGCTCTAAATCTTTTTTGAGAGACAGCTACGACTATAGCGACTGGTTTAACCGCGTAGACTTTACCAAGCAAGAAAACTACTATAATGTTGGTTTACCACCAGCGGTAAAAGATGAAGCCAACTGGCCGTTGATTCAAGAAGTAATGAAAGGTCATCAAGGCCGTGATCAAGTTAATGCCAAGCAAATTGAACAAAGCAGTAACACCTTTATTGATTTATTAGCAATTCGTATGAATAGCCCATTATTTAGATTAACTAGTGAGCAAAGTATTATTGATAAAGTCAGCTTTCTTAATGCGGCAACGGATACTGAACAACCTGACTTAATTGTAATGAAAATTGATGATACTCAAGGTGAGGCAGTTGCTCCTAACGTTGAAAGTTTAATGGTTATTTTTAATACAAGCAGTACAGAGCAAGTATTTAACTATGCAAAAGCACAAGGTTATCAATTACACCCAATTCAGAAAAATGGCTCTGATGAGGTAGTTAAACAAGCCAAAATAACCAAAAAAGGCTTTGTTGTGCCGCCGCTATCAAGTGTTGTGTTTGTTAAAATGGCGAGTCAGTAACCCTCCAAATTAGATACCGTTACTCATCTTTGTGTGAATTTAGGAACAAAGTTCAAGTTATTAATGTTCGGATAATAGATAACTTTAGGATGACAATAAAGTGTCATCTTCGACAACAAACCATCCGACTTTCGAGTTGCCATTTTCAGTAGGAAATAGGCAACTCCTCGTTAGTATGTGCAACAGCATTCTGTAAATTTTGACCTAAAACTGATGTGAGCTTTCTCTAAAACCTAGTTATAAAGGATCACTTTGATACGAAAGCGGACATTAAATAAAAGTTAGCAGCTAATGATTACTGTTTTATTCTTTCGATAAAGTCACCTATCTATAGGGCTTAATGTTCTTGATGAATGCTGCCCAATAACATGGGTATATATTTGCGTTGTTTTTAAATCATTATGTCCAAGTAATTCCTGAACTGTCCTAATATCAGCCCCGTTTAATAGTAATTGAGTCGCAAAACTGTGCCTAAATGTATGTGCTGTTACATGCTTTCTTATACTTGTTTTTAAAACAGCAGTACTAAGTGCTTTCGTTAGTGAAGTCCAATGCAAGTGATGACGGCAATAATACCCATCTGTAGGATGCTTGCATCTCATTGTTGAAGGGAATAAATATTGCCATTTAAGTTGGCTGATAGCTTTAGGGTATTTACGTGATAAGCCTGAAGGTAAACTCGTTTTTCCTTCACCTTCGGCTAAATCTTTAAGGTGTAATGTGTCAACTTTGTTTATTTGAGATTTAAGTGGTTCAATTAATACATGAGGAAGAAGCGTGACCCTATCTTTAGGATGACGCTTTTGATTGAAAAGAATGAAACGCTTTATCCAAAGTAAGTATGCTTTTTCGGTTTGAATACTGTAATGCTTCGTACGAAGTAGCTGTCTAATACTTTCAAGAAAAGGAGAATAGGACATTATCAAAATTCATTTAACTGTGTTTATATACAGCGTTGTTTCGTGTGTAATTAATTTCAAATATATTTACAAGTAGATGTTACTGAGAAGTCTCAGTA
>NZ_JAHKPR010000023.1:0-59411 GCF_018860585.1 Colwellia sp. E2M01
TTAGGTATATAACTTCAAAGTAATAAATTTTAGTCAAAAAAAAGCGCTCAACTATTAGCTAGAGAGCGCATAACAAACAACATATTAAACATAAAACATTCAGGGAATAACTTTACTATTAAGTAAGAGTGCTGTTTTAGTGTTTAGTTCATTTTATTTTAAATTTTTATTTTATGTTTACTACCTATTACATTTACCTAGGCCTTGGCTATTTGATGTATGTTATCTTGTAGTCGCATAAATAGTCGTGATTAAAGATTGCCATTAAGGAAGGGGTTCTGGCATTATAAAAAACAAATATAATAATCGTCATGTTTATGCTTTCACGTAAAATTCTCTTAATATCATTAGCAAGTGTCTTTTTGCTTGCAAGTTGTGCGACCCCCCCACCTAAAAATCCTGAAAACTTATGTGAAATATTCCGTGAACACCCAAGCTGGTATTTTGATGCGAAAGATGCGCGTGAGCGATGGGGTGTTCCTATTCATGTGCCAATGAGTATGATGTATCAAGAAAGTTCATTTCGTCATAATGCTGCGCCGCCTAGAGATTATTTGTTAGGATTTATTCCTTGGGGGCGAATAAGTACAGCTTATGGTTACTCGCAAGCTAAAACCATGACTTGGCAAGACTATATTAAAGAAACAGGTAACTCTGGTGCTGATCGTGATGATTTTGCGGATGCAATTGATTTTATGGGGTGGTTTATTTATAAAACTCAAAAAGTGAACGGTGTTTCTAAGTGGGATGCTTATAACCAATACTTAAATTACCATGAAGGTTGGGGGGGATTTAAAAATAAGAGTTATAAAAAGAAAGCTTGGTTAGTTAAAGTATCGAGAAAAGTTGATAACCGTGCTCGTCGTTATAGTAGTCAATTAAAAAGCTGTGAAGAAGATTTGAACCATGGTTGGTTGTGGCGATTATTTTTTGCTTAAGGAGCTATGCTTTATTCTGCTCCCTAATATTTTCTATATAGCCTGTTCGATAACTAGTTGTACGATATTAGTTGTAGCATGTGGATTACTTAATTTAGATATTTCAATATTGTTGCAGTAAGTGAGGATTTACATTTTTACTGACTGCAATTTTTCCCCTATTTATATTTTATCACTATAACATCACTGCGGCGTCAATGTCGGATAAATGTGGTGCCAAAGCGCTTCACGTTTAAGCATTTAAACACCTCCTCGAGTTTGGACTTAAATAAGGGTAAAACTTATTACTAAAGCGAAATACAGTGCTTTAGTAATACCATTAAGTTGGTTTGTAAAGCGTAGTATAAGTGACCATTTGGCTAAATGGGTGATGATATTATTTAAGCTAACTAGTTAACTGATTAATAAAAAAACACTCGCATAAAGCCTGCCAATATTTAATTTTTATCGTAAAAAACTGTCCAAGCTAGCTAGAATAATAGCTTCAGAAGTAGCTAGTAAATTTATCAAAATGCGAAGAAAAAAAGTCATTTTTTTGTGAAATAAATGTTGAAATAGCAAAATGCAGTCCCCGATAGGGGTAGCTATTGTTATCCACAGAAATTGTGGAAAATAGATCGAGTTATAGGAAAACCCTAATCTGTGGATAACTTTGTGGTTAACTATACTGTTATGTTAATTACTCTTCTTCGGTGCTTTCGCCAACAAAATGTTCAGGCATAACTCGTACCGATTTAATCATATTGCCAGCTACATCGATGATTTCAACCGGATAACCTGCTATTCGTAAGCTAATGTTACTTTCAGGTATTTCTTCTAAATATTCTAAGATTAAACCGTTAAGTGTTTTCGGTCCGTCTGTTGGTAATTCCCAAGACATCTCTTTATTAATATCTCTAATATTGGCACTACCATCAACTAAGTAACTACCATCAGGTTGCAAGTTGACCTCATCACTTGTAGTTGGTGTCATTGTGGTAGTAAAGTCACCAACAATCTCTTCGAGAATATCCTCTAAGGTCACTAAGCCTTGAATGTCACCGTATTCGTCAACTACTAAGCCTAAACGTTCTTTAGCATGCTGAAACTTTAATAATTGAATATTTAGCGGGGTGCCTTCAGGAATAAAGTAAAGCTCACGTACAGATCTTAATAAGGTTGCTTTAGTAAATTGTTTTTTAGATAAAAGCTTTAAGGCGTCTCGTGCATGAATATAACCAACTACATCATCGATACTGTCACGATACAAAAGTACACGTGTGTGGTTTGCTTGGGTTAGTTGCTTCTGAATTTTTTTCCAATCGTTGTTAACATCAATCCCGACTAATTCACTACGAGGGATCATAATATCTTCAACAGAGACTTTTTCTAAATCTAAAATACTCACCAACATATCTTGATCACGTTGATGTAATAGCGCTCCAGACTCATTTACTACGGTTCTTAACTCTTCACTACTGAGGCTGTGTTGCTCTCGTTGCTCTGAGCTAATACCTAGCATCATTAATATACCATTTGTTATCCAATTAACTGCCATCACAAAAGGCATTAAGATTTTAAGTAACACCGTTAAAATTATAGAACTTGGGAAAGCTATTTTTTCAGGATATAAAGCAGCAAGTGTTTTTGGTGTGACTTCTGCGAAAATTAATACCAATAAAGTAAGTACAATAGTTGAGATTAATAAGGCTAAATCTTTAGATATTCCAACATCAACAGCTAATCTTATAGCGATAATAGTAGCAATAGATGAAGCGGCGATATTAACGAGGTTATTACCAATTAAAATTAGCCCGATAAGACGATCGGGGCGAGCTAGTAGTTTACTTACACGTTTTGCACCTTTGTGTTTTTCTTTTTCGAGGTGACGTAAGCGATATCTGTTTAAAGACATCATGCCTGTTTCAGAGCCTGAGAAATAGGCTGAGATAAGTATTAAGATGCCAAGAATGGTAAAAAGCATCTGGGTGGATATATTGTCCAAGAAGGAGGTTTCCTATATTAATAACCGCTTTTAATATATGTAAGGGCTATAAAAGTAAAAATCAATAAACACTTTTTACCCAAATTTAGGGTTTAATATAAATAGTGTTAATTAGCTAAGGAGTAAGCGAGATAAAGTCACTTATTTTAGATAAGCGACGCCTTTATAAAATAAATTCTTTAACAAAGCGACTACCAAAATAAGCCAGCGTTAGTAAACCACTAGCACTTAGCATAAGCACTAATACACGATGACCACGCCAACCTTTAACAAAATGCCCCCAAAGAATGACACTATAAATAGTTAATGCGAGTAAAGATAATACCGTTTTATGAGCATTTTCTTTTGCTAAAAAGCCTTCTAAAAAGATAAAGCCTATTATTTCACTGATCAATAAAATGACAGTACCAAGGGTTAAAATAATAAAAAGTTGTTTTTCAACTTGCATAAGAGGAGGTAAATGAGCAACAGCCGCTATATTTTTACTCTTAAGTTTTACGTTAATGTATGTAACTTGAAAGGCGAATAAGGTAGCAATAATCAAAATTGAATAAGCCACTAAAGCTAAGCTGATATGGCTGAGTAAAATAAACTTATCACTCACCAGTTGAATAGAATCTATTGGTGGTAGAAAAATAGTGACTAATTGCCACAACCCGGTAAAGCCATATACTACAGGAAGTAATAAATTGACTTTAGATTTAAGCGCAACAAGGGTTACAACAATAGTGATCGTTAAGCTCACTAAAGAAACTACATTAGGTAAATTAAAGTTTAAAGTTTGTTGAGAAAATAATAACGCCGTGTGTATTAAAATAGCCGAAAAAGCTAAACTTAAAACTAACCTATTGTTAGGACCTGTAGGATGAAACAAGCGCGAGACAACGGCTAATGTTGCAAGCATATATAGCAAACAACCTAAACTTGATCCTATAACCAAAAAATCCACTAAAAACCCCTAAACTACCTGAAAAAAACAGTAAAAATTGATTCTATCAGATAAAAAAAATAGCGCCACGTGAATAGCGTAAAGTATTGACTTAAATTAAACATATTCTGGCAAATTTATAGGTCTGCTTCAAAAGAAGTAATGTTTAACCTACCAAACGAAGATATACGAAATATTATTTTATTAGTAAACGTCGCAATGGTTTTATTGATAAAAAGGCAATAAGTCCAGCACACGCTAAACCAAACCATTGTGGTAACACTTCATGGCTATGCTGCATTTGATCGGTAATGTTTATGTCATAAAAATTAAGTACGAAATCTAACAGTAATGCAAAACTAATAGCACTTATTGAAACCCCAAGTAAATAACGGATTAATACCGCGCTACCCATTTCATTGCGAATAACACCTAAAGTTGAGATATTCGTTGCCGGACCTGCCATCATAAAAACTAAAGCGGTCCCAGGCGATAAACCTGCCATAATAAAGCCCGCAGCAATAGGTGTAGACGCCGTTGCACAAATGTACATAGGGATTGATATTACAATCATTAATAACATGGCAGGTAAGCCACTACCGTAACTTAATAAGAACTCTTGTGGTAAAAAGGTACGAATAAGCGAGGCAAAGATAAGACCCACCAATAACCAAATAATAATGTCGTCTATAAGTTTAGTTGATGCGTAATAAACCCCTTGTTTGGTTTTATTAATAAAAGCGTTGTCTTTTTTAGTAACTGCTGTTGTTTCACTAGCGCAACATGAGGTAGTCGTTTTTTGAGGCGCTGAATGTTCATGGTGTGAATGCTCATGGTTTGAATGTGGAGCACTTTCAACGTTATCTACTTTTTTGCTGCTACAACAAGATGATTTTTTACTATCTTCTGTCATAACTTTTTCAACGGATAAATTATCTTCTTTATCTGTTTCTTTACTACCACAACAAGACGTTGCTTTACTGTGAGCGTGAGGAAACTTTACATTTTCTTCTTTTACCGTTGCAACTAATAAACCTGTCATAATAGCCGACATAATTGCCGCAAAAGGTCGATAAATGGCAAATATAGGGCCGAGTAAAGCATAAGATACTGACACCGAGTCAATACCTGTTTCAGGTGTAGAAACTAAAAAGGATGAGGTTGCTGATGCCGAGGCGCCGCTTCGTCTTAACTCTGCAGCGACAGGAATTACACCACAAGAACATAAAGGAAGTGGAGCTCCGATAAGAGCTGCTTTTACAATAGCACCTTTACCACTACCTAAGTGTTTGGTTAACATTTGACTCGGTACCCAAGCTTTCATTAAACCCGCAATGAGTAAGCCTAATAATAACCACGGGCTAGCTTCAGCACTTAACGCTAAAAAATTTATCGCTAAAGTTGTTAACTGTTCCATTTATAATGTACCTGTACGTAAGTTAAAACTGTATTTTTCAGCTTTATTGTTTGTATCATTAATAACATATTCTTTAATCTATATATGGCATTAGCGTCATTAAAATCAACTCTACTATAGCATGGCAATGTTTTTCATCGCACGATTAGTTGGTTAATAATACGACTTTTCTTAATGCTAAATCACAACTGATAGTATCTGCTGTCGCATCTTAGAGATATTTGGGTATAATAGCAGCATTAATTTTTTCAATCTTAGCTGTTAGAGTATTTCATGTTTGACAATCTTTCCGAACGCTTAAGTAAAACGCTTAAAAATATTAGTGGCCGTGGCCGTTTAACCGAAGACAATATTAAAGACACTTTGCGTGAAGTACGCATGGCATTGCTTGAAGCTGATGTTGCTTTACCGGTTATTCGTGAATTTGTAGCCAAAGTTAAAGAGCAAGCTGTTGGTACTGATGTTTCTAAAAGCCTTACTCCAGGTCAAGTTTTTGTAAAAATAGTACAAAAAGAACTTGAATCAGCTATGGGGGAAATCAACGAAGGGCTTGATTTAAGAGCTGCTCCACCTGCTATTGTATTAATGGCGGGTTTACAAGGTGCAGGTAAAACCACCTCAGTTGCCAAGTTAGCCAAGTTTTTAACCGAACGTGAAAAGAAAAAAGTATTAGTAGTAAGTGCTGATGTTTATCGTCCAGCGGCTATTAAACAGCTTGAAACCTTAGCCACTGAAATTAATGTTGGTTTTTTCCCAAGTGATATCAAACAAAAGCCTATTGATATTGCCAATGCAGCAATTGATCACGCTAAGAAAAACCACTTTGATGTATTAATTGTTGATACTGCGGGTCGCTTACATATTGATGAAGATATGATGAGTGAGATTCAGCAACTTCATACAGCGATTAATCCAATAGAAACCTTATTTACTGTCGATGCGATGACAGGTCAAGATGCGGCAAATACTGCAAAAGCTTTTAATGACGCGCTACCATTAACCGGTGTTATTTTAACAAAAACAGATGGTGATGCCCGCGGTGGTGCAGCATTATCAATTCGTCACATTACCGGCAAGCCTATTAAATTTATGGGTGTTGGTGAAAAGATTGAAGCATTAGAGCCTTTCCACCCAGATCGTATTGCCTCACGTATTTTAGGCATGGGTGATGTACTTTCTCTTGTTGAAGAAATCGAGCAAAAAGTAGATAAAGAGCAAGCGGCAAAACTTGCGAAAAAAGTACAAAGTGGTAAAGGCTTTAGTTTAGAGGACTTTCGTGACCAACTAGTACAAATGAAAAACATGGGCGGCATGATGGGCATGATGGATAAATTACCGGGTATGGGTAATATGTCTGACAAAATTAAAGATGGCATGGATGATAAAATTACTACGCAAATGGAAGCCATTATTAATTCGATGACGCCAGGTGAACGTGAACGTCCTGACATTATCAAAGGTTCCCGCAAACGCCGTATTGCTATGGGCTCTGGCACGCAAATTCAAGACGTTAATAAACTGCTTAAACAATTTACCCAAATGCAAAAAATGATGAAGAAAATGTCAGCGAAAGGCGGTATGAAGAAAATGATGCGCGGCATGCAGGGCATGATGCCACCAGGAATGGGCGGCGGCGGTATGTTCGGTCGTTAAGCCAACCGCAATATAACAAAGCAAGTAATAGTAATGTGTGTTTTGTAAAAGTTAAGGCTGCGTATGCAGCCTTTTTTATACTCTCTATTTATACTAATAAAACTTAACTTAAAACAATAATAATTAATTTAGTCTTATTATTTTAACCTAATTTTCACAACTTTCTTTGAGCCTAGCTATACTTAAAACTTAACGGTAAATAATCGCAATTTTTGTCGTTAAGTATTTGATGTGAGAAGTTCACAGTGAGGACAATGAATAATGGCTACACATAAAGATCATACATCGCCTATTCGTACAGGCATGGCACAAACTAAAGAGGACAGTGTTTTTAAACGTTATGCAATAGTTTTGGAAAGCATTATTTTTTTAGTTGTTATAACAAGTTTGCTTTACGCGACACGTTTTATCGATACAGAAAGTATAATCACAGGACTACTTAATACTGAAGACTATGGACAACTAGCTAAACTTACAGCTTTTATTTGTATTACAATGCTCGGTACTATTGCATTGTTATTTCGCTTTAATTTCACCTTAAGTAAACAGTTAAAAAAACAAAATATAGCCTCAGGTGAAATCAGAGAGCTTGCTTTTTATGATCAATTAACCAACTTGCCTAACCAAGCGTTATGTCATGACCGCCTCGACCACGCCATCGCTCAAGCTTCAAGAAATAAAACTTCAGTTGGTGTACTTTATGTAACTATCGATGACTTTAAAGCGGTAAACACTCAACAAGGACATGATGCTGGCGATAAATTACTGCAAGAAGTGGCTAAACGTTTAACAAGAGAGCTACGTCCAGGTGACACCTTAGCTAGGATCAATGGAGTAGAATTCATTATTATTCTAGAGTCATTATCTCCGCAAGAAAATGTACATAATATTGTTAAAAACATACTAAATAAGCTAGTTAAGTTTTATAGCATTGAAATGCAAGAAATATACATCACTAGCAATATTGGTGTTGCAACCTACCCTTACGATGGTGAGCATGGTAAAGAATTAATTAAGAATGCAGATAAAGCGGTACGTTTTGCACAAGAGCAAGGCAAAAACAGTATTGCTTTTTTCTCTGCAGAAATACAAGAGCAAGTAAATACTAAGAAAAAGATAGCTGAGCAATTAAGTAATGCGTTAACAAAAAATGAGTTAGAACTACATTACCAACCCATTGTTAGCACGGAAACGCATAAAATAATTGGTGCTGAAGCGTTATTACGTTGGAATAATAAAGTACTTGGCGAAATGGCACCTGATGTATTTATTCCTATTGCAGAAGATATTGGTCTTATTAATGAAATAGGTGACTGGGTGCTTACTAAAGCTTGCCAACAAAATAAAGCATGGCAAGATCAAGGGCTAGCAAAAATCGTTATGTCTATTAACCTGTCGGTAATGCAATTAGGTTTACATGATTACGCTGAAACCGTAGCAACTTCGCTTGATGCCACACACCTTGAATCGCAATACTTAGAATTAGAAATAACAGAAGATATAATAATGAAAGATGTTAAGCAGTCTATGTTGCAATTACGATTATTAGGCGCATTAGATGTAACCGTTGCTCTTGATGATTTTGGCACAGGTTATTCTTCTATGAAATATTTACCTAAACTCGGGTTAAGTAAGTTAAAAATAGATCGTCGATTTACTAAAGGTTTAACTAACAATGAACTTGATGTTAAAGCGGTTCTTGCAATTACAGCGTTAGCTCAACAACTCGATTTAAAGGTTACTGCTGAAGGTGTTGAAACCGCTGAGCAATGTAAGTTTATTGAACGCTGTAATATTGATGCGATGCAGGGATATTACTTCAGTAAAGCCGTTACTGCTGAAGATTTCACTGAGTTACTCGCAACGCCTTCATGGCATGAATCTAAAACAGCCTAGTTAATTAGTTTATAATCTATTTTACTTGTTATTTACTGAGCGATTTCTGAGGCGAGATCGCTATCAACCCCGCCTTAAATAAGCTATAGGTCAACAAGGTTAATTGATAAGAGAATATTTTAACCTTACCAGGCGTATATATCAGCTTACTGTAAATAAATAAAGCTTGTAAAAATCTATCAGAAGCGTAGAATACGCGAGCTTTTCTGTCACTAGATGACGGGAAATGTCTGGAAAATCCGTTTAACACTTAACATAATAGAGGACGATATGGTTACCATTCGTTTAGCTCGTGGCGGCGCTAAAAAGCGTCCATTCTATCAGGTTGTTGTTGCAGATAGCCGTAACTCTCGCGATGGTCGTTTCATCGAGAAAGTTGGTTTCTTCAACCCAACAGCACAAGGTCAAGCAGAAAAATTACGCTTAGATCTAGACCGTATTACCCACTGGGTAAGTCAAGGTGCTGGTGTATCTGATCGTGTGGCTAAGTTAATTAAAGACGCATCTGCGGCTTAATAGCTTAGTAGGTAGTAGGAGAATTTCGTGAGTAAAGAAGATCAAATCATCTTAGGTAAAGTAGGCGCTGTTTACGGTATCAAAGGTTGGTTAAAAATTCATTCATTCACTGATGAGCCTGAGGCCATACTTGACTATTTCCCTTGGTCATTAAAATTAGGGAATAACACACAAACAGTTGAAATAACTGATTGGCGCAAGCATAACAAAGTTCTTATTGTGAAAGTGGCTGGTATTGATGACCGTGATGATGCGCAAGTATTTGTCGGCTCAGAAATATTAACCAATGCCGCATCGTTGCCACAATTGTCGCAAGATGATTTTTACTGGCGCGACTTAATAGGAATGTCTGTAGTGACTAACAAAGGTTACGACCTAGGTGTGGTTGCTGACATGATGGAAACTGGCGCTAATGATGTACTGGTTGTGAAAGCTAACTTGAATGACGGCTTTGGTAAAAAAGAACGATTAATTCCGTATCTTTTTGAACAAGTTGTTGAGTCCGTTAGCATTGAAAATAAACAAATTTGTGTTGACTGGGATCCAGGTTTTTAACTTGTGACTAGCATTGCCTCTGATAAAGAGACGAACAAAATGTGGATTGGGGTAATTAGCCTTTTTCCCGAAATGTTCAATGCTATCACGGAGTACGGGGTAACAGGTCGAGCGATTCGTAATGGGTTAATTGAGTTTCAGTCATGGAACCCAAGAGACTTTACCCATGATAAACATCGCACCGTTGATGATCGTCCTTATGGCGGTGGTCCGGGCATGTTAATGATGGTGCAACCATTACGTGATGCAATACATGCAGCCAAAAGTGCTGCGCGTAAAGCCGCGCTAGATGCTGGTGATGTTGATAGTAATATCAAGGTCATATACTTGTCTCCGCAAGGAAGAAAGCTTGATCAACAAGGCGTAAGTGAATTAGCACAACATAGCCGACTGATATTTATAGCAGGACGTTATGAAGGCATAGACGAGCGATTACTCGCGTCAGATATTGACGAAGAATGGTCGGTTGGCGATTACATTTTAAGTGGTGGTGAACTCCCTGCAATGAATGTAATAGATGCGGTAGCACGGTTAGTGCCAGGCGTATTAGGACACACAGAATCAGCAGAGCAGGACTCCTTCTCTAACGGTTTATTAGACTGTCCTCATTACACTCGGCCAGAAGTCATGACAACACCTTCGGGTGAAGAAATGGCAGTACCAAAAGTGTTACTTAGTGGTAATCATGAACATATACGCTTATGGCGACAAGAGCAATCTTTGCTTAGAACGTGGACTAGAAGACCTGAACTATTAAATAACCTAGCTCTGACAGCTGAGCAGGAAAAAGCGCTTGCGACTATAATTGCCTCAAATAAGAAGCAAAAGCAAGTTAAATAAACCACTTAGACTGTGAACACTAGGAAGAAGGTATTATGAGTAAAATTATTGAAATGCTCGAACAAGAGCAATTAAAAACTGATCTACCAGCATACGCTCCGGGCGACACTGTTGTAGTTCAAGTAAAAGTTACTGAAGGTGATAAATCACGTCTTCAAGCGTTTGAAGGTGTAGTTATCGCTGTTAAAAACCGCGGCTTACATTCAGCTTTCACGGTTCGTAAAATTTCGAACGGTGTAGGCGTTGAACGTGTATTCCAGACACATAGCCCAATTGTTGACTCAATTGAAGTGAAACGTCGTGGTGATGTTCGTCAATCTAAACTTTACTACTTGCGCGAGCTATCTGGCCGTAAAGCACGTATTAAAGAGAAATTATCTAAGAAATAAAAATATTTCTTATAGATTCTTCTATAAAGAACGATTGAGAAAAAGCCTGAATAAGCAATTATTCAGGCTTTTTTGTTTTTTTAAACCAACTAAAACTATTCTTTTCTTTTACACCTACCATAACTACAGCGTTATTTAATACCAAGTCCGTTAAATTACTGATCACCTGTACTGGTTAAAATACCTAAATCCTACGTTCCTTTCAATCGTAATAACAAGTTAAAATAAGTCACTTATAGCCTATTTATCATACTACTGTTGATAAAAAATCAACCATAATTGAATGTTTACAAATTGATTTTACAATCTATTAGAGTAATATCTCTAATTGAAGAGAGCAAAAAATCTAATTATATCTAAAAATAATACGTTAAAAAATAACTGGGGCATGAGCTAATTCGTTGAATATATTGATTTTATATTTTACTAACCTAGGTCATGTAACCAATAGTCCAAATATCTAAAGAAAGATAAGATTCTTATTTGTACAGCGTGACCTTTAATAAAAATATCATGCGGTATCGATCATGAATTTAAGGAGTTATGAGCTAGTTAATTGGTAATTTAAACATTGGGATGTGGTTATCTAAATTTCTTAACTGTATTAATATTAATAAGGATATATCTATTTATGCTAAGTAGTAATGGCTTTATAAAGAATAACATTAATAAATTTGCAACATTTTACCGATTAGTCGACGTTGCTATTATTCAACTATCGTTATTTATTGCGATTACTTTATGTCATAGCCACTTCAGTAAAGACTTATTTTTACTATCTCTTATTGCCATTATTGGCTTCTCTGTTTTTGCTGAAATGTTCGCTTTATATCGTTCATGGCGAGATGGTTTTTTCAAAGAAATAATATTTAACGCAACACTCTCTTGGACTGTAGCATTTAGTTTAATCCTTGTTTATGTTTTTTTTAGTCAGGCAACTGTCGAATACCCTCGCATGGTTATCGCTCTTTGGTATGTTATTACTGGTGCATTATTATTCACTTGGCGCTTAAGTTTCGGATTGTTTTTGAGGAATATTCGCCGAAAAGGTATCAATATTCGTTCTGTTGCCATAATTGGCATCACAAAAGAAGGGGAACGACTCGCTAAACAAATATTAGAGCACCCTGAAACAGGATTTAGATTACAAGCCGTATTTGATGATAGAGACGAGTCTCGTTTACCTGAAGGTTTTCATGGTAATTTTCAAGGTACACTAAATGAAGGCGTTGAACGTGCTAAACGGAATGAATTTGATGTCATCTATATTGCCGTACCGTTAACGGCTGAAGATCGTATCACGGAAATTCTACATTTGCTTGGAGATACCACAGTAAATGTACAACTTGTACCTAATTTGTTTATGTTTAGTATGATGAGCGCTTCCATGGCGCAAGTTGGCGATATACAAACGATCAGTGTTTATTGTAATCCTATGAGAGGAACTTATGCATTGATAAAGCGAATTGAAGATATCGTGCTATCTAGTATTATCCTCACGATCATTGCCATACCATTAATGATTATAGCTATTGCGGTTAAAACCACATCTAAAGGTCCTATTATCTTCAAGCAAGACAGGTATGGGCTTAACGGGAAACGGATTAAAGTATGGAAGTTTAGATCAATGACCGTAACAGAAAATACCGATGTTGTTACCCAAGCGACTAAAAATGACGTCCGTATTACTCCCTTAGGTGCGTTTTTACGCCGTACCTCACTTGATGAATTACCACAATTTATAAATGTCTTACAGGGCGGTATGTCTGTTGTTGGTCCAAGACCTCATGCTGTAGCGCACAATGAGCAGTATAGAAAGGCGGTTGACTACTATATGCTTCGACACAAAATTAAACCAGGTATTACCGGCTGGGCTCAAATTAATGGTTGGCGAGGTGAGACGGACACCATAGATAAAATGGAAATGAGGATAAAGTATGACCTTGATTATATTCGTCGTTGGTCGCTTTGGTTTGATGTGAAAATTGTTTTTTATACCATTTTTAGATCATTTACAGATAAAAATGCTTATTAAATGTATGAATTAAGTGAATGATTAGCAATAGGTAGGCTTTATAAACTTGGAAGCATAAAATGCAAAAAAAGACATTTTTCGGATTGAATTTTACTTCTCTAACGACAAATGAAATTGTCGAACAAGTAGTAAGTACTCAAAGTATAGATGACAGTAAGTTTAAGTTATTAGTAACGACGAATGTCGATCATCTAGTTACTATGCAAAAAAATAATCAATTTAAAAAATTGTGTGAAGATGCATGGATAGTCACGGCCGATGGTTTTCCTGTTTTTAAGTTTCTTCGTTTCATGAATCAAGATGTAAAAGGGCGTATTACAGGGGCTGATTTGTTTCCTAAGATCATGAACAAACTAGATCAAGAAAAACACAGTCCATATTTCATTGTAGCGCAGAAAAATACTGCTTATTTTCTTAAACGTTGGTTAATAGATAATAATTTTAAGGGTGCTAATGAAAGAGTTATTGTTCCTGATTTTGGCTTTGAAAAAGATCAACAGTTTACAGAAGAAATATTAACTAACATTGCTCAAAACAACGTGACTCATTTGTTTTTTGGTGTCGGAGCTCCTAAGTCTGAATTATGGATGGATACTAATAGAGATAAACTTCAAGGGGTTAAAGGTTTTGGCTTTGGTGCGGGTATTGATTTCTTTGCAGGAGAGATGAAAAGAGCACCACTATGGATGCAAAAGTTTGGGCTTGAATGGTTGTTTAGATTACTTAGTGAGCCTCGTAGATTAGCTAAACGATACCTCATTAGTTCGTGGTCTTTTTTGTTTCTTGCAATAGCGGAATACAAGCAACATAAGGACACCCAATAAATGGAATTTTGTAAAGGTTCAGAGAATACTAAAGTACTTATTGATTGCACCCATTTAGGGAGAAATACCACAGGTATAGAAAGGATTACCGAAGAGTTATTTTCAAGTAAAGCGCTAAATTCGCAAGATATATATCACCTGCAATCATCAAATACATTGCATTTAATTATACAACAATGGTTTGGACTTGTTTTTAAAGGGCTATTTAGTCCTAAAGTAAAGGTGGTGACACCGGGTTTTCCTCCTTCTATATTGGCATCATTAATCCTTAAAAAAAGGTTAATTCCATATATTCATGACTTATTTTTACTAACAAGGCAAGAAGAGTTAAACCAAAGAGCTAAATATTACATGCGACCCTCTTTGGCATATGCAGTTAAGCATCTAGGTTTTTTTATTGTTAACTCAAAAAAAACAGAAAAAGAACTACGTAATTTTTGTAAAGCGGATGCCGAAATTATTTTGTATCGTCCAGTGGTTAAAAATGTATTTAACTTACAAGCCGATGAAAATAAATACCAAGACATAACTTTAAAAAAATTAAAAATTGTTATGTTAGGAACGGTTGAACCAAGAAAAAACTATCTAGGTGCTCTTAAACTGTTTAAAGCATTACAAGATAAATTAGGATCTCAAATTGAACTACATATTGTTGGTAGAGTAGGGTGGGGAGATGATGCTCAAGCACTTAAGTCTGCTGAGGGGGTAACTTGTCATGGCTATCTTTCTGCTGCAGATATTAAAGAATTAGTTGAGTCATCAACCTTTTATTTATCATCATCTCATGATGAAGGTCTTGGCTTACCTTTACTTGAATTACAGTACAGTGGTATAGCTATTGTTGCGTCAAATATCTTAGTGTTTCAAGAAGTATTAGGCAAATCAGGTTTATTAATTGATGTAAATAATATACCTAGATCAGTAGACGCTATAACCGCATTTTTTTCAGATGAAAACAACTTGAAGTCTCAAGTACAACGTTCAGTAACCAATGTCGAAAAATGGAATGAAATAGCTGAATGTGATCGTTTAAACGTTATCTCATCTTTATTTAATACAAATGATAATAAAGAGTAATTTTGAATGAAAAAAAATATATTAATTAATCATTTATTAGAGCCTGGAAATAAAATCTCGGGTATATCTAATTATTTATTTTATGTATTAAATAGTTTATTAGATCTTGATGAGTTTAATTATATATTAGTCACATGTTGGGAAGAAGAAAACCTCCCTAAAATGTTGAGAAATAAAGGTTTAAAGATAATTACCTTACCTTATATTGAGTCAATGCCAAAAAACATTATTAAACAATTAATCATTATTCCTAAATTGATAAAAGAACATCAAATTTCACTAGAATTTAACCCTGATCCTGTTGGTTGCTTTTTAGGTAAAACACCTTTAGTAGCCGTTACACATGATCTTTATTTTGATGTATCACCTGCAAGTTATAAGTTTCATCATAGATTATGGTGGAAAATTTTTTACCCTCGCATGTTAAAGCGAGCTAAAAAGTTTATATGTGTATCAAATAATACTCAAAACGACTTAATTAAATTTTATCCGTGGGTAAAAAATAAGCTTGCTGTTGTACAAGAAGCTGCTTGCCTTAGTGGTACATATCAAGAACAAGAACGTAAAAAAACAGGTTTATTTGTTGCTAATGTTTCTCCTAATAAAGGAGCAAGAGTCTTAATTGAAGCGATGGGTATTTTACAGGCGAAAGGTAAAGACTATCCTGTTGAACATATTGGCCGAGACTCAGTTGGCTATTTTGAACAATTCGCACAAGAACTAAATGTTGCAGTAACGCCTATTAAATTAGGGTACCTCTCAGAAAGTGATCTTGCAACAAAGTACTCTCAAGCACGATTCTTAGCTTTTCCATCACTTTATGAAGGTTTTGGTTTACCAGTATTAGAAGCTCAAAAATTTGCTTTGCCAGTTATCGCGTCCAATATACCTGTTTTGCAAGAAGTAGGTGGGGAAGGGGCGGTATATATTGAACTAGAAGATGCCAATGCACTTGCCAACTACATGGAAAAACTAATAGAAGATGATGATTATTTCTCTAAAATATCTTCTCTGGCTATAACCAACGAAGCTAAATTTACTTGGCATAAAGCAGCAATAGAAACACAACAGATCTTTAATGATATATTGCAAAATGAGAGACAAGCGTAATCATGAGTAATTTTAATGATAATTCACAGAAGATACATAGAATCATTTCGTTACACCCATTTGATCCTCGAGGTTGTAAAGTAGGTGGCATCGAAACTCATGTACGCCACACCATTAAATTTATTCCAGATAATCTTGATTTAGTCATTGTTGGTGTTGATGAAAGTAATGAACTTGAATTAGGTAAGGTGATCGAACTTCAAAATGAACTGGGTAAAACTTATAAGTTTTTACCTATTTTAAATACCACTAAAGTTCATATAAATAAAGCGGCTAAAAGCCCATTAAAATCATTAACGTTTAATTTCTTTTTTGCATTGTTTAAATTTGGCTCAACTATTAAAAGTTTGAGTAAAGAAATGAAAAGTACAATAGAAATACAGCGTTATGAATTTTCATGGTTCTGTCGTTTTTATAACTTATGTCATGTTTTGTTAACACATGGTGATGCAGATCCTAATCAAAAGCTTGACTCTCTATTAAGTAAAATGTGGTTTGTTCACCGCTTTAATGAAGCACGGGCTTTGAAGGCAGCAGACTGTATTATTTCAGTTAGTTCAGAGCAAGCAAAACGGTTGCAGCAAGACTTTCCTCAAAGAAAAGAAGACATTCATTACATGACAGTAAGTGTTGATGATAGTTTATTTAAAGCAACGCCTTATTTAATTGAAGACGGCATTTTAAAAATAGCCTTTGCTGGCCGGCTAGATGAATTTAAACGGCCCCAAATGATGTTCATAATTATCAAAAAATTGTCAGAACAGCTTAATGGTAAAGTTGAGTTTCATTATATTGGTGTATCCGAGCCTAATCGCTTTGCAGAATACCAAGCAGTGAAAGAACATGTTATTTGTCATGGGTTTCAGCGCTCACCAAATATAGCAAAATTATGGCAAAATTTTCACATGGGTATTGTTACTTCTGTATTTGAAGGCTGGCCAGTATACGTAATGGAAGCTATTTGTAGTGGGCGTCCAGTAAGCTCGCTTAGACTTGAGCAAATGGCCAGCACTTTTGCTTCCGGTGAATGTGGACTCATGCTTGATATTAATAATGATCAAGCAGTAACTGTTGATTTAATGGTTGAAGGCATATTGTCAACATGGAAAAAAATACAAACAGCACAAATTAATCCTGTCAATGTGAACCAAGTAATTAATAGTTTTAAAGCCAGTAATCAAATCAATAAATTGTTTTTATTACACCAAAATATAAGTTAAATATTATGTACCTTCATTCACTTAATAACTTACGAGCTTTATCTATAATTTTAATAGTTTTTAACCATACATTCTGGGTTTCTAATTGGCACCCTGAATCTGTTTATTCTGGTTTGTATAAATTTCTATTAATGGGGGGGACATTTTATTTTCTATTTATTAGTGGTTTTTTATTTAATCACTTATCGGTTGAGAACTTTTCATATAGTAAATTTATTAAACAGAAAATAAGAACAGTAATTAGTCCGTATATATTTTTATCCATTTTTCCAATTATTGTCGCTGTTACAGTATATCCAGTGTATCCGGAATATTTTTTTACAATAAAGGGGCAGGGAATATGGCTTGAATATATTAAGCCTGCAATATTGTACTTTTTATCTGGTAGGGTGCTGACAGGTTACTGGTATATCCCTTTTATAGCACTAGTGTTTATTTTGAGCCCATTATTTGTAAAGTATTCTAAGTTCACACTTAAAAATCAATTATTGTTATTAGGTTGTTTAATAATCATATCTGGGTTTACGCACAGAGCTACCGATAACATGAACCCTTTTCAAGCGGTGGTATACCTTATACCTATGTTTATGTTTGGTATGCTATGTTCGGCTTATAATACGGAAATAAAAAAAATTTCAATGGGTTATGTAACCCTTTTAATCTTAGGCTCAACAATTTTATCCGTATATCAACTTGTAGTGTTAAATATTCCCGGTAATTTATCAAAAGAAATGTTTACTTACGCTGGGTTCGATCTTCGGTTGATTGAAAAGGGTATGCAAATTTTAGGTGTTTATTTGCTATTTGAAAGGTTCTGTTCAAAAGATATTAAGTTTATATCATTAATAGCTTCATCTAGTTTTGCTATCTATTTTCTTCACTCCATTGTGATCTTTGTAATTAAACGTGTAGTGCCTGCAAACTGGGAAGGTTTCTTATATTGGCATTTACTTACTATATGTGTTGTTGGTATTTGTATTCTTATTGCTTGGATTCTAAAAAAAATATTAGGCCATAAAAGTCGTTATATTATTGGTTGGTAAACTTAACTGATAAGGAAAAATGAAGGATTAATGTCACATGTGTTCTTTCTAGTATCATTAAATTTTTGAGAAAATAAAAAAGGATTGTAAATGAAATTGCTAGTTTTAAGTGTTGGTTTTTCAGGGGTAGAAAAACAAGTAATTAACCACTTAACAAAGTTAGGAGTTAACTTGAAGGTTATCGAAATGAAAAAGTTTCGTTCAGTGTGGCTTTATTCTATTTTATCTACTTTTCGCTTTTCCTTTTCTTTAAAAAGTTGGATTAAAAGGGCTGAGGCAAAATATAACGACTATCATGCATCCCCAGCTGCATTTACGATGAAAAGTCGTTGGATGAGTAATAAAGCTAAAAAAGAATTAACTAATTATAATAGCATTTTACAAATTTCAGGAACATTTTCTTTAGCAACATTAAAGAAGTCTGAAAAGTTTAATTATTACATTTTGACTGATTACACAAAGTCATTACGTAAGACAGAAAAGCTTACTGAAATGAAACGAAAATGGTTAGCCTTAGAGGAAAAATTATACCATTCTGCTGATGGCATATTCGTACCTAGCCAATATATTAAAGATTCATTAATTAATGATTACGCAGTACATAAAAGTAAATCACATGTTATTGGTTATGGTTCAAAATTCCCTGTTCAAAGCAACCTAACTACAAGAAAAAATATCTTATTCGTTGGTAATGATTTTGAGCGAAAAGGTGGAAAAAATATTTTAAATGTATTTATAAAGCTGAAGCAAAGAATCAAAGATCTTGAACTTACTATTGTTGGACCTAGATTTAATCCATGTCCAGGTGTTGATGGCGTGAATTATCAAGGGCAGGTTTCATGTGATAACGCGCTTTCTACAATATATTCTAAATCGATATTATTTGTTTTACATCCAGAGTCAGAGCCATTCGGTCTTGTTTTTTTAGAGGCTATGTCACATGGCCTTCCGTGTATAGGTACGGAACTTGACGCCATGCCTGAAATAATATCTTCAAGTGGTGCAGGTAGGGTTGTTCCTGTTCATGATGAAAAGGCATTGGAAAATGCTATATATGAAATTATTTGTGATGACTCTATAAGGGAGAAATACTCATTAGCAGGTAAAAAAGCAGTAGAAAATTTTTATAACTGGACTACTGTCGTGAGTAAAGTAAAAGCTACTATTTTTGACGTCAATGTCCTTAATGGTGAACATAGTGTTAATTAAAAGAACATTTCAATTTTTACCAGGCCAGCTATTTGCGCCTTTAGCACAATTTATATCCATAATTATTTGGACGCATATTGCTAGTGCTGAAACTATAGGTATGGTTACTTTAATTAGTACTCAACAGGAGTTAATTAGAACAGTTTTTATTGGGTGGTGGTCACATTATTTATTAAGGTTTATTACGGATAAAACTAAAAGTACAGATGGGTTACTCTCTACTAATAGAGCTATTTTATTAATTTCTTCATTATTTCAATTGATTGTAGTTTGTGCGTTTTTAACCATCTTTTTTAGTCAGCAGCTGAACCTAGCACTTATCGTTATTACAATTATTTTCGTTATATTTAGAAATATTAATCTACATAATTTATCAATAACATCAGTTAAAGGAAAGGTGTTCCAGTACAATTTACTCGCTTTATCCGGTCCCGTTTTAGGTTTGTTGATAGGCATATTTTTCTTATTAAATTTTGGTGATAATGTTATTTGGCCTCTTGCAGGTTATGCGATTGGGGAAGTTGTCGGCTTTTTAATATATACCGCTTTGAATGGCATTAAAAAAGATATGTTTAATGTTAATTGGCAGATTTTATCCGATGCAAAGCGTTATAGTTTACCTATTTTAATCGCTGGTTTTTTTGGCTGGTTATCTATTAATGCTGTTCGATTTATTATCGAGATTAAGTTAGGAATAGATGCTACAGGTGAATTTTCCGTAGGTTTTGGTTTAGGGCAAAGGGCTGCTAGTTTAGCGTCTATGTTGGTCACTGCTGCTTCACTTCCATTAGCTATTAGCGTTATGCAAGAAAAAGGATATTTACCAGCCATGAAGCAGTTAGCAGATAATTTTGTATTGTTAATTACTGTAATGTTTCCTGCTCTTGTTGGTATGTACGCTGTTAGTGATTTGTTAGTCGAATTACTTATTGCAAAGGAATTTTGGGAGGTAACAATGGATGTTCTTCCGTGGGCAATATTAAGCGGGGGGATTTTTGCTATTTTATATAACTATATAAATCATTATTTTATTATTGCAGATAAAACAGGCTTTTTAATTTATATAGATTCAATAACCGCCGTTGTTATATGTATTATTGCTTTCCCATTAATTGATATTTTTGGTCTCAAAGGGGGAGTAATAGCTATGTGTTTAGCGAGTGCTTCAGTCGCTATATCAATGCTTATTTATTTATTGAAATGCACAGAATTTATTTTTCCAGTAAAGCCTTTTTTAAAAATAAGCTTTTCAGTATTAATAATGTATATCTTGACTGTATATACTCAAAGCTTTTTTGCTAACACAATATATAAATTAACCACCTCAATTGTTGTGGGTATATTTGTATATATTGTATGTTCAGCTTTTATTTATCGAAAACAGATTGTCAGCTATATGAGTAAATCATTTGAAATTAAAAGGAAAGAGGTATGAACACTTTACCTAAAATACCTTTCCTTTTTATTTTATTATCAATGCTATCTGTATTTGTATTATCAGGTGATGTTTTAATTCTGTTTGGCTATAACTTTTTAGCTGAGGGGGGGAGTTTTCTATTTAAAATACATCCTTCATTTTATTTATTATTCTTAGCTTATATTTCTATTTTCCTGTATAAAAGTGGGTCGGGCTTTTTATATAAGATTTTATTTGAAAAACAAAACCTTAAGTTACTTATTGCGTGCTTGTTTTGTTTTTTCTATCAAGTATTGATTCTTAAGCAACCTATGGCCCCCTTTATTGTTACTTGGTTATTTCCTGTTCTTATTCTTTGTTTATACAAAAAATTTCATCCTTCCCAAATAAAATTTACTTATCAAGTAGTGATATTGATTATTTCATTTAATGCATTGATGGGAATTTTAGAGTATGCGCAAGGTGGTACTTTTATTTCTAAAAATTACTTTTCTATGGAGTCTGAGGAATTATTAGATATTTCAGAGTGGGGGTTTCAACGAGCTAATGCGCTTTATGGACACCCATTAATTGCTACATTAATCTCTGCTATAGTTGTTGCGGGGTTTTATGCTAAATCACTTGTCACCACCTTAACGAGAAATGAATCAATTTGTTTTTTTCTATCGTTATTATCATTACCTGCCTTTGGTGGTCGAACCTCTATCGCTGTAAGTTTATTAATACTAACTGTGATAGCAAGTATAAAATTTTATAGGGTACTTAAAGGCGTACATATTCCTCAAAAGAAGATGATTCTTATTGTTTCTTTGATTTTAACAATGCCCGTTATTTTATTACTCATGTTTGATTTAGGCTTGTTTGATTCTGTGTTGGACCGATTAGCAGATGATAATGGAAGCGCAGAAACTCGATTAACGGCTTTTTATATTCTATTTGATACTTCGGTCGTAGAGTTATTATTTGGAGATGTTTACCACCAGCTTTTTTATCGTCAGTTACTTTATGGCACAAAGTATGGTATCGAGATTTTTTGGTTAGCTATTATCTTACAATATGGAGTTTTTGTGTCTATAGCGCTAGTTTATATCTTGGTAGTCATTCATAAGTATATTTATAAACATATAGGGCATTTTACCTTATGGCCTAGTTTAGCTTTTTTGTTAGCACTTTCATCAGGCACCGGACTTGCGAGTAAAAGTTTGATGTTGTCACAGTTTATTATAATTTCTTTATTTTTATTTAATCAACATGTTACCGATAAAAGTTGAGATCGATCAGACTGAAAAGCAGTCATGAGGCTATATCGTAATTTTATTAAGTCATAGATTTAATAACCGTGAGGCAAGCTATGAATAGAAATATATCACTTGATTTATTAAAGCTTAGTATGGCTTTGATGGTTGTAGGGATCCATACAGGTTTTTATAGCGAATTTAGTCCATTGCTCAGTTACTTATTTATTGAAGGACTATTTAGAATTGCCGTACCCGTTTTTTTTATTATAAATGGTTTTTATTTTTACTCAGCTTTAGAGAGAGGAGCGCAGAGAACTTGGTTAAAAAGAGTGGTTGTGCTGTATATTATATGGATGTTTTTTTATTCTGTTTTTTGGTTTTTTATACCTGAGTTGACCGCTGTTGACTTGTTAAAGCTGCTTTACCGGTTCTTGGTTGGTTATTTTCATTTATGGTATATATCTGGTTTGATCGGTGCTGCTATTGTTTTGTTAATGTTGAAAGAATTAACAACGAAATTCTTATTGGTTACTATTGGTATTACATTTTTTATCGGTGTATTAATACAATATATTGGTAATTATCACCTATTAGAAGGAACACTTTTAGATAAGGTTTTTAATAAGCATGAAGCGCATAGAAACTTTATCTTTTTTGCATATCCTTTTTTTTGCATTGGCTTCTTATTTAATAAACATTCTGTCTACAAACAGGTACCTCTTCCTATTACTTATTTAATTACAGTATTAGGGGGAATGTTATTGTTGACCGAGTCTTACGTTAATTATATTCAACCTTTGCGTGAAGGTGCTTTTGATAATTACTTTAGCTTAATATTTATTTGCCCCGCGCTTTTCTTATTATGCCTAAAAAAGCAAGTGAATGGCTCGAGTAAAAACATCGCTTTGTATGCATCTGCTATTTATTTTATTCACGTTTTTATTTTAAGTGTTTTACATAAAATTTTTAATATAGAAGCGACATCATTAACCGTTTTAACCATTGTGTTTTCAATAATAACTTCATTTTTTATTGTGCACTTAAACAAGCGCTTTAAATTTATCTTGTAGCTTTAACCCTATAGAGGTTCACTCTATTCAAGGAATGTTCATGAACACTGAGAGAAGTTTTTCAGTAGACACCCTAAGAGGACTCGCCTGTATATTACTGGTTGCTTATCACGTGGTTGGCAGTAATTATACTAATGGTTTACGTATTTCTGATGGTGTGTATCGTGAACTAAATGATTTATTTGCTTTGGTCAGAATGCCGCTGTTTACTTTTTTATCGGGGTATATTTATGCCACCAGACCTTATCAATTAAATTTAGGTAAATATGTTAAGGGTAAAGTTAATCGATTAATAATACCTATGTTAACTGTGGGTACTGTCTTTGCTGTTATCCAACATTTAGTACCTGCAAGTAATCAAGGTATTGAACATTGGTATTTATTACACATATTACCTGTAGCTCACTTTTGGTTTATTGAAGCAATCTTCTTTATCTTTATATTAATGATTCCATTAGAAAAATATAAACTATTATCACGAGGTAAAAGCTTCTCTATTATTTTTGTTCTAAGTAGTTTGCTATATGTAGCGAATATTCAAATACATTATTTTGCTATCTCTGGGGTTATATACTTATTACCTTTTTTCTTGGTGGGTTTGGCGGTACAGCGGTTTGACTTATTACGCCTAATTAATAAAGAAATAAAATGGGGTATGTCGATAATTATTTGTGTACTGATGATTCTGTTATATAACGATAAAATCCCGGCCGAATTTAATCGTGGTTTATTATCATTATTTATTGGCTGTGTTAGTTGTTACCTTCTACTTGCTTATCAATGTAAGTCTACTTTTTTAGCTAAAATTGGCGTGTTTTCTTACTCAATATATTTATATCATGTGTTTTTTACTGCGGGAAGTCGCATTGTTTTTTCAAAATTCGGAATGTTGGATGTAAATATTCTGTTTATATTGTCATTAGTTTTAGGGATTTTAGGACCCATTATTGTTGAATTTATTTTCAGTAAAAATAAATATACGAGTTTTGCTCTACTTGGAAAAAATAAACATTAATTTGATTGGTGTGTATCTTGCAGGGAAGAGAATGTATTAATTACAGATAAAAGTTATTTTAAGGAAGGGAATGAAAGTTACAACATTATTAAAAACTATGCTCCTTATCGTAAGCTTTTCTGCTTTTGGAGCTGAGCCTGAAGCATACATAACTGAATCAGGCATTGCTATTATTCCCGCTATTAATACAGGGTATAAATACGATAACAATATTTTTAGTCAAGCTGATGGTACTTCTAGTAGCGGTATTTTCATTATTTCGCCAGTTGTAACCTTTTTACTTGATGACGGTATCAATAACTACCATCTGAACATAGGGGGGGAGTCAGGTACCTATATTTCAAGTGCTGACGATAACTATTTAACAGGCAATATTAGTTTTAAAAGCCATTTAGAGCCAAGTTATCGATCACGATTTGATCTTTCTCTTGAGACTAAAAAAGAGGAAGAACCTCGTGGTACAGGGTTAACTGAAGGCTTAGGGGAGTTGCTATTTAAGCCCATACAATTTATTGATCAAACCGCTCAATTGAAATACGAATATGGCAGTTTAAAATCCAATGGTCGTATAGCAATAATGGGGCGCTATTATAATAAAAACTACACAAACTTTTCTGAGTTAACCCAATTTAGCAGTTTTTATCAGTCTACTTTAGGAGCTACCTTTTTTTATAGTACTAATTCTAGTACAGATGCTTTTTTTGAACTTAGAGGGGCGGGAATTAATTACTTCGAAGCTATAAGTGTTTCACGAGATTCTGATGTATATGCAGCGTTAGTAGGTATTCGCTGGAAGGCAACAGCCTTAACATCGGGTAGTTTTAAAATAGGTCAAGAGCAAAAAAAGTTTGCTGAACCTTTACGTAACGATTTTAAAGGAATAAGTTGGAAAGGTTCAATTACATGGCAACCTTTAACATATAGCACATTTACTTTTGACACATCAAGACAAGCAAAAGACCCAGATGTTCAAGGTGATTATATTAGTGAAAGTGTTTATGGTTTGAATTGGCGACATAAGTGGAGCGCAAAGGTTACTTCTAATATTACATACAATTACACTAACGAAGATTATTCTGGTTTTGAGCGTCAAGATAAAACCAATGATCTTTTTTCTAGTATTAATTATCAATTTAAACGTTGGGCTGATATAGCTTTTTATATTGAACTGACGGATAAAGACTCAACAAACAATAATGTTATTTACGATAAAAATGTTATTGGTTTAGATATTACTTTTTCTCTTTAAGAAGGTTCATTTAGAGGTTCATATGATTAAATTTTTAATGAATATTACGTTGATTTTAATGTTTTTTGTGTCATTAACTTCAGCATCTGCGACAGATAAAGACTCTTATATTTTAGGACCCGGTGACAAAGTAGAGATAAAAGTGTTTGGCCAAGATGATTTAACTATTGAGACATTGTTGGGTAATAGTGGAACAATTAATTACCCTTTTTTAGGCGAAATTTCGGTCACAGGTTTAACCGTAAAACAAGTTGAACTATTTATCGAACAAGGTTTAAAAGGAGATTATTTAATTAATCCTAGCGTATATGTTCAAGTACTTGAATACCGCTCTTTTTATATTCATGGTGAAGTAAAAAAACCAGGTGGCTATCCATATCATCCAGGTATGACTATTAACCAAGCTGTCGCTTTAGCGGGCGGTTTAACAGAGCGAGCTGATAAAAGTAATATATCGTTATTCAAAGAAGGGGATAAAAATAAAAAACAAATTGCGTCACTTGATTCAAAAGTTAATGCCGGTGATACCATTACTATTGATCAACGGTTCTTCTAACCCTTTTACTAGTTTTTTACAGTAATTTTATAATGAGTTTTACTATGAATAACACAGAAAATTTGCCGCTAGATGGACAAAAGTTGAAACAAGTTTCGACAGAAGAAATTATTGATATACGTTACTATATTTCAGTGATCAATAAAAATAAATGGCGTATTGGCTTTTTAGCTTTTGCTGCTGCATTATTTGCGGCAATGATGGCTTTGAAAATAACACCCACATATAAAGCAACGTCGACATTGCTTATTGAAGCTGATCAAGCTAAAGCTGTTTCATTTGAAGAAATATATGGGCTTGACTCTAATCGTAAAGAATACTACTTAACACAATTTGAAATTTTAAAATCTCGAACTGTAGCCCAAGCAGTTGTTGAGCAATTAGATTTAAAAAATCATCCCGACTTTATTGGGAAACCGTCTTTTATTAGTAATCTTGTTAAAGATATCAAGAAAGGATTACCGTTTATTCCAGAAAAGAAAGTTGCTGTTATTGATGTTGAAGAGCAAGAAGAGCAGCAATTACAATCTTTAGTTAAAAGCTTTTTAGGGCGCTTATCTATTGATCCAGTACGTAAAACCCAGCTAGTTAATATTTCATTTCAAAGCAGTGATCCAAAACTTGCAGCTTTAGTTGCGAACACCGTAGGTGAAGTGTATATAGAACAAAACCTTGCCGCTAAAATGGGAATGACTCAAAAAGCTGCTGGTTGGTTGACTACACGTTTATCTGGTTTACGTCTTCGTCTTGATGAATCAGAATCAAAACTACAAAAATACCGAGAAAGTGAAAACCTTATTGATGTAACAGGTACCGCAGGTGTTACAGGGGTTTTAGGTTTAGTCTCTAATGAATTGTCACAAACGTCTCAACAATTAGTTGTTGAAAGGCAGGTAAGAAATAAATTATTAAATATAGTGCGCATTATTGATGAATATGGGCGTGATAATTTAGAAATGCTTAGCTCAATAAATGAAATAACATCCCATAATACAATTCAAAACGTTAAAAGTTCTTTGGTAAATGTAGAGCTTAAAGTATCTGAATTGAGTCAAGTCTATGGTCCTAAACACCCTAAAATGATAGCTGCGAAAGCAGAGTTAGTAACAGTACAAAATAACTTATCGGCGCAAATACGTAAATTAATTACTGGTGTTGAAAAAGAATTAACTACTAGTGAACGTAATATTAATGCCTTAGAGCGAGAGTTAGTGCGTATAAAAGCGCAATATCAAACGGTAACAGCAAAAGAGTATGAATATAAAAAGCTTTCTCGTGAAGTTGAAACGAACAGAACTATTTATGATACTTTCTTCTCTCGTTCTAAAGAAACAGAAGTAACCAGTGATTTTAATTCAGCGGTAGCCCGTTTTACTGACCGTGCTTATACACCAGTAAGACCAACCAAACCTAATAAACCATTAATAGTGATCCTTGCTTTTATGGCTACAGCAGGGTTTGGGATCGTTATTGCTTTTGTCTTTGATGCACTTAACGATACCTTTAAAAATGCTACTGAAATAGAGAGTAAACTATCGCAGCGCTTGTTAGGTATGTTACCGCTAGTTCGCTATAAGAAAAAAGCTGGTTTTATGTTGCACTACTTTTTTGATGAAAGTGGTAAAAAATTTGCTGAATCAGTGCGAACATTACGTACAAGCTTTGTTTTGACACAACTTGATAAAGAAGCAAAAACTATTGGTGTAACATCTTCTATTCCGGGAGAGGGTAAATCAACAACAGCAACCAACTTAGCTTTTTCTTTGGCGCAAGTTGAGCGTACTATATTAATTGATGCCGACATGCGTAAACCAAGCCTTTGTAAGCGATTTGACATTGCTTCTTATCACCCAGGGTTAGCTAACTTTATTGCAGGAACCGCAGAGCTTGATGAATGTATTTTTAAAGATGAAAAATCTGGACTTATGGTTATGCCTTGTGGTCAACGTCCACCAAACCCATTGGAATTATTATCTTCTCCACGCTTTGTTGAATTACTTGAAAAATTAAAAGAGTCTTACGATCGTATTCTTATTGATACGCCACCTGTGCAATCGGTCAGTGATGCACTCGTTATTGCCCAACAAACGGACACTATTGTGTATGTTGTTAAAAGTGATGACACTCGTATTGGTACAACCCAAGAAGGTATTGGCCGCTTAATTAGAGTAAATGCAAAAATAGCGGGTATAGTTTTAAATTATGTAGATACTAAAAAATTATCAGAATCGGATTCCCATCAAGGTTACTATAATGAGTATACATACGGAGATAATGATTTTTCGGATGAGTCATATGCTCACAGTAGTTTAAATGACCCTAAAAATAAAAGAAGCAGTGATATGGCAAATAGAAACATATGATAGATATTCATTGTCACCTTTTACCAAGTATTGATGATGGTGCTAAAGATATGGCAGAATCGTTAGCTTTAATTAGGCTAGCGGTAGATGAAGGTATATCTCGTATAGTACTGACTCCTCATTTACATTTCGGACGATTTAATAATACTCTACCTATTATTAAATCGGCCTTTGAGGTATTAATTGCTGAAGTAAAAAGTGCAAATATTAACGTTGAGTTAGCTTACGCTGCAGAAGTTAGACTTGATTCTGAAATACTTACCTTGCTCGCGAACAAAAATTTACCATTATATGGTCGTTATGATGGCCAACATTTTATGTTGTTGGAGTTTCCACATAGCCATATTCCTACCGGTAGTGAGGCATTGGTTAAGTATTTAAAAAAACAAAATATAACCCCTGTTATTGCCCATCCTGAACGGAATCGTGACTTATTAAGTAAGCCTCATAAAATTAAAGAATTTGTTAATTTAGGTTGTTGGTTTCAAGTAACTGCTGGCTCCATTACTGGAAACTTTGGGGATGAATGTCAAACACTTGCCCTACAATATATTGAGCAAGGGTTGATTCAAGTGGTGGCAAGTGACGCGCATAATCTAAAGCGAAGACCACCGCTGCTTAATGATGCAAGAAATAAAGTTGTTACATTATTTGGTGAAGATAAAGCACAAGCCTTATTTCATGACAACCCTTATAATATAACAGCGAGTTTATTTAAAAGTTAATTACATTAGGGTCTAATACTGATCGGTTTACAATTGTTGACGATCAGTATTAGACCCTAAATAGTAGTTGAGGTTAAAAGTTTTCTTTAAACCAATCCCAAACTCCGAATGAAAAATTAGGTAATATGTCTATACCTAAGGAAGACTTTACTAAATATATTATCAATGCACCTACTAACCCTATAATACATATAATAATACTTAGAAAGATAGACTGCCTTAACAGAGATAAGCTCTTTTCCTTTCTTGTTAAGTTTCTAGAGTTTTTGCCGATTAAAAATACATAATAAAATCGCCATTTATAAAAAGGGACTTTAAAAGTACCTCGAAAATCAATGGAATGTTTCCCCCAATTACGAGATCCTAAAATAGTTAATAAATGACTTAATTGCTCTTCATTAAAGCTGTCTGCAACATTTGAAGGCATTTTCTCAAGTAAACTTGTGATGGTTGGCTCGTCACGAATGTTTTTTTTAAGCGGTGGCAATACAGCATCCTAATTTATGAATGGTATATAAAGTATCTGATGATTAAGGACCTAAGTAAACCAATTTTAACTCTATATTTATTAACTATTGAGAGCTTGCTTATAAAACTTATACTCGTTAATTAATTTCACTCATCAATTGGTATACAATAGTTAAAAAATACTGAACAGATGTTATAATCTGAAACAGTATAATATTACTCATTACCCTTATTTTTCATCACTTAATAAACGGACTTCACTATGATTTTACCTGTAATAATGGCTGGTGGCTCTGGTTCACGTTTGTGGCCTTTATCGCGTCAACTATTTCCAAAACAGTTTTTAACGTTAACTGGTGAACATTCAATGTTACAAGCAACCGCATTGCGCTTGTCGGGTATTGAACATCAAGCACCTGTGGTCATTTGTAATGAGGAGCATCGCTTTTCGGTTGCAGAGCAGTTCAGAGCTAACAATATTAAAAATAGTGGCATTATTTTAGAGCCCGTTGGTAGGAATACAGCTCCTGCTATTGCATTAGCAGCATTAAATGCAGTTAAAAATGGGGATGACCCTTTATTACTGGTGCTTGCCGCTGATCACGTTATTCAAGATGAAGCAGCATTTTGCGCTTCAGTAGAGCAAGCGGCAGCACATGCAGCAAGTGGTAAGCTAGTAACCTTTGGTATTGTACCAACGGCACCTGAAACAGGCTACGGTTATATTAAACGTGGCGATACTGTTACTGCTGACGGTGCTACTACTGAAACTGGCTATGTTGTTAGTGAGTTTGTTGAAAAACCAGATTTAGAAACAGCTGAAAAATACTTATCTAGTGGTGAGTTTTATTGGAATAGCGGTATGTTTTTATTTAAAGCATCTAGCTATTTAGCTGAATTAAAAAATCATAGTGCTGATATTTATGCTGCTTGTGAAAAAGCTATGGCTGAAACTCAACCTGATCTAGATTTTATTCGTGTTGATGCCGAAGCTTTTAAAGGTTGTCCTGATGATTCTATCGATTACGCTGTAATGGAAAAAACTTCACAGGCTGTCGTTGTTCCTATGGATTGTGGTTGGAGCGATGTTGGTAGTTGGTCTGCACTTTGGGATATTGAGAACAAAGATGCTGATGGTAACGTTTTTAAAGGCGATGTATTAAGTACAAATAGCACTAATACTTATGTTAATGCACAAGAAAAGCTCGTGGCGATTGTTGGCCTTGACGATATTGTGGTCGTAGAAACTAAAGATGCAATTTTAGTCGCTAAAAAATCAGAAGTGCAAGATGTTAAAACCATTGTTAATCAGCTTAAAGCGGAAGAACGTCCAGAGTTTAAAATTCATCGTGAAGTATATCGCCCTTGGGGTAAATACGACTCGGTTGATAATGGCGCTCGTTTTCAAGTTAAACGTATTACAGTTAAACCAGGCGCTAAATTATCAGTGCAAATGCATCACCACCGTGCAGAGCATTGGATTGTGGTTTCAGGTACTGCTTTGGTGCAAAATGGTGATAAAGAAATATTGCTTACTGAAAATCAATCAACCTATATTCCAATAGGTGTTGTTCATGCCCTTGAAAACCCAGGTAAACTTGACCTTGAACTGATTGAAGTACAGTCAGGTACTTATTTAGGTGAAGATGATATTGTTCGTTTTGAAGATCGCTACGGTCGTGTTAAATAAGTAAACAGCGCGATTTAAATCCCGCCTACGGTATTTAAGTACATTTAGGCGGGAACTTGTTCGCTTGGTTACTGCCAACTTAAGAAGTATGTATGAAAAACTTAATAACAAAAGAAGCTCTTGCCCAAAGTGGTGTTGCCTTTGGTACCAGTGGTGCAAGAGGTTTAGTTGAACAATTTACAGCGGATGTTTGTGCTGCTTTTGCTGTTGCTTTTGTTGATGCAATTAAAGATGAGTTTAGTTTCTCTACACTCGCTATCGCTATTGATAATCGCCCAAGTAGTTATGCTATGGCGCAAGCCTGTAGTGCAGCCCTTGAAGAGTTAGGTATTACTACTTTTTATTATGGCGTTATTCCAACACCTGCATTAGCTTATGCTGCCATGCAGCGAAATATACCTTGTATCATGGTTACTGGCAGTCATATCCCATTTGATCGTAATGGCTTGAAGTTTTATCGACCAGATGGCGAAATCACTAAACTTGATGAACAAGCTATCTTAAATAGTACAGCAACATTTGACTCACTTATTGTTAATGACGAATCTACTTCTTTAGCTGAATTAGTCATTGATAAAGCTGCTGGAGAAGAATATTTAGCACGTTACTTATCGCTTTTCGAGCAACCTTTTTTAGCTGGAAAGCATATTGGTATTTATGAACACTCAAGTGCGGGACGTGATTTATACCAACCGCTTTTTGAAAAACTTGGTGCTACAGTTACCTCGCTTGAACGCAGTGATGTGTTTGTGCCTATTGATACCGAAGCTGTGTCTGATGAAGACAAAGCTAAAGCCAAAGCGTGGTCTGAGCAATATAAGTTTGACGCGATATTTTCTACCGATGGTGACGGTGATAGGCCATTAATTGCCGATGAAAAAGGCAATTGGTTACGTGGTGATATTTTAGGTTTGTTATGTGCCAAAGCGCTAGGGGTAGATGCTTTAGCAGTACCGGTTAGCTCAAATACTTCAATTGAATTGTCAAGAGCTTTTAAACAAGTCGATCGTACGCGTATTGGCTCACCTTATGTTATTGCTGAATTTGCACGTTTAGCTAAAAGTTTTGAATCCGTTGCTGGTTTTGAAGCCAATGGTGGTTTTTTACTAGGCTCAGATACAATCATTAATGGCAAAACCCTAAAAGCCTTACCAACACGTGATGCAGTATTGCCGGCAATTATGTTATTGGCAGCAAGTATTGAATCAGGCAATATTTCAAGCTTAGTTGAGGCGTGTTCATTACGTTTTTCAGCTAGTGATAGAATTCAAAATTTTGCCACCGAAAAAAGCCAATCGTATATCGCGGCATACAGTAAAGCGCCTTATGCTTTAATAAAGCTTCTAGGTTTTGATGAAATTAGCGTGCTGAAAACAGATGTGACTGATGGCTTAAGAATTACCATGTCAAATAACGATATTATTCATTTACGTCCTTCAGGTAATGCGCCTGAATTACGCTGTTATGCGGAATCAGATAATGAGGTAACAGCACAAACATTAGTGGTACAAGTGCTGGCTAAAATGAGTACGTTATAAATATTTATTTGAAGAGATAATAAAAAGCCTGAATAAGAGATTATTCAGGCTTTTTGCTAACTACTGTAGGCAAGCGTTATATTGTTTTTAGTTATTTCAGGGTACGATTAAATAATTCAACGGCCATACCATACACACGCAGCGCTAATTGCGGGTCATAACGTTCGCCTTCATCACGCATAAAGGCATGTGAAGCGTTAAACTCGTGCCACGCAAACACATTACCCGAAGCTAATAAATTATTATGTATTAACATACGGCCTGCATCAGGAATATGCGGGTCTTGTTTACCCCAAATCATCAACAATTCAGCTTTAATATCTTTGGTTCTTGTTAGTGAGTCGTTACCGTTACCACTCGGTAAATCACCGGAATGAATATCTGT
Source organism: Colwellia sp. E2M01 (assembly GCF_018860585.1). Classification (GTDB taxonomy): domain Bacteria; phylum Pseudomonadota; class Gammaproteobacteria; order Enterobacterales; family Alteromonadaceae; genus Colwellia. Next base: position 33,349 of record NZ_JAHKPR010000023.1, read on the forward strand.
TGCATATAAACAAGTTGCGGCTAACACACTGTTATTTAATGCGGCTCTATAAGCAAGGTGACCACCAATACAAACGCCCATAGTGCCTATGCTGTTAGTGCAATAATCTTGTTTTTGAATAAAATCAACTAACGCTTGAGTATCGCTGTCGTGATCTTCTAATGGTTTCGTCCACTTATCTTGATTACCTTTATCTTTACCTGCGTCGTCATAACCTAGCACTGTGCCAATAGGGTTGAGTTCATGAAATACTTCAGGTACTAATACCACAAAACCATGTCCTGCCATTATTGCTGCAGTTCTAGCTATTGGTGCGGTTTGTTGAAATATTTCAGAATAGAATATGATGGTTGGGTATGTACCAGCGGCTTGTGGACGATAAATATAAGTCCGCATTAACCCTGTTGGTGTTTCGATATCTTGGCTGTGCTGTTGAATGATCATAGTAAACGTATGTCCTGGTGAAGAGCAGAAAAGAATGATTCGTTTAAAAACAGTTTACCCTTAGGAATAAAATAAAAAAAGTATTGTTATAAAAAGTTAGAGGTAATGTTTTTTATACATTGTTGATTTTACGATATTTGTTTTTATTTACGTTTAGTTGATTAAGCGTATAATCCTCAGCTAACAGTTTACTGTTGTTTAATAAATAAACTATTTTAGTTAAGGAAAGTAATGGGTAAAAATAATAAATTGCCAGTAGATAAAAGCTCATCTACTCGTAATCAAGTAGCAAAAACAGAGTTAGGACGAGGCCAAATTAAAGGCAATTTTTTAGCAGCATTAGTGACCTCAAAGGTTTACAAAATGCAGGTAGTGAAAGCGAAAAAAGGTAAAGGCTCATACCAACGTAGAGCAAAAAATGGCAGGGGAGAGTCTTATTTAATAGCTGCTTAGTGCCGCACTGAGTGTTTATTAAATAAGGTTTTCTTTAAGTTGTGTTGGTGTAGTCGCATACTTGAAAAACTGGATTCCCGCCAAGACAACGCGGGAATGACGGAACTAGTTTGATAGTGCCAAAAAACTATTCTGCTAATTATTGATTCACAAAGGGCTATGTAGGCTCATAATTTTTACTAAGCCAAGCCAGGTCATTCCCGAAGTAACTTGTCGGGAATCCAGCCTTTAATTTTTAAGTATAGTAATAAACCAAAGCCAATGGATTCCCGCCAAGACAACGCGGGAATGATGGAACTAGTTTGGTATTTTCAAAAGGCTATCCTGCTAATTATTGATTCACAAAGGGCTATGTAGGCTCATAATTTTCACTAAGCTAAGCCACGTCATTCCCGAAGTAACTTGTCGGGAATCCAGTTTTTTAATAGATTCCTAGCACCTAATACCTAACGCCTAGCACCTAATACTTGTACCTAACACCAAAATTTACTTTAAAACCCCTAACCAATCTTTGGGACTTAAATAATCAGCTAATTTAGCTTCTGCACTATCTTCGTCAGCTTGGAAATTATACTCCCAACGCGCCAATGGTGGCATCGACATTAAAATTGACTCAGTCCTACCGCCTGATTGTAAGCCGAATAAAGTTCCGCGATCAAAAACTAAGTTAAATTCAACATAACGTCCACGGCGGTATAGTTGAAATTGACGTTCTGCTTCACCATATTTTTTATCTTTATTAGCCAACATAATAGGTACATAAGCATCAATAAAGCCTTGGCCAACAGATTTTACATAATCAAAACAAGTGTCAAAATCCCACTGGTTTAAATCATCAAAGAATAAACCGCCAACCCCACGGGTTTCATCACGATGTTTTAAATAAAAATAATCATCACACCACTTTTTGTGATCATTATATACGTTATCACCAAACGGCTGACATAAATCATGAGCTGTTTGATGCCAGTGCTTTATATCATTATCGTTCGGGTAAAAAGGGGTTAAATCAAAGCCACCACCAAACCACCAAACGGGCGCTTCACCTGCTTTTTCGGCGATAAAAAAGCGTACATTGGCGTGTGATGTTGGAATATGTGGATTTTTAGGGTGAATAACCAACGACACGCCACAAGCTTGCCAAGTTCTTCCTGCTAATTCAGGGCGATGCGCAGTAGCCGAAGGTGGTAACTTATCACCCGAAACAACGGAAAAATTTACTCCGCCTTGTTCAACAATTGTGCCGTTAGTCATAACACGGGTTCTACCTCCGCCGCCTTCAGCACGTTTCCAGTTATCTTCAATAAACTCACCTGTGCCGTCAGCTGTTGTTAACGCTCGGCATATTTTATCTTGCAGGCTTTTGAAAAAACTTATTATAGGAGCTATGTCAATATTTTCTGTTGAAGCAGGGCTTGCTGGAGAGTTCATATTTTACCAATTCTTTATCAGGAATAAACGGTGTCAATTAGGCTGTTATTGTAGGTAATGCAGATCACCGAGGCAAGTATCTTCTATACTTGTTGATTTAAGTTGGCAGCCCCAGCATTAATATTTATTATCTTTATTTTACCTTCACTTTACCTATTGTACTTATTTTGTGCTTAAATTCTTGATGTGCACTATAATTGTGCTAAATATCCTGATATCTGTTTGTTGTTGGTGCAATATAGCACTAAGTTAATGCTTTTGTTTTTTATCTTATTGATAATTAAGTGTTTATATTTTGGCTTGATTTGTGCTTTGTGTAGCGGAATTATTGAATGAATTACGATGGAAATGATTATGAATAGAGCAGTGTTTTTATGTTTAATGTTATTAAGTATCCTGAGCCCAAGTGCAGCTTGGGCAGCAGAGACGCAACTTAATGGAGCAAATACCGCATGGATTTTAACATCAACAGCTTTGGTGTTATTAATGACCTTACCGGGGTTAGCGTTATTCTACGGTGGTTTAGTTCGTAAAAAGAATGTGCTTTCGGTATTAATGCAGTGTTTTGCTATCGGCTCTATTTCGTCGGTTTTATGGTTAGTAGTAGGTTACAGCCTAGCCTTTAGTGAAGGTAATGCTTTTATTGGCGACTTTAGCAAAATGATGATGCATGGCATTACTAAGGACGGGTTGTCGGGCGATATTCCTGAAAGCTTATTTATGTTGTTTCAAATGACATTTGCGGTAATTACTCCCGCACTTATTATTGGTGGTTTTGCTGAGCGCATGAAGTTTTCAGCAGTATTATTATTTTGTGCTTTTTGGCTATTAGCTGTTTATGTACCTGTTACTCATTGGGTATGGGGCGGCGGTTGGTTAGCACAAATGGGGGTGTATGACTTTGCTGGTGGTATTGTTGTACATATTACCGCGGGCACGGCAGCGTTAGTTGCTGCCTTGGTTGTTGGCCCTCGTCGTGGCTTCCCAAAAACACCTATGGTGCCGCATAACTTAACAATGACAGTTACTGGCGCTGGTATGTTATGGGTAGGTTGGTTTGGCTTTAATGGTGGTAGTGCATTAACTGCAAGCGGTGATGCGTCTATGGCTATGCTTGTTACGCATATTTCTGCTGCGGCAGGAACACTTACTTGGGCTGCAATTGAATGGAAAAAATTTGGTAAAGCCAGTGTACTTGGTGCTGTAACCGGTATGGTTGCAGGTCTAGGTACTATTACACCTGCTTCAGGTTTTGTAGGACCTGGTGGCGCATTAGTTATTGGTATTAGTGCGGGTTTTGTTTGTTTTTACGCAACACTTTATATTAAACATAAGTTACATATTGATGATTCATTAGACGTATTCCCTGTGCATGGCGTTGGTGGTATTTTAGGGACTTTATTAGCAGGTATTTTATCGGCAACTACTCTAGGCGTATTTAGTGGTTATGGTTTTGCTGAAGGTATTACTACTATGGGTGAGCAAGTAGGTGTGCAATTAATAGGTATTATTTCTACTTTTATTTATACAGCTATTGTGACTTATGTTTTACTTAAAATAGTTGGCTTAATGACCAATGGCTTACGTGTAAGTGAAGAAGCTGAAGTGAATGGTTTAGATCAAACTGATCATGAAGAAACAGGTTACAACTTATAAAATCAGTAAATTAATTTTTTAGTGATTAGTACATATTACTAATATTCTAAATAGAAATTATTATGCTATAACCCTTTTAAAAAGCGCTTCGGCGCTTTTTTTGTATGCGGTCTTTAATGTGCCCTGTCATCTTTCTGTAATATTACGTACATCAAATAGTAATATTTCTAAAACATTTCTGTCATTTATTCGCCTTAGTATGTAGTCAAATTTATTTTATGTGATTAATTGTATTAAATAAGACCCAACCAATGGCGTTGTGCTTATTTAATAAAATTATCATTCATTAATTGCTGCGGAGCAAATGAAATGCAAACTAAAAGAACATTTAAGTACAGTGTAATAGCAACAGCGTTAACGTTAGGCCTAACAGCTTGTGGTGGTGATATTAACTTATCATCTGAAGTAGATAATTCTGTAGGTGATACTTACATTGATAACGGTACAGGCTCTTCAGGTCCTGATACGTCTGATTTACCAGGTAACACTAGCACAACATTAAGTAACGATATTTCAGCTGCTCTTGGTTATGATGTTGTTGTTCAAGTAGTTGACGGTTCTATTTCAGAAAGCACAACTTTTGCAGCAAGCACAGGCGGCACACCAGTAATGTACGCAGTTAGTGGTGCACTTGAAGTTGGTGGAAATGACACAGCAGCGGCAGCATCTCGTAGCCTTGACAGTCAAACAACTCGTGCTCGTGATGAAGCGAATGACGTTGTAATTACAATTGAACCAGGTGCAGTATTATTTGGTCAATCAGGTAACGATTACCTTGTAATTCACCGTGATGCAAAAATTATGGCTGAAGGTACAAAAGATAAGCCAATTATCATGACATCACTTCAAGATGTTAAAGGTGAAGAAGTTTCAGCGGGTCAATGGGGTGGTTTAGTTATTTTAGGTAACGCTCCATCTAACAAATGTCCTAGTGATGGCAGTACTTGTTCTATTCAAGTTGAAGGTGTAACAGAAGGTGCTGTATTTGGTGGTGAAGACTGGGAAGATAACTCAGGTGTACTTAAATACGTTGTTGTTAAATATGCAGGTTATGAAATTGCTACTGATAACGAGTTAAACGGTATCACATTCGGTGGCGTTGGCTCTGGTACTACAGTTGATTACATCCAAGTTCATGCTAATGCTGATGATGGTGTTGAGTTCTTCGGTGGTGCAGTAAATGTTAAACACTTAGTGTTAACGTCAAACCAAGATGACAGTGTTGATTGGGATAACGGCTTTAAAGGTATGTTACAGCATGTATACATTGAACATGCTGCTAATGCTGGTGAAGCTAACCGTGCTATCGAAGCAGATAATGACGGTACTGACCATTACTTAGAACCTCAATCAAACCCAACTATTGCTAATATGACAATTATTGGTAATAACTTTGCAGGTGAAGATCCATCAGAAGGTATTTACCTTCGTGAAGGTACTTCTGCTGGTATTTATAACACTGTTGTAACGGGTCCAAGTGAGATGGGCGAGTGTTTAGAGTTTGATGCAGGCGGTACTATCGCTAATGCAACAAGTGGTACGCTAGTTATGCAAAATACAGTTATGGCTTGTACTAATGGTGAAAACTTTAAAAATGACGGTGACGATACTACTGGTTTTGACTTAGAAGCTTGGTTTAGTGCAGAAGCATCTAACAGCATTAGTGAATCAATCTTACTTGGTGGTGATGGTGTTCCATCAAGTCAGTCACCTTTAATCGCAGCGAATGCAGGACAAGATGTTGCTACAACAGTAAACGGATTTTTTGATAGTGTAAGTCATGTTGGTGCGTTAGACGGTACTACAGACTGGCGTGAAGGTTGGGCATTTGGTTATGGTGGTGGTGAAGTTACCAACTCTGCAACTGGTGAAACTGAAGCGTGTCCTGAAGGGACAGCAGCAATTTCTTCTGTTGATGGTGTGACAACAACATGTCGTCTTAGTGGCACAATTACTGCGGACTTAACGTTAACAGCTGGTAATTTATATGCCTTAGAAGGTGCAGTATTTATTGGTGGTGACAAAGAAAATAGTGCAACTTTAACTATTGAGCCGGGCACAACAATTTTTGGTCGTACAGGTGACGATTACTTAGTAATCAGCCGTGACTCAGAAATTCAAGCAAACGGTACAGCATCTGCGCCAATTACTTTTACTTCAAGTCAAGATGTTAGCGGCGGTGAAACAAGCTCTGGTCAATGGGGTGGTCTTGTATTGCTAGGTAACGCACAATCAAACAAATGTCCTACTGATAGCGATTGTGCTATTCAAGTTGAAGGTGTGGAAGAAGGTGCTGTATTCGGTGGTACTGATGACGAAGATAGCTCAGGTACATTGCGCTATGTTGTTGTTAAACACGGCGGTTACGAAATAGCTACCGATAACGAATTAAACGGTATTACCTTTGGTGGTGTTGGCTCAGGTACAACTGTTGAATATATTCAAGTACATGAAAACGCTGATGATGGTATTGAATTCTTTGGTGGTACAGTTAACGCTAAATATGTTGTTTTAACTGATGTCGAAGATGACAGTGTTGACTGGGATAATGGCTACCGCGGTAATATTCAGTACGTACTTGTTAGACAAGATAGTGAAAATACTGATGCAAACCGTGCTATTGAAGCCGATAACGATGGTACTAACCCAAGTTTAACACCACAATCTAACCCAACTATTGCAAACATGACCATTATTGGTAATGACTTTGACGGTGCTGAAGATGACGCTGAAGGTATTTACTTACGTGAAGGTACTAAAGCTCAGTTACATAACTTTGTTGTAACAGGTTCTTCAGGTATGGGTGAGTGTTTTGAGCTTGAAGCCGGTGTTACAGCTGACCAAGCGGTTGCTGGTACTACCGTAATCTCTAACTCAGTATTTGCTTGTACTAACGGTGAAAACTTTAAAGATAGTGCAACAAGTGATGAAGCTACGTTTGCTCTAGAAGGTTGGGTATTAAACGATAATGAAGCAAACTCTACTGCAGCAGATATGGCAGCAGTATTGAACGGTATCTTCACTATTGATGCTACTACACCGAAAGACTTCACTGGTGACGCTTTCTTTGAGAACGCTGACCACATTGGTGCGGTATCAGAAGATAACGATTGGACGGAAAACTGGACTGTAGGGTTAGAAGACTAACGACTACTTAACCGCTACTACTGATTAACTTAATGTTAATTGTTAGTAGCGGTCTTTTTTTAACTTTTTCTCAATCCCCCAGTAAAAATCTCCGTTAATGAGGTTAACAATGAATACAACGTTGAAACGTTTAAGTCTTGCCATTGCTGCAAGTTTATCTATCAACTCAGCTTATGCCGCTGAGTCGCCAGCATCTGAAGCTGCTGATGAACAAGCCATGGAAGAAGTTATTGTCAAAGCAAGTCGCTTAAAAGGCACTGCAAGTGCAGTAATGCAAGAGCGTAAAAATCAAGCCTTTATTGCCGACATCTTAGGTGCTGAGCAAATATCACGTACCGGTGACTCCGATGCAGCTGCGGCATTACGTCGTGTTACAGGTATCACTTTAGTTGATGGAAAGTATATATACGTGCGTGGTTTAGGTGAACGTTTTTCAAGCACACAACTTAATGGTGCTGCGGTACCTAGTCCAGATCCAACACGTACGGTAATACCACTAGATTTATTTCCATCATCGATTATAGAATCGTTATCAGTACAAAAATCTTACTCAGCAACAATGCCTGCCCATTTTGGTGGTGGTAATGTAGATATCCGTTTAAAAACAATACCAACGGACTTTACTTTTACTATGCAAGGTAAATTAGGTGGTAATACTAATAACTTTGACGATGGCTTAAGCTATAACGGCGGTAGTAATGACTGGTATGGTATGGACGATGGTACACGTGCCGCTCCAGACGCATTAAAAACTATGTGGGAAAACCACGAGTCTCTTAATGACTTATCACAAGAAGATAACCGTCTTATTGCTGCGCAACTAAATCGTGATTACGATCCTAGCTATAGTAAAGTTAACCCTAATACGGGCTTTGATATAACACTAGGTGACCGTTATGACTTTGATGATTTTCGTGTCGGTTTCTTAACAGCTGTTTCTTACGATAATAAATGGCGAGTTTCTGAAGAGTACGAAGGTGAAGATTATACTTTTATTGCAGGGCAAAATGGCGCTGATGATCGTTGGTCTTTGGTACGTGGCTTTGATGATATTCAATCAACAGAGCATTCAGTACGTTTTTCTGGCATGTTAAATGTTGGTGTAGAGTTCCTTCGAGATCACCGTATCGATATGAGTACGCTTATTTTACATGATACCAGTGATGAAATTCGCGACAAATTAGGTAATAACAATAACCTAGTTCTAAGTGATGGTCTTCGTATTCGTGACAGTGAAGTTAACTACGAAGAACGTGAGATGATTGCTAACCAAATTCGCGGTACTCATAACTTAACTGATTTCTGGAATTTAGGCATCGATTGGTTTTATTCTGATGCGCGCTCAAACCGCTACGCTCCTGGTAATATTTCTACGCGTTATATTTTAACAGATGGCTCAAATGGCCAGCTTGAAGATGGCTTTTTTGATATTCAAAATGAAAGTGCATTAACACGTGCAAATACTGCGACACGTTATGAGTTTCAGAACTTAAATGACGGTGTAGAAAACTATGGTTATAATGTTTCATTACCACTTTACTACACCGATGTTGAAGTTGTATTAAAAGCAGGTGGTAACTTCATTAGTAAAAACCGTGATGCACAAGCAAGACGTGTTGACGTTAATACATTAGTGTTTGATAGCTTAGATTTAACAGGTTATCAAATGAATAACATCTTAACAGATGAAGCTATGTTAAATGCTCCGCTTACAGGTACTAACACCTTAATTCGTGACACTTCAGTTGCTGGTGATGATTATTTTTCAGCACAAAAAACTGATGCATACTTTTTTGAAACAGATTTCTTATTTGACCAGAAATGGCGTGCTTCATTCGGTGTTAGATACGAAGATTTCCGTCAAGTTGTTGCGCCTCTTGATCCTGCAACGGGTGAGTTTGATATTGCAGCTAACCCGACAACAGAAGATTTAGAATCGTTAGCATTTAAAGAAGATGATGTGTTTGGTGCTGTTGCATTAACTTATATAGTGGATGACAGTATGCAGTTTAGGGCATCATTTGCTCAAACAACTATTCGTCCTGATATTCGTGAAGTAGCTCCTGCAACCTACCTTGATCCACTAACAGGTTACCCTATTGGTGGTACACCAAGCGTAGTAAGCACTTCAATTAATAACTACGATTTACGTTGGGAATGGTACCTAGAGACTGGTGAAAATTTATCAGCAGGTTTATTCTACAAAGATATGGATAAGCCTATTGAATCTGTGCAATCACCATCACAAGATGGTCCTCCATTAATTCGTATCGCTAATGCTGAAGATGGTTATGTATATGGTTTAGAAGTAGAATTCTTAAAAGACTTTGCTTTCTTATCTGATTCGTTAGGACGTTTTACCGAAGATTTCTTCTTATCAGGTAACGTAACGTTAAGTGAATCAGAAATTAATATTGATACTCAAAGTGTTGTAGAACAAACAGGTGTATCTACCAGTGTTACTAACCCAACAAGAGCGATGACTGGTCACTCTCCTTGGGTAGTTAATATGAATTTAGGTTGGGATGCGCCAAATGGTAACCATAGTGCAACACTAGCTTATAACGTATTTGCTGAACGTATCATTATTCCTGGTATTGATAGCAAAGATGATTCTTATGAACAACCATTTCACTCGTTAGATGCTGTTTATACTTATTATCCTAGTTATTCTTCTACCCTGAAATTTAAGGTGCAAAACATCTTAAATCAAGATAAAACGATTGAGTTTGAAGATACCTTAGTACGTAGTGAAACTAGAGGCGTTAACTTTGAAGTAGCATACAAGTGGGACTTCTAATAACTAATACTAAGCTAACTTTTACTTAAGTTAATATTTAAAGTTAATATTTACGATAAGTTAGCTTGATAGTTAACAATGCAAAGAGAGAGTTATTAATTTAACAAGTCTCAGCGCATTATTTAAACACGCAGTATAGTGATCCCAACCACTATGCTGCGTTTTTTTTATATGTTTTTGACTCGTTCCTACGCATTGCGGGGTAATGCATAATTATCCAATCATAGAGCGCGATTGAAAATCTCACCTATGCTGCTTCCTCACATAAGCTTATTTCACCGCTGGAATAGTGACTATTGCATCAACGCCCGTAGCATTTTCATTGTTAATAATCTTAACTTTTCCTTGATGAAATTGTGCGATCAGTTGCGCAATATAAAGGCCTAACCCTAAATGTGGTTGTTGGTGCTGATTTATCTCGTTATTGTCGTTAGCAGAAAATATTTTCTTGGCTTTGCGAACTGACACCATAGAATCAAACAAACGCTCTTGCATGGCTTCTGGTAATAACTCACCTAAGTTACTGATGGTTAGAATATACTGATCATTTTTACGCGTTAACCTTATATCTATCGTGGTATTTGCGGCGGCAAATTCCACGGCATTGGCAAGTAACTTATCAAGCAGTTGTGCAAACAACTCAGGACCGCCGTTAACAATATGTTGTTTGTTTTTTTCTTCGTTTGTTAAAGCAATTGACTGTGTTGAACTGATTAACGTATCAGCATTCACTGACTTAGTCTGCTCCTTAGTAGCAAACAAATCGACAGATAAGTTAAATGCTTGTTGTGGTTGTGTCAGTTGATAACCTTGCACACAGCCATAGACAACTTCGTCAATTGAGTAATCAACGCGCTCACTATTTTGTAAACTTTGTTCTAAACGTGTCGCTTCACTCATCAAGGTTAAAATGGTGGATAAACGATTAACGCCTTCTTTAGCACGGTGCATATACACATTGTCTTGGCTAGCGGGTAAATCAAGCTCTAACGATTCAAGTGATGATTTTACTACGGCGACAGGAGTTCTTAATTCGTGCGATAAACTGGCCGACATACCCTGCAAATATTGAGTATATTGTCCTAAACGTTGCACCATTAACGCAAAACTTCGCTGTAAATCGCCTATTTCATCAGAGGCTTTATTCATTGGGATTTCTTGAATTATTTTACCTTGCTCATCAATAGCTTGCTCTGTTTGGTTACGTAAATTACGAATACGATTTGAGGTACGCGAGGCAAATATAAACAAGCCTAAAGTGCCTAAACCCATAACCGCGATAATAATATTAAACCAACTTTGTAATGCTTGATTTCGTAAGGTACGAATACCGTTAGTGGTTTCTTCGGCAATTACCGCGCCTTGTACTTCACCATCACTGTATATAGGGTAAGCAGCCGATAAAATCACCGCTTTATTGTCTGAAGTTAAGCGCCAAGAGGCGCCACTTTCGCCCGTTAAAGCTTTAGTTAAATGGCTGCCTTCAAGTTGCGCAACGTCATATAGTTTATCGTTAAAATCTTTAGGTGGTGTGGTTAAAATCTTGTTATATATTGCTAATAGCTGCTCTTGTAACGGTTTATACCAAGTATCAGCGAGGGCAGGTTGAGTCATTTTCCCCCATAATCCATCAGAGTTTTTAATATCACCGGCTTTAGCAAGTACGCGACCATGTTTATCGACCACCCAAATACGTGATTCGCTATGATCTAAGCCTTTAAGAATGCGCTCTATTTCAGGTGATGGTAATAATACAGTGCCTAATTTATCGGCTTGCGCAAACGGTGAAGTACCTATGGTAATACGTTGTACGTCGCGACTTTCATTAGCGTCGTTATCTATATCACTGATAGCAAAACTTAACTGACTACCAAGCATTGATAGAGGCAGGCGTAACTCAATTGTGTAACCTTGCTCAGTTTCAGTCCACATACCTTGAATGCGAGGCTCAGGTGCTAATGGCTTGTTTGTTGTTAAATTGCTTGTAGTTGAAACATCTTTTGTTGAAAGTGAAGTTGTTGAAAGTCCTGCTGCTGATGATGGGGAGCGAGTATCAACTTCAAAAGCCGTTACCCAACCAGGGGCTTTGGTGGCAATGATATAACGGCGAAAGTCACCTGCAGGAGTAATAAAAGCAATTTGTAATAGATCATTATTTTCAATGCTTAAACTGTTTTTAGGTCGGTAAACAATATCGTTGTCAGTTACTGCAAAATAAGCATATAGGTGATTACGATATTTGCCTACCATGTGCTTAAATGACAGACTTTCTGGTTGATAAAAATCATGTCCTTCAAGTAAGTAATCTTGTTGGTAATTTAATGCACGTTGTTGGTTGCGCCAGTCACTTAACTCGCCATCAAGTTGAATAGGATCAACAATCGGGTAGGCGTATAAATCTTTACCCTTTTGCACTTGTGGTAAAAAACTCGCTTGTTTATCAAATAATGTTGGTCGCTCGTGCAATGCGGTTGCTACGGCGCGAACCGTACCCATTAAGCTTTTCTCTTGACCAATACGTAAATATTTTTCCATTTCCCACACATATTGATAACCCAATAGCGGGATAGCGAATAGAAATAACGACAACAGAAAGAGCTTGCTTCGTAAGCCAAACTTAATGTTAATTGGAAAGGAAAAATACGAACGGCTAGTCTTCATCATTAATTAACTTTAGTTTCAGACTTCCAGCGATAACCCATACCGTAAACGGCATCAATGCAGTCAAAGCTTTCATCAAGTTGCATGAACTTTTTTCTAATACGTTTGATATGTGAAGTAATGGTGCTGTCATCAACAAACACTTTGGCATCTTCCATTAACTGCTGACGGCTTTTTACATGTCCAGGTACTTTCACTAAAGAATGCACTAACCAAAACTCGGTTACGGTTAGCTCAATTAATTGTTGTTGCCAATGTACTAACATACGCTCTAAACACAAGCTTACAGAGCCTGAGGTTATATTACCTTCAACGCTTGTTGGTTTATGGTTAGCCTCAATTCGTCTAAATAGCGCAGCAATGCGCGCCAACATGTGTGGCAAGCTAATATCTTTTGTTAAGTAATCGTCAGCGCCCATGCGTAAACCACTTACCGTGTCAAAATCGTTATCACGGGCGGTTAAAAAAATGATAGGTAATGAACTCGATAATTGGCGTAATGCTTGGCATAAAGTAAAACCACCATCAATTTCATCTTCTAAACCAATATCAATAATAGCCAAGTCTGGCAGCTTTTCGGTTAACGCTTGCTGAGCCACTTTGCGATTACTATAAGCTTGCACTTGGTAACCTTGCTTTTGTAAAAGCTCAGTGTAATTTTGTCTGATGGAGATATCGTCTTCTACGATAGCAATAGTTCGGCTCATTGAGTGTCCTGTTTATGAATTACTGTTTACAACTTTTTATAGTAGTAAATAACTTAAAATCATTATCTACCATAAAATCTCACATAAAAAGGGCAAAACAGTAATTGCCTTTTTTCCGCCACAATTGCTCATCACATTGCCATTTTTCAACCCCTGTTTTGCCATTTCATTGATGTTTAATAGATCCCGTAAACAAGACTTAACCATTTGTCTTGAACTTAAACAGAACTTAAACAGAACTTAAACAGAACTTAAACAGAACTTAAACACTAGAAAAGGGCATTACCATGAAAAAGCAATTAATCGTATCAAGCATTATTTTAGCATTAGCCACGGCACCTGTTATGGCTTCATCAGCTATAGAAGACACAGATAATACCAGTGAAACCATTGGTTTTGGTACAGGAGCTATTATTGGCGGCTTAATTGCGGGACCAATTGGCGCTGTGGTTGCGGGCACTGTTGGCGTACTTATTGGCCAATCACATGACAGACAGGAATTGATTGAGCAAGCTGATGTTCGCTTAAAGCAAAATAACATAGCGATGCAATCTATAAATGATGAAAAGCACAATTTAGCGAGTTTATTAATGCAAAGTGAGCAAGAAAAACTGCAATTAAGTGAAGAGTTAGCATCAACAGAAAACAACTCAAATAATTTATTAAGCCAAGTTGAGCAATTAGAACAACTTAAATTAAACCTTAGGTTTGATGTCGACTCATCAAAAGTTGAATCTTTCTATGAGCCGCAAATTAAACACTTAGCTATGTTGATGTTAGAAAACCCAGAGTTATCGGTGAACCTGTCAGGTTATAGCGACTCAAGTGGTAATTCGGCAAGTAATTTAGCACTGTCTGAGGCAAGAGTTGACTCAGTTAAATCTATGCTCGTTAAGTTAGGTGTTGATGAACAAACCATTTTTACCGAAGCATTTGGCGAGACTAACTCGTTGCAAGCTAACCGCACTAAAAGCAGTGACTTTAATGATCGCCGAGTTGATGTACAGATATTTGCCGCTGAGCAAGTTATTGAAGCAGAGCAAATGAATGAAACGGCACAGGTAAACGACTTAACCCCGTTAACTGATGTAGAGCAACTTACTGAGGTAGAGCAATTCGCTGAAGTTGATCAAAACTTCGCCCACACACCTCATAACGAGAAAATTGAAGCGTTGGAGTAAGGTAGATTTTACCCTCTTGTCGAGCTATCGCCACCTGATAGCTCGGCCTTTTTTATTTTATTACTTTTATTCCACTACCTTTTATTTTACGCAATGGAGAAAGGCATGAAACTTAGCCCGACTTTTATCAATACCCTTATTATTTCTGGTGTGCTTATCATCAATGTCGCAGGTGCTTTTCTCAGTATGGAAAGTAACGCTGATGAAATGACTAACAACACGAATTTAGATCCTAGAGAAGTTAACCGCGACAGCGTGCAGGAAGTGATTTTAGATGAAGTTAGCTTAAACGATGTAAATAGCGGAACATTATTGTTTAAACAAAACGGCAAAGCCCAATTCTTACAAGCGCCACAACTTAAAACCGAGGTTGATATAACCATTAATGGCATTGTCGCTAACGTAAAAGTGAAACAAAAATTCACCAATACCAGTAATGAGTGGCAGCATGGCGTTTATGCTTTTCCTTTACCTGATGATTCGGCTATTAATCAACTGACAATGCGTGTTGGTGAGCGGGTGATTATTGGTGAAATACAGGAAAAATCACAAGCGCGAAACACCTTTAATAACGCTAAAAAGAGCGGTAAAAAAGCAGCATTGGTTGAACAACATCGACCTAATTTATTTACTACCAATATTGCTAACATCCCGCCTAATGAAACGGTGGAAGTTGAATTGGTTTACTTTCAGCAGGTAAGTTTTCAACAGGTGAGCTTTCAACAAGCAAGTGCTAATCAACAAGAGACTAACTTAGGCAATAACCTAGGTCGTAACCTAGACAATAAAGTAGGCGAATTTAGTTTACATTTTCCCATGGCGATAACACCGCGATACCAACCTAATCGTGCTGAGAACTTTACAAACTCGTCAAACACAACAAACACATCAAGAACTAGCTCAATACAAAAATCAGTAATTGATGATTCGTTACCGCAATTAAGTTTTCAAACCACGAAACAACAAGGGAATAACCAAACTATTGATCTGTCGGTTAATCTTTTTTCAGGAGCAGAGCTTAGTCAACTGAATAGTATTAATCACTCGCTCATTTCCACAAATAAAGCCACAGGACACTATGCCCTTAAATTAACCAATCAACCAATGAATAAAGACTTTAAATTAGTTTGGCAATATCAACAGCAAGATCTACCGCAAGTGCTAAATTTTCAACAAAGTTATCACGATAAAAACTATGGCTTATTAATGCTGTTACCGGGTAGCCTAGCCGGAACCCTGTCTGGGGCGGGCGCTTTGCCACAGGCGTCAGATGTAACAAAGAACAAAGAAAAAGCATCGCGAGAATTAACCTTTATTTTAGATACATCGGGCTCTATGGCGGGCAATTCGTTAGCACAAGCTAAGCAAGCCTTTAAGTATGCGTTAAGTAGTTTACAAGCCCATGATAGCTTTCAGTTAATTGCTTTTAATTCATATCCTACGCAGCTTTTTTCTGCACCTGTTGCGGCGAGTAATCAAAATAAAGAGCAGGCGTGGCGTTTTGTCGCTGAGTTAAAAGCAACGGGGGGCACCGAGATTAAATCAGCGTTGGATTTAGCCTTAAAGCAAAAGGTAAGTGCTTACTATAAAACGCAAATACAAACAGGAATACAAACAGAGGAGCAGGCCAGTGATTTTTTAGCAAAAGAAACGCAAGAAAAAGATGTTGAGGATAATAACAAGTTACAACAAATAGTTTTTTTAACAGATGGAGCCGTGGGGAATGAAGCAGAAATATTTATCGAGTTAGCTAAAAATATCGGCAATAAACGTTTATTCACTGTAGGGTTAGGCAGCGCCCCTAATCGCTTCTTTATGAAAAAGGCAGCGGAAATTGGTCGTGGCAGCTATCAATTTATTAGTAATCAAAGTGAGCTAGTAAAAGAAATGAACAGCCTTTTTACAAAATTGAGCCAACCCGTGCTGACAAATTTAGCCTTGAATATTGCGCAGGGTAATAACATTGCTAATCAAGGAGGTGTTAAACAGGGAAACATTAAGATTAATACCACGCCGAATCCTATTCCAGATGTTTATGCGGGGGAGCCGTTATTTTTAAGTTATCAGATGACTGGTACTCAAAAGCTAGCAGATAATATAAACACAGAGGTGAGCGGTATATATCAGGGGAAACCTTGGTCTTTTTCTATTAATGACGCAATTGCTGATAATACTATTCAGAATGAAGAATTTAAAAGTTCAGCAAAACCTAAAGCAATCCCCCAAAAAGTACCTGCGCCAGATTTAGGTATAAGTTTGCAAGCAAACGCAACTATTCCGCCATTAGCAACCTTATGGGCAAGACGTAAAATTGCCGATCACTTTCGTCAATTGATGTTATATAAAGAGCCTGAAGCGAAAGCCAATATCATTGCATTGGCGCTTGAATATCATTTGATCACACCATTTACTAGCTTAGTAGCGGTTGAGCAAAAAATCTCACGTCCAGCTAACCAAACAGCAAAGGCTAAACAGTTAACGAATACTTTACCGGCAGGGCAAAAATTGCCGTCAACAGCGCTTAACTGGCAATTGCAATTTAACGCGGCGATATGTTTATTACTCATGTCTGTCATCTCACTGATGTTACTTCCGGTAAGAGAAAAATCAGCGAAAAAAAGCTAAGTCGAACACAGGGCGATAGTTGATATGAAACAAGTAAATCAGCCAACAAAAGCGAGAATACTGTTAATAGGCTTAGTTATTCTCGCTTGTTTATTGTTGATCAAACCAAGTTACCTTTATGCTAAATCAGTACTTGCGCAACTGTTACTTAATCATGCTTGGCAAAAGTCGTTAGTACAAAACGGTGATAATGATCATAAATACTTACCTTGGCAATGGGCGGATAGCTACCCCGTAGCCAAGTTAAGTTATATAAAAGGTAACGATCATTCAGTTAAGAATTGGATCATATTAGCGGGTATGACAGGGCGGTCTATGGCTTTTGCCCCTGCTTGGCTTGAAGACTCCGCAAAGCCTAATCAATATGGCAATACTGTTATCTCGGCACATAACGACAGCCACTTTGACGTATTAGAAAGTGCTGAGTTAGGTGATGAGTTGGTATTAGAAGATAGGCAAGGGAAGCAAATCACCTATCGCGTCGCAACAATTGAAATAGTGGCCGAACAAAATAGTGAACCTTATCTTTTTCAAGACGAAACTATGCTCACCCTCATTACTTGTTATCCTTTTACCACAACGAATACAGCGAAGAGTCAACGACTTGTTATTCAAGCCGTGGCGATAGAAACGGTTTTTTAATAATAGCCTTAACAGGAACTTTAGGGTGGTAAACTTGCTAGTTATTATGAAAGTAATCAACAAATTCCAGAGCCTTTAGCGGTAATAAATATTAGTACAGAGCTAACTGATGGTTCATTGATGTTTATTGATACAAATAATATGGCGCTTTCAGTGAAAACTAAAAAAGGTGAGCTTATTTTTATTCTGGCAGAAGATGATACAGATAAAATTATTTGGAGTTGTGTTAATGGTGAAGATCTTACTCTGAGCAATTACCTCTATCACGCGTAGATATGTAAACCCAATAAAGCATTTTACACAGAGGGATTCTAAAACGAACACCTTCAAGTGGAGTAAATATAAGTAGAGAAGAAGTCTCTACTTATTTAAGTCAACTACAGCTAGGGAGACTACTTACTCTTAGCTGTAGTTTAATAACTTTAAAACTTAAAAGCGACCTGTTAAACCAACAGAAATAGTGTCATCATTCTCGTATGAAACATATTCTATATTTGCAGCGATTGCAGGTGTGAAAAAATGTTCAGCGTTAATGCCTACATTATAATCATCTTCTGTTTTAAGGCTTAAGCCAACACTTGATTGCGCTGTCCAGAAGTAGTCGGCAGCAGCAGTGAAATCACTATCTGCATTAAGGTATGACGCTTCTACATTAACAAATGCACCGTTACTTAATACAGCAATGTATTTAGTGTTAAGTGCTAAAGAGTCAGAAAATTCTTCATCAGAACCCGAAACTGATACTAACCAGTTTTGCGCGAAAAAGTAACCTACCTCACCTGTGAAGCCTGTATCGCTATCACCACCGTCAACGTCAGTATAAGTAACATCTAAGCCTAAAAAGATATTTTCATGGTAGTAATCACCACCTAATGTTAGTGAGTAAGCGTCACCGTCATTGTTCGTGTAACCAAGAGATACATTATCGTTTCTGCCCATAAAAGCAGCTTCAGACCAAGCAGTGTTAGCTGTAGACACGTTGTTAAAATAATAAGTACCTACAAGGTTAGCTTCGTTGTAATTGTCAGCCGTTAGGTAGTCAAAATCAATTTGAGTATTGTAGTTGTTTGCTAATGCCGCAGAAGAAAGTAAAGATAAACCTAAGAATAATGCCGTTTTTTTCATTATATAAATCCTTTATATATTGTTAAATGTAAATATCGAGAAGAAATAAATTGAGATGGTATTAACGAAAGTCTAAAGCTAAATATTGCTTAATAATTTATACGTAAAATCCATTTCGAGCGCATTGTAAATGTTAATTTATTGTAGATCAAGTGGTAATACCTGTTAACTATATGTTTGATTTTTGTGTTTTATTTTTGTGTTTGTTTAATGCTCAATTTAAAGCTATCAATAGCCGTTCACGCATTGAATTGGGTGTCATTCCCGTCCAGCGTTTAAACGCCTTTCTAAAATTACTAACGTCAGTAAAATATAAAGCGTCTGCTATTTTTTCATTACTATCATGACAAATAATTAATTGGAAAATAGCCTGTTGGCTACGAATATTATCAATAACGCCTTGGTAGTTTAAGGCGTGGCTAGCTAACTTTCGCTTTAACGTTGCACTACTGTAGCCGAAGTGTTGGGCACA
This sequence comes from Colwellia sp. E2M01, assembly GCF_018860585.1. Lineage (GTDB taxonomy): Bacteria > Pseudomonadota > Gammaproteobacteria > Enterobacterales > Alteromonadaceae > Colwellia. The sequence goes on from NZ_JAHKPR010000023.1 coordinate 52,693, forward strand.
GGACTCTTGTGATACATCGACTTTGGTTGCTATACATTGATTAATATAACGAATAAGTTGCTGGGTAAAGCTAATAGGGTATTGCTGGTTATTTAGTTGGGCGTCTTGCCGTAGTTGTTGTAGTGCTAAAAGTTTTAAACTTTTGGCACTGTCGTTAAATGGTAAGTAGAGCTTTTGGGAGTCAATGGTTACCATGCATATTTGTTGTTCAAATTTAATCGTTTTATGATTACTCATATTTAAGTGGGTATGATATTGCTCTATGTGTTCTACTTGAGGATAGTCAAGGTAAATATATAGTTCAGGTAGTTCACCACAACGATATTTAATAGCACCAAGTAGAGCGCTTAACATAAATTCAGTAATAAAGATTTGTTGATTATGTGATAATTTCCCCACCGCACTTTGAAAAAGCAGGTAACTTTTGCCGTTAAAGTTTTTTATCGTTAAGTTCATTAATGGAAAGCAGTCAAGTTGAAAGCATTGGCATAAACGTAACATGTCAGCCAAATGTCGGCAGTTCATGAATGCTTGACCGAGTAAACCTAACTGAGAAGGAAAGTAGCGGCGTCCTAATAAAAAACTAATTTCATTACCTTTGATTAACTTTGAACAGTTTTCTATTACCGTTAATAGCGTATTTGCAGAGCAGCTTAACGGCTTTTTGTTGACATTAACCTTAGTCAAATCATTGTAAAAAATCTTTGTACCTTTAAGTAACTTGTCCGGATGTGCGCCACGTTGGTTCGCTAAATCTATAATACTCAATAGAAGTTGTTGAGTATTAAGGACTTCATCATGGCGATCATAACCTTTCATTAGGCAACCTGTTTACTAAGAGAACTATTGTTTTGCTGTTTAGTGACTTCCATCTTTAGGTTTAATTGCTCAATAATTTGGTAATTACTTTGTGTTCCGTCGAATTCTTTACTGCATAAAGTTATTTTTTGATAGTGAGTTTGTTGTTCGCTACCCACCTTAAAAGCTACGTTTGCTAAGCTATTTTCAATATGCTCAGCAAACTTTCTGGCAACATCACTTGTAGCGTCGGGTAATAGAACAATAAAGCGATCACTGGCATAACGACAAGCCACGTCTTTGTCTCTAATGTTCATGGTAATCACTTGCCCTATTTCGCGTAATAAATTATCTCCTTGTTGATGACCGTGTTGTCTGTTGAATTGATCAAACTGACAAATATCTATCATCATTAAAGTAAAAGGCTTATGACTATTTTTACTGTATAACAATTGGTGTTTTATTTGTTGCTTCATGTATTTGGCACTATATAAACCAGTAATAAAATCAGTAAGGTTATGATCTCTATAAACTCTTTCAGTACGCCTTAATTGAGCATTTAGTGTCATTTGCTCTTGGTACCAGTGATATAAAGCAATGCTCATTATTATCATACCAAATGGGGCTGGCATAGATTCAATTGCTGTTATCCAAGTGCCACTTTCAGGATAGATAATAAACTCGTCCATAAAATCTAAAAGCATAGAGATATTCATCAATAATAACCCTGAAAAAAGCCATCTTGTTACTTTGCCTCTGGGTCTGCTAATTAAAATAAAGGCGATCCAAACGAGAGTCATTAAAGTCATCCCCCCTTCGCCAAGTACATCAGCATAATCAAATTCAGCGCTTGGCTTTAAATCACCTAAAGTAAAAGTAGTTGTTATTACCGCAGCGAGTGTAAAGCATAAAATTATAAGTAAAGGAGAGTGATATTTTATAAAAGAGGTGTTCATGGTAAGTCCTATTTTCTTGATAAAGTATGCTTGCTAAAACCCGGCTGTTAAGAGCACCTTGCTTGTTTATATTGAGTCATGTGCTTTATTTGGATGCAGTATGATAAAGCTAAAATTTACAGCAAGGTGATATTAGCTCACCTATATGACAGTTTTTTTATCTCAAGCATATAATTCCTCATTATTCTTAACTAGAAATGAGTTGGTCTTATGAAAAACCTTAATCCTTGTTAAAAATAAGGGGGTCAAATTAGCTCACCATTTATGACAAACTACAAAAAAATGCTTGTTAACTGTTTATTATCAGCCTTGTTAGTCTTGTTGAGTTATCTATTAAAAATTCTTGTCATTGTGTTGTCATATTAGCTCTTTACTTTAGCATCCAACTTAATTTGCACAGACGTCCTGTGTGCAACATATAAACCTAAAAAATAATGAGAGCACTTAACAACATGAATCTTTCTTTACCGGGATATAACAAGCATAACTTTCGCCTAAATAAAACAACACGCGCTTTAGTGGGCAGTTTAGCCTTATTTGCTGCACCTTTAGCTTTCGCTGATAGTGTTGTAGAGGGTCGCGTAACCGATGCAAACCATAAAGTGTTTTTTCAAGGGGCTGATATTGAAATCAAAGAGTTAAACGTAAAAGCTGTTAGTCAACGTGACGGCTCATTTCGTTTTGCTAAGCTACCTGAAGGTGAATACACCTTAGTGATTAGATATCTTGGTAGTGAAAATGTAGAACAAAAAATATCAGTGGTTGATGGCGAAGTGCTATCAAAAGACTTTGTTATTGGCGCACATAAAGCGTCTAAAAAAGAAATGGACAATGTTATTGTTTACGGCCAACGTGCGGGGAAAGCAAGCGCACTAAACCGCCAAAAAAATTCAAATAAAGTTGTTTCAGTTATTAGTAGCGACGGTATTGGTCAATTGCCCGATCAAAATGCTGCAGAAGCATTACAACGTATGCCAGGTATCTTTATCGAGCGCGACCAAGGCGAAGGACGTTTCGTGGGTATTCGTGGTATCGATCCTAACTTAAACAACATCACCATTAACGGTTTAAACGTACCATCACCTGAAGCAGGTGTACGTAGTGTTGCGATGGATGTTTTACCAAGTGAGTTAATCTCTTCTTTAGAAGTTAGCAAAACGGTTACGCCAGATATGGACGCGAGTGCTATTGGTGGTTCAATCGAAGTAAAGAGTTTATCAGCGTTTGATCGCAGCGGCAGAAGTTACTCACTTACAGCACAAGGCTCTTATAACGAACTAAAATCTGAAACGAGTCCTAAATTGTCAGGTAGCTTTACTGATATTTATTCATTAGATGACGGTGTTCAGTTAGGTGTTGCCACAGCACTTTCTTGGTTCAAACGTGACTTTGGCTCAGACAACCTGGAATCAGGTAGCGGTTGGGCAGACTTTGAATACGAAGATGCAGCAACAGGTGATGATGTTGAAGTGTTTGGTACTGAAGAATTAGAACAACGTGCATACAATATTGAACGTGAACGTATGGGGGCTGCGTTAAACTTTGATCTATATACCTCAGCCACAGATAAGTACTACTTACGTACCTTGTACAGCCAGTTTTCTGATGATGAATACCGCTTGTTAAATCAGTATAAATATGATTCAGGCGCTATGGATTTAAGCACTAACACAGCAACTAGCGCACAATTTACTGATGGTGAAGTAGTACGTGAAACGAAAGATCGTTATGAAGAACAAAAAATAATATCAGTGATTGCTGGCGGTGAGAATCAACTTAAAGACTGGTTAGTTGAGTACAGCCTTGGTTACTCAAAAGCCAATGAAGAAGAGCCAAACAGTATTGAAACTGTATTTGAAGCAGAAGGTTTAGATTACGGTTACTTAACGTCAGGTCCGGTTCCGCAATTAACGGCAGATGCTGCAACACATGATTTAAATAACTACGTACTTAGTGAAGCGGTTAATGCTAAAACCTTAGCAGAAGATGAAGAAGTCACGTTAGCGTTAGACTTAACCAAAGACTTTGTATGGCAAAATTATAACGGTCAATTTAAGTTTGGTGGTAAATACCGTACGCGTGAAAAATTTAATAGAGTGAACGAGTCAATTTATGACGGTGGTTTTACTGATGCTAATGGTGAAGATATTACCGCACAAGCGTTTGCTGTAGGTGATGTTGAATATGCTTTAGGTGACTTTGGTCCGGGTATGTCTCGTTCACAATCAACAGGATACATTCTAAATAACCTAAACGATTTTGACTATAATCAGGATGAATCAGATTTAGAGAGCCAAGCTAACTCATACACAAGTAATGAAGATGTATTAGCTTTATACGGTATGGTTAGTTTTGATATCAACGACTGGAATATTGTTGCAGGTGTTCGTTATGAAGATACAAGCTTTAGCACCTCAGGTAATAAAGTAAACTTAACAGTAGATGAAACAACGGATACTGAACAAGTTGAGATTACACCATGGGAAAGTTCAAAAGATTACAGTAACTTTTTCCCAAGTGTAAACGTACGTTACAACATTAGTGAGCAGTTAATCACACGTTTTGCATACACACAAACGATTGCTAGACCAACGTTTGAGAACAGTGCGGCGTTCCAAATTATTGAAACTGAAGTAACAGAAGATGACGGTCAAGTTGAAACTGAGCGTAAAGCTGAAGTAGGTAACCCAGAGTTAGACCCATACGAAGCAAACAACTTAGACTTCAGCATAGAATACTACCCAGGTAACATTGGTGTTTTATCAGCAGGTTTATTCTACAAAGATATTGCTAACTATGTTGTTGTTCAAGAAGTACAAGATAATGGTCAATGGGATGGTTTTGAAGAAGTTTTACAACCACAAAACGGTGGTGATGCTTCATTAACTGGTCTTGAATTAGCGTGGAATAAAACCTTTGATTCAGGCCTTTTATTAGGTGCTAACGGTACTTTTGTTGACGCCGATGAAAAACTACCAAACCAAGCGGACACCGTTGGTAATATTATGATTGGTTTTGAAAATGACGATATCAGCATTCGTTTAAGCTCAACGTACAAGAGTGAAAACTATCAGTTTACTGATAACGATTCTGACGTTTATCAAGATGATCATATGCAAATTGACTTTAGCGCTAAGTACTACATCAACAATACAACACAAGTTTACTTTAACGCGACTAACCTTAACGACGAACCATACTATGCATACCACGGCGACAGCCAATATAATTACCAGTATGAAGAATACGGCCGTACGTTTGAGCTAGGCATTACCATAACCTCTTTATAAATTTTTGTAAAAAATGGTTGTAATTGTTGTGCACAAGTAACGTGATATTAGTAACTGTGCACATTCAATGACTTAGAGTATAGAAGTGTTAACGGTTTGAAGAATAGTGTATTCATTTAGGTCATCGTTGATCTAAAGTTATAATTCTGCCGTTATACCTTTTTAATATTTACACCGAATCACCACTAAGTGGGTTAATTATGAACAAGCAAACCTTGAAAAAAAATATCATGCAACGCAAATTTCCATTAGCTGCATTATCTTTATCGTTATTAAGTGTTGGTTTTATCGCTAGTTGCAGTAACACCAACGACAACATGGCAGCAACGAATGCTACTGAAAAAGAGAGTACCAGTAAAAACATCAACTTTTTAGCCTTTGGTGATGGGGGGTATCATGTTGATTACCCTAAAATAAAACACATTAAATACCCTAAAAATAAAGAAGAGTTTATTGAAGCTGAAAAAGCTGATTGGGTTGAAGACTACCGCCCAATGTCTGAGTTTGATCACGCGCCAATTTATGTCTACCCAAATACCGACATTGCAACCGAGCAAGGTGGCGCTCAAGCGGTTGGTTTAGCCATGACAGAAGTGTGTCGTGTAAAACCGTGTGAATTTGCCTTACAACTTGGCGACAACATTTATCCCGATGGTGCCGGCGCCGACGACGGTAAAGATGATCAAAAACGTATGGACGATTTGATACTTGCACCAGTAAAACCGTTATTAGCTGAAAACCCTGATTTAATGATTTATTCAGCATTAGGTAACCATGATTGGAAAAGCTCCCGCCACGGTGTTGCGCTGCAAACACAGTGGATGAAAGAGCAAAAGAACTTTACCTTAGGTGATCAAGGCTATTATAAATATACCATTGGCGAACCAGATAATGACGTAGAATTTTTTGTACTTGATACCAACATGCTGTTGTCAGGACAAGTTTTTCATGAAGTACCATTAAATAAAGATGGTAGCGAAGGTGATTTAGCACAAGCACTAAATGATGGTCGTGCAGAGCTAGAACAACCAGAGGCGCATGAGTTACCTATTACCGATGAAGATGAAAAACAACTTGCATGGTTAGCTGATGGCTTAGAAAACTCTACTGCAAAGTGGAAAATTGTTTATGGTCATCATATTTTATGGTCAATTGGTGGAACTAAATACAGTGAAGGCCACGTATTAAGAGAGCTACTATTACCGTCATTATGTGAATACGCCGATGCTTATGTAGCAGGCCATGAGCACGATTTAGAGCTCTTAAGTGATGATTGTTCTTTATATAGTAAAAATACAGCGGCAAATAATAAGCCAGTGTTACCATTAATTATTAGTGGTGCAGCCGCAAAGATGCGTGGTAAGCATACGCCTTTTGCTGAACAACAAGCAAAACGTTACCCACAATATACATTACACTGGTCGCAAAGCTTTACTTGGGGCTTTGCACATGTAGAGCTAGATAATGAAGCCGATAAACTAAATGTTGAATTTTACACAACACCACGTGATGGTAGTGGTAAAGCAAACTTAGCGGCAGAGTTCTCATTTGATAAACGTATAAAATAATAATACCAATTCCGATAATTTTCTGGTCTAGCTGTGCGAAGGGAAAATATTTAAAGACAAGGCGCTTGATTGAGTAATAATGGGTTATTGCGATTGAAAGGAACGTA
>NZ_JAHKPR010000023.1:59445-71491 GCF_018860585.1 Colwellia sp. E2M01
TTTAGGTATTTTAACTAGTACAGGTGATCAGTAATTTAACGGACTTGGTATAACGTAACGTTTAAAAAGCAAACAAAAAAAAGTAGGGAGATAGCTCTCCCTACTTTTTTGATTAAGTCACTTAATGATTAAAAATATCTTGTGATAAAACTTATCTTTACAACAACGTAGCTATCGATATTACAAGCTATTAGTCGTTTATTTGTAGCTTTAAGCCCGCACTCTCTTGCTTATCTATTTCTTTTAATAACTTATTTTGCAATTCAGATTCACCTACCTGAGAAATAAGCAGTTCATCTTCGTAATGATCAACAATGACTGAGGTTGTTAATGTTTGTACTCGTCCTTGGGTGAAAATAATAGCAAGGCGGAATAATTGTATTAATAGGCCGATACGTTGTTCGCTTATAATTAAATTATTTTTGTTGGCTTGAGTATTTTGGTTGTCAGCTTCATTGATAAACTCATTTTCAAGCTGATGTGCTAATTTAAGGTTATATAACTTAATGCTGTCTAAGTTAATTTTACCGCGATGATTACGCACTAGTAGGGTAATTATTTCTTTTTCACTCTCACTAAAACCAAGCATGTCGCTATGTTCAATAATATATGCACCATGTTTTTGATGTTTTTTAGAGTTAATAGCAATACCAATTTCATGTAGTTGTGCGGCCCAACAGAGTAAAGTAAATTCAACATTACTTAATTGTGCATTGGTTTTTTTAAGTTGCTGCTTTATTAAGGTTATTTGTTGTAATACACCTTGATTAAAAGCTTGATCTACATGGTATAACTTAATTAAGTTATGAATGGTTCTTTCTCTAGTATCAATATCGGTACGTGATTGACTTAAACCATATAATACACCTTCACGTAAACCTCCAAGACTAAACCGCATTTGCTCAATAGCTAGTTGACTAAAGCAACTTGATAACACCGCAACCGCACTAGCAAATATTGGTCGCCTAGCATCTTCTAATGAACGTAGTGGAATATTATTACAATGTTGCCAACGAATAAGTTGTTGTACTAAGCGGTTTAAGCGCTTTGCGGTTATTTTATTGTCGCCATAAAGTTCAAGCATTGCTTGGCTGATCACTTTAATAGAGCCTGATGTACCTAATATTGTTTTGCTTTTTACTGAGCGGTAATGATCAGCAATACCGGTTAACTGCTTAACTGCAAAAGCTTGTGCATTACGCATGGCGCTTGGCGTTATGCTGCCATCTAAAAAGAACTCTTGTTGTACACTAATGCAGCCCATAGATAAGCTTTCAGTCAGTGAAGTAGCAAAGTTATGGCCAATAACAAGTTCAGTACTGCCGCCGCCAATATCAACAATAAAAGTCGTGCCACGCAATGGTTGAGTGTGGGCAACACCTTTGTAGATTAGTTCCGCTTCTAACTTGCCCGAAATCACTTCAATGGGATGTGGAAATACCTGATGAACTTGTGCTTTAAAGTCATCAATATTAGTTGCTAAACGTAACGCTTGTGTACCAACAATACGAATAGCGCTATAAGGTAAATCAACGATTAATAAGTTAAATTCTCGTAAGCAATTAACTGCTTTATCAATCACTTCTTGTGTTAGACAATTATATTCATCTAAACCTGCGGCTAAGCCAATCGCTTGTTTTTGCTGCTGTAATATTTGTAAACAGCCGTCTTGCTCGCGCGCTACAATAAGGTGAAAACTATTAGAGCCTAAATCAACAGCAACGAGATGACGAGCACTAGAGGTGAAATCAGTGTCGTTTTCGGTAGCCAACTCTTTAGGCTTTTTTTTATACTTTATTTGAGTACTTGCGCTTAATTCAGCACTTTTTTTTGTGTTTTTTTTCATACTTTGCTGAGTGTCAGTAGGCAAGGTTAATATTTTTTTAACGGGATTACTGCTGGTCATATTAGGCATATCATCCCACGAGCTCTTTTTTAAGCGGGCTAAAATTTAAGGTATCTTCTCGCTCTTGCTCTTTAAGATAATGATAAATATCTATTTGTGAGCGAATCGCTGTGCCTTGCGTTAGGTGTTGATAGAAGTTAGATTGTTCAGTGTCTAACAAGCGAGCCTTGGTATTATCGTTTAATTGAATTGTGATAATATCAATAATATTTTGCTTTACCGCTGGATCGTAAATAGGACAACCGACCTCAACACGTTGATCTATATTGCGAGTCATCCAATCGGCTGATGATAAATAGACTTTTTTATTGCCGTTATTTTCAAATATTGCTACTCGTGGATGCTCTAAATAACGGTCAACCACACTGATGGCGGTGATATTTTCACTTTGATTTGGCACGCCCGTTACTAACGAACAAACTCCTCGAACAATCAGTTTAATATTAACCCCAGCATTACTCGCTTGATACAGTTTATTTACTAAACCTCGGTCAACTAAGTTATTTACTTTTAAAGTAATACCGCTAATTTCATTACGCTCTGCAGCGGCAATTTCGTTATCAATTAATGCGGTAAGTGAACTACGCGTATTGATTGGTGAAACAATTAAGTGTTTGAAGGTAAAAGGTAGGTAAGGGAATTTAATAAACTCAAATACTTGTGCTACTTCATCGGTTATTTCTTTTTGGCAAGTAAACAAACTAAAGTCGGTATAAATTTTAGCGTTTTTCTCATGAAAATTACCAGTACCAATATGCGCATAACGCACGCGTTTACCTTCTTCTTTACGGGTGATTAAACATATTTTTGCATGCACTTTTAAGCTTGAGATACCAAAAGTGACATTAGCACCAGCATTAGACAATACTTCAGCCCATTGTAGGTTGGCTTGCTCGTCAAAGCGGGCGCGTAATTCAATGTTAACAGCTACTTCTTTACCGTTTTTCACCGCTTCACTTAGGGCTGCAATAATTCGAGATTTTTTAGCAACACGATAAAGCGATATTTCAATTTTACGGACTTTTGGATCATAAGCAGCTTGGCGAAGCCATTCAGTAAAGTGCGAAAATTTGTGATAAGGGTAGTAAAGTAAAATGTCACGCGACTTTATTGCGGTAAACGTATTGTTATATCGGGTGAAGTGATGGTGCTCAATAGACGGGAGTTTATCGTGCTCTAATGATTTATCGCCAATACTTGGAAACTCAATAAAATCTTTAAAGCTATGGTAACGACCACCTGAAATTAAGCTGTGGTTAGAGGTAATACTTAAATAGTTTGTTAGCCTATTTAACATCTCTTTTGGCATTTTTTTATCATAAACTAAGCGTACTGGCTCAGCATGAATACGTTTTTTTAAACTTGCAGACATTTGCTCTAACAAGCTTTGGCTAAACTCATTGCTTAAGTCAAACTCTGCATCACGAGTTAACTTCATGGAGTAAGCATGAATACTATCAAAATCAAAAAAACCACTAAATATATGCTGCAAACTATGGCGAATTATATTATCGAGTAAAATGATACTGGTGCTATTGTCGGTAGTAGTAGGTAAAATAACAAAGCGTGGTACGTTGCTACTAGGGACTTCTACCAACGCATACTGTACTTGCGAGCCTTTAGTCATCGACACCATTAAATAGGTAGCATCATCATTAATATGATCAGTTAAGTTGACGTTTTCATTTAATATTAACGGGAAAATATGACGGCGTAATTTGTCTTTAAAGTACACATCTAACCAATCTTTTTGTTCATCAGATAATTGAATTTCATTAATAAGGTGAATCTTTTGCTCATCAAGCTGTTGTAATAATAATTGGTAGGTCTCATCAAAAGAGTTTTGTAAATCAACGACCTTTTCTTGAATACGATTAAACAAACTGGAAGATTGCTCTCTCAGTTTAGCATTATTTGATAACAACACTTTACGGCGTACGTTGGCAACACGCACTCGGTAAAACTCGTCCATGTTACTTGAGTATATCCCCAAAAATCTTAATCGTTCTAGTAGTGGTACTTCTTCATCTTGTGCTTCTTGTAATACACGATGATTAAAAGACAACCAACTGAGTTCTTTTTCTAGAAGTTGCATGGGTTTTACTCCGTTTATTCTTAGTGTGATTCAGGTACTTACTATGAGTTGTATATTTGAATTACGTTTGTGTACAGTTGCCTTAATGATATTGCGTCAATGATTATTAAGGACGATTTAGGTGCACAATGATTCATCACCTAATTTTACGAGGCTTTGATGACATATTTATGACGAAAAGGACTATAAACACACGAAATAGCTAAATGTCGGATTAGCCAATGTTTAGATTGTTGGCACTAAAAATGATGATGTCTAAAAGTGTTTTTGTAAAGTAGTAAGAAGAAGAGTAATGGCTAGCCGTAGTGTATAACGAATTTTATTGAATTATATAGTTCAGAATAGTGGGATTATTATTAATGTAACTGACATATAACCGTCATACTTCTATCGTTAAATTGTCATATTTGCTCTTTAAACTATCTTAATCGTTTGTAGAGTTAGTTTCACCTTACTGTTAATGATGTTTTGTAGTTAGTGGACTTTTTTATAGTAACTTGTACTACATAAGTAACATTTAAAATTACGTGTTAATAGTTCATCAACGAAATATGTTCCTAGTGACTTTTACGCAGTATAGATTTCCCAAGTCTATATTGCGTTTTTTTATAGTAATCGTTTTTAATTTTTTAAATGAGCTTCCCTTATTACTTTGCCTTTCAATGCTATGTCATCAAATTGAAATATTTATGAAACATAAGTGTCATATTTTTGCAGTTTAAGTGTCACATTACCTCGGTAAACTTCGCGTCATACAGTTAATGCTGACGATACAGCGCGCAATACTGCGTTCTTAAACTAAGCATTATTAATTATGAATAATTATTTAAAAATAATTAATTTTAGTGAAGAAGGTAAACCTATGAAGTTATCTAAACTAGCGCAAGCGAGTTTATTGCTAAGCGTAAGTGCCACAAGCTTAATGTTTTCATCTGTATCATTTGCAGAAGCTACAACAAGCAATGATCAATTAACCAGTGTTGTTAACGCTGGCCAGAAAATAAATGATTCAGCTGCTAAGTCACAACAAAAAGTAAACCGTTTAACTGACCAAGCATTAACTAAGTTACAGCAATTTCATGTGGTAACAAAAGAAGTTGACGGCTTAAGTGTTTATAACCAACAAATGCAAGCGCAACTTGATAACCAAATGAATGAGCTAAATCAGTTAGCTGACTCAATGGAAGAAGTAAGCATTATCGAACGTCAAATCTCTCCGTTAATGGCACGCATGATTAGCACCTTAGATACCTTTGTAAACCTTGATGTTCCTTTCTTACCAGAAGAGCGAGCAAAACGTGTTAACGATTTAAAAACCATGATGACACGAGCTGATATTTCGGTATCAGAAAAGTTTCGTCGTGTGCTTGAAGCGTATCAAATTGAAGTGGATTACGGTCGTACTATTGAAGCCTATAGTGGTCTTTTAGAAATTGATGGAACGGCAATGGATGTAGATTTTTTACGTATTGGCCGTGTGAGTTTGATTTATCAAACACGTGACGGTAGCCGTTTAGGTGAATGGAAACAAACTGCAGGAGGCGAAGGTCAATGGCAAGAGCTGTCACAAGATTATCGTTTAGGAATTAATAAATCCTTACGTATTGCCCGTAAACAGTTAGCACCAGATTTAATTATCGTACCTGTTTCAGGCCCGTCTAATGCCACAGCGTCACAAGCAGAGTAATAGAGTAATAATAATGACTACTTACATTAAAATAAATAATCCTACAAAAATGAAAAGTACACTAACCAAAGCAAGCACAATGATGAAAAAAGCGTTAGCTATTTCAACACTTGCCATTGCCTCTTTAAGCTCAGCTAGTTACGCCCAAGAAGCGGTCAGCTTAGATGATTTACTTAGCCAATTAGAGCAAGGCAATATTTCGCAAACTAAGCAAAATAAAGCTCGTGAAGCTGAATTTAAAGCCAAAGTAAGCCAACAGCAAGCCATGTTAAATGACATGAGCGAGCAACGTGATCAAGCGTTAGAACTAAGTGTTGAACTTGAGCAAGCATTTGCAGCCAACGAAATTGATTTAGCCAATAACGCTGATGCCCTTGATAAGCGTTTAGGTGAATTAAAAGAATTATTTGGTGTTTTACAACAAGTATCTGGTGATACTCGCAGTAAGTTCCAAACCTCAGTAATTTCAGCGCAAATCCCTGGTCGCGGCGTATTCTTAGATGAATTCGCACAAAGCATGGGATCTACCTCAAAGCTTGCATCAATTGAAGAAATTGAACGTTTATGGTTTGAACTACAACGTGAAATGACGCAAAGCGGTAAAGTAGTAAAGTTTGACCGTGAAGTCGTTAAAGCAAATGGTGACCGTAGTAATGAAACAGTTACTCGTGTTGGTGGTTTTAACTTAATCTCAGACGGTAAATACCTAGAATATATTGATGAAACAGGTACGGTTGCCGAGCTTATCAGACAACCATCTGGTCGTTACTTAGCAACAACAACGGATTTATTTAACAGCGAAAATGGCGGCACAGCAGCGTTTGCTTTAGATCCAACGGGTGGCTCAATTTTAAGCTTATTAGTGCAAGCACCTGACTTAAAAGAACGTGTAGACCAAGGTGGTCCGGTAGGTTACATCATTCTAGCCATTGGTTTAGTTGGTTTGTTAATTGCGCTTGAACGTCTTATCAGCTTAGTGATTATTGGTTCAAAAGTTGACCGTCAACTTAAATCGTCTGTTGCAACTGACGATAACCCGTTAGGTCGAGTAATGCAGGTTAAAGACAAAAACCCTGGACTAGACATTGAAACCTTAGAACTGAAATTATCAGAGTCTATTTTACGTGAAGTACCTAAGTTATCTAAACGCTTAACCTTAATTAAAATCATCTCAGTGGTAGCACCGCTAATCGGTTTATTAGGTACGGTAACGGGTATGATTAACACTTTCCAAGCCATTACCTTGTTTGGTACGGGTGACCCTAAACTAATGGCTGGCGGTATTTCGCAAGCACTTGTTACTACGGTTCTCGGCTTAGTAGTTGCCATTCCAATGGTATTTATCTTCGCTTACTTAAATGGTCGTAGTCGCAATATTGTAAATGTTTTACAACAAGAAAGTACGGGCATCATTGCCGAGAGATCTGAAAGCCAAGAGAAAGCAGGCCAAGGAGCATAACTAGTGATTGCTTTAATGGAAATGTTTGATGCCATTAATGAATTCATGGATACCGGCGGTCAAGTTTTAATCGTGATTGCCGCCGTAATCTTCATTATGTGGTTATTGATTTTTGAACGCTTCGTGTTTGTTTTTTATAGCTACCGTAGCTTAAAAAAACATATTGTCGGTGTTTGGAAAGGTCGTGAAGATCAAACCTCTTGGAACAGTACGCAAATACGCAATGCGTTAATTTCTCGCGGTACAACAAAGTTAAATCGCAATATAGCGCTGATTCAATCACTTGTTGTTTTATGTCCCTTATTAGGTTTGTTAGGCACAGTAACCGGCATGATTGAAGTATTTGACGTCATGGCTATTTCTGGAAGTGGTAATGCAAGGTCAATGGCATCGGGCGTATCTCGCGCTACGATCCCAACAATGGCTGGCATGGTTGGTTCGCTTTCAGGTGTGTTTACAGTGACTTGGTTACGTCGTAATGCGAAAAAAGAAGCCGAGTTGCTCGCCGATAAGCTAACGGTTAAACACTAAGTTTACGCTTATGTTTATATTTACCTTAGCGTTAGGTTTTACTGTAAGCCTGATCTTGCAGTAAAACCTTTAATAAATAACAGGGTCTTTTGCTTATAGTGTTTCATGCAAACTTCATTCAAACAATGAGTCATGAAATAGCAATAAAAGTAATAGTTACCCAAAATAGAAGTTGTTGGAGTTAGTTATGCGTCATTTAAATCAAATGTTACAAGATCAAGATGAAAAAGAAGAAATTGATATGACACCTATGCTCGATGTTGTTTTCATCTTGCTTATATTTTTCATTGTAACCGCCTCATTTGTTAAAGAAGCAGGTATTGATGTTAATCGCCCTGAAGCCGCTACAGCCGTTAAAAAAGAACGTGCCAATATCTTAGTAGCAATCAGCGACAAAGGTGATATTTGGATCAACAAACGTAAAGTTGATGTGCGCAGTGTGCAAGCGAACATTGAACGCTTAAAAGCGGAAAACCCACAAGGTACCGTTGTAATTCAAGCTGACAAGAAAGCGACGACAGACACCTTAATTAAAGTGATGGATTCTGCTCGTGCAGCAGGTGTTTATGACGTGTCTATTGCTGCGCAAGAAGGCTAGTTGTTTTCGTAATAACAATAGCTAAAAAGGTTACGAAAAGGGTTAAGGAACAAATATGTCACAACAAGTTATTATCCGCAGTGGCGCTCGATACGTTATTGCAGGCGCATTAGCAATAAGCATGACCTTTCTTTTATTGTGGGGAATGCAAAAATTAATTGCCGGTGGAAATGATGTCATGACTGAGCCGGCTAAAGGTAACGTGCTTGATTTTATCCGCTTAAAAAAAGATGAAGCGGTTGTTAAAAAAGAGCGTAAACCACAAAAGCCAGCTAAGCCAAAAGAGCCGCCACCACCAATGGTTGCGCCACAAATGCAACAAGCTAATCCTAACGCGAATGCTACAAAAAGTAGTTTTGCCGCAGATATTCAAACCGACATGGGGTTATCGGGTGGTTTAAGTTTAGACACTGGTGATGGTGATTATTTACCTATTGTAAAAGTGGCTGCAGTATATCCTCGCCGCGCACAATCTCGTGGTATTGAAGGCTTTGTTATTGTTGAGTTTGTAGTAACTAAAACAGGTTCGGTTACTAATGCTGTAGTAGTGCAAGCTGAGCCAGAAGGGGTGTTTGATAGAGCCGCACTTGATGCCGTAGCTAAATTTAAATACAAACCTCGTGTTGTAGATGGCGTTGCCATGGAAGTATCTGGCGTTCAAAACAGAATTACTTTTGAGATTGACGGCTAATCCCCTAGTTATTAATTGACTAGGTTTATAGCGACAAATATAGCATTCCCGAAGTAATAAATCGGGAATGCATTTTTAATTTTTACAGAATATTTTTAAGGAGTCAGTGATGAAAAACAAAAACACCTTATTGTTAACAACTATGCTTAGTTTAATCGTATCACTAAGTTCAACTACTAGTTTTGCGGCACAAGCAAATACAAACACTGCAGAAACACCTCGTGCTAGTAAAAAAGTACCTGCAATGCGTAACCGTGTGTATGCACAATTAGCACGAGCTCAACAAACCGCTGATGCTGGCGATAAAGTTGAAGGCTTAGAAATACTTGATGCAGTGAAAGACAGGCTTGACGATTTAAACAGTTATGAGCGTGCCATGCTATTTAACTTTTATGGTTTTATGTATTATGGTGATGATCAAGTAGCTGAAGCGATTGACAGCTTCAATAAGGTTGTAGCAGAAACTGAAATTCCAGATTCATTAATACTTTCAACATATTATTCTTTAGCGCAATTAAGTATGCAGCAGCAGGACTTTAAGGCAGCATTATCGCATTTAAATAAATGGAAAACTTTAAACGGTAAAGCGTTAACAAGTAACCAAGAGATGTTATTTGCGCAAGTGTATTACCAAGATAAAGATTTTGTTAATAGCTTAAAGCATACCGAAAAAGCAATTGAGCTAGTTGAAGCTGAAGGCAAGTTACCTAAAGAAAACTGGTTAACCTTACAGCGTGCGACTTACTATGAGCTGAAACAACCAGAGCAAGTAACTAAGGTTATGGAAAAGCTAGTTCGTTTATATGACAAACCTCAATACTGGTTACAGTTATCAAGTATGTATGGCGAAATTGGTCAAGAAGCAAAACAAATGGCGGTAATGGAAGCTGCTTACCAAGCTGGCTATGTTGTGGAAGAAAGTGATATTAGTACTTTATCACAACTTTATTTATTTCATGGCGCTCCTTATAAAAGTGCTTCAGTATTAGAAATGGCCATTGCCGAAGGTAGTATCGTTGCAGATGAAGATAACTTAAATCGTCTTGCTCGTGCGTACTTAACAGCAAAAGAAGACGACAAAGCTATCAAAGTATTACAACAAGTTAGTAATATTGCACAAACGGGCGAGTATGATGCTCTTTTAGCGCAAACTTATTTAAATAGTGAGCAATGGCAAGCAGCCATTACCTCGTCAAATCTAGCGTTAGCACGCTTTGCTAAGCAGGCAGAACAAGGTCTAGCCAAAGCAAAAGATAATGAAAAAGATACTGCAAATATGTATTTAATTTTAGGTATGGCTAATTTTAACCTAAAAGAGTTTGATAGTTCACTTAACGCCTTTAATAAAGCAACCCAGTTTGCTAGTACGCAAAAAGCGGCTGAACAATGGGAAAAATATGTTGCGCGTGAAGAAGAGCAATATCAAATACAGTTAGCTATGCTTAATTAAGCTCAGTTATGTAGGTAAGCTTTTGTATATTAATGCTCTATTTAGCATGTTAATTAATACTGAAGGCTATTTATAGCAAGGTAAATAAAGTAAATCCGCTCACTTATTCTGAGCGGATTTTTTGTTTATAAAGTGTTGTTATAAAGCTAGTCACTTTAACTAGCTTATTTTAAGTAAACCTTATCATCAGTTTTTCGTCGTTTTTTATGAAAAACAAAGAGACACACAAAAAATGTATCTCAATGTCTGATAAGGTATAGTTATAGTATGTTTTTATTAATCATAAATATTGAGAAAAAGTATGGAAATGGATGAATCAATTAACGTATTTGGTGAAGAGTTAATCGCTTGTGGCGGCGACCCTGTTACTGGTTTTTTTCGTGATAATGTATGTAATACTTGTGCGCAAGATGTTGGTTCACACACCGTATGTATTGAAGCTAGCGAACAGTTTTTAGAGTTTTCGCGCTTTAAAGGTAATGACTTATCAACACCTATTCCAGAGTTTAATTTTGCCGGCATAAAACCAGGAGATACTTGGTGTTTATGTGCAGCTCGTTGGTTAGAAGCTTATGAAAACGATAGAGCGCCAAGAGTACACTTAAGAAAAACACATATTAAGGCGTTAGAGATTATACCGATGGAAATATTAAGAAGGTACGCCTTAGATTTAAGTTAGTCACATACATTACAAATCTTAGCCATTAGCTATATTAATTATAGATAAAGCATTATTTAGCTAAGCGTAGGTTATTTAGTCATATATCAGTAGGTTAGGTGAGTAATTAATGAATATTTATCGTAAGAACTTAATTGAATCTAAAAAAGCCTTAAAATAATGCTTATGGGTAACATTACAAGCTTTTTATACTTCTGTTGCTATCCCTATCTCGCTACTTAGATAAAAGTAACGTAAAATGCACTCATTATATTATTTATCCTTGTTGTTAATCTATTAAGTTAACAACAGTAGCCAATAGAATTAAGGCCATTTATGAAAAAAGTATTTGAATTAACGCACCCAAAAGTGAAATTAGAAAGACGCGTTGACGCGGTAAAGCACGAAGTAAAAAAATACCTTAAAAGAGAGCGCAATAAAAAATTACCCGCTGGTGTTGATTTTTGGGATTTTGATTGTCAATTTGGTAATACTAAAGAAGAAGCTGTGCCGGTAAAACTATCAGAAATTAATAAGTGCATTGATAAAACTCAAGTTGAAGGTTTGACCTCATTTTATATTGAGATTATTGCGAAAGAAGGCATTAGAACATTTACGCCAAGAGATGAAGATGAGATTGAGTTTGACGACGAAGATTAGTTTAATTGAGTTAACTAGCTTTTAAAATATGCAACTTATCCCGAGTTTTAGGTAAGTTAAGCTATTTATACCAAGTTGATTAAGTTCTTTCCCACTCAGCGAAAGTTAAAAGGCTTAGAGGCAAGGCATTGATTGAAGAAAATGGTTATTCCCTTGTCAAAATCAATAACGCAGCATGTAAGCCTTTTAAATTCGCCCTTTGGGAGCTTGCTCGATGCACACTAACATCGTTAAATTTATTTGATTTAGAATGACTAGACCTAAACAAATTCGCCTTGTTATTGCACATCGAGCATAGCTCTGAGTTGGGA
>NZ_JAHKPR010000084.1 GCF_018860585.1 Colwellia sp. E2M01
TATCGGGGGAAGATCACAAACAACAGTTGGCTGCGGCTCGTGCCTCGCGCATTATAGCCAACAGTCGTTTGCCGCTTAGCAAGGCGTTATATGCTAATAAAAATTAGCTTTAGATAAATAGATTTTTAGTGCATATTTTTCGCTAAATTAGTTAATTAGCGTCACGAATCAGCGCTGCCTTTTATACCTTTTTCAAAGGTGGCAACGCTATTCATTTCATTCTGGCTTTAGTGTGTAGCTCAAAAGTTCACGGTCAGGTTATATTATTACGGGTGACTTAAGTTTGTGTAGTATTTGGCTACAAGCCTTGCTGCATATAACAAGTTGCTCAACAGGACAAAATACAGTTTGCTGCGGCTCGTACCTCGCGCATTTTAGCAAACTATATTTTGCCCATTAGCAAAGCGTTATGTTTCAAGGAGAGTTTGTGAGTCATTATGAAATAATAAGCACTTCAATTGCTTTAATTGCAGTATGTATTTCTTTTATGGCAATAGTAAGAACTCGTAAACTATCAGAAAAACAATTAGCGTTTGAAAAAACACATGCAAAGTTGTCTGCTCTAGCTATTCTAGTTGCAGAATATAAATCTGAAGCAGAATCAATTAAAGTTGCGTTAAGTGATGGTACTATCGAGATAGAAAATCTATCTCGAATTGGTATGGAAAACGCTTTAGATGAAGTTCTCGACAAGCAATATAAAGCTGTTGAGGACATAGAGGAAATACTACTTTCACATCAAGCAACTGAAACATAACAAGCAATTCAACAAGGACAAAAAACAGTTGGCTTTTGCTCCTTCGTCGCTTATTTTAGCCAACATATTTTTTGCCTGTTAATTGGGCGTTAGTTGGCACAACTTGTTCAAGAATAAATTTGTGTAAATAGGGTGGTTATCTCGCATAAACTGCGCTTGTTTCCGTTCTTTTATGTGGTTAACTTTTTAGTGAATAATTCGTTTAGTGTTTTTTGCTAAACAGTTTTCGCCTAGCTCGTTTTGTGAAATCAACTAGCAAAAGTGTTAAGGCTCAAATTCACGGTTGGCGGCAAGTTGTGCGGTATTCTTTAGTTCTTACTTGCGACATTAAATTTCAGTGTTGTTGGTGAATAAAATGTGTTTAACTATCAACCAACTAACAAGGCAATCAAACGGACAAATTACAGTTGGCTGCCGTTCGTGCCTCACTATTTTAGCCAACTGCAATTAGCCGCTTATTGTGGCGTTAGGGCTACAAGGAGAGTTAAGTGTTTAAATTGTCTCGTAAGGATACATCAATTGTTTTATTTATTTGGGGTATGGCTTTGTTTATGTTATCCACATCCCTCTATGACTTATTGCTTACCACATTTACTGCTGGTGAGGTCATAAGAAATATCGGGCTTGCCTTTTTGTTATTTGGTGCTGGGTTAACACCTCAGCTTTTTTCTAAACCTATATCTCAAGCATTCAAAGAACTTGATCAGCTTTCGCCAATATTTTTCACTCTAAAAACTCGCTTTTATATAAATAACATGGGCTTGTCTCTTTTATTTCTAGGGTGGGTAGTAAGCTTTGTTCTGTGGCTAATGCAGCCCTAACAAGCCATTCAAAAGGACAAAAAACAGCTTGCTGTCCTTCGTTCCTCAGGCATTATAGCAAGCTGTTTTTTGCCTCTTAATGGGGCGTTATAACCCTTTCTAGTGAGGTGCTCGTGTCTAAAGGATTAGGTCAATGGAAAAATTCATTAAAGCCTGCTCAGATCGCAGAAGGAATGAATGCTGCGAATGATAATGCTCGACGTTTAATCGAGGATGCTGAAATATTATTTAATTTAAATCGATTTCCTTCGGCTATTTCTTTATCTATTTTATCAATCGAAGAGTCAGGCAAAGTAAGTATTTTACGAGAACTTGCATTAGCTAAAAATGGTGATCAAGTTAAAGACGCATGGAGAGCTTATCGCTCTCACACCAAAAAAAATGTAATGTGGTTATTTCCATCTTTAGTTTCAAGTGGGGCAAATCAGCTTGAAGAGTTTAAATCATTATTTGGTGAAAAGACTGAACACCCATTGCTTTTAGACAACCTAAAACAAATTGGTTTCTACACTGATTGCCTTGGAAAGGCTCATTGGTCAATTCCCGACAAAGTTATAGATAAAGAAAACGCAGAAAACATACTTAAAATAGCCAAAGTGTTGTGTAAAGGTAGTGTTTATACTTCTAAGGAAATAGAACTATGGGTAAAACATATCAAACCTGTATGGAAAGGTTCTATGGAGTTAATGAAAACGGCCCTAAATAATTGGTTTGAGGAAATGGTCAAAGAAAACCTTATTACCGAAGGTGAGTATAGTTTTAAAGAATTTGTTGGGTAGCCTGCGGGTTATAACAAGCCACTTAAAAGGACAAATAACAGTTGGTTTTTGCTCCTTCGTCGCTTATTTTAACCAACTATCATTTGCCTCTTAGTGGGGCGTTAGGAGTATAGGTGACCCCCATCAATTTTCAGGTGTTAGATTAATATAATGAAAAGTAAACGTATACATAGAATTATTGGGTTACTTCTAGTATTACCTGTAATTGGCTGGACTATAACAGGAATAATTTTCTTTATTAAACCAGGGTATCAAGCTGCATATGATCAATTAGTTGTAAAAACTTATCCTTTAGAAAAACTATTTGTCATTCCAGAGTCTAATGAATGGAAAGAGGTCAGACTTTTAAAAACAATACTTGGATATCATTTACTTGTTAAAACAGATAAAGGCTTTCAGCATTTAGATCCGATCTCATTCAAAGCAAAAGTAATTCCAACAGGTTTAGAACTAACTTCTCTTTTAAATGATTCTTTTACACATAAACCAGAACGATATGGACGTGTAAAAACTAGTGATAATCTTAAAGTTTTTACAAATACAGGGATTGAGGTTTCACTTGATTGGGATCGATTAACGTTACGACAAAGAGGCGATGATACAGAATTGATAAATACTCTATATAAGATACATTACTTACATTGGACACCTTATAAGAGTATTAATCAATATATGGGCATTTTGGGTTTGACTCTATTAATAGCAGTAACTTTTTTGGGTTTTAAAATTTATATATCTGGCAGGCAACAAACTACGCCTAACAAGCAATTTAAGCGGGACTTGTAACACTTGGCTAGTCTCGCTTCGCTCGCTATTTTAGCCAAGTATTAACAAGCCCCTTAATTGGGCGTTAGTTGGCACAACTTGTTCAAGAATAATTTTGTGTAAATAGGGAAGTTATCTCGCATAAACTGCGCTTGTTTCCGTTCTTTTATGTGGCTAACTTTTTTGACACTAACGCGTTCAATATTTTTTGCTAAACAGTTTTCGCCTAACTCGGTTTGTGAATTCAATTAGCAAAAGTGTTAAGGCTCAAATTCACGGTTAGCGGCAAGTTGTGCAGTGCTTTTTAGTTCTTACTTACTCTATTAAATTTTAGTGTTGTTGGTGAGTAAAATGTGTTTAACTATCAACCAACTAACAAGGCAATCAAACGGACAAATTACAGTTGGCTGCCGTTCGTGCCTCACTATTTTAGCCAACTGCAATTAGCCGCTTATTGTGGCGTTATATGCAAAGGAAGGATCGGTGTTAAAATTAATCTGTGACAGTGTTTCATATTTTTCACAAGGTGATGAAGTTTCATTTTTTAATTGGCTTAATTCAATTGAAAGCGTTGTAAAGGTACAAGGCTTTGGAACTGAACTTGAGGTTACTGTTTCATCTAATGATATTCCTGATGAAGAATTGCGTGAATTACTTTCAATATTTACCCGTTATGGTGTTCAACTTAAGCAGTTACGCATATTTGAAAACTCAAACAACGCAGAATGGTTTACTCAAAATAAAGTTGCGTATTGGTATAATGATTTAATGGCGTAATTTGCATATAACAAGTTGCTCAACAGGACAAATAACAGTTTGCTCGCGCTCCGCGCAGTTTAGCAAACATGTTATTTGCCCATTAGCAAAGCGTTAGTTTTATTAATTATGTCTGCATTTGAATCGACCAAAAATAAAATTTTAAAATCGGGGTTTGTTCCAGAAACTGTTGAGAGTCTGGCTTTTCAATTATCGAATTTAAACAATATCAAACAAGCGGAATCAACTTATATTAAATTTGATTCAGAGGCTGATAAATTACCTTGGCCAAGAGATCATGATTTCGGGGCTTTAGCTTTACAGAAGTTTAGTTTCAACGCTACTTTTGAAATATCTAAATTCATGCTAGCTAAAGCTATTGAGCGAGCAGAGAGGTGTGCATCATGTGCCACGTCAGGTGGTGAAGGTTTAGCGCGATCAAGGCATGTAAAAGAATTACAAGCCGCGTATCAAAAATAAAACTAACAAGAAAATTAAGCGGGACTGCTAACAGTTGGCTCGGTTTCGCTTCGCTACACATTTTAGCCAACAATTATCAGCCCCTTATTTGGGCGTTATATGCTTTTAAAAACTAGTTCTTAAAAGTGTGTAAGCTTGGTATTTTAATAAATCGTTTTGCGTAATAATTACAACGAGTTTTTCGCTAAAAACGGTTTGGTGTTAACACTAATAAGCATTGCCTTTTATACCTTTTTCAAAGGTGGCAATGCTATTATTTCAGTTCAACCTTTCGTGTGTAGCGTAAAAGTTCACGGTTTGGTTTTATTATTACGGCAACTTTAAGTTCATGCGCAGTTTGGTTTTACTAACTGTTGCATATAACAAGT
>NZ_JAHKPR010000009.1 GCF_018860585.1 Colwellia sp. E2M01
TAATCAACTTGGTATTAAATCATTGTTCACCTTCATTGCTTGAAGTACTTAAAGCAATGCAGGTGAACCCGGACACAATAACTGATTCTCAACCAAGTACTCACATTGAACCACTTCCTACAGCGAACCAGAACAAAATTGAGTTGAATAGCGACAGCTAAAAGCATATTAATTTTATAGTTAAACTACTAACTTTTATCATTATTTTTTATATTTTTGAGTAGTTAACCTAAAATATTACTTTTTAACTTGGACTACTATTTCTTTTTTGGTAAAATCTCCGCCTAATTTTCTTATGAAATAGTCAAACATGGGCAAAAATGTAGTAGTTCTCGGCACTCAATGGGGTGACGAAGGTAAAGGTAAGATCGTAGACTTACTAACCGATAAAGCGAAATATGTAGTTCGTTATCAAGGCGGTCACAATGCTGGTCACACTTTAGTGATCAACGGTGAAAAAACCGTATTACACCTTATTCCATCTGGCGTATTGCGTGAAAACGTAAAATGTTTAATTGGTAATGGTGTAGTGTTATGTCCTAAAGCTTTAATGACCGAAATTACCATGTTAGAAGCTAAAGGCGTTCCTGTTCGCGAACGTTTACTTATTAGCGATGCATGTCCTTTAATTCTTCCATATCACAATGCCTTAGATGCTGCACGTGAAACTGCACGTGGTAGTAAGCCAATTGGCACTACAGGTCGTGGTATTGGTCCAGCATACGAAGACAAAGTTGCTCGACGCGGTTTACGTGTTGGTGATTTATTCTGTGCAGAGACTTTTGCAGCTAAATTAAAAGAAATTGTTGAATATCATAACTTCTCATTGGTTAACTATTATAAAGTTGAACCTGTAAATTATGAAGAAGTACTTGCTGATGCGTTAGCTGTTGCTGATACTATTAAAAAGATGACTGCAGATATTTCAGAAATCTTAGATCAAGCTCGTATCGCTGGTGATTCAATTATGTTTGAAGGCGCGCAAGGTACTTTACTTGATATTGACCACGGCACATATCCATACGTAACCTCGTCAAATACTACTGCTGGTGGTGTTGCTACAGGTTGTGGTGTTGGCCCACGTCATCTTGATTACATTTTAGGTATTACTAAAGCTTACACAACACGTGTTGGCTCAGGTCCTTTCCCTACAGAGTTAAATGATGAAATTGGTAATCACTTAGGTACTGTTGGTCATGAGTTTGGTGCAACTACTGGTCGTGAACGTCGTTGTGGTTGGTTTGATGCTGTTGCAATGCATCGTGCAATCCAAGTAAACAGTGTTACAGGCTTTTGTCTAACTAAGCTTGATGTACTTGACGGTTTAGAAACGTTAAAAATCTGTACTGGTTACAAAACTGAAGCAGGTGATATTATCACTGTGCCACCAACGGCAGCTGAAGGTTATGAAAAAATCACACCAGTATACGAAGAAGTTCCAGGTTGGAGCGAAAGCACAGTAGGCGCAACTTCTGTTGACCAATTACCTGCTAACGCTCTTGCTTATATTAAGCGTATTGAAGAAATTACTGGTGTGCCGGTAGATATTATTTCTACAGGTCCAGATCGTATTGAAACGATTATTAAAGTAAACCCTTTCTCATAGCATTAACTCTCTTCTAAAAATAGACATTTGCATAAAAATCCAGCCAAGGGCTGGATTTTTTTTATCTGGAATAAAGTCATTTAACCAACTTATCTGAGTAATAATTTAATAGGGTTGATATATAAAGCTATATTGTATAAATCTATAAATAATACCAAGTTGATTAAGTTCTTTCCCACTCAGCGAAAGTTAAAAGGCTTAGAGGCAAGGCATTGATTGAAGAGAATGGTTATTCAGGAGAA
>NZ_JAHKPR010000024.1 GCF_018860585.1 Colwellia sp. E2M01
CATCACATCAGGTTAGTTAGAGAGTTTCCCCCTAACTGTTATATTTCACTTTATAGAGCAGTTAAGGATGAAACTCCCTATTATTATTTAGTTGGTATTAATGATTTATAGCCATATTAAATATAAAAGATAATTTCTTCTTATTGTCCCACCCCCTTATTCTGCTAATGCCCAATCTATTATTTCAATATCATGCTGAGCTAGCCATTCATTTGCTTGAGAAAAGTGTTTACAACCAAAGAAACCACGATAAGCAGATAACGGTGATGGATGTGGTCCTTTTAAAACAAGGTGTTTATCTTGATTAATAGCTTTACCTTTTTTATGAGCATGCGCGCCCCACAAAATAAAAACACAACCTTTATTATTCTCGTTAATTTCACCGATCACTTTTTCAGTAAAAGTCTCCCAACCAAGCTTTGCATGGGAATGTGCGTTTGCCTCTTGCACCGTTAAGACGGTATTAAGTAACAAAACGCCCTGCTGTGCCCAAGATGTTAAACAGCCATGCTTTGGGGTATTAAAACCATCAATATCTGTCACTAGCTCTTTATACATATTTACTAGTGAAGGTGGTACTTTAACACCATGCTGCACAGAGAAAGCTAAACCATGCGCTTGTCCTTCTCCATGATAAGGATCTTGGCCTAAAATCACCACTTTAACATCCGATAAATCTACGTAGTTAAAAGCATTAAAAACATCTTTTTCTGACGGGAATATAGTGATACCCGCAGCTCTTTGCTTGGCAACTTCAGCGGTTAAGGTTTGAAAGTAATCTTTCTTTGATTCTTGACTAATGAGTGCTTGCCATTGTGGTTTTATCATTGAAATACCTAAATTAAAAAGCTTGTAATAGATAAATTAAAAAGCTTGTAATAGATAAAAAAAAAGCCATCACCAAGGTGACAGCTTAA
This sequence comes from Colwellia sp. E2M01, assembly GCF_018860585.1. Taxonomy (GTDB): domain Bacteria; phylum Pseudomonadota; class Gammaproteobacteria; order Enterobacterales; family Alteromonadaceae; genus Colwellia. The sequence goes on from NZ_JAHKPR010000024.1 coordinate 918, forward strand.
TTTGAATTAACGTTGTTTCATAACGCTAAAAACTATACTAAACATTACGCTAATAAGTAGCTACGTAAATCAGCAAAGTTAGGCGCCATATCAGTAGATAAGATAGGTTCACCAGCACAATCTGCTAATTCTTTTGGTAAGCCAATAGGGCAACCTAAAATACTTTCAACAACTTCTTTAAATTTAGCAGGGTGAGCAGTACCTAAAAAGACACCAAACTCGCCTTCAGTAGCGCTGTATTGTAATGCTTTATAAGCAACAGCTGCATGAGGCTCGCTGATGTAACCTAATTTAGACAACTGAATAACAGTAGATTGTGTTTGCTCTTCATCAATTGATACTGAGCTAACACAGCCTTCTTCAACAATACCGCTTTTAAGCATGTGTTCAACACGCGGCCAGTTGTTAGGGTTACTAACGTCCATGGCATTTGAAATAGTGGCAACAGTATCGTTTGGTGACCATTCACCCGTTTCTAAATAACGAGGAACTGTATCGTTAGCATTAGTTGCGGCTATAAAGCGTTTAATTGGTAAGCCCATGGCTTTAGCAAATAAACCTGCCGTTAAGTTACCAAAGTTACCACTTGGAATAGAGAAAACGATTTGGCTTAAATCACTTTTCGCACGAGATAATTGTGCAACCGCTTCAAAGTAATAACAAACTTGCGCTAATAAACGACTGATGTTGATTGAGTTAGCAGAGTTTAAACCAATAGTATTAGCTAATTCTTTATCATCAAAAGACGCTTTAACTAAGGCTTGGCAATCATCAAAATCACCTTCAACTGCTAATGTTTCAATGTTGTCACCTAAAGTAGTAAACATCTTTTCTTGTAGTAAGCTGATTTTTCCTTTCGGGTACATGATCACAACACGAATGTTGTCGATACCATGAAACGCATGAGCAACCGCTGCGCCTGTATCACCTGAAGTAGCTGTTAATATAGTTAACGGCTTAGTGACACCTGTTTCTTTTGCGTCTTTAGCAACAAAGGCTTGTAAACATTTAGCCATGAAACGAGCGCCAAAATCTTTAAACGCTAATGTTGGACCGTGAAACAATTCTAAAATAGCGCGATCTGGGCAAATAGGTTGTAATAACGCTGAAAAATTAAATGCATCAGTAATAATGTCAGTTAATTCAGCTTTGGTTAAGTCACCTTCAACAAATGGCTGTAAAATTTGTACACTACGCTCTACCATTGGCATAGCAAGTAGTTCATCAATATTGTCTAGTTTAGGCATTGTTGATGGAAAGAATAAACCTTGGTTTTTACCTAACCCTTGCTTTACTGCTTGTGCAAAGCCAACTTGCTCATCATTTTCTTTTAAATTATAAAATTTCACTATCTTTCCTAATAATCTATTCGCTAGTTTTTTAGCTGTCATGCTTTGCTTAAATTAATTTATTGATTTAAGTAAAGCCGATCTCATTAAAGCTCGGTAGCGCCAACTTCATCAACTTTACAAACATGGACAAAACCTAATTCGGTTTGTAAGTAGTTGTCTGTTAACCACTGGGCAAATTCGTCTGCTTGCGATTTACTATCACAAACACAAAAAACGGTTGGGCCAGAGCCTGAAATACCAACGGCTAAAGCACCTTGTGCTGCCAAATAATCACGCGATTCTTTATATCTTGGCAGTAAATCTGTACGGTATGGCTCAGCAACAACATCTGTCAACACAGAAAATGCTTGCTGCTTATCTTGACGATGACAAGCATCAACAAAAGTCGCTAAGTTTTGACCATAAGCGATAACATCGCTACGGCTATAACTTGTTGGTAGCACGTCTCGCGCTGCCTTAGTTGATACTTCAATACCAGGATATGCCATTACATAATAACAATCGTCAAAGTTAGGAAGAACACGTGAAATTACGTCTTCATCTGGCACCATTAACTGTAAGCCACCTAAGTAACATGGGGCTACATTATCATAATGCAAGCTACCACTTATTTGCGCTTCCATTTCACCTGTCATTTTAAGCACTACATTTTCAGCAAAGCTAAAACCTTGGTACTTCGCATAATAAGCATTTAAGCCGGCAAGTGCAGCAACAACAGAACAAGCACTAGAGCCTAAACCGCTGCCAACAGGCATTTTTTTATCTAATACTAACTCAAGTGCTACTGGTACTTGATTAACACTTTTTAATCTTTCGTTGAAAAGTAATAAACAAGACCAAACAATGTTGTCTTCTTTGTTACTTGGTAATTTATCAGCAAAGTTACCAATAACCGTTAAGTTATCTTCGTTGCTTTGACTTTCGTTAACAGTAACAACGTCACCTAATAACGTGCCATCAATAGGCTTAACCGCTAAACCTAAAACATCAAAACCAACACTAACATTACCAATAGATGCTGGCGCAAATACCGAAACACTTTTGTTACTTGCTGACATTAGTGCTGCTGCTCCCACGCTAAAGTTCTTAGAATGTCACCAAATACGCCTGCGGCAGTAACTGCAGCGCCAGCGCCATAGCCACGTAAAACAAATGGTAATGGTTGGTAGTAACGACTGTGAATTGCTAAAGCGTTTTCGCCGTCTTTAATACTGTAAAGTGGGTGGTCTGCGCCAACGGCTTCAATAGAAACCTGACACTTGCCGTCAACAATGTTGCCAATATAACGTAACACTTTACCTTCGGCTTTTGCTACAGCTACGCGCTCAGAAAATTCTGCATCAAGTTTGGTTAAATTACCCATGAAAGTATCAACGTCGCCACTATCATCAAAGTCGTTCGGTAATACTGGCTCGATATTGATATCAGAAATTTCTAGTTGCATACCAGATTCACGCGCCATAATTAATAATTTACGTGCTACGTCCATACCGCTTAAATCGTCACGAGGATCTGGCTCTGTAAAACCTTTTTCTTTTGCGATTGCAGTAGCTTCTGAAACTGTCATGCCTTCTTCTAACATACCAAACAGGTAAGATAATGAACCAGATAAGATACCTTCAAAACGTTGCAACTTATCACCAGCTTTAATCAAGCCTTGTAGTGTATCAATTACCGGTAAACCAGCACCTACTGTTGTTTCATAAAGGAAACGACGGTTAGTTTCTTGTGCAGTAGTACGAAGCTCTTGGTAATATTCCCAAGAATCTGTATTGGCTTTTTTGTTTGGTGTTACCACATGGAAGCCTTCAGCTAAATAGCTAACATAGCTCATTGCTAATGCTTCGTTTGATGTAGAGTCAACTAATACTGGGTTAATTAAGTTATTATCACTAACAAACTCTTTCAAGCTTTCAGCGCTAACTGGTAATACGTCTGTCGCATTAGCCATAGCGTCTTGCCAGTTGTCTAGATCAATACCCTCTTTGTTTACAACCATGCCTTTAGAGTTGGCAATACCATAAACAGTTAAGGCGATATTTTGCTCTTTTAAACTCTCTTGTTGACGAGAAATTTGTGCAATTAATTCACTACCAACAACACCACAGCCTACTAAGAATACGTCGATTGTTGGTTGTTTTGAAAAGAAATTTTGATGACTTACTTTCATAGCGTCCATACATTGTTTTTGTTCGATTACAACTGAGATACTGCGCTCTGATGAGTCTTGTGCAATAGCAACAACGTTTACACGCGCTTGCGCTAATGAACTAAAGAACTTAGCGGCTACGCCACGCTGATGATGCATACCATCACCAACCAATGACACAATAGATAAATCAGTTTTCAAGGATAATGGCTCTAATAAACCATTTAATAATTCTAATTCAAACTCTTCTTGTAAGCTTTGTTTAGCAAGCTCAGCGTCGCTTGAATAGATACAAAAGCTAATACTGTATTCGCTAGATGATTGGCTAATTAATACCAACGAGATATTTTTACGACTCATCGTTGCAAACACACGGCTTGCCATGCCTACCATGCCTTTCATACCGGGTCCTGAAACATTAACCATGGTTAAATCATCAAGGTTTGAGATCGCTTTAACCCGTTGCTGTTGGTCATTATCTTTAGAAATTAATGTACCTGGCGCACTTGGGTTGTTAGTGTTTTTGATTAAACATGGAATATGATACTGGGCAATGGGACCAATAGTTTTTGGATGTAAAACGCTCGCACCAAAATAAGAAAGTTCCATCGCTTCTTGATACGATAAGTAATCAAGTAGTTTAGCTTCTTTAATAAAACGAGGATCGGCATTGTAAACACCATCAACGTCTGTCCAAATTTCACAACACTCAGCATCTGAACAAACCGCTAAAACGGCTGCTGAATAATCTGAGCCGTTACGACCTAAGGTAGTAATTTGTTGTTGGCCGCTTTCATCATTTACACCAAAGAAACCAGGCATTAATGAAATATTAGCTAAGTCGCTATATTCATTTTTAAACTTATCTTTCGATAAAACTAAATCTGCTACAGCATTCAAAGGTGAATTACTGGTATAAAGGAATTTTTCTGGTGCTAATACAGATACTTTTTCACCATAACTTTGTAAAACAGCTTCAAGAATGGCAACGCTTAAACGCTCACCAGTACTAATAATGCGGGCACGAATATGATCTGGACAATAAGTAAGTAATGTTGCACCGTGCATAAAACGTGATAACTGCTGCTCGTAGTTAGTTAACGCTTGCTCACAATGTAAATGATTAAAGCCTTCAATAGACGCTGATAAATCATCAACAATAGTGGTAATTGCACGCTTAAAGTGACCTAAATCTGTTTCTAATTTGGCTTCGTCACTGATATTTTCAGCCATTGCAACAAGATGATTCGTTACTCCTTGAGGAGCAGAAACAACAACAGCAATCTTTGACAATTCACTTTTGTCTTTAATAATGTCTGCAACTTGGCGAAAACGCTCAGCTGAAGCTAATGAGGAGCCACCAAATTTAAGTACACGCATTTTTTCTTCCTTTGTAGAGATCGTTAATAAGTAAGCTGCTTAACTGATATTTTAGGAAAAGTGACGCCTAAAATATCTCTTTAACGCTTTACCCATCACAGTAAGCATAAAAAAGCCCGTTACCTTTTCAGGTCACGGGCTTCGATAAAATTTTCATTTTTTACACGTTAGCCAGCGACCGCCATTCCAATAGGAGTGGTGGTGGTAATAATAATAATGTGGCGGCTGTAAAATTTCATGGCGTTAAAATGCCTTAAACTGGGTTAAATGTCAATCTTTAATCCTAATTAACACCAAGTAAGCATAAATAAAAAAGTTATAAATTATGTTTATAAATTTATAACTTAAACTGACTAATATAATTAGGTTAAAATTATAACCTTTGGCTTTACTGTATTAACTAAGCTTGGTGGCGAGAAGGTGCTTTTTTGATTAACACGAAAAATGATTATGCTGTTAGACTAAAAGCTTGATTACGACCATTATGTTTGGCTGCATATAAAGCTTTATCAGCCAAAGTTATTAACGCTTCATAATTACTTTCTTTATCGCTTAACTGCGCAACACCTAAACTTATTGTTACTTTTAATTCCTGCCCGTTATAGGTTAGCGGTGTAGAAGCAATGGTTTTACAAATACGTTGCGCTAATTCCATTGCTCCATGCAATTGCGCTTCAGGAACAATAATGGCAAATTCTTCACCACCGTAACGACCAAATATATCTTCAATTCTCAATAAAGAATCGATTAAAGCACTCACTTCAATTAAAACCATATCACCACATTGATGACCGTAATTATCATTGAGTAATTTAAAATAATCTAAATCAAGCATGATCAAAGATAAGTCTTTATCGTAGCGACGAGCTTTCGCATATTCTTGCTTTAACGATTCTTGCCAATGTTTACGATTATAAATTTGTGTTAGACCGTCAATACGACTCATTAAGGCGAGATCGTCTAAAGTTTTTTGTAGTTGAGTTTGGTAATGACATACATCGGTAACATCTTCAATTAAGATACAAACATGCATACCATTTTCATCGGTTTCTATCGGTAAAAAGGTACAGTTTTGCGCCATAAACTCACTGCCCGTAGTTATAGGGCGGGTATGGGGTAATTCAAATAGGTGATGTCTTTGCTCCCAAGAGCAAAAGCTTGGGGTATTTAATTGTAGTGCAGCATTTAATTTACGAGCTAACCAACGTTCAGGTAGCTCAGGAAAGGCGATAAAGATATTTTCACCGATAATATCATCAATATTTTTATCGGTATGCACTTGCAAGAAACGATTACAAATCACAATAGTAAACGCATGATCAATAACCAATACACCAGTATTTAATTGATTAGCAACTTGCTCATTAATTTGCTTTATCACATGCTCATTTACAGTTAATACTTGCGCATTATCTGTTGCTGCACATGTTTCAGAGTTACCCATGATAGTTCCTACCCATTAACTGCTTCCTATTTACTAGGATTGTTATTTTTTACCTACAGAATGAAGAAGCTTATGAAAAATCAAGTAAGATCCGGTCAAGGACTAATTTTATTTTTGTGATCGCTTTTTCAGGGATTAATAGAATCATATTGCAATTAAAAGAATAGTCAGTTACTTGGTAATTGATATTTACTTTAAGTGCTAAATCCCAAGTAAATGGCATATGTTGTACATGCTCTGATAAATTACTTTGTACTTGTGGTAATAGTTTAGGTGCATTATAAGACATTTGATTATCTATTTGACGCGCAAAAACATTCAAAAAAGTAGTCGTTAAAATTGAGCTAATATCAATTAATTGCTCATCTTGTGATAATTCATCAGGCTCATATCCCAATAAATCGGCAATACGACCAGAGTCTTCTTCTTTATACACTAATAACGCTTCACCGCGTATACCTTCATGACCAAAAAAACCTTGGCTAACCACAGCAAGAGTATTTTGTTGCTCACTTAAACTACTCATTAAGTCCTTGGCGTCAACACTTTCTATATTCGGTACTTTTAAGTAGACAAAAGTATCAAGGTAACGAGCAAGTTGATCACTTGCCTGACCCATCGCAATATTAATCAGCTCTTGTAAGCAATCAAGTTGATCATCTGTTAGGTTTAATTCGCTCATAACAAGGCATGCTCTTGCAAGTAATTAAGCAATACATCTGCCTTTACAGGTTTACGTATAAATTCTTTTGCGCCTAGCGCTTTTACTTTACTTTGCATTTCGGGTTGAATATCAGCAGAAATAACGAAAACATTCAATTTTAGGTTTAACTTTTGAATACCTTGTAAAACACCAACACCGTCAATACCTGGCATGGTTAGATCAAGAAACAATATCTCAATACTGCCATCTCGTAATACTTTTAACGCTTCTACGCCATTAGTGGCCATTTGCGCAGTTGCTTGCCATTGCTCAGGAAGACTTCTAAGCACTTGCTTTCTAGCCATGTTTGAATCATCACAAATTAGCACTGATGGACTCATAGAGGTAAAAACCTTATAATCATTAAATTAAAATATTGGTACTAACTTACCTTAAAAAAAAGCAATTGTTAATCAACAATTAATATTTTTATTTTATTAGTATGCTATATCAATCAAGTAACTAACCCCAACTATATTCAAAGGGAAGTTTTAATAGCCACTTATACCAAGTTGATTAAGTTCTTTCCCACTC
>NZ_JAHKPR010000013.1 GCF_018860585.1 Colwellia sp. E2M01
CATTGAACCCTTTTTTCTATATACTCGCCACAATCAGACTCGCCACAATCTAAATAGCAAATTGTTAACATTAATCAAAAAACAATTGTTAATTTGTTTTTGTAGAGTAGAATGGAATAACATTTTAATAAAAAAAGTTAGAGTTACATATGCTATCACCCACAAAAAATGCCTTTTTATTTGCGTTTATTATCGCTTTTGGCGGCTTCGTCTTTGGATTGGATCTTGTCTTAATTTCAGGCACCATTCAATTTATTAAAATAGAATTTGGCTTATCCGCTATAGAAATAGGTAATCTAGTTGCCGGTCCTGGTTATGGCGCCTTAATCGGTTTGATTTTCACCAGTTTAGTTTGTGATAAAATTGGTCGTAAAAAAACCATGCTAATAATTGCTGGTTTATATTCACTTTCCGCCATTGGCTCTGCCTATGCTCCTTCTGCTAACTTTCTATTTTGGTCTCGTGTCTTAGGTGGTTTAGCCTTTGCATCACTATCAGTGGCCTCTATGTATATAGGTGAAGTTGCCCCACCTAAATATCGCGGAAAATTAGTAGGCATGAACCAACTTAATATCGTTATCGGTATTTTTGTAGCCCAGTTAGTAAATTTTTATATTATTGGCGTGATCGCAGATTCAACTCATTCATTACAAGCATTAGGCTTAAATGAAGCCTCAGCGTGGCGTTGGATGCTCGGCTTTGAAATTGTTCCGGCTGTGGTATGGTTTTTAGCCATTTTCATTCTGCCTGAAAGCCCGCGCTGGTTAGCATTAAATGGTAAAATGGAACAAACCAAACAGGTTATGGCTAAAATAACAGAGCCTGAAGATTTAGATAAAGAATTACAAGAAATTGACAAGAGTTTCGATACTAAAAACCCGCATTCATTAAGCACCATTGAACAGGCTAAAATATTTTTCAGCCCAGTGATGAGAACAGCGTTAGTTATTGGTGTTGTTTCGGCAATGATTCAAGCCCTTACAGGAATAAACTCAGTATTAGCCTATATGCCAATGATATTTTCACAGCTCGGAGGCGGTGAAGCATCAGCATTCTCTCAAACCTTGGTTGTTGGTGGAATTGGCCTGATATTCACCATACTTGGTGTCTTGTGTGTTGATAAATTAGGCCGCCGCCCTATTTTTGCTGGTGGTTTATTGTGGGGAGCTTTTAGCCTGCTTCTGATTGTTATTGGTTTTTTCAATGCGACTTATTTATTAACTCCTGAATCAGTTGCCAGCCTTAAAGGTGCAATTGATCTTTCTTTATTGCAACCAATCTTGGGAACGGAATTTTCTTCAGATTTAGCGTTCAAGCAAGCAGTAATTGAACATATCGGGCTCGCCGCATTCACTCTAAATGAAAGTGACCTAATGAGCGCAGCTACTAATATTAATGGCATACTGGTATTTATCGGCATTATTAGCCTTTTATGTGCTCATAATTTTTCAATGGGCCCTATACTCTGGATTTTGCTTTCAGAGATATTCCCTACAAAAGTACGTGCATTCGCTATACCCTTCTGTGGTTTTATTGCCAGTGTTTTTGGTGGTGTTATCGTACCACTATTCTTCCCATGGCAATTAGAGACGCTAGGTGCTGCATATACCTTCGCACTTTATATGGTGTTTAGTTTGCTCGGATTAGCGTTTGTATTAAAGAAAGTACCTGAAACTAAAAATAAAACCATTGAAGAAATTGAACTTGAGCTATCCAAAAAATAGCCTCTAATGTAAATAGATAACTTATGTCATCTATTTACATTAAATAACTACACGCCTTAAGGTGCTGGTTTCAAACGTTTATAGCGTTAGCAAAGCCAGGATCTTGAGGCTTTTTTGTTATAATGACGAGTAATACCAATCTGATT
>NZ_JAHKPR010000042.1 GCF_018860585.1 Colwellia sp. E2M01
ATCGAGTAGGGTGAGGCTTATGCCTCATCCCTCTCACAGAACCGTACGTACGGACCTCGTATACGGCTCCTGTACCCTTCACTTTTTATCAACTTATTTCCTAAACGCCGATAAAGCAAGCCATCCCGTATTCACTTTTTCTATTGGATATAAACCAAGCTCCTCAAACCATTTGTTTGGCATCGATACACAAGATAAAGGGCTCTGTGAGTTACGCCACGAGTTCATCTTAATGAACTTAAACGGTGGCTTTTTCCCTAACTGCTTTAGTCGTCGATGTAGCCTTGATGGCTTCTTCCACAACCTCAGCTGTATTGCCCTTAGTCTTCGTCTGATCCAACCTGCCAAGGCTTTTAGCTCTCGTTTACAATTGGCTATACTAAAATAATTTACAAAACCGCGCACAACTGGATTTAGCCGTTTTATTACTTCTGCTAAATTTATGCCGCCGTTACGTTTTGTTAATTGCTTCACTTTTTGTTTAAACCCGATGAGTTTTGATGCTTGTATCCGTGTCCACTGGCTACCTATCTCTACTCCCAAAAACTTCACTCCTTTGCTGCTATGAGCAATATGGGTTTTATTTTGGTTCACGGTTAATTTCAAGTCTCGCTCTAGTATCTGGGTGGATGCCTTAAGTGCTTCTTGCGCTGCTTTTTCTGTGCTGCACAAAATCAAGATATCATCTGCATACCTCACTATTCGGTGATTACGCTTTTTCATTTCTTGATCGAAAGCATCTAGGTAGATATTGGCCAATAACGGGCTAATTACGCCACCTTGTGGGCTTCCTATCGTACTAGCCTCCCAGTGTTCACCTATCATTACTCCGCTTTTTAAGAACTGATTAATCAGTTTTAAAATACTACCGTCCGTCACTTTGCGTCTAACACTGCTAATTATCAAAGCATGATCAAGCAGGTCAAAACACTTCGACAAATCCATGTCTACGACCCAGTCGCGATGGTATTTACGGATAAATACACTCGCTTTACTGATAGCGTCATGACAGCTTCGTTTCGGCCTATACCCATAACTCGATGGGTGAAAATCGATGTCGAATATCGGTTGGAGTATGTTCAATAGTGTTTGTTGCACTATTCGGTCTCGAACTGCGGGGATACCTAGCATTCTGACACCGCCATCATCTTTGGGTATTTCCACCCGTTTGACAGGTTGTGCTCTATATTGCTTGGTTTGCAGCTCAAGTTGCAGTTGTTTTAAGTTTGCTTCTAAATTCAGGGCGAAGGCGCCTACGGTCTGCCTATCTATTCCGGCCGCTCCTTTAGCTGCTTTCACTTTTTTGAATCCCTTGTACAGGTTATTAATGTCTAATAATTGTCCGTACAAGCTGTAGTAAACTGTCATTTTCTGCCTTTGCTTGCGGTATGTCTGCTCGTGTCACTCTACTTATCGCTGATTCTTCATGATGACATTAGGTGTGCTAGCCTTTTTGGCAATCTGCCTAAGTGGTCAGTCATTACTCCATTGCTCGCCCTTCAATTCTCAGCGTCTACATTCCTGCTTGGCCGTCATGTTTTGGCTATTTCCGTCGAAATACTTGTGAGCCGATAAACAAAAGTTCCCGTCTTTCATACGCTTAAAGAATACTTCCCCCCTTCGCAATCAATTAAAGCTTTTGGCTAAAGTTGACCCCATCAAACATAATGTTGATGGTCGGCTTGGTTTTCCCCTCCACACCATTACTGGCTTTCATCGGCCTAGCCTTACTCACTACTACGGGTTCATCTGCCACCTCACACCGACACTAAATCTTGGCTTTCACCTTGAATTTAGGCCACTTACTCTCATTAAGTTTAGATGCCAGGCTTCCCCAGTTACTGCACTAGCTCCCTGTTAGAAATTCCACCCTCAAACACAGTATTGGTCTGACTAAGTATAGGGCTTCGCGCTATTTTGGACGCTTACCCACCAATACCGCCGAAACAGGTTACGGTTAGTTGTGTACCTCTAACTTCCTATGGCTTCCTTCAGACCTCACCGTTAGCCAGTGACGCCCTTGCCATTCGGATTATCTTCCCTTTAGTCGGGGTGATAAGGCATCTTTCAGCCTATCGGGTTTGCCAGCTTCGCTGGGCAAACAAAAA
>NZ_JAHKPR010000026.1 GCF_018860585.1 Colwellia sp. E2M01
TTTTTATTAGGTATTCGCCCTTGGGAGCTTGCTCGATGTACATTAACATCGTTAAATTTATTTGATTTAGAATGACTAAACCTAAACAAATTCGCCTTGTCATTGCACATCGAGCATAGCTCTGAGTTGGGAAGAAATTTAATCAAATTGGTATAAGAATAGAAAACGCTCGGTTATTTCGTTAAAAATAAAATGGCGACTCATATATGAGTCGCCATTTTTATATCCCTTAACTTTTTTAAAGTTAGTACGGTAACACCATCAAATTGCACTGTAATAATGCAAATAATGCCCATAAAAATGCCTCTATGTCACTGTAAATAGTGACTTTGCCTAATAATTGAATTTATCTAAATAAATATTGAACTAATGCAATTTTTTATAAAGCATATTAAAAATAACTATGCTAGACTAGTTTTGCGTTGAGTTTTTGCGTTGCAGATGAAGGTGTATACTGACTTTTGTTGTAGGTTTTCTATCTGATGCACCTAGTGTACTGATATGCTTGAATATTCTACACATGCAGATTTAAACAATGCAAACTATTGTTTGAAGCAATGATTGTGTCGAATATGGTTTGTTTCCTTCCTCTTCCTGTACTTTTTGGTAGAGGGCACTTACTCGGGTGAAAACGGTTTCTACCTAATTTTGGGATAGAACCACATTATTATTTTATGAATACAGGAAAATGTTAGTATGTCTGATACAGTTACTGGTAAAGTTAAATTTTTCAACGAAACTAAAGGTTTCGGTTTTATTGAGCAAGAAAATGGTCCTGACGTGTTTGTTCACTTCAGCGCTATCTCTGGAGACGGTTTCCGTACTCTAGCTGACGGTCAAGCAGTATCGTTCAGCGTAAAACAAGGTCAAAAAGGCCCTGAAGCTGAGAACGTTGTAGCTGTATAAGTTTACCTTATAAGCTAAGCTAAAAAAGAACGAAGCGTGATTCATCATCCTTCGTTTTTTTGTGTCTAAAATTTATAAAATAAAAAACCAATATTAATTCTACAAGCTTCATTAATTAAGTGATCTATTTTAGACGGAGATGAAATCATTAAATAAATAACGCTGTAAGCCCGTGTAAATTTTCACTTAGTTTGTGAGATTGGTATTACTGTTTTATTAGCAATGATTAGTATATTCTTACGCTAATAAGGTCTCCACGACTACACCGCTAATATAGAGTTAATGATCTTTACTAAGTTGCACTCTTTACAAATATCTTTAATGCATCTTTTACTAAGCTCTTATTAATAGGCTTCACTAAGTAATCATTCATTCCTGCAGATAAACACTTTTCTTCATCACCAAGCATTGCATTAGCAGTCATTGCTACAATAGCGATATCTTTATACTTTTCACCTGCAACCCCTTGTCTGATTAATCTCGTCGCTTCATAACCATCCATTTCGGGCATTTGGCAATCCATAAAAATAAAAGTAAATGGGTCACTTTCTTCACATGACTTAAGTTTTTCAAGAGCATCTTTACCATCTACAGCAATAACAGAATGCGTTATACCTATTTTCTTTAATACTCCCATAGCCACCATTTGATTGACACGGTTGTCCTCTACCAATAAAACTTTAATCCCTTCCATCCAACTTACGTCTTTGTCAGTTAATGCTACTCCTTTAGCTTCAGTATTATCATTAATACGCTGTTTTTCAGAAGCATTGAGCATCGAGTTTAATGCTAAATGTAAATCTGAAGTAATAATAGGTTTAGGTAAAAAAACATCTGCATCAATATTATTTTCTACGCCATGCTTACTGGCCATTAATGTCATAAATACTATTTTTATGTCATTATAGATTGGATTCAAACGTACTGTTTTTACAAATGCTATCGCGTTAAAGTCAGGAAGATCCTGATTAATAATTAATAAATCATATAACGGTTTTTCTGATGGCTTATTTAATTCAAGCAAAGTATTTTGTGCACTAGTTGTAACTTCGGCCTTAAGCTTCCAATGCTCTAATTGTCGTTTAATAACGTCTCCATTAGCTTGATTATTTTCAATAATCAGAATGCGCTTATTTTGTAATACTTTCACAGGAAGTGACTGTAATGAATCAGTTGATCTTTCTAAGAATAATTCACAACTAAAAACACTACCTTGACCTTCAACACTTTCGACTTTAACGCTACCTTGCATACATTCACAAAGTTTCTTAACAATAGCTAATCCAAGACCAGTACCACCATATTTACGTGTTGTGGAAGCATCGACTTGGGTAAACACTTCAAATAAATCCGCTAACTTACTTTCTGAAATACCAATCCCTGTATCAGAAACTTTAGCTAAAATACGCCAGTGAGTAGCAGAATAATATTGCTGGCTAAGATGGAGAATAACCTCACCTTGCTTAGTGAACTTAATTGCATTAGCTATAAGGTTAGTTAATATTTGACGAATTCGATTAGGGTCCCCTATAACAAGTGATTCTTCAACATCGACTAAATCTACAATCAATTCTAAACCTTTGTTTTGTGCTTGCTGTGCAAAAGATTCCGCTAAGTTTCCAATCATATCACGTAGGTTAAAGGTGATATTTTCAAGGTCTAGCTTATTAGCATCTATTTTTGAAAAGTCTAAAATATCATTAATTAAAGACAATAAAGACTGGGCACTTTGTTGTGCTATACCGACACGGTGTTTTTGTTCTTGAGTTAACGGTGAATCTTTTACTAAATCGAGCATACCAATAACACCGTTCATCGGCGTGCGTATTTCATGACTCATACTCGCAAAAAATTCATTTTTAGCGGTTGCGGCTATTTCAGCTTGTTCTTTAGCCGCAATAAGTGATATTTCATTCTCAATTGATGCGGTAACATCGTAGTTAATCCCTATCATTGAAACAGGTTGTTGATTCTCATAAATAAGAACCGCTGCAGCTTTAATATGCTTTATTTCACCATTTGGCCATATAATTTTGAATTGGGAATCAAATTTACTATAACCATCAATTGCTTGTTGAAGTTCGTTAGTAACTCTATCAAGATCCTCCTGATGAAGTCCTTTTTCCCACGCTTCATAAGTACCGGAAAATTGCTTAGCACAAACACCGTATAACTTGAACATCCTGTCATCCCAAGTCAACTCTTTAGTCACGATATTAAGCTCCCACACTCCCATGCCTGCAGAGTCAGCAGCCAGGGTCATACGCTGATTATCTTTGGTGATTTTATGTTGGGTCATCATTTTATCGGTAATATCTTGAAACGAGCCATATAAACGAACACATTCACCATTTACAAACTCACCTCTCCCTCTAGCAGCAACCCATATTTCATTTCCTTTAGCAGTAACAAGCTGAAGCTCGTCCTCATAGGCCATACCCTCTGAAATGCATTTCTCGACTAAGATTTTAATTTTATCTCTACTGTCTCCTTCTTTGTAAAAATGAATACCCTCTGCTAGATCTGGCTGATAATCACTAGGTACTTCATGTATTTCTTTAGTCATGCTCGACCAGTAAACACCACCATTGACAAGATCAACCTCCCATGCACCAATACGAGCTTGTTGCGCCATTTGTTCCATTAAAGACTGTTGCCCTAATAGTTTCTCTTGTTGTTTAAGGCGCGAAAATTCGGCACTAATCCAATGTGAAAATAATTGAATTAACTCTAATTCTTGTATACTAAATGGTCGAGGTGACGGATCAGAGCCAGAAAAATTTAATGTACCAAAACGTTTTCCATCCACAACGAGAGGTACACCAATATAACTTTCTAAGCCAAAAGCGTGATAACAAGGATGGTCTTTTATTTGACTACCCCCTGCTTGATGAAAAGAAATGGCCTTATCTGATTGCAGGGTATGAAAACAATAAGTATTCCCTAATTCAAACTTATCTCCCGGGTTAATTTCATTATTAGGCGCATGACAATATGCAACGCGATATTCTTGATCATTTATCTCGCTAATTAACGCAAGTGGTAAATTAAATATTTGCTTACCTAAGATAAGTAAATTTTCAATTTTCTCCTGTAAAGTACTATCTACATCAGAGGTTATTTTATGAAGCTGATTCAGAGTGAGTTCTGTTTGCTTAATTTCAGTGATATCATTTTGTATAACAATAAAAGACTCTATACGATTTTCCTCGTTATAGAGGGCTACTATAGTGGTATTTAACCACACTTCACGCCCACCTTTAATTTTATTGATTGATTCTCCATGCCAATATTCTTTATCAACAATCTCTTTAAATATCTCTTTATAGTCTTCCTGATTATAGTTACTACCATAAATTTTAAACACGCTCTGGCCGATAATTTCGGCCTCGGTATAACAATAAAAATCTAAAAAACGTTGATTAACTTCTGTTACTGTCCCTTCTTTATCCATATTAATACGATAAACAATTGCATGTTCATTAATGGCAAACGTTAGTTCTGCACTGTGCTGCTTTGCGACCAATAATTTATGCTGCTTTTGACTAATAAACAGACGTAACGGTCTGAAAATAAAAAAGCCTATCATAAGCAGTAATGCCATAGTTACTAACCATAACAACACTTCAAGCACCTTAATATTATCCATACGTTTATTGGTGTGTTGCTCTATTTTGGTAACAATTAAATCGAGATAAGCAAGTAAATTATCGATTGATTTTTGATTGAAGCTCTCTCGAAGAATAGCCTGTGCACTGTTTTTATCTTGAGTTTTACTTAAGGCTATAGCATTTTCGACATAACGATTAACGTGTTCGTTAAGCTTGGTAGGCTCATTAACATATAAAGAATAAATTTCACTGGGTAGACTATCAGACTTATTAGCAGCTAAATTTGTTAAAACATGTTGATTAGTTGAAAATAATGTTGCTGTTTCACGTAAGTTGTTTATTAATATTTTATCAGTTTTAGCCTCGTTAATATTATGATATTGCTGAACAGCAAGGTAGGCTATTTTTTGTGATAGCATTCGTTGACTGCCTGCCAGGTTAATTGTTTCAGCATCTTCAGCTTGTTGATTAAAAACAATCGTCAAACTTAAAAATGATAAGCTAATTAAAATAGCAATTAGGGAGATAGCCAATATATTCCGATACTTTATTTTCTGTTGTAGGGTATTAACTTTAGACATATTATTAATCTAATACTCTTTGCTTAATGACGATGGTAGCTATATTTAACGATATGACTCGGTCAGTTGACATGTAGCTGAACAAATTACTCACCAACATATCACCTACTATTTTAGCAATTAAGAAACACTAACTTCAGGATACTACAAGTGACAAGTAAGTATAGACTCTAAATTACCATTATTTATATTTTAGATACGGTTAATCAATCACTTATTTTAAAGGTATTTCACTATCTGTTTATTTATTACCTATAAGAAGAATAAGGTAAATAACCTGAATTCGATTTAAGATACCCTTAACCCATTGAAAACATTGATAACATTACTTTATCTAGCGCTCTAGCCTGATAGTTTATTTCATACCAATTCCGATAATTT
>NZ_JAHKPR010000002.1:0-13877 GCF_018860585.1 Colwellia sp. E2M01
ACTGCAACCTCTGCTGATTTAACGGAAACACAATTAGTCACAGTTACCATCACAGGTGTTAATGGTATTGCAACTATTACGGGTAATTCAACCGGCACTATTACAGAAGATTCTAACGCACAATTAACCGGTATATTGACTATTGAAGATGAAGATACCGCTGAAAATTTCTTCGTTGAACAAAACAATACTCAAGGCTATTTCGGTATGTTTAATATTGATAGCAACGGTAATTGGACATTTGATTTAGATAACTTCAATACATTTGTTCAAGAAATGTCTTTAGGGGAGCAATTTACAGATAACTTCCTTGTTTGGTCTATTGATGGTACAGACTCACAAGAAGTCATTATCACTGGCTCTGGAGCTAACGATGCACCGTATGCTGAGCCCGATGTAATAACATTCAATTTAAATATGGATAGTGTTTATACCATTGATGTGCTCAATAACGATATTGATATTGATGGAGATGTACTATCTATCGTAGGCACTAAATCCAGTCTCGGTTCGGTAAGCACTGACGGTGAAAATATCACCTTAACAACCCAAACAGGGTTTATTGGTGAAATAGAATTGACTTACACTATAACCGATGGGCACAACGCATTTTCTGAAGGAACTGTAGCTGTTAGCATCGCAGGAACCTTGGCTGAAGAAGCCCCTGTCATTAACGTTCCTGCTAACGTTGAAGTTAATGCTTCAGGTTTGTTTACAAAAGTAAATTTAGGCCTCGCAACTGCGCTTAATGCGCAAGGACAGTCAATTCCAATATCATTGGCTAGTAGAGATGCATTATTTAGCCCTGGCAAGAGCATTGCTTATTGGCAATCAACAGATCCTTTAACAGGGTTGACTACAACAGCAAGTCAAAATGTAACTGTTCACCCAATTATCTCTCTTGCTAAAGATCAAACTTCAGGAGAAGGAAAAACAATAAGCGTTGACATTCTACTTAACGGTAAAGCACCTAAATATCCTGTAACCCTTACCCTTGATATCAGCGGTAGTGTGGATGAAAATGATTACCACATTGACTCCCAAGAAGTGATCATTGAGTCAGGAACACACAAAAGTGTCATGATCGATATTGTACAAGACAATATTATAGAAGGAGATGAAACACTTATTGTACAACTTAATGGAGTAAATATTAGCGAGCGATCAAGTCAAGTCATTACCATTGTTGAGAGTAGTATTGCTCCTAAAATTTCTTTGAGTAGTTCGCAAAATGAAGAGACACGTCAGCTAATTACTCCTGATGGAGGCTTAGTTACTATCTCTTCAACCATACTTAATCCAAATAACGATAATGTAACTACACAGTGGCTATATGATCCAGAACTAAATATCCAAGACGTTGACGATTACAATCTTACATTCGATCCTAGTGATTTAAGTACTGGAATATACAGTATTGGGATGACTGTTATAGGCGATGGAGAAGGAGCTTTAAGTACCACCCAAAAAATCTACTTCGAAGTACTTTCGAGTTTAGCTGTGTTAAACGATATCGATTCTGATGGCGATTTAATACCTGATAATGAAGAAGGTTATAGTGATAGCGACCAAGATGGTATTCCTGATTTCCTCGACACTATAACTCATTGTAATGTAATGCCTGAGCAGGTATTAAAGCAAAGTACTTTCTTAGTGGAAGGTGATCCAGGCGTTTGTATACGCAAAGGTAACACATTAGCGGCAGCCGAGACTGGTGGTTTACAACTAACAGACAATGACCTTGAAATAAGTATTGGACTTGATACTGAGGCTGTGAATATTGGTGGTATATTTGACTATATCGCCACAGGTTTACCTAAAACAGGTACCAATTACCAAATAGTATTACCACAGATACAACCTATTCCTGTTGATGCAGTTTATAGGAAATACAGCTCAATAAGAGGCTGGGAAACATTCGCTGAAGATGTGAATAACCAGTTACATTCCACTGCGGGTGAGTTTGGGTATTGTCCACCACCATCAAGCACTCTTTGGTCTAGCGGGCTAACTGAAGGTCATTGGTGTGTGAAGTTAACTATTGAAGATGGTGGGCTTAATGATAATGACGGTTTATCCAATGGAACAATTATAGATCCTGGGGGAGTTGCTGTTATGTCAACTTCTAATCACTTACCTGTTGCTAAAGATGATTATATTGAAATGGTTGCTAACAATACTCAAAGTATTGATGTTCTGAGCAATGATACAGATGAAGATGGCGACGTTTTAGTTATCACCTCAGTAACAACTAATATAGGCTCAGCTTCAATTATTGATGGTAAAGTTTTCTATGAGAGCGCTAATGATTATGTCGGCGATGTCACTATGCGTTATGGTATTAGTGATAAAAATGGTGGTACCGGAAATGCCGAAGTAACAGTTAATATAATATGGAGTAAACCACCTGTTGTTAGTAACGAAAGTAGTACTATCAGCCAAGCAGGTAGTGTTACTTTAAACTTATTAAGCAATGATACAGATCCTGAAATGGAGACATTAAGTTTGCTTTCTGTAGATAATGCCGATGTTACTTTCAGTCAAGATGGCCAAGCTACCTTTACACCATCAGCGAGTTTTTATGGTGAAATTGAAATTCCATACACAGTACAGGATAGTGCAGGCAATACAACCGAAGGCAAATGGTTTGTTGAAGTTACGGAAGTAAAAGAAATTGCAACTACAACCACTAAAGGTGGTGGTGCATTCTTCTGGCCTTCATTATTGTTAATTGGTTGTTTGATTAAAACTCGTAGGAGTCAAATTTAAGATGAATATTTATACATTTAAAGGTACTTTAAAGTTAAGTGCAGTTGCTCCGCTATTATTAGCGATGTCAACATATGCTAACGATTGCTCAACTATTGATAACGACAAGAGTTATAAACATTGTGATAATCAGATTGGTTGGTACCTTGGGGGAGAGTTAGGTTTTTATCAAACAAATATTAACCAAGATCAAATTAACACTTATTATGAGGAAACAGGTTTTGATGCAAGCACTTCAACAATAGACGATAGTGCTTTTGCGTTTAGTTTAATGGCCGGTTACCAATTAAATACTTACTGGGCAATAGAAGGTTCATACATTGATCTCGGTGAGCGTAGTGTGAGCTTTACTGGAAGCACAGAAGACTTAGATGCTTTTTATGATAATGTTGAGCATGTATACCCCGAGTCGGGTAGTGGTTTATCTCTTGCTGCAGTAGCATCATTACCTATATCTGATAACTTTAAAATATCGGGTAAGCTCGGCTACTGGAGTTGGAAAGGAGATTACACTACCTCTGATGCTAATGGTGATGTAGGTAGTGATAGTATCAAAGGTAATGATGTTTGGTATGGTGCAGAATTGAATTATCGGTTAAATCAACATATTCAAATGTACCTGACGGCTCAACGCTTTAAGCTCGACAGGGATGAAAATGATTTATTTGCTTTAGGTATTCGTTATTACTTTGGTAACTAATACTAGCTTCATTAATTATTGACATTAGTATGATAATATTCTGAACAAGCTTTATAAAAAACAAAGCAGCTTAAGGAAACTTAAGCTGCTTTTTTCATTCTCGAGTTATTGATATAGTTTTAAGTTTATACCAATTCCGATAATTTTCTGGTCTAGCTGTGCGAAGGTAAAATATTTAAAGACAAGGCGCNNNNGAAAGGAACGTAGGGTTTAAGTATTTTAACCAGTACAGGTGATCAGTAATTTAATGAAATAGGTATTAATACCTATTTCATTAAATAAGTGATCTATTTTAAACGGAGATAAAATCATTAAATACAAGGCATTTACTTACATAACTAGTTGTTCTAATTATTAAATAAATAACGCTGTAGTTAGTGCTTTTAGCCCGTATAAATGATCACTTAGTTTGTGAGATTGGTAGAAGTGGTTCTTGCAACTTTGTGTATAGGTAAATTAAATCTCTTTAATAAACACTTTAGAATTACGTTGAAAGTTATACATTTTCTTTTTACTTTCTGGCAACATATCCAATGTAGATTCAATAAAACCTTGTTCTCTAAACCAGTGTCCGCTGACTGTCGTTAATACAAATAAAGATGTTAAACCTTGTGCTTTTGCATTGGCTTCAATCGCTTTAATTATCCTTTCTCCACGGTTACCTTTACGATAATCAGGGTCAATCACTACACAAGCAAGCTCACCAGTATTTGCTTCTGGATAAGGATATAAAGCAGCGCAAGCAATAATCACTTCTTCTTTTTTGAGCACAGTAAAATAATCAATTTCCATTTCAAGCAATTCTCTAGAACGCTTTACTAACACCCCTTCTTCTTCAAGCGGTTGGATTAATTCTAAAATACCGGCAACATCATCTATGGTTGCTGTAGCAGTTAACTCATGGTGATCTTTTGCTATTAACGTTCCCGCACCATCACGAGTAAATAACTCTTGCAGTAATGCGGTATCACTTTGGTAACTAACACAATGACAACGTTCAACACCATTTTCACCACTTTGAATAATTGAGCGCAATAATAGCTGGCGAACATGATCATCATTTTCATCGAGTAAGCTTTTCACGGTACGCACACTACAGCTACGGATCAACTCGCCTGACTTATCAATCAAGCCTTTGTCTTCAGTAAAGGCAATTAACTTATCTGCTTTAAGGGCAATTGCAGTTTGTGTGGCTACGTCTTCTAACGCTAAATTAAACACTTCACCTGTAGGTGAATAACCCATAGGAGATAACAACACAATCGAGCCGTAATCTAATTGCATGTTAATACCGTCAGAATCAATTCTTCTTACCGAGCCTGTGTACTTATAATCTAAACCATTACGCACACCCATAGGTTTGGCAATAACGAAATTACCTGTACTGACCCGTATTTGCGAGCCATGCATAGGTGAATTCACTAACCCTGTAGAAAGTAATGCTTCGATGTGCAAACGCAATGAGCCAACCGCATCAGTAACTGCCACTAAGGTTTCGGAGTCGGTTACTCGAATATTATTAACTACGTTTTCAGTAAGGTTACGTTGCTTAATTCTGTCTTCAATTTGTGGTCGTGCGCCGTGCACCACAACCAATTTAACCCCCAAGCTACGTAATAACGATATATCATGAATAATATTGGCAAAATTAGGGTGTGACACTGCTTCACCGCCAAACATAAGCACCACAGTTTTACCACGATGCGCATTGATATACGGCGCTGCGTTTCTAAACCATTTTACGTAATTTTGATCACTGTTATTCATAGTTTCCATTTTTATAACTCAGAACTTTACTTGTAAAAAAGTGACTTAAAAAGTCATTAAAAAAAAGGCTGTTAAACTCCGCTAATAAGCAGAAGAGTTTAACAGCCTCTTATACGTTTATAGCGTAATACTATTTAGCTTGACCGACAATATATTCCATGGCGACTTCGTCATCAGCATTTTTATTTGCACTTGGTTCACTGTCTTCAATAATATTCTCAGCCAGTGAGTTTTTATCAATCGGTGTAAAACCAAGTTGCGCAAAGTATTGTGGAATATAAGTTAATACAATAACTTGTGTTAATTCCATTTGATGAGCAAATTCAAGTAAATACTGAACAAGTGCTTCGCCTTGTCCTTGTTTTTGCGCTTCATCTTTAACAACAACAGAGCGTATTTCAGCTAAGCCTGTTTCATAAATATAAAGTGATGCCGTACCAACAACTTCACCATCTATTTCTGCTACAACAAAGTTTTGAATACTATGAATAATCTCATAACGTTCACGTGGTAGTATTTCACCTTTATCAGCCCAGTAATTGGTTAACTGGTGAATACTATCAACATCAGACATTCTTGCTCTACGAACCGACATTGCCGCCGCACGCTGTGCATTTAAACGCTGTTTAACTTGCTTTAAAGCAACTTTAATTTGTTGTTTGCCTGGTGCGCCAACAACTTGTTCATTTAAGATTTCTTCGTTACCTGTCGCTAATGCTTTTTGCACTTGTGAACGAGATGTTCCACCAAGCGCAACACGCTTATCAAGCGTTGATTCAATAGATAAATGCTGATAAACATCTTGCTCTATTTTGTCACTAAACTCTTGTAGTTGAGTAAGCGTTAAATCTTCTAATGGAACAGATTTAGCAATAGCCGCTAATACTACTTCACCAACAATGTGATGTGCTTCACGGAACGGAATATCTTTACCTACTAAGTAATCAGCAAGTTCAGTTGCGTTAGCATAACCTTGTTGAGCTGCAGCTAAAGTACGAGAACGGTTTACTTTTAAGCCATCAGCTACAAGTACTGCCATTTCCATACATTCTTCCCACGTATCAAGTGCGTCGAATAAGCCTTCTTTGTCTTCCTGCATATCTTTATTATACGCAAGAGCCAATGCTTTCATGGTAGCTAACATACCTGTTAACGAACCAAATACACGACCTGCTTTGCCACGAATTAATTCACACGCATCAGGATTTTTCTTTTGCGGCATTAATGATGAACCTGAGCTAACTAAATCGCTCATTTCAACAAAGCCCGCTTCACCTGAATTGTAGAAAACTAAATCTTCAGCAAAACGTGATAAATGCACCATTGAAATACTCGCTGTCGCTAATAATTCAATTACATGATCGCGATCAGAAACCGCATCAAGACTGTTCATAGTCGCAGTTCTAAAACCTAAACGACCTGCTAACGCATTACGGTCGATTGGGTAAGCAGTACCCGCTAAAGCACCTGAGCCAAGTGGCGAAACATCTAAGCGGTAAAGAGCATCTTTAAGACGACCAATATCACGGTTAAACATTTCAACATAGGCTAAACACCAGTGGCCGAATGTAACAGGTTGCGCACGTTGTAAATGCGTATAACCTGGTAAAACCGTGTCTTTTTCACGTTCAGCTAAGTTCATCATTGCTTGTTGTAAATTAACAAGTGCTAGTAATAAATCGCCGCCTGTTTCTTTACACCACAATTTTAAATCTGTCGCTACTTGGTCGTTACGACTACGACCAGTATGGAGCTTCTTACCTAAATCACCAGTTTTTTCAATTAACTGAATCTCTACCCAGCTATGAATATCTTCCGCGTCAGATAGCAAAATTTGCTTAGGGTTCTCTTCCACAGACACTTTTAATTCTTCTAAAGCTTCTATTAAGCGAACTAATTCATCATCACTTATAACGCCTACTTCATGAATAGCTTGCGCCCATGCCATTGAACCAACAATATCTTGTACTGCCATACGGTAATCAACCGGTAGCGAGTCGTTGAATTTTTTAAACTGTACACTCGCTTTTTCTTTAAATCTTCCGCCCCATAAAGCCATTATTATTTATCCTTTTGAGAAAGTGCAGTAATACGGCTAGATAAGCTGAATAAACGGATAAAACCTTCTGCATGTTTTTGGTCGTAAACATCATCAGCACCAAACGTAGCAAACTCTTCAGAGTATAAGCTGTTTGGAGAACGACGTTGTACAACTTGCGCCATACCTTTGTATAACTTAACAACAACATCACCAGTAAGTTTTTCAGCAAAAGAAGCAGCAGATGCTAATTGTGCTTTAGCTAACGGTGTAAACCAACGACCATCATAAATTACGTGTGAAAATTCATGACCTACAGATTCACGGTATTTAAGTGACTCTTTATCAAGTATTAATGTTTCTAAGCCTTTGTAAGCAGCCATTAAGATTGTGCCACCTGGAGTTTCGTAACAACCACGAGACTTCATACCTACTAAACGGTTTTCTACGATATCAATACGACCAACACCGTGTGCAGCACCTTTAGCATTTAGGTACATAAGTGCATCGTAAGCAGCATTTGAGAAGTCTTTCCCGTCAACTGATACTAATTCGCCGTCTTTAAAGCTTAACTCTACTTTTTCTGGAACATCTGGCGCATCCATTGGATCAACCGTCATAGTCCATACTTCTTTAGAAGGCTCACACCATGGGTCTTCTAATTCACCACCTTCGTGAGAGATATGCCATGCGTTTGCATCACGGCTGTAGATTTTAGTTAATGATGCTGAACATGGAATGTTACGCTCTGCTAAATAAGCAAGTAAATCTTCACGTGATACCATGTCCCACTCACGCCATGGCGCGATTACAGTTAACTCTGGTGCCAATGCTGCGAAACAAGCTTCGAAACGAACTTGGTCGTTACCTTTACCGGTACAACCGTGACAAAGTGCATCTGCACCTACTTTAAGTGCAACTTCAACGTGCGCTTTAGCAATAACTGGACGAGCCATAGAAGTACCTAGTAGGTATTGACCTTCGTATACTGCACCAGTTTTTAAAATTGGGTAAACGTATTCTTTAATGTATTCTTCTTTTAAGTCAACAA
The DNA here is from genome assembly GCF_018860585.1 of Colwellia sp. E2M01. Taxonomy (GTDB): domain Bacteria; phylum Pseudomonadota; class Gammaproteobacteria; order Enterobacterales; family Alteromonadaceae; genus Colwellia. Next base: position 8,326 of record NZ_JAHKPR010000002.1, read on the forward strand.
CGTGACATTCAGAAGCACCTGAAGCGATTGCTTTTTCTTGAATACCAACAAGCTCTTCTTCGCCTTGGCCAACATCAGCACAGAAAGCAACAACTTCACAACCTTCGTAGTTCTCTTTTAACCATGGAATGATTGCCGAAGTATCTAAACCACCTGAGTACGCAAGTACTACTTTTTTAATCTTTTTCTTTGTTAAAGCCATTTTAAATCTCTCTTAAATGTTAGATTTGACTAGTTAATATTTTTATCAGCATAGTCTAAATTATTTCTTTATTTTGTCTAATTATTAACTGATGTATTTATCAGTTATTTTTTCAATTTCTTGTGACTTATCGAAGAGCCACTATTAATTAATCATTGTTCGTTACGCTCTTTGTTACAAGAACAAGAAAAAAGCACGGAGCATACATCGTATGTGAGTACTTTTGACGCAGTTATTGTGACAAAGAGTTAGAACAATGTTTAATTACTGAATAGGGCTACTAGTACTGCGTTCTGTGCCCACATTCTGTTTTCCGCTTGTTGGAATACCTTTGACATATCGCTATCAAAAAGTTCCGTCGTAATTTCTTCTTCTAAATGTGCTGGCTGACAATGTAATACCGTTGTCGCTCCCGCTTTTGCCATCAACGCATGGTTTACTTGGTACGGAGCAAATTTTGCTAAAACTTCAGCTTTTTTGCTTGGGTCTTCATCACCCATAGATACCCAAGTATCGGTATAAATAACATCTTGTTGACCAATAGCATCAATATCATGGGTTAAAGTGAACTTACTACCTGACGCTTGTGCTAACTTTTGTGTTTTTTCACTAAGACTAGCTTCAGGTCCACAACCTTCAGGACAAACTAAAGTGAAGTCTACACCTAAGGTAGCTGCCATAATCATTAATGAATTAGACACATTGTTACCGTCACCCACGTAAGCAAGTTTTACTTGGCTTAACTCAGGGTAGTTTTCACTTAGGGTAACAAAATCAGCAAGCGCCTGACACGGGTGATATAAATCACACAAGGCATTAACTACAGGTACGGTCGCGTGTTCAGCTAAACCTTTAATTGACTCGTGACTAAAAACACGGGCAACAATAGCATCAGCAAAACATGATAAGTTTTTAGCGTAATCACTAACGCGTTCACGTTCACCTAACTTGCCATTTTGTTGACCTAAGTAAAGTGCGTGACCGCCTAGCTTATTAATACCCATATCAAAACTTACATGGGTTCTTAATGATGGCTTTTCAAAGATCATCGCTACCGACTTACCCGCTAATACTTTCTTATAAGCTGCGGGATTTTTCTTAATGTTAATCGCTAATTCGATTAATGCTACTAATTCATTTTTAGTTAGCTGATCATCAGCTAAAAAATTTGATAATTGTGTTAATTCATTCGACATAAGTCTAGTCTCTAAAATTGAGTTCGAGTGCTGTAATGGTCGTGTTTATGATTTAAGTAGCTACCTTTTATATTCGATAGCTAATTAAGTTAGCTTAACTTGGCTGTATTTGTGTGCCAATACCCTGACCATCAAGTAATTGAGTTATTTGCTCAGGCGATTGCCAACTAGCAACCGCGATGCTTCGACCTAATTGCTGGGCAGCTAGTAAGGCAGCGTTTACTTTCGCCGTCATACCGCCAGCAATAACACCTTCTTCAATAAGTTTGTTAGCTTGTTCACCATTTAGTGATGTTAAGTATTCGCCATTAGCACCTTTAACACCATTAACGTCAGTTAATAATAATAATTGTGCATTTAATAACTGACAAATAGCAACAGCTGCATCATCTGCATTAACGTTAACTAAGTCACCGTTGTCTAAAGCGCCAATAGAAGAGATAACAGGTAAAAACTTACCATTAAGTAAACTATCTAATAACTTGCTGCTTTTAGGTTGTGGAATTCCCACTTGTCCTAAGTCTTGCTCAGATAAAGTACACTTTATCATTTCGCCATCATGTAAGGCCAAACCAACAGCAGTAAGTGACATGCTATTTGCAGTGGCTACAATTTCTTTATTAACAGTACCCGCTAATGCGCCACTAATAAGTGGAATTTGCGTTTTAGGTGTAACACGTAAACCGTGTTTCTTTTCCGTTGTAAAACCTGCTTGCGCTAACATTTCATCAACTACCCAGCCACCACCATGAACTAACACAACGTGCTTGTCTTTTAATTCAGCAATAACCGCTAATAAGGCACTAAGGGCTGATTCTTTTTCAAGGATGGCGCCACCAATTTTTATGACTAATGGCTTTACTGTTTTTTCCACTGCTTGAGTTGAGAAGGAATTGCTCATTTAACTACCTTAAATGCTTTAGCCTATTTCAACTTATTTTAAGCTGAAGACTCTTACTGATTAACTTAATTGATTAATTCAACTGATTAACTTAACTGTTAATCAACGAATATTCGCTTGGTAAACCTAATGTTAGGTTAAAACATTGCATTGCTTGTGATGACGCACCTTTAAGTACATTATCAATAGCACAACTTACCACAACAACTTGTTTTTCTTCATCATACTGCCAATGTACATCGGCGAACGGTGTATAAGCAACATTACCAATTTCAGGCCATTTTTTAACAATTCTAACTAATGGTGTATTCGCATAAGCAGCTTCAAAAGCTTGGTCTACTTGTGCACTGGTGGTGCCAATTTTAAGCTGTAATGTCACCGTTGACAACAGTCCACGCTTATAAGGTGCTAAATGCGGGTTAAATATTACTGAAACGTTTGATTCTTGTGATATTTCAGGCTGATGTCTATGTTGTAAAATATTGTAAGGTTTTAAGCTCACTTCATTAAAATTAGTCGCTAGAGAAGCATTTCTACCTGCACCACTTACACCACTGATACCATTTACAACCACTAATGAATTTTCAACGTGTAGATTATTAGTGGTAATAGGTTTTAAACATAATAAGCTTGCTGTTGGGTAACAACCAGGCACAGCTACTAAGTTAGTATTAGCAATAGTTTCCGCTTCCCATTCAGCTAAACCGTATATAGCTTTAGCTAAAGCGTTGGTGTCCGCATGCTCAAAACCGTAATATTTAGGGTAATCTGTTGCGTCTTTTAATCTAAAGCCACCTGATAAATCAAATACTTTTACGCCAGCATCTAAAAAGGCTTGTGCCCAATCTGCACTAAAATCATGCGGCGTTGCAAAAAATACTACATCAAGGTCAGCTGCGTATTGATCAAACCATGCTTGCGAAAAAGATTTTAATGGTAAATCACACACACCTTGAAAACGGCCATGTAGCTCACTAAATAATTTACCTTCAGAACTGCTGTTTTCAGAAACAACAAGGTGAGATATTTCGGCGTGAGAGTGTTTACTTAATAAGCCTACAAGTTCAGCACCGGCATAGCCGCTAGCGCCAACAATAGCAATTTTTTGTACACTGTTATTCGATTCTGATATAGCCTTTGACATATTGGAGGTAGCCTTATTTGAGCATGTTATTTACACTTAAAGCAGTAAGGTAACATCAAGTGGGTAGTTATGCAACTAATCCGCATAACTATTTATTTTTATATTGCATTTATTATTTACATTTATGGGTCAACTATGACGACACTGCCTAATTTTAGTGAAAGCTTAAGCCAATTAATTGCCTGCCCCTCGATTAGCTCTACACATGACAGTTGGGATCAAGGTAATAAAGCCGTAATCCAACTGCTTGCCACTTGGTTTGAACAACTTGGTTTTAGTATTGAGATACAAGCTGTACCCGACACTAACAACAAGTTTAATTTACTCGCTAAATTAGGTACTGGCGAAGGTGGGTTATTACTTGCAGGCCACAGCGACACTGTTCCTTTTGATGAGAATCGTTGGCAATCAGATCCTCATAAAGTAGTAAGCCAAGATGATAAGTTTTTTGGTTTAGGCACTTGTGATATGAAAGGTTTTTTCGCGTTTATCCTACAAGTTTGTAAAGAATTAAAAGCAACTCAACTTAAAAAACCTTTATATATTCTCGCCACTGCTGATGAAGAAACAACCATGGCTGGGGCACGATTTTTTGCCCAAAGCCAAGCAATAAAACCTGACGTTGCTATTATTGGTGAGCCAACAAACCTTGTACCTGTGGTTATGCATAAAGGTCACATGTCGCACCGTATCAGTGTTGAGGGTAAATCAGGGCATTCGAGTAAACCAAGTTTAGGCGTTAATGCCATTGAAATAATGTATAAAGTTATTGGTCAATTAATGGCGTTGAAAGAGCGCTTTGATCAAAATCACCACAACGATGCTTTTGACGTACCCGCCCCAACCTTAAACCTTGGCGCAATTTCAGGTGGCGATAATTCCAACCGTATTTGTGGGCACTGTCATTTAGATATTGATTTACGCTCGTTACCTGGCATGACTGATAATGAACTCGTTGGTTGGCTAAGTGATGCTTTAAAACCTTTAGCTGAACATTACCCTGGTAGAATAACCTTTGTCGAGTTACATCCGAGCTCACCAAGTTTTGAACAAAAGAAGCCAAGTACCTTTATAGATATTGCCGAAGAAATTAGTGGTCATAGTTGCTGCGCAGTTAACTACGCCACCGAAGCACCTTTCATTCAGCAATTGGGTTGTCAAACTATTGTGTTAGGTCCTGGCTCAATTGACCAAGCGCATCAACCGAATGAATTTTTAGCGCACAGTGAAATTGATAAAACAGAGAAGTTACTTACCAGAATGATTCAGCAATATTGTTTGTAGTTGGAGCATAAGAAGAAATAATTAAAAAGCAGCCGTATTTAATTCTGTAAAAGAAACCTACGAAGCTCTCTTTCTTGTCGCATTACATGCAAAATATAAACTTTGTCGCTATCTACTTTATAAAAAACACGACAGGGATTAACAATAACTTCACGATAATTTAAGTTAGTTAACTCCTGTGGTATTTTACCTGATTCAGGGTGATCTTCTAACCTAGATATTTTATCAAATACTTTTTGAGTCAAGCTCTTAGCTGCGGAAAGGTTACTTAAAGCAATATATTCCGCTATATCGTTTAGGTCATCAATAGCTGGTGATGTCCATACTATTTCAGCCATTTGCTCATTTTCTCTTTCGCTTCCTGATTTGAAAATGTATGACCATTTTTAATTGCTTGTTCACCGCGTGCAACACCTTCAAGAATTGCCATTCGTTGCTGCATGAATTCATAATCCTCAACATCAACTAAATACGCAGATGGTTGACCATGTTCAGTAATTAACACTGGCTCCTTAGATATATGAAGATCAGCTAAAATCTTAGTGGCTTGACGTTTAAGGGTAGTAACAAGTTCAACTCTCATGAGAAATCCTATTTAAACATTTAACAATGTATCACAATAGTATCACATACAATCGAGGTTACAACTATACGGCTAACGCCACAATAACCGAGCGGAGCTTTGCCTGGTCTTGAGCGAAGCGAACCGTAATTAACTATATTCAACTACTAGTTTGGCGCATTGACGCTGTTTTGTCGGGCGTCCATCTCATCATATATGGAGGCTATATTATACCAATTTGATTAAGTTCTTTCCCACTCAGC
>NZ_JAHKPR010000002.1:14048-49993 GCF_018860585.1 Colwellia sp. E2M01
TTGGGAAGAAATTTAATCAGATTGGTATTACTCTCAGTCTAATGAATTTTTAACACATAATGAAATTGATAAAACAGAGAAGTTACTTACTAGAATGATTCAGCAATATTGTTTGTAGTTGGAGTATAAGAAGAAGAAATAATTATAAAGCAGCCATATTACTATGACTGCTATCAACGTAGCAGATATCAAAAGAATTGACGCCATAGTTACTTATTAGCTACTTGTTGGCACACTGAACCATAATCCTTTTTTAATAAACAGTTGCTTTGAGCTGACTTTGGCTTTTGTAGTCATAAATAATGAGAGTTGAGTAACCCCGATAGTTTCCTGATTTACTTTCATCTAATACCCAAACAATTAAGTCAGAAAAGGAGTTGTCATTAATGTTTGCTGAGGCTACAACTTCAAGAGTGAACGCCCAATCTTGAGTTTCGACTACCACCATATTATTGTAAATCTTTAATTCTTCAGGGGAAATTGAACTAAGTGTATGAACCTCTTCAGTCCCCACCCTCATTAATGAAGAGGGGAATGTCCTAACATCTAGCTTAGATGAGAGTGTTTTTCCAAAAGTTAAATCAGTTGCTTTATTGTCAGTTCCCTCAGATGAACTTATTAAAATCTCTAAAGCATCGCAAATTAAGTATTCACTCTTTACCTGTTGATTATAAATCGACTCCTCCACCTCATACTTCGAGTTCAATAAAAAATATGAGTTACAGTTATTAGCAACCTCATCATTATTGAACAGTAAATTGCTTCGATCTTTCTTTAGTGAATTTTCAAGATCATTATAAGATGACTTTAGCGACTCATTAAGAATGTTATGGTTATTATTCGAACTTACACTTGCACAGCCAAATAAAGAGCAAATACTTAGCAAAGAAATAAATACAACATATTTCATTATATTTTCTCCAGTAGTGCAGCTTCTTTCTTTCTTCTGGTTGGGTAGGCATCACCAAAAGCCTTTAACAATTTTATTGCCTCTGCCCAATTTTGAGTTGTAACAGCTTTCCATACTGTATTACTTACACCTCACTAAAAGGCAAATAATAGTTGGTTAAAATAAACGACGATGAATTAAAAGCCAACTATGATTTACCTTTTAGTTGGCTTGTAGTTACTGTTTATAGGTCATACATTTTGACCATAACTCCACTTGCTGCCATTAACGCGATACTCAATATAAACAAATAAAAAGCGAAGACGAACAATTTTTGAATATATGTAGGAACATTATTCCTTTTTTCAATCATGCCATAACGCTTAGCGTGAAAAGAACTAAGAAATACTGTGGCGTATTGTAATATCCCTTGACCAGCAAAAAAAATATTCAAACTATAAAACCTAACACCATCATCAAGAATATCCTCTAATAAAGGCAACCACTTTGATTTTAAGTAGAATACAAGTATTATCCAAATAAAACTGGATACTCCCCAAGATAGCAATAATATTAAAAAAATGTTCTCTGGGTTTTTTAATGGCATATTATTTAGTGGAATTCATACGATAAAACGGACACATTTATTTTTACGCTGCAGGGGCTTCATATTCTTAAACCATCACAGTAGATGCTACTATTAATGCTCCGCTAGACATGAACCAAAAAAAGCAAAAACAATTGAGCAAGTTGCCCAAGTAGCAACTGCACCACCCAACTCGAAAGATCAACAGACCCTAAAACAACCCTTTTAACTATCAAAAAATTCAGAAAGTCGTTTCATAATAAGCAATCAACAGCTTATTATGAGGAACTGCATTACATCCACAAAGTAAGTCAATCAACCATAATTTTAACATCAGAGAAAGGTAACATACAAACTACAATATTAACATTTATATAACAAAAAATAAGAATGGTTGACTTGTAAAACAAGACTTAATCCCTTTTTCTCATAGGAAGAAGGAATTGCTCAGAGAAATTAAAGATGATCACTCACTTAAATACTAATACCATTAGTTTCATATAAAATCTTCGGTAGACTCGCCATATTTCCCTGATGGTAAATATTATTGGAAAATTTCCTTGAAAAAGCATAGTTTTTATATAATTTAAGCTGTTTAGTCTAATTGCAACTGCTGGTTGACAAATTAACAACCTAACTTGCTGGTCTGCAACTATTTGATTTTCTATGCTTACCACTCAAAAACAGATTAAGGAATAAACTTTATGATATTAGCAGAAAAGATTGTCAGATTAAGGAAACAGTTTGGTTGGTCACAAGAAGATTTGGCTGAAAAAATGAATATTTCTAGGCAGTCAGTATCAAAATGGGAAAGCACTAATAGCATACCAGATCTAAATCGAATTATTATGTTAGCGGAGGTTTTTGACGTTTCAACTGATTTTCTACTGAAGGACGAAAATGAAGAGTTCGATTCCCGCGATGAGAATAAAGAGCCAGTTACCGTTAAAATTAGTTTGGAACAAGCAGTTAAGTATATTGAAAATAAGATGGAAGTGTCAGCATTAATTACTAAGGGGGTTATGCTTTGTGTATGCTCAGTAATACCATTGCTCTTCTTCTTGGCAATGGTGGAAACAAATCGATTCGATCTGACAGGCAATATTGCAGCAACGATAGGGGTTGTGGGTATTTTGGTTATGGTCTCTATTGGAGTAAGCTTTTTTATTAAAATCAATCAATATGAAAATGATATTGCTGTGATAGAAAATGAGGCATTTGAGTTGGCCTATGGCGTGCACAGCGTATTTAAAGAGAAATTAAAAGAATTCAGAATTACCTATAACCGAAGACTATCAGTAAGTATATTTATATTCATTATCAGTTTTGTACCTTTGATGGTTGTTAGCATCTTTTCCGGTAGTTCAGACATAATTCTAATGATGTTAATTGTACTGTTCCTCATGATAGCCTTAGGAATATACATTATAGGGCCAGTCTCCGCTAAATACGAAGCCTACAACAATATTCTAAAAGGTAATAGTGTAGAAACAACTAAAAGTAAACGTACAAAACGGGTTGAGAAGCTTGCTGCACTCTACTGGCCTTTGCTAACAGCTATATTTCTTGGCTGGAGCTTATTAACTATGAACTGGGGCATAACTTGGATTGTTTGGCCCGTGGGTTCTGTGCTTTTTGCTGCACTGGTTGGGTTAATGGAATTCTTGGATAAAGAAGAACTTTAAAAATGAGGTATGTCTTTATCAGCGATACAAAATAATTAACCTGAAGCACTAATGTCTCTAATTAGCCATAATAGCGGACGTTAGCTTTTGAGTTACTAACGGCTGCTCAGAGCCTAAAGCGGACAAAGTGACTTTGTGAAACCATTATCATATTTGAGGTAATATTAACTGAGTCTTTCTGCTCGCTTGAAAACAGTTTTAAGCTCTGAGATAGGTCACTTTGTTAAGTATTCTCGCTGCTCATTTTTGGAGCATTAAACGTTTATAAGTTTTTTTTGCTTCAGGGTATTCTAAATCTGAAGCCTTCTTCATATGATATAAAGATCGCTTAGAGTCTTTATTATGATAATAAGTACCACTAATTTCAAAATGTGCTCGCCCGTTATTGGGGTATAATGTTATGAATTTTTTCCAGTAATTAATAATTACTGGCCACTGTCTTGATTGCCCTAAAACCATATCTAATGTTAAGTAATATTTGATCTGACGAGGGTTAATATCAATTGCTTCAATTAATTTTATTGCAGCCCATTCAACATCATTATTTTTTATTGAATTCAAAGCCTCCATATATAGGATAGCATCCTGTTTATTAAGATCTTTGTTATCAGGTATTAACTTTGTATCTCGAGCTTTTCCATCTAATGAAAAACCATAATATTCCCTATAGTTAGTATTTCCTTCAATTTTTTTTAGTTTTTCAGTTAGCCCCTTTATTCGTTTATTATAACTTTCTTTATTTGGTTGAAGAGAGTTAGCCAATAAGAGGTCTTTTTTTGATTCTTCGAATTTATTTAAACGATAGAGAGTAGAAGAACGCCAATCATAGTAATCATGGTCGTTACTATTTAGCTCTATAGCTTGATTAAAATAAGATAGTGCCGATGAATAATTTTTCTGTCTATATTCACTTTTTCCTTTCTTCCATAACAAGGTTGGATTTTTACCAAACTTTAAACCGTATGTATAAAAATTACCTGCTTCTTGGTGAAAGCCGTCAATTGCTAAAATATCTCCAGCCTCCTCAAATAAATACCCTTTTAATAAAATAAGTTCTTTATTTGTATCGCTATAATTTTGAGCTTCATCAATAATATTCTGAGTTGCTCTGTAATTACCTCCCCACTTAGGTTGCAATGAAATCAAAAATCTATATCTGAGTAAATAAGATGCTTTAAATTTTAATAATGCATTTTCATATACCTGCTTTACAACAGAGTTATCACCTATTGGTCTAATTACATCAATGAGTAACGCACTCGCAATTAGCTTATAGCTGCGTTCAAAAAAGGATTCTTCTAATAATTGTTTGCTGTGTGATAGCAAAACTTTCATTTCTCTAATATCCTTCTCCGGCGTTAAACTAATAGGCTTTGTACCTCTTACACGCCATGCTTTACCATAGTAATAAAAGGCTTCTGCAAGTAAAGGTTGTGGATTCTCAGGCTGTGATTTTTTCCAAAGCATAATTTGATGTAATAGTTTTTCGTCTTCTATCGTAAATGATCGGTAGGCTTTATAAAGAAACATTTCATTAGCAATATCCCCCTCTAAGTGAGCATGATAACCATCCAGCATTGATGTTAATTTTTTAAATTCAGAATTTTTAATTAACTCTCTTAATGAGATAGATACTAAAGGAATTTTTTTGGTCTTAAATTCAACTGTTGGTAAATTGGGATTTTGCTTAATACTTCGTTCTGCGGCTTTTTCAAACCTATAACTCTCCATTGCGTACCTGTTTTCCAACTGGATACCTGACATGTAATTAAGGGATAAAAATGAGCAAGCAATAAAAAATGAATAAATGAAGTTTAATTTAGATATTTGATGCTCATCCTCATTTCTAAAAGAAGACAAAAAATGTTTAGATAGAATATATAAAATGATTAGTTGAACAAAAGACAGTACTGTAAAGGTAATAGGTCTATCCTCCCAAAAGATGGGGATTGGATAACCGTCATCTGGAAGGTTCAGACTCAATGTGGTAACAGAATAAAGTGTTATATTCCCCCAATATAAGCAAAGTATGAATAGAATAGACCTTGTTATCCATACATTATCAAGAATATCTTTTATTTTACTTCTAATATTCTCTGACTTAGTAACAGAAGAAATGTTATGCGTTTTATTATTTAATTTATAACTTAAAGTATGCAATATACTGGTTAAACTATTTTTGGTTATTGAATTGTGTTCGATAACTAGCGATATGTACTTACCATCATCGATTAACTCGGTATATTCAGGTAAATCAATTGCCTCTATTAGTTCATTTATTTCACTTCTGTTTTTTTCTATGTCATAAAAAGTAATCACGACAACACTATCGAAGTGTGAATGTTCATGATGGCCTCTAGAGATATTGAAAATTATAAAGTTGAAGTTTTCTTCTTTTTTGTACGTTAACCATGAAATGGTGCAATACTTTTTTGATCTTGCAGCTAAAGAAGATAAGCCTAGTTCTTTGAAAACAGTGGAAGCAATGGTATGCAGAAATAAAATAGAGTTTTTTGTGACTTTAGTATTTACTTTGAAGCCCATTAACCTTAATGTTTTTTTAATTTCTTTATCGTTATTCTGAAAAGAGCGATTAAAAAAAAATGAATAAATAGCACATGCAACTATAAAAACAATATATAAATTTGATAGTTCAAATCCATTAGAAATCATAAAAATCCTTTTTCATTTATAAAACCAAAAACAAACAAATTCATAATGTTAAGGTTAAAGTATTATTCTCATTTATAAGAAGAATATTACTCTAGGCTAAAACGTTTGATGCTGGCAAGTAAATAGACTTAATGTTTTCAATATTTACGTGTCAGGATAAGAATAATAACACCACATAGGCTCAGCTTTGCCCAAATAAAGTAGTGTTACTAGTTTATATGAACGACTGCTACGGTAGTTTTGTTCCCTATCAAGGTGAAGGTAGGTCAACATATAATGAATACTAAAAATAGCTCAAAAGGCTACTGATGTTAATGACCGCAATGTCGGATAACTTGTCGATAGGTAAGCCAAAGATTACAGTCTTAATAAAATTGAAATATTGCCCCCCTGATTACTCAAAACGTTCCATCAAGCTTATAAATATTTAAGGCAAACCGAATCTGGATGCCTGGCTTTGAAGCCTCTGTACCATAAGCAAAATGGGTACAGTAACAACAATAAAATACCGGTAATCACATAGGTATAAGTTAAGTTAGTAAAGTGATGTAAACCGCCATAGGTTGCTGTGCCGGTTAATAGAATACGATGCACTAGATAAAACATCATTGCTGTTTGGCCAAATACTAACAACACACCATTAGTTCGCACTCCAATGCGCTGCTCTAACTTCATCATGCCCGCTAAAATAACAGCCATTAATCCAAGTTCTAAGAATAAATAACTTGCTGAAGGTGGGTACTTACTTACATGAAGCCACTGTTCCCACGAGTTATCTCCTCGGTATAAAAACATATTGCCGTAGCCGTTAAAATATCTAATTACCGTAAAAGCGATGAGTGCAAGAACACCTAGTCTAAACAGCAATTGTGCCGGCGTTACTTTAATGTCGCCTTTACCATAATCAAGAATATAACGGCCAAACACCCAACCTAATATCATTACCGATAACCAAGGGATTACAGGGTAAGAAATACTTAAATCATGGGTGTAATACTTTCCGACTAATAAAGCAACAATCGCGGATTGCTCTTGTCCATCGGTAAACCAAAATTGTGCGGTAACTAATTCTCCGCCTAAAATCCACGCCATTGCGATAATTAGCAATTGTGTACTTGATAAGCGCCTAAAAAAGGCCATACACATCATGGCAATACCAATAGCGTACAAGACTTGAAAAGTAAGACGGCCAGAAAAAATAGAAGTAATAGTTGGGTCAAGTAACGCGATAAAAGCGCCACGAATTAAAATATCTTTATCAACACCTTTACTATCGATTCCTTTTGATAGTTTACGCTCAACACTTATCGCTAATGCGGTACCTGCAAGAAAAACAAAAACAGGCGCACAAATATGACTTATCCAACGGGTTATAAATTCTAACTCAGGTAATAAGGTTCCGACTTTATAATTAGCAGCCGAGTCCGCAGCAATATGACCTTTGTTATAAGCCATAGAAACATGATCAAGCACCATAATTATCATGACGAAGCCACGCATCCAATCAATAGCAGCAATGCGCGTACTTTTTACGGGAGTTGTCATTCACTATATCCTTATGTATTTACTTAAGCTGTTACTGATACTCAAGTTAAATCTAGAGATTCTACTATACGTTTTCTGATTGCTTTTAAATAGCTTAGCAAAAAATGAATTCGATTCGGAAAGCTTTATGTTTCAATTGTTGTCACCTTATAATTATTCAGATAGTAAATGATGTTCATAAAAAACGGTTAACATCATTAGTTGATTTACTAATGATGTTAACCGTTTTAAATGTCATTTGAATTGCAATGAAATCACTATAGTTTTAGCAATTATTTTACTCGTTATTTACCTAACCACTCTACTTTATACAGGTCTCTACGGCGATCTAAATAATTACGCACTGAACCTTCATTTTGTAATTTGTTAAGCTTTTCTAAATCCAAATCTACAATCAAGGTCATTTCCGTGTTCGGTGTTGTTTCTGCCATTATTGCATCATGCGGGAATGAAAAATCTGACGGTGAAAACACTGCCGATTGTGAATATTGAATATCTGCGCCATCGACTTTTGGTAAATTACCAACACTACCAGCAATAGCAACATAACATTCGTTCTCGATAGCACGCGCCTGCGCACAACAACGCACTCTTAAATAACCATTTTTAGTATCGGTCCAGAATGGGACGAAAAGCATTTGCATGCCCTGCTCTGACTGTAAACGGGCTAATTCAGGAAACTCAACATCATAACAAATAAGCACGCCTATTTTACCAAAGTCAGTATCAAACACTTTTAAGTCGTTACCGCCCTGCATTATCCAGGCTTTTTTCTCATAAGGAGTAGGATGTATTTTGTATTGCGCCTCTAGCGTGCCGTCACGACGACATAAATAAGACACGTTTAATAGTTCATCATCTTCTAACACCGGCATTGAACCTGCAATGACGTTGATATTATAAGATACCGCTAATTTTGAAATAGACTCAACAATTTCCGCACTGTATTCAGTTAACGCTCTAATTGAATCTATTGAATTTTTATGGTTGTCGATGCCCATTAAGGGCGCATTAAAGAATTCAGGGAATAACGCTAAATCACATTGATAGTCAGATAACGCATCAATAAAAAATTCAACTTGCTGCATTAACTCATCTACTGAATTAAACGGACGCATTTGCCATTGAACACAACCTATGCGAGCCGTAGTTTTATCAGCACCTATTAATGGTGACTTTTCAGGATCGTAATAAAGATTATTCCACTCTAATAAAGTTGCGTAACCGTGCGACTCTTTATCTTCGGGCAAGTAGCCTTTTATAACGCGTTTAACATCAAACTCATTGGATAATTGAAAAGTAAGAATCGGATCATAAATTTCTTTACGTTTTACTCTTTCAATATAAGCTTGTGGTGTTAATTCATGCGAATAATTTTCGTAATTGGGAATACGACCGCCAGCAACAATGGCTTTTAAATTAAGGTTTTGACAGAGCTCTTTACGCGCTTCATATAAACGACGGCCTAAACGCATGGCTCGATATTCTGGCGAGACGAAAACATCAACGCCATACAACACATCACCAAGGGGATCATGAGTTGTTAAATAGGCATCACCGGTAATTTCATCGTAAGTATGTTGGTCACCAAACTTGTCATAATCAACAATCACACTAAAAGCCGCAGCTACGACTACGCCGTGATCTTCAATACAAATTTGTCCGTCTTGAAAGGTTTTAAGTTGCGCTCTAAATTTTTTCTCTGGCCAAGCACCGCCCAAACTTGGATAAACTTCATCCATCAATTTTTTAATATCAGCAAAGTCATCAAGGGTTAGATGTCTTAGGTTAAGTTTATGCTCTGATTCTTCATTCATATCTATTGCTCACCACTATGTGTTAGGTAATTAGCACTTATTCAAGGCTAATTGAATAAAGGGGCGATATATTGGTGAATATAGAAAACATTATTTCACTATGAAAATCACTCAATATTTACGCAAATCACCTTAGGCGCTATATATAAGTTAGCCTTGTATAAAAGGCAAGAATTTAACAACAAAATGAAAAAATAATTAGTATTCCCATTTCTTAATAGTAGGCGCTATTTTTTCGATTAAGTAATCAATAAAAATTCTTACCTTGGCGGTTAACACATTCGACTTTGGATAAACCAGCCAAATAGCGGCATTATCCTCGATGCTGTAATCAGGTAATACTCGCACCAAACGCCCTTCTTTAAGTTCAGTATGTAAACTCCATAAAGAGCTCATACATATACCCACGCCAGCGGTTGCAGCTATTCGCATACTAGCACCGTCATCACAAATAACACGCGCCTTGTTATTAGCTGGTGGGAAAAAGTAAGCTTGCTCTGCTGTTTTAGATTTAAGTTTTTTGGGCTGTGCGTTCATAAACATCATCAGCCTGTGGTTATCTAGCTGCTCAGGCGTTGTTGGTGTACCGTATTTCTCTAGATATTCAGGAGACGCGCACAATATTCTGGTGTCGTTAGCTAATCGTCTTCCAATCAAACTACTGTCTTCAATAGCATAATTTCTTAGCGCTAGATCAAAGCCACCTTCAATCAAATTCAAACGTGTATCTGACAAATTAAGCTCAACATTCACATCAGGGTACCTTTCTAAAAATTCAGGCAAAATCGGCGCAATGAATAATTGCGCAAAGGTACTCGATGAAGCAAATCTTAACGTACCTCTGACATTAACATTACCACGACCTAATGCAGCAAGCGCGGTATCTTCTTGCGCAATAATTTCTCTCGCATACGGGAGGAACTCAATGCCTTCAATTGACAAGGTTACCTTGCGCGTTGAACGGTGAAAAAGATCAGCGCCCAGTTGAATTTCTAATTTCGCTAAACGCGCACTAGCAACAGACGGAGCTAACCCCAGCTTTTTACCTGCGGCACTAATATTTAACTTTTCTGCCGCCATCACGAATAAGCGTACACCTTGAGTATCCATTGATTATATCCAAAAACCGAATTCTGATTGTATTTATACGTCATTTATTCGTAATTACAACAAGGTTATTATTATTCCAATTAATTAATTCTCGTTTTTTATACACAGATACACAGAAAATTTAAATAAATAACTTAAACAGGAAAAAAGATGGCAGCGCAAAATAGTTCGGCACAAGCTAACTTCCCTACCTTAAATGTAGGATTCAACAGCGTTTTTCAAACCGGAAAACTCACTGTTGGTTTAGTCGTGCCAATTGAAAACTATAACAGTAGCGCAACACCTTCTATGCAGCATCATCTTGAACGAGTGCAACTCGCTGAACGTTTAGGCTTCAAAGCTTTATGGCTTAGAGATGTGCCATTTAACGTGCCTTCATTTGGTGATGCTGGGCAACTGTTCGACCCTTTTGTTTATTTAGGCTTGCTGGCAGGAACCACATCAAAAATCGCATTAGGCGTCGCCAGTTTAATTTTACCCTTAAGACACCCTGCTCATGTGGCAAAAGCTGCAGCATCGGTAGATGCGCTTTCAGGTGGCCGACTCATTTTAGGTGTGGCCAGTGGTGATAGACCTGAAGAATATCCGGCAATGGGTGTTGAGTATCAATCACGCGGCAAGTTATTTCGTGAAAGTTATGACTATATCAGACAGGCTGCACAATCTTACCCGCAGTTTACTAATGGTTTTGGTGATCTTGATGGTGAGTTAGATCTTTTACCTAAACCGCAACCAGGGCGCTTGCCTTTGTTAATCACTGGTGCATCACAACAACCTGCTGATTGGTTAGCAAATAATGGCGATGGGGTTATCACTTATCCGAGACCACATGATGCACAAGCACAATTTATTAAACAGGTTAATGTGTCAGCGGATAACAATACCGCTAAACCAGTTATGGAGCCGTTATATATCGATATAACTGAAGATCCAAACAGTCCGCCGCAAGCGATACATTTGGGTTATCGCCTTGGCATTAATCATTTACACAATTACTTAAAATCAAGACAAGCTATTGGCGTTAATCATGTCGCATTGAACTTACGTTTTAATCAACGCGATATTGAAGAAACATTAAAAGACATTGCTGAGAATATACTTCCCAGCTTCAATCAATCGGATGCAAGTTAAAGGATGAAAGCAATGAAAAAAGTCATTTTACTTACCGGTGCCACCGACGGCATAGGCTTTGAAACCGCAAAGCAATTAGTGTTACAGGGTCACACCGTATTACTCCATGGCCGTAATAAAGAAAAATTAGCCCAAGTAAAAGTAAAGCTAGCGGAATTAAACACAGAAGCGGTTGTAGAAACCTACGTTGCCGACTTAAGTAAGCTAACTGACGTTCAAGAGTTAGCGTCAGAAGTAAAAAATCATCATAAAAAACTTGATGTGCTTATTAACAATGCGGGGGTTTTTAAAACACCAACACCTATTACAGAGTCAGGTCACGATACCCGCTTTATTGTAAATACCTTAGCGCCATTTGTATTAACTGAGCGACTTCTTCCACTGATGAATGATACTGGGAGAGTGATTAATTTATCTTCTGCCGCTCAAGCGCCTGTCAGTTTAAAAGCGCTGCAAGGACAAGAAAATTTATCAGATAGCAGTGCTTACGCACAAAGTAAATTAGCAATTACTATGTGGAGTTTTCAATTAGCTAAAACATTAGGCAATAACGCACCTTCTATAGTTGCCATTAACCCAGCCTCATTTTTGGGAAGCAAAATGGTAAAAGAAGCGTATGGCGCTGCAGGAAAAGACTTAACCATAGGCTCAGATATTTTACTTCGTGCTGCACTCAGTGATGAATTTCAAGGCATCACTGGCAAGTACTTTGACAATGATATAGGTGATTGGGCAGAGCCTCACCCTGACGCACTAAACCCAGAAAAAAGACAAGTATTACTAAAAGTTATACAAGAAGAATTAACTAAGTTGTGTAATTAATACTTAGTAAACACGACTCAACACACTAAATAGAACGACTAACAAATGAAAACTCTGGAGAATATTATGAAAGCAATGATCGTAAACACTTATGGCCCAACTGACGCATTTGAACTAACTGAAATAGCTAAACCTCAAATAAAATCAGGTCATGTATTAGTAAAAATTGTCGCAACAAGTATTAATACCGTTGATACCATGATCCGCCAAATGGGCGCTGACTTACCTTTATCACCAGCCTCTCCTGCTTTATTAGGTATGGATTTCGCAGGTATTGTAGAAGAAGTTGCTAGTGACGTGAGTAACTTCAACGTAGGTGATGAAGTCTATGGCTGTGCTGGTGGTTTAGCGGATCTGCCTGGTACGTTAACTGAATATATTGTTGCTGATGCCAACTTAATCGCCTTAAAGCCAAAAAACATTTCAATGCGTGAAGCAGCCGCATTGCCATTAGTTGCCATTACCGCGTACGAAGGTTTAGAGCGCTCAGGCATAAAAGCTGGACAAAATGTTTTAGTACATGGTGGCTCTGGTGGTGTAGGCCACGTTGCTTTACAACTTGCTAAACATTTTGGCGCAAATGTGTTTTCAACAGGTGGCGGAGAAGCACAATTAGCACTTATTGAAGAACTGGGCGCAACAGCGATTAACTACCGTACTGAATCTGTAGAAAACTATGTGAATGTACATACAAATGGTGCAGGTTTCGATGTGGTATTTGACACTGTTGGCGGAGCTAATATGACTAATTCATTTGAAGCTGCAGCCCTTAATGGCCATGTAGCATCAACCGTATCCATGTTAGAAATCGACTTAACACCTGTTCACTTTAAAGGCTTGTCATTACATGTTGTCTTTATGCTTATTCCAATGCTTCATAATCACCGTCGCGAAGAGCATGCGCGTATTTTAAAAGCGTTAACAGCCATTATTGAAGCAGGTGCGCTTAAACCTGTACTAGACGAAACAAACTTTGCATTGACCGAAGTAAGCAAAGCCCATGAACGTTTAGAAAGTGGTAAAGCCATGGGTAAAGTGATGGTAAATATATAACCGTTAACCCCTCTGCATAAACTTACATTCAATGCTGATGTATATATCAAGTTTGGATGTAAGTTTCACTCTTCAAAAGTAAATTGAGTAAGCAAGATGACTATTTTTTCAAAGATAATTACAACATCAATAATATTGGTGTCATCATTTTCAGCATGGGCAACACCACCAGCTCAACAAACTACTGTGATATCGTCAGAAGATATCAACTGGGGATACCTTAATCCATTACGCGGAGATCAAAGCCCTGGTGCTGCCGATTTATGGGGAGATAGAACAAAGAATACAGCAACAGGTATGTTAGTAAAATTCAATAAAGGTTTTTCTTCACCGCCGCATATTCATAATATTTCTTATCGTGGCATTGTCATTGAAGGCTTAATGCATAACGATGATCCAACTGCAGAAAACATGTGGCTGCCAACAGCTTCATTTTGGACACAACCTGCAGGAGAAAACCATATTACGGCAGCCAATGGCAACGCTAATTTAATTTACCTAGAAATAGATAGTGGCCCTTATTTAGTTAAGCCTCAAGAGCAACATTTTGATAATGGCGAGCGACCAATTAATGTGCATGCGTCTAATTTAGTTTGGTTAACTGACAAAGAGTCATCACAAATCAAAGGGGAGAATCTAGGCATTACTTTTTTGTGGAAAAACAGCAAAATACCAAGTTCACAAGGTTACCTGTTGAAGTTACCTGCAGGCTCTAAAGTTGATATAACCAGTAATGCTGCAGAGTTTAGAGCAGTCGTTATTCAGGGGGATATTCGTTATCAATCGAGCGAGCTAAATAGCGCTAAAGGTTTACGTCCTGGTAGCTATTTTAATGCAAAAGGTGACTTTACTCATAACATAATCACCTTGAAAGAATCGATACTTTATATTAATGCTACCGATATTTTCCATGTTGAAAGTAAATATTAGTTTTTCATTAATACTAAAAATAAAAAGCCGTTATTGCGTAGAAAACACAATAACGGCTTTTTAATATTAACGTACAAATAACAATCAACCTGCTTTATTCAACTCTATTCCAAAGCTTCTGGTTCGCTTTAATTGAGAAATATTCATTCGCTTGCCAACATCGCGGTAATAAATCTAATTTTTTTCTTTCTTCAGGATTGGAGCTTAGTAGCTCTAATATTTCATTTAAACGATCTTTACTTAACCTAGCTAATTTCTTGGCCGTTTGCGTGAAATATAAGTTTTTAGTAATGGGAACCGCAAGGTTTTGTCCATAACCAATAAAGGTTAACTTTCTTGTCGCCATACGACAATGGGGGTGTTCAGGGTTTTTAGGGTATAAGCCATTTACAATAGCATATTCATAACAATCACCTTGTTCAACAAAGCCGCCGTGTGGCATATAGACAATACCAAAACCTTGAGGAAACATGCCTGTTATTTTATATAACGCATCAACCACTCGCTGTTCACATGCACCAAGCTCGGCATTTTTATTAAGCACCTGAAAGACTTGAGGTAATAACTTATAGTTATAGTTATCTTTAGTTGAAAGTATTATGGATGTATAAATTTGCGGTACTTTTAATATATTACCAACACTTTCTTTAGGGTTAACGCTGGTTTTTAATAACAATTTGATGAAAGATAATTTATCTTGCTCATCGATTCTAAATTGATCTCGTTCAGCCTTACTGTCACCTTTAAAGCTTGGCACTCCAATACCTTCAACTAAATAGCGAAAGGTTTCACGGTAATTAATTTGTAATAGTTCTTTGCGTTGACTGACTTCCAAAGTACGAAATGGGTTCAATTTACCTTCTTCACCACAAAGTATTGCTTGTGCCGCAGGGTGATAGTTACCAATATCTTGTAATAATGCCGCCATAATCAACGGTACTTTTACTTGTTTAGTGAAACGCAAATACGCTTTATAGTCATGCTCTGCAAAGTTAAGGTATTGCTCTGGTGATACATCTACTAAATATTTACTAATATAAGGTTCGTTCATTTGATTATTAATAATTAAATAATCAAGTAAGCGTATGCACAATACGGCTTTATACACAGATTTGCTTTGCTCATTACTACTCGCGACATTTTTCCCTTCAGTAGGGCTAAGTAGTTGAATCGTACCTAAAAACTGAGCTGATTTTTTATTGTTTTCTATAAAATTATCGCCTTCAGCTAATTCTAAAATGTTCAGTGATAATGCTAACAAACTCGCGTAACGCTCTTCACTTAGTACTTTTAATAATTCAGATTCTTGGGATGATACAGTTTCATCAGAAGATCGAAATTCCTCTTGAGAAAAATAATTAATAGCACGGTCAAGCAAAGAGTCTTTTACGGCACTGCGTCCATAAACTTTTGCTAATAAAAAATTAACTTGTCGTGTGTAGTTTGTTTGGTGGGGGGAGTCTTTAGCCATTGCACCGAAGAGTTTATTATATATTACTTATCATGCTAGTAATAATAGCTAAATGCAATAATTAGGCAAGCACTGTTATTATGTAAAACAATATATCGAACAATTAGTTAATCGCTCAAGGAGATAGACCAATCAATATGCTCTGAAGAATGACTAAATAGCTACCATTGAGTGCAAGTTTGCTTTAGAGCCTGTTAATAAAAAGGTGAAATAAATTAGTGTTACTAACTTACCTCACCTTCTTAATTTTTTTTGATGTTCAATTTGACGATATTAATGCAACAATACCAAATTTTAAATTTGGCTTTGTGTTAAACCATGAGCTAAGTCAGCCAAAATATCGTCTATATATTCAATACCAACCGAAATTCTTACTAATGACTGAGTAATACCCGCTTCTAGTTGATCGGCTATTTCCATCCCCGCATGTGTCATCGTAGATGGATGACTAATTAAGCTTTCCACACCACCTAGTGATTGAGCTAAAGTGAATATTTCTAAGTTAGCGAATAGCTTTTTAACTGCTTCCACACCCCCCTTTACTTCAAAACTTAACATTGAGCCGTAACCAAACTGTTGTTTTTTCGCAATTTCATGACCAGGATGATCTTCAAAACCAGGAAAGTAAACCGCATCAACAGCGTCATGATTCTTTAAAAAATCAGCCACTTGTATAGCGTTTTCTTGGTGTTGTTTCATTCTTACAGGTAATGTTTTTAAGCCTCGTAACGCTAAGAAACTATCGAAAGCGCTACCGGTAATACCGATACAGTTTGCCCACCACGCTAATGTTTCGCCTAGCTCTTGGGTTTTAGTCACTAACACACCACCAACCACATCACTGTGACCATTAATGTATTTAGTGGTTGAATGAAAAACAATATCTGCCCCCAAAGTTAACGGCAGTTGTAATGCTGGGGATAAAAAAGTGTTATCTACCGCCACTAATGCGCCAACTGCATGACATGCCTTAGTAGCCTCTTCTATGTCTACTAAGCGTAATAATGGGTTACTTGGGCTTTCAAGTAATACTAATTTTGGTTTGTGTGCTAACGCATCAGCAAAAGCCGTTTGATCAGTTTGATCAACAACAATAAGTTTAAACTGTCCGCGTTTAGCTAAATGGGTAAACAACCTAAAACTACCGCCGTAGCAGTCGTGTGGAATAACAATGGTATCTTCTGTTGTTAATAACTGACAAAGTAAATGTACCGCTGCCATACCTGTGCCAGTAACAATACCGACACTACCTTGCTCTAATTCAGCAATCGTTTCACCAAACAAAGAACGAGTTGGATTGCCCGTACGAGAATAATCAAATTGGCGTTTTTCATTAAAGCCTTTTAAAGCGTACGTACTTGATAAATGGATTGGAGCAACAACAGCACCATGATGCGCGTCTTTATTAATCCCTGCGGTTACTGCTAAGGTATTAATATTTTTAATCGACATACTCTTCTCCAATGATTTATACGAGTTATCACGCTTCGTGAAATAAAGATATATTCCGTGTATCGTATCATTAACCATAATGTTAGTGATATTAACACTCAAAATATTTTAGATGTTTGGACGTCCATAACTCTAAACATTATCACTAATTTGGTCAAGTGATTTTAGACATCTAAACTTCTACTTGACTGGTTTTTCGCAACAGGTAAAATCACCTATATAAAGTATTAATAGCTTATCATAGCATTACAGAGGAATACCCATGGCTCAGTGGAATGACGAGTACATAAATCCCTATGCCGAACACGGTAAAAAAAGTGAACAAGTAAAGAAAATTACCGTTTCTATTCCTTTACGTGTATTAAAAGTACTAACTGATGAACGTACTAGACGCCAAGTTAATAATCTTCGTCACGCCACTAATAGTGAGTTGCTATGTGAAGCATTCTTGCATGCTTTTACAGGACAACCATTACCTGATGATGAAGACTTAGCAAAAGATAACAATGAAAAACTACCAGCAAGCGTAAGACGTTTACTTGAGGCAAAAGGTATCACCGACTTTAGTGCTTATGAAACCGATGATAGTGATATTGAAGAGTAACAACGTTTAAAAGTAGTTGTTTAACGCTTAACTGACACTAAAAGCTAATCATTGATATCTTGCTTATTTTAATATTCAGCGTATATCAAGTTTTTAACTTATGGCCTCAATCTAAATAATATAAAAAAAACCGTGTTATTTTTATTTAAAGTAACACGGTTTTTTTATTTTTATATTATGAAGTAAAAAACTTATTTATGGTAAGGCTTACTTAAACGATGTACCGACTCAATAAAGTGTCCCGCATGTTCTGGGTTCACATCAGGGTGAATACCGTGGCCTAAGTTAAATACATGACCAGTACCGCCTTCGCCAAAGCCTGCTAGTATTTTTGACACTTCTTGTTCAATACGCGGTAATGGTGCGTATAACATTGATGGGTCCATATTACCTTGTAGTGCAACTTTATCACCAACACGTGCTTTGGCATTTTCAATATCAATAGTCCAATCAAGTCCTACTGCATCACAACCTGTTGCGGCAATAGACTCTAACCACATACCACCATTTTTAGTAAATAAGGTAACCGGTACTTGGCGACCTTCATTGTGACGAGTTAAACCATCTACAATCTTAGCCATGTATTGTAATGAAAATTCGTTATAGTCGCGTGGCGATAACACCCCGCCCCACGTATCAAATACCATAACTGACTGAGCGCCAGCTGCAATTTGTGCATTTAGGTAACTAATCACTGAGTCAGCTAACTTGTCTAATAAAAGGTGTAACGTTTGAGGTTCAGCAAACATCATCTTTTTGATTTTAGTAAAAGCTTTAGAGCTACCACCTTCAATCATATAAGTTGCTAATGTCCATGGGCTACCTGAAAAACCAATAAGCGGTACTTCACCTTTTAATTCTTTACGAATTGTACGTACCGCATTCATTACATAACCTAATTCATCCTCAGGATCGGGTATGCCAATTTTTTCAACATCAGCTTTACAAGTAATAGGACGTTCAAACTTTGGCCCTTCACCTGTTTCAAAATATAGGCCTAAACCCATCGCATCAGGAATAGTTAAAATATCGCTAAATAAAATGGCGGCATCTAATGGAAAACGGCGTAATGGTTGAATGGTAACTTCACAAGCAAGATCTGCATCACGACATACTGACATAAAGTCGCCAGCATCTTTACGTACTGCTCGATATTCTGGTAAATAGCGACCTGCTTGACGCATCATCCATACCGGCGTGTAATCTACTGGTTGTTTTAATAGCGCACGCAAATAGGTATCATTTTTTAATTCTGTCACCAATCGTTCCTCTTAATATTTTACTTAGTAGTCGTTCGGATAATTACCTAGGCGTATAACTTATCAGTTATTACGTAAAATGATCTGCCGCTATGACTTATTTAATTAACTTTTTTTTAGCTATTATGTGAAAGCGATAACTAAAGTATTTATGCTGCGCAGTTTAACACCGACAAGCCTTTTGATCTATGTGCTAAATCAATAGCATTTAAAAAAATCAATTCCAATAAATTAACTTAAATACACAACTATATTACAGAAGTACTATTTATTTAACTTTATTTTATTTGGGGGTGTTTTTTGTTGATTTTTATCAATATATTTTGAATCAACGACTTAGAGGCGCTAGCTTATTAGACCAGTTTAGTACGAAAAAATTCGTGGAGTTTATGCTCTATTAAAGTTGTTGCGATGGCAAAAATGCTTTGGTATAAAATGCCTGCGCTACGGAAAAACAATAATAAAAATAAGTAGTCGCGAGTTAAATAATAATAATAATAATAAAAGTAAACCGCTCTAGTTAGTACAAAATATAATAATAATAATAAAAAATAATAAAACGCGCTAGTAAGCAAAAAACATATAATAAGAAGCTTGGTAACAAGACCACAATGCGAGTATTTAAAGCCTTTCTCTTTGAGAAAGGCTTTTTTATTTGTGCCGATTTATTTATTCACTAAATAAATAGACTTAAATAAACAAAATAAGTTCAAATAAAATGAAGCTGTCTGATAAAGTTTAGCTACTTATCATCTTATCTTGCTACATATACTGTTATGTAAGCGGCTTCAATTAGTATTATTTAAGTTGATTTAACTGCTGCTATTTTAGTCTTGCACTAAAGTGACGCAAAATTTGCGACTTGAAGTAGCAGTAATAAAACTGCGATTTAGCCTCTTAAGAAAAGTAATAAACTTGGTTGAACAGGTAAAATGTCACTAAAGACAACAATATTTTTTCATCCGCACAGCTATCTTAATCAACACTCAAATAGATAATTAACCTCTTTAAATGCAGTGACTTAGATAGAATCTGCCGATATCATCCTGTTTTTTTACATACAATTAAAAATTTTAAGGTGATAATTAATTAAATTTATAAAAATAATTACGCAATGTAATTTGCTAATTAACAACTAACAATATAGTTTTGAGTAATATATCTAATATTTGCTACATTTAACTAATTAACAAGAAAGAGTTCAATTATGACTGCATCACAACGCGACATTACCTTAAGATTTTTAGCCGAGCCACAAGATGTAAATTTTGGTGGTAAGGTTCATGGTGGCGCGGTAATGAAATGGATAGATTTAGCTGCTTACGCTTGCTCTGCAGGTTGGAGTGGTCGTTATTGTGTAACCGCTTATGCTGGTGGTATACGCTTTATTGCGCCGATACATGTAGGTAGCTTAGTAGAAGTTGAAGCTAAAGTTATCTACACAGGGAAATCGTCAATGCACATAGCATTGGAAGTAAACGCTTGCGATCCTAAATCATTAAATCGCCGCCAAACAACCAATTGTATTGTAATCATGGTAGCTGTTGACCAAAATGGTCAATCGGAAACGGTTCCTCAATGGATTCCGGAAACAGAAGCCGATAAACAACAACACGCCACGGCAATTAAGTTAATGGGAATGCGTAAACAAATTGGTGAAGAAATGGAGATTTTTGTTGATTAACTGTAGGTAATTAGCTTAACTCAACAACATTATTCACCAAGTAATGTAAAGCGCGCCATGACTAAAAGCTTCAAAAGTAAAAGCAAAATATATTCAACACTTTGTTTCTTCGCTTTAATATCTTCAGTAATACTATATAGCCAACCAAGCTTTGCCTTAGCAAAGCTTGGTCATCAAGTTGTTTGCCAATTAGCTTTTGATCATTTATCAACAGCAAAGCAGCACAGAGTTACTCAGCTTTTACATGCCGTACCAAGAAAGCAACAAACCTTAATTAATCAATATAATCATAACCGCGCAGACTCTCCCATCACTTTTGCTAAAGCTTGTACTTGGGCTGATGCAGTAAAAAATCAAAAAGCATTTAAACAATATAATACATGGCACTATATGAATGTGTCTCGAGAACTAACACGTATTACCAGTAAACCTTTATGCAGTAAAAACTGTATACCGCAAGCTATACTCACCCATCAAAAACAATTACAAACGATCCCTCGCTCATGGGAGTCAGCACAAGCATTATTGTTTTTAGGACATTGGCTAGCAGATATTCATCAACCCTTACATGTTAGTTATGCTAGCGATTTAGGCGGTAATAAAATACGCCTTGTTGAGACCAAAAGTAACTGTAAAAATTTACACGCGTATTGGGATAGCTGTTTAATGAAAAGTGCAGGACGCACTCAAAATGAATGGGTAGAAAGCTTAACCGCACAATGGAATAGTATTTCGATTCCTAAATTTTATTATCAACAAGTGTGGGATTGGGCTAATGAATCTTATCAAATTGTTCGCCAAGCTGATTTTCAATATTGCCAAATAACTAATCAAGGTGAATGTAAACAAACGGCAAGCTCTATAAAACTCGCAGATAATTACCCAAACAAGCATTTACCTATAATGGAAAAGCAACTGTTAAAAGCCGCAAAACGGTTGACTCGGATCCTTGAATCAACATTATAACTTAAGGTTACAGCTCAACGTTAAAAGTCAGAATTAGAATACAAGTTCTCGCCATGCTCTGTTTAACTGGAGCATGGTGTTTTATCTGCACTCCGCATACTTAACACATCACTGCATTATGGTGCGTTTACATTTTTTAACAGTAATGTTTTGGTGCATTTTCTTGATTAATTTCTAGTAAAAATAAAAACAACCAATAATTACAGCCACTTAACTTGTGGCTCGCATTTTGCTCTGCGTTCTGACATTAATAAAATTCACTTATCGAAACTATTCAAAATAGTTAATATTCACAGACAAGGTTTTATATGAGTCAATCGTCGTTTAAGCATAATTTTTTATCTTTTAAAGGTAGAGCCAAAATTCTTCACAGTACCTGGCTTGCTTTTTTTGTTACTTTTCTAGTTTGGTTCAGTCACGCACCTTTAATGTCAACCATACAAGAAAGTATGGGATTAACAGATATTGAAGTAAAAGTATTACTTATTCTCAATGTCGCGTTAACTATTCCTGCGCGCATTATTACCGGTATGTTAGTTGATAAATACGGACCTCGAAATTCTTATACCGCCATGTTAGTTGCAACGGCTGCATTATGTTTTTTCTTCGCCTTTGCTCAAACGTTTGAAGCATTAGCCCTTGCAAAGTTTTTGATGGGTTTTGTTGGTGCCGGTTTTGTTATTGGTATTCGTATGATCAGCGAATGGTACCCTGCTAACCAATTAGGTTTAGCTGAAGGCTTATATAAAGGCATGGGCAATGTTGGCTCAGCGGTAGGCGCTGGTAGTTTGGTTTATATTGCTAGTTTATTTGGTGGCGAGGATGGCTGGCGTTATGCTATCGCTTCAACAGGTGTTATCGCCCTACTTTATTCTGCATTTTATTATTATGCGGTAACAGACACACCTGCTGGCTCAACTTATTTCAAACCCAATAAATCAGGTGGCCTTGAACTCACCAGTAAGCGAGATTTTATTTTCTGCTTGGTATTTAATATTCCTATGGTGGCAGCGTTAGCTATTTTAACATGGCGAGTTACCGATTCAGGTGTTGTTGCAGGAACAGCGAATGAGATGATTATTGGTGCGGGATTATTAAGCGATTTTACTGCCTATTTCATTTATGGCTTATTATTAGCATTACTTGCTTATCAATCTTGGAAGTTATTCCAAGTGAATAAAGATATGTTGCAATCGCCTCCCGTTGATGAAATTTTACAATATAAATTTAAACAAGTAGCAATTTTAAGTATTGGTTATGGCGTAACCTTTGGCTCTGAATTAGCGGTGATTTCTATGTTGGCGCAATACTTTGAAAATACCTTTTTGGTCGCTGCGGCGGCGGCAGGTATGTTTGGTGCTTGTTTCGCAGCTGTTGATGTTCTTTCTTGTCCATCAGGCGGAATGATCAGCGATAAGCTAGGTAGAAAAAAACCATTAATTATTTTATTAAGTGGTGCAGCTGTAGGCTTTTTGGTTATGTCGATGATAACCCCAGAGTGGCCATTAGCCGCTGTGGTAGCAACCATGATGATTTGCTCTTTCTTTTTAGGCTCAGCAGCCGGTTGTGTGTTCGCCGTTGTACCTTTGGTTAAACGCAAACTAACGGGGCAAATTGCAGGCACTGTTGGCGCTTACGGTAATGTGGGTGCAGTGGTATTTTTATTGGTATTTTCGTTTGTAACACCGTCTGTATTTTTTGCCACTATTGGCGCAGGTATTGCTTTTGCCGTTTTATGTACTTTATTTTTAGATGAGCCTAAAGACAAAATGGCTGAAGTAATGCCTGATGGCACAGTACAAATGATTGATGTTCATTAGGGTTTCGCTAAAGACCAGAAATATATTGATAAGTAACTTTATACTTTACACAGGTGAGGATAATGGCAGAACATTCAAGTGAATTAAGCTTTACAGTAGCGCAGCGTTCAGTCGCAGGTAAAAAACCGCAAAACGAAGATGCTATTGGCATTCGACTTCCTAAAGACTCAACCTTAATTAATAAAGGCGCTGTTGCTGTTATTGCTGATGGAGTAAGTGCTGCCGAAGCCGGTAAAGAAGCCAGTGAAACCTGTGTACGTAATTTCTTATATGATTATTATTCTACCCCTGAGAGTTGGAGCGTTAAAAAATCGACCTCTCAAGTGTTAACGGCACTTAACCGTTGGCTGTATGGTCAAGGACAACAATATAATGATGCACAAAAGGGCTACATTAGTACCTTCAGCACCATTATTTTCAAATCGCAAACCGGCCATATTTTTCATGTTGGTGATACTCGTATTTACCGTCTACGTAATGGTGATTTAGAGCAATTGACTCGCGATCACAGCACTTATGTGAATGCCAAGCAAACTTACTTAGCCAGAGCCATGGGGCTAGATGTAAAGTTAGATGTAGATTATAAGAGTATTGATTTAGAAGTAGGTGATATTTATTTTTTAAGCACTGATGGCATTCATGATTTTATAAGTCATAAAGACATTGCTGCTGAATTAAAAATACTTAAAGCCGAAGACAACGAAATAGCATTTGAACAAGCTTGTGAAAAAATAATTGCTTTAGGATTAAAAGGCGGCAGTGGGGATAATCTAAGCTGTCAGATTTTACGAGTTGATCACTTGCCAACAAAAACCATGAATGAAGTGGGCAGAAAGCTGTCGGAGCTTCCTTTTCCTCCTTATTTAGAAGAAGGCGTGATCTTAGACGGCTACCGCGTAGAGAAGTGCTTACATATTAATAATCGCAGCCAAGTCTATGTAGTGCGCGATATTGACAGTAATGCACGCTATTGCATGAAAACACCATCGGTTAATTTTGACGACGATCTCGCCTATATAGAGCGCTTTATCATGGAAAGCTGGATGGGTAGTCGCATATCGAACCCTCATGTTGTTAAAGTTATCGAAAATAACAAAGATAAAAAATGGTTATATTACTTAACTGAATTCATTGAAGGGCGTACGCTCGAGCAATGGATCAAAGAAAATCCCAAACCCGCGGTACAAGATGTCGTTTATATATTAAATCAAATCAGCAAAGGCTTACGCGCTATGCACAAGCGTGAAATTTTGCATCAAGACATTAAACCCGGCAATATTATGATTGATAATAATGGTGAAGCGACCATTATCGATTTTGGCTCTTGTTATAGTAAAGGGATTGCTGAAATAGCCACTCCCCTTGATGAGCCTGGTGTATTGGGCACAGCAGGTTATTCTGCACCAGAAGTGGTTATTACCGGAAAAAGCACCATTCAATCTGAAGTGTTTTCGTTATCAGTACTTGCTTATGAAATGCTAACCGGTAAAGAGCCATTTTCAGGTAAACTCAGTAAATGTAGAACCAGCGAAGATTATTTAAAAACCAAGTACACACCGTGTTTTGATGAAAACCCTTTAGTGCCTATCTGGATAGATGGTGCCATTAAAAAAGGCTTACGATTTAATGCAGAGCGCCGTCATGAAGATGTATTAGAGCTAATGCATGAGTTACAAACCCCTAACTCTAAATATAAAACCACTCACAATGCTGCGTTAATGGATAAAAATCCGCTGCTATTTTGGCAGGTTATGTCGGGTATTTGGTTTACCGCTTTTATAATAGCGTTGGTATTTTAATAATTTAAGAAGTCGTTATTGGATATGAAAAATACACACAGCTGCATCAACAAACACCAAATCTGTTTGATTCAAGTGCCGTAATGAAAGGTGATATTCACCTATTGCCATGGTAGATGATGGAAAAAGTAATGTGGCACATGACGATACAGGATGTACCTTATAAGACAATGCAGGAGCATTATTGTCCTGATGTACCTGCATTACTATTAGGTCGAATGTTACCTTGAATGAAGGATACACTTGAGTAGCTGCTCCTAGGGAGTCAAGAGAGATGCCAGAGGCAGCCCCTCTCTTGGTGTCGTCGCTACCGCGACAAATACTATCAACAAATCATGTGAAATTTAGATGACTTATGGCAGGCACTATTCGTCCGTATCTTTGCTTCCCTTCTCACTCATCTCCTTTAACTGAGTTTTAACATCAATCCATTGCGACATATACTGTGTGCTTTTATGGTGATGATGATTAAGCATGCTGCCAATAAAATTAGTTTGACGGTGTTCAGTAATATGATTGCTAACTTGCGTTATTCTTTCAGCTAATTTAATTAATATCTCTGTTTGTTGAAACATTAACGCTGCATTTTTTTGACCTAAATCACTGGCAGTTTGCCAGCTTCTTTCATCTTGAAAAAGCTTTACCGCCGCATCAGCAATACCTTGCGGATCATTTGCTATCGCCCCAGCCCAAGGCAAATTGGTTTGCATACTTTCAATACCAATTTCGGTCGTAACCGAAGGCGTACTACAATACATGGCTTCTGCTAACTTACCTTTAATACCCGCACCAAAACGCAATGGTGCTAAGCAGATTTTGGCACTTTGCATAGCAAGTACGGCATCATCCACCCAGCCTTTAACTAAAAAACCTGACTTTTCATCATGTAAATCTGTCGCTTTTGGCGGCGGATAGGCTCCATAAATGTTCAATTTAGCGTTAGGTAGTTGTTTACGTATTAATGGCCATATTTGTTGCTTTAACCATAGTACGGCATCCCAATTAGGCGCGTGTCTAAAATTACCAATCGCCATAAAATCTTGTCGCTGTTGAAAGCTTGGATTTTGTTGAGATAATTGAGCGTCATTTAACATGAAAGGACAATAATGTAATAAGCTCGCATCAACTTTAAATAAACGCTGTAGTAGCTCAACCTCAATGCTTGAAATCATTAAACTAATGTCAGAACGAAATATGGCAGCGACTTCTCGCTTAGCCATATCACTGGTTAGCAAGTCTTGGTCGGTAAGTTCACGTTTTTCTTTATAGGCTTGATGACGAGCATTGCGTAAACAAAATAAATCTTCTGTGTCTAAAATTCGTAATGCATCAGGGCATTGCTCAATAACACGCCAGCCAAATTGCTCTTCCATCATAAAGCGATCAAACATTACCGCCTGTGGTTGTAGTACCTTAATGAAGTCATCAAAACTCGTGCAATTCAGACTAATATTTTCCACGCTGATATTTAACGCTTTTAAATCAACCATGTGATCGCTTTGTAGCGCAGGACTTGCAAAGGTAATGTGATAATTTTGTGCTTGAAAGAAGTTAATTAATTGCATCATACGGCTACCCGCCGCAGAAGAATTAGGCTCTGGCCAAACATAACCAATAATAAGAAGTTTTTTCATAAAGGAGTTAATAGTGTAACAAGTGGCTATATTTTGCCATAAAACGAACAGCCTTGTGCCATAAACCTAACTTAAAAACAAAAAACCGTTCGCAATGACTTACGAACGGCTTACTATTTTGCTTAACCTTTTAAGGTTATCTAGTTATATTAGTAACATCACAATGAGCTATTCACTAATTATGTTACTAATAACTCACTAGTGAGCTGCTTAACCTTGCGTATCCATTTCTGCTGGTGCTTCAGCTACTTGAATATCTAATAATTCAATTTCAAATTGTAGTACAGCGTTACCAGGAATACGTGGTGGGTTACCGTTAGGGCCGTACGCTAAATCTGAAGGGATAGTAAATTTATACTTAGAGCCAATAGGCATTAATTGTACGCCTTCAGTCCAACCTTGAATTACACGGTTAAGTGGGAAAACAGCTGGCTCGTTACGATCGTATGAGCTATCAAATGTTTCGCCATTTAAGAATGTGCCTTTATAATGCACAGTTACAGTATCTTCAGCTGAAGGTTTAGCGCCTTCACCTTCAGTAATAACTTCATACTGAATACCTGACTCAGTTACCATCACGCCTTCTTTTTTAGCGTTTTCTGCAAGAAAGTCAACACCTTCAGCTAAGCTAGCTTCAGCAGCTTCAACTAAAGCAGCTTGTTGTTTTTCTTTCATTGACGCGTCAAGGTTTTGCAATAACGTTTGAATTTCTTCTTGTTCGATTAGTGATTTACCTTCAATGCTGTCAACAAAACCATTTATGATAAGTGATTTGTCTAGCGATAAACCTAATTTGTCATGCTCTACTAGGTTACGTTGCATGTACATACCAATTGAGGCACCTAAACCATATGACTGTTTTTGTATTTCAGTATCAAGTACAGGCGCTTTGGCTTCTGCAACCACTTCTTCATTACAACCAACAACGGCAACTAATGCTAGGGCTACTAGGGTAGGCTTAAACAATTTCATTCATATCTCCATTTAATAATACAATTGGAGTGTTTCCCCAATCAAATATAAAACTGCGTTGTGATCTTAAATAAAATACTTAAATTAATTTTTCTAAATATTAACTCATCCAAATTAAAGTAAGATTAAGAATTAAGTAAAGATAACACTAAACAATTTCAAAAAAGAACTTATACTAACGATAAATGCCCAAATAAAAAAGTATTAATATCTTGTTAAATTGTAAATTGATTTTTCCATTAACCTTATTACTCTTAATTACTGCATGTAAACCTGTTACAGAGGAACCTTTACACCGTTGGCAATTGTCTGTGGAAGGGGCTTATGCGGGAGATATTGCCAGTAATGCTAATTATGCGGTAGTGTCATCTATTCATCACGGTTTAAGTGTGTGGGATTTAACAAAAAATCAACGTATTTATAATTGGGCACAAGAACAAAACAGCAGCGATAACTTAGTACTTTCGATTGATATTAGCGATAATGCTAGCCATGTAATGACGGCAAACCGAGAAAACTTTGCGTTGTGGAATATAACAACAGGGAAATCTGAAGGTTATTGGCAAGTTCGCGAGTCTACTATTAGAGATATTGCGGTAAGTAATGGTGGTGATTACTTACTTATTGGTAAAAGCAACGGCACAGTTGTGCATGTAAACGTTGATACAGGTAGACGGTTAGAGTTTTTAGGCCATAACGAAAAAATAAATACCGTAGATATGCTACCTAACGGACGTGTTGCCATATCAGGCGGCAATGATTTTACTGCTTACGTTTGGGACAGCAAATCAGGACAAGTAATTTATCAATTCAATCATACTTCGCGTGTGTCTAAAGTTGCCTTAGATCCAAAAGGCAGATATGCATTTTCTGCTGATAGTATGCAAGGTGCTTACCTTTGGGATCTAAAAACAGGTAAACGCATTAGTAGCTTACAAGGTACTAAACGACAAGAAGTGTTTAGTTCGATAAGTTTTTCACCTGATGGTAAAATCTTAGTTACTGGGGCTGCATCAAGAAAAGTCAGTGTCTGGGACATTGCCACCGGAAAACGCCTTTCACATTGGTTTGTTTCCCCTAAAGATGCAAATAGACCGACTGGTGCTGTTGTGTATGGCGTTGCATTTGGCGATAATAACAACCTCTTAACGATAAGCTCATCAGGATATGTTGAATCATGGCCAATCACGAAGTAACTTTAAGCGCACACGACGCCAATTCGAATTATATACAACAACTTGAAGAACGTGTGGATGATTTAGAATCACGCAATGTATTTCAAGATGATGTTATTGAGCAGCTAAGTCAAGAGCTTACCGCTCACAACAGTCAATTGTCTGAATTAAAACAACAATTACAGTTAGTGGCTAAACGCTTAAAAGACAGCAGTATGTTATCAGGCGATACAGAAGAAATTGAGCCACCACCGCCGCATTATTAGAACTATCTATTTAAACTATCTATAGAAAGAAAAAGTACTAATTGATAATCATCAACTAGTACTTTTTCTTTCTTTAATACTTCTTAAATCTCTAACGAAAAGCAGCATATAACAGAATAATTTGAAGCTGTATGGGTTAATTAGAAAGAAGGAGCACGGAGTTGACGCTAGTCAATGAGTACTTCTGATGAACTAATTAATCAATACAGCAATAAATTAACTGTTATAAGAAGAAGGTGCGCGGAGTTGACGTTAGTCAATGAGTACTTCTGATGAACTAATTAGCTTATTACAACAATAAATTAGCTGTTATCAAGGTTTGAATACACCAATAACCTGCTCATGCTGACGTACTACTTTTTCAACTTGCTCTTCGGTTTGTACCATTTGCTCTCCACAAACCACACAGGTTACTTTTTCAACATTATTTTCTTTCGTTAACGCTAAGGTGTCCATTGCTTTACATTTTGGACAAACGGCGCCAGCAATAAACCTTTTTTTTGATACTTTGCTCATTTTTATCTGCTACTTATCAGTATTAATATTCAATTATCGCTATTTTACCTTGAATAGTAGCCATAGGAAAAGCGACAATGCACCTGCATTTTATTAGCGCGTATTATTAAAGCTATTTTACCGCTAAATACATTGCTTTTTATATTGCTATTTTACCGAGGAATAACCATTGATCGTAGCCACAGACTTAAGTTTAGATAGAGGCGCTAAAAATCTCATCAAATCATCTAGTTTTACAATTCACCCTAATCATAAAGTGGGTTTAGTGGGCAGTAATGGCTGTGGAAAGTCCTCGTTATTTGCGGCGTTATTAGGTGATTTAGCGCCTGACTCTGGTGATTTATCTATGCCTAGTAGTTGGGATATTGCTACGGTAAAGCAAGAAACTCCATCGTTAGAGCAAAGTGCATTAGATTACGTGATGGATGGCGACACAGAATATCGCCAATTAGAAAAAGAATTAGATCAGGCTCGTATTAATGATAACGGTACACTAGAAGCCACCATCATTAATAAAATAGATACCATTAACGGCTACAGTTTGCCTGCTCGCGCCGGTGAATTACTGCATGGTTTAGGTTTTTTACAATCGCAGCTTGATAACCCAGTAAAAGATTTTTCCGGTGGTTGGCGTATGCGTTTAAACTTAGCGCAAGCGCTTATATCACGCGCTGACTTATTACTTCTCGATGAGCCAACCAACCATTTAGACTTAGATGCGGTAATTTGGCTACAGCGTTGGTTAAAACGCTTTACCGGCACACTAGTGCTTATTTCACATGACCGAGATTTTCTGGATACAGTTATCGGTCAAATTTTACATATTGAACACCAACGCGCCAAATTATACAGCGGCAATTACACTGCTTTTGAACGTCAACGCCGAGAGCATTTAGCGCAGCAAGACGCGCAATATCAAAAACAACAAAAAGAAGCGGCACACTTAACTGCTTTTGTTGATCGTTTTCGCGCCAAAGCCAGTAAAGCTAAACAAGCACAAAGTCGTTTAAAACGTTTAGAAAAGCTACCCGATTTAGCGCCAGCGCATGTTGATAGTCAATTTACTTTTAGCTTTGAAGAGCCTGAAAGCCTACCCTACCCGCTATTATCTTTAACTGAAAGTCAGTGTGGTTATGCAAAATCAGAAAAATCTGAACAAACTATTATTTTAGATGATGTAGGTTTAACTTTGGTACCAGGTAGCCGTATTGGTTTACTTGGCCGAAACGGCGCAGGTAAATCAACCCTTATTAAATCCTTAGCAGGCGAATTAGCTTTACTTAATGGCGAGCGTTATTGCGCACAAGAGTTAAAAGTCGGTTATTTTTCGCAACATCAATTAGAACAATTACATGCGCCATCAAGCCCTGTTGATCATATATTGCGGTCAAAACCTGAACTAGGTGAACCACAAGCACGAACTTTTCTAGGTAAATTTGGCTTTAGTGGCGATCAAGCTTTATCACAAGTAGCGACTATGTCAGGTGGTGAAAAAGCCCGCTTAGTTTTGGCGTTAATTGTTTTAGAAAAACCACAACTATTACTTCTTGATGAGCCAACTAACCATTTAGATTTAGAAATGCGTCAAGCCTTAGTAATGGCACTGCAAGACTTTGGTGGTGCAATAATTTTGATTGCCCATGATAGGTTTTTACTCGAATCTTGTGTTGATGAGTTTTATCTTGTTGCTAACGGCCGCGTAAGCGACTTTAGTGGTGATATTGATGATTATCAGCAGTGGCTTAACGACGATAAGAAACAAACCGTACAATCGATTAAATCAGAGCAGCAAAATAGTAATAGCAACGACAAAGGTTTAGACAAAAAACAATTACGTCAACAACAAGCCGAGCTTAGAAAAAAAGCCGCACCACTGCGTAAAGAAGCTGACAAGTTAGAGAAAAAAATCACGCAATGGCAGACAGAAATGACCGCAATTGAAACCTTATTAAGTGATACTGATCTTTATCAAGCTGAGCGTAAAACTGAATTAACCGATTTATTAAAAAAGCAGGCTGATTTAAAAAATAACCTTGAAGAAAACGAAATGGTTTGGCTGGAACTCGCTGAAGAAATAGAAGAGATAATGTCTGTTCCTGAATAATACCGGATCCTGAATAATGTCATCTATACTGAAATAACATTATTATTTAAATAACTCACTGAAAAAATACAGACACATCGCAAGAGGAAATAACATGAACACTAAAATATTACTGTTTACCTTAACATTACTAAGCACAGTACTAACTAGCTTCTCTGTGTTAAGTCAAGACGATAACCTAGACTTAGGTATTTATGAATTAAATCGCGGAGAGTTTCACAAAGCTATCGCACTTATTGAACCACTCGTCGCTGAAGGTTACGCACCCGCACAATATCAAATGGCGTTAATTTATCAAAATGGTTACGGTGTTCGCAAAGATGGATTAAAAGCCCTTGAGTTATTCACTCTGGCCGCTGATAAAAATAACCCAGATGCACAGTTTGAATTATCCTTGTATTACTCTAGCGGTAAATTTGTGAAGAAAGATCTTAAAAAAGCTTTTGAATTAACCCATAAAGCCGCCAAAAAAGACATTCTCAGTGCGCAGTTTAATTTAGCGGTAATGTACGCTAATGGCTTAGGTGTAGAACAAGATGACTTTAAAGCATCACGTTGGTACAAAAGTGCTGCTAACCAAAACTATGCGCTAGCGCAATATAACTTAGCGTTACTTTATAGCGAAGGCAAAGGCGTAGAGAAAAGCGACGACTTATCTTATGTATGGAATACCATAGCTGCTTGGAATGGTTACCCAAATGCAGAAAAAAGTAGACAAATGGATGCCCGTAATATGTCACAAAGAATGGTTGAAGAGAACACCCAAAAAGCCACTAAGCTATACCAAGATATGGTTACTACACAAGAGAACAAAGCAAGAATAGCTGAAGCACAGCGTTTATATTAAACACTGCTTTACATGAAGCACTGCTATGATGACTATTCTAACATCAAACTATATTGCATAAAGCACACATTATATTGATCTAAATCAGACTAATTGTTGAACAACTCGACTACACTGGATTTATTGTAAATGTCCTAGAAAGTCACTTGTAAAGTGAGGAGTTCACCATGAATCTATTAACAATGTTAACCAGCGACCCTATTGTAATGTTTGCTTTTGGCGGTATCGCTATTATGTTGGGTATATGTGCTTTTTATGTATATTACTTTATGTCACATATCAAAAATGGACTGTAGCAAGTTTTAATAACAAGTTATTCGTATTAGTCAAATTACACGAATAGCTTGTTAACCTAATATTCTTCTCCCCTTGAAAACCACTTTATTTCAATTGTTTTAAGTGCAAATCAATACGAATCCATTTCGCCTTTTGCCAATCGGCGTTACAATGCTACCTCATTATTGATAACCCAAACATTAAGCATAAGCTCCCGTATGATTATCCCATTAGAACAGCTACCGACTGAAACATTAACCGCTATTATTGAAGACTTTATTTTACGAGAAGGCACAGAGTACGGCGCTGAAGATGTAACTAAACAAGCTAAAATAGCTCAAGTTAAGCAACAACTTGAGCAAGGCGATGCGGTATTGGTTTATTCTGAATTGCACGAAAGTGTTAATATTTTACCAAGTGATCAATTTCAAGCGGGTATGGAAGAACAGGCATAAAAAAACCAGTGACTTAGCACTGGCTTATAAAATTAGCATGACGCTATTCATATATTTTACGATGCGGCTTAATAATTTTCTGCCAAGGTATATCTTGCGAGCCTAAACTAAGAAAATCAGGGTTCAGTAAACTTTCACGTTTATTATAACTAAGTGGATTAAATTCACTATCAATGATATTACCACCAGCTTGCTCTAAAATACATTGGCTAGCGCCTGTATCCCACTCACCGGTAACACCAACACGTACATAACAATCGGCACCACCTTCGGCAATCAAACAGTTTTTCAATGAACAACTACCTAAGGCAACATGCTCATAATCAAAGTCATCGTTAAGGTATTGCCCCATTAAAGCTAAATGCTGACGACGGCTTATCGCTACTTTAATACGGCGTTTTTCTTCGTATTGAGCAACTTTAATAGCGTAACTTGCCTCAAAGTTTTCTTTAAAAGCGCCGAGATCTTTTTGTCCATAATAAGTAAGGCCGTGATCAGGTGCATGAATAACCCCTATGGTTGGCCAACCATTTTCAACTAAGGCTACATTGACTGCAAAATCGCCACTACCAATTATAAACTCACCGGTACCATCAATAGGATCAAGTAACCAATAACGAGACCAATCTTTACGGTCACTCAGCTGCACTGCACCCACTTCTTCGGAGATAATAGGAATATCAGGGGTTAGCGTTTTAAGCTGATCCATTAATATATCGTTAGCGGCAATATCCGCACTTGTTACTGGACTTTCATCGGCTTTAGTTTCTTGTGTGTAGTTACCTTGGCGATAGTACTTCATGACTTCAACGCCAGCTTTTTTGGCGCTTTGTAAAGCTATATTCAGTAAGTTCTCTTGGCTCATTATGATATCCCGCCTATTTATATCTATTCTATTACTTCTTATCTGAATTCAGGCTTTAAATTCTATTGAAATATTGGGTAAATCATTCTCTTAAATGATGTCTTTAAAACAATAGCTCTGAAAAGTAATATTAATCTGTTAACTTTGCAGAAAATCACGTAATAACATTAATGCAGCAATACTACGCGCTTCGGTAAAATCTTCCTGCTGTAATAGTTCTTTATAGTCCTTTATTGACCAAGTTACCACCTCAAGAGGCTCTGGCTCATCTCCTTCAAGTACTGAGCTGTATAATTCTTTGGCTAAAAAGATGGTCATTTTGGCATTAAAAAATGCAGGAGCCATCATTAACTCTGATAATTTATGTAAATCTTTACTGGCAAAGCCTACTTCTTCTTGTAGCTCTCTATTAGCGGCATGTTCAGCTAACTCACCTTCATCAATCAAGCCTTTAGGAAAGCCCAGTAAATAACTGTGGGTGCCTGCACAATACTCTCGCACTAACAATAAAGTATCGTCATCAATCATTGGCACTATCATGACAGCGCCTCTACCTGAGCCCATCATGCGCTCGTACTGTCGTTGTTCACCATTACTGAAAGTCAGATCTATTTGCTCAATACCAAACAATGCACTTTTAGCCACTTGCTTGCGATCAGTAATAATTGGCAATTGATTTTTATTAGACATATTACAAACTACATTTATTAATTTTATCACTCAGATATCGCTATAATGACACGATAAACAATACTTTTGGAATAGCTAAGTGTTAATATTTATACGCATTACAAAGTAATTAAATGAATATTTTTTGAGGAACTATCAAAAATGACGAAGATTAATTGGTCAAAAATAAACACCGTACTCTTAGACATGGATGGAACCCTACTTGATCTTAATTTTGATACCGAATTTTGGTTAGAACATATCCCTTTAATCATAGCTAAAAAACATAAAATAACACTGCAACAAGCTAAACAAGAGATGATGGCAAAATATAGTGCTGTACAGGGTAAAATAGAATGGTATTGCTTAGACTATTGGCAACAACAATTAGATTTACCCATCATTAAACTAAAACATGAATTAAGTCATTTAATTAAGCTCAGGCCTGACACTATACCCTTTTTAGATGCCCTTAAAGCCTGTGGGAAAAGAGTTGTATTAGTAACTAACGCACATCCTGATTCACTCAGTTTAAAAATAGAAAAGACGCAATTAGATAGCCATATTGATGAATTAATTTCCTGCCATACTTTTGGTACAACAAAAGAAAATCAATCATTATGGCAACAATTACAGCAGTCGCTTAATTTTGATAATGAATCAACATTATTCGTCGATGATTCTCAACAAGTATTATTAGCGGCACAAGAATTTGGTATAAAGTACATTATGGCGGTAGCAAATCCTAACAGTAAAATCCCCGCTAAAAATATTGAGGGCTTTATTAATATTGTTGATTATAGAAGGCTATTATCTGAAATTAACTAACTTGAAATTAACTAACTTGAAATTAACTAACCTGATGTGATG
>NZ_JAHKPR010000031.1 GCF_018860585.1 Colwellia sp. E2M01
ATGATCATCCCTCGATAAAACGGACACCAAAATCTAACTAAAGATGAGGTGTCTATGCCAAAGTACAACAATCCAAGACGAACTTGGAAATATTCTAATGAGTTCAAAGTCAATGCAGTTCAACTAAGCTTTGTTGTTGGTGTAACCATAAAATCAGTTGCTGAAAAGCTCGACATACACCCATTTATGCTGTCACGATGGCGAAAAGAATATCGTGAAGGAATTATTGTGGCAGACAAACGTAAAAAACCAGCCGGTCAATCGAAAGCTAAAAAACAACTTACCCATGAACAGAAACTTGAACGTGAAAATAAAGCACTCAAGGAGGAGCTGTATATTCTAAAAAAGTGGCAACGGTTTCTTGCGGAGGAACATCAGGCAAATATAGATTCATCGAAAAACTCAGAGCCGATATAAAAGTTAAACGATTACTCAGTTTCTTTGATGTATCTAAAAGTGGTTACTATGATTGGCGAAAGCGACAACCTAGCGCTAGAGCGATAGAAGATGTTGAGCTTACACAGAAAATCCAACAAATATTTACAGAGAATAAGGGGCGATATGGAAGTCCTAGGATATTTAAGGCCTTACAAAAACAAGGATACCATATTGGTAAAAAACGCATTGAACGCTTGTACCGTGGACTTGGACTCGTTGCTCGGGTGATGCGCGTAACTACACGCTCAGCTTTCTATAAACGTTTTCTGACGACAGGAAAAAATTTACGACCTGATGGTGACGTGCCATTGGCTAAAAATAAAGTATGGGTAGCGGATATCACGTATTTAAAAGTGAAAGGCGTATGGCGTTATTTGTCGGTCATCATGGATTTATATTCACGGCGTATTATTAGCTGGAGTTTAGATAAAAATAGAACAATGGATGTCACTAAACGGACACTAAGCAATGCGATTAAAAAACGTAAGCCGCAAGGTGATTTGATGTTACATACCGATAGAGGAGTAGAATATCGTGGTCAGGAGTATCAAAAAGTATTAAAACGTCACGGTATAACTCATAGCTTAAGTCGAGCGGGTAAATGTACTGACAATGCCCATATGGAGTCATTTTTCCACTCAATGAAGACAGAAGTTATTCGCGGTAATGTATTTAATAGTGATAAAGAGCTACGCGGAACACTTGGCAGTTACATAAACAAATACTACAATGTTTCGAGGATGCATTCAGGGATAAACTATTGTTCACCAATAGAATATGAAGCCCTGGCAGCGTAAAAATAAATGTGTCCGTTTTATCGGGGGAAGATCA
>NZ_JAHKPR010000018.1:0-1261 GCF_018860585.1 Colwellia sp. E2M01
TAATCAGATTGGTATTATTAGTTTCATAAGCGAGGCTTGCTAAAAATTTATATTGTTAGAAGGAAAGAAAGCTTAAAAGATATGTTTTATAAGCCTAGAAACAAAAAACGCCTGCACAAGGCAAGCGTTTAATTCAAATAAAAATAGAAGCTTAATTAGCTACTTTTTTCAACTTGACCAAATTCTAAATCAACTGGCGTTGAACGACCAAAGATAAGAACAGATACTTTAATACGGTTTTTCTCGTAGTCAAGCTCTTCAACAACACCATTAAAGTCAGCAAATGGTCCATCGATAACACGAATAACTTCGCCTGGCTCAAACAATGTTTTAGGTTTAGGCTTATCTGTATCAACAAGACGTTGTAAAATACGGTCAGCTTCTCTTTGTGTTATTGGCGCTGGACGATCACTTGTACCACCAATAAAACCAAGAACACGAGGTACACTTTTCACTAAATGCCAAGCATCAACATCCATTTCCATTTGCACTAAAACGTAACCTGGGAAAAATTTACGTGAACTTTTACGTTTTTGACCCGCTCTCATTTCTACCACTTCTTCGGTAGGAACTAAAACTTCACCAAACTTATCTTGCAAGCCGTGAATTTCAATGTGCTCAAGTAATGTTTTTTGTACACGACCTTCATAACCAGAAAACGCTTGTACTACATACCAGCGTAATTTTGGGTTTTGATTTACTTGTTTTTCTTCGCCTTCAGGAGATATATTTTCTTCTCCTTCAAAAGGTAAGTTTTCTTCAGACATAATTAAAGTACCTTCAAGCCTGTAACTAAACCAACTAACCAGAATAGAACAGAG
The DNA here is from genome assembly GCF_018860585.1 of Colwellia sp. E2M01. Lineage (GTDB taxonomy): Bacteria > Pseudomonadota > Gammaproteobacteria > Enterobacterales > Alteromonadaceae > Colwellia. The sequence continues at coordinate 822 of NZ_JAHKPR010000018.1, forward strand.
TCTAATCCCCAAAGTAATACTGACATTAACAATGTCACTACTAATACAATACCTGTTGTTTGTACGGCTTCTTGACGTGTAGGCCATACAACTTTACGTACTTCCGTACGCGCTTCTTTTGCAAATATAGCAGCATTACGGCCTTTTTCAGTTTGTAAAGCAACTAAACCTGCAATACCTACTAATACTACAACAGCGATAGCTCTGATTAATACCGACTCTTCGCCGTAAACATAATTACCTGCAACAGCTGCAGCTAAAAGTAAAAAAATTACGCCCCACTTTAGCGTATCGAAAGAACTGCTGCTTGGTTGCTCTTCTGTACTTGCATTCATAAATTCTATTCCGTATTTATCTACACCAATAACGTCGCTTACTTTCACAAGCCACAAAATATAAGTACCTTTACTCATATTTACTCAAAATGGCAGGGGTGGAGA
>NZ_JAHKPR010000018.1:1319-2563 GCF_018860585.1 Colwellia sp. E2M01
CAATTGGAACTACACCCCTACATCGATTTAAGTTAACATCACGCTACTCAATCAATAATTACACTTACCGAGTGAATCTTAGTTGTTTGGGAAATAAGAGATACTCAAGAAGTGAGGCGCTATTATACTCAGCCGCCACGTATACTCAAGGACTATTTATCGTCAATTTAAATGAAAGACACAAGAATGGGCTTTTCACGCTGAATTGGCTCATAAACTTGTATATTATTTTTAATTGAGTACTTTATTTATATAGTGACTTTTGCCCTTCTGGCTGCACTCGGTAGCGTTTATATTCCCATTGGTTTTGAACGGGGTGAAGTAAAATGGCTTCTTCTATAGCTTTGTTAAGACAAGTTGCCGCGCGAGTAGCATCTTCAGAATAAAACGCATCACCTATAGGCTCAAGTCTAGTCGTAAAGCCTTTTTCTGTTTGATAAGCGGTTCCTATAAATACTTTGCATTTTGTTTTAAGTGTCAGTTTATGTGCTAATGTCATCGTATAAGCTTGATGACCAAATAACGCCGCAAATACACCGCCAATATTCTCTTCAGGAACTTGATCAGGTAAAAAACCAACCATGCCTTTTGTTTTTAGCGTTCGAATAATTTGCGTTATCCCTTTATTCGATGTTGGTACTAGAACAGAGTTAAAGCGCTGTCGAGCATCTCTAATAAATTTATCAAGGGAAGGATCTTTTAATGGTTTGTACATAGCTGTTAGCGTTCTGAACTGAGATAAATAAACATTCATTATTTCCCAATTACCTATATGAGGCCCTAAAACCATAATGCCATTATCGCTTAATATTTGTGCTTCAAATTCAGAGTTATCATAACTAGGCTGCAAATAACTTTTAAGACTTTCTGGTGATTTGATCCAAACATGACTCATTTCAAAAAGGGTTTGACACATACAGGCAAGTCTACGCTTCGAAAATTCGATTCTTTCTATCTTGGTTAACTCTGGTAAACACAATTGTAAATTTTTATCTATCGCGTCCGTTGTTCTAGTATTTTTACTAAGTAATATTGGACCAATATAAGTTGCGGCTTTTCTTAAATGCTTTAATTTAAACAAGCTCAAAAAACGCATTATACCTATAACAATAAAACCATAGCGTAACTTCAAAAGACAACACCTTATTTAAGCATTAAAACCATGTCTCATTGTGCAACGACTAACATTGATTTAATAGCATTTTTCATCATTAGCGCCTAATCATATTAATACCAATTCCGAT
>NZ_JAHKPR010000018.1:2833-2988 GCF_018860585.1 Colwellia sp. E2M01
CACCAGCACCAACAGTACGACTCTCAGCTTCGTCGCAGAGCTCCTCGCCCTCGCTTACTAAATCTATGTCATTGGGCATAGATTCTTTACGTGATCGGTCTTCACGCTCGTGAAGGTCATCGTACATTCAGAAAACAAAAAAGGATGCCGAAGCA
>NZ_JAHKPR010000067.1:0-1613 GCF_018860585.1 Colwellia sp. E2M01
ACCACTCCTTACTTAAAAAAACACATATACTCAGAACGAACATATTCATATAAGTAAAGCCAAGGCTTTTAACCGTTTAATCAAGTTATCTCGAAGGTTCAAATCCTTCACGGCCGACCACTCCTTACTTAAAAAACACATATCTCAGATCGAACATATTCATATAGTAAAGCCAAGGCTTTTAATCTAACCTCCAAACCTAGAACTTAATCCCTAGAGCCTAGCACCTAAAACCTATTTAAATTTCATACATATTGGTAATACTACACTTTTACCTGTGTTTGGATTATAATTCACGCGTTTTAAAAGCAAGCCTATTAGATAGAGAGCACTCATGATACAAGCGAATACAGCAGTAGAATTTGATTTTCAATTTCCAGCTAAACCTGCACCGTTAACCAATAACGAACAGTTAGCCTATAAAGATCGCATCAAAAAATTACTTATTGAAAAAAATGCAGTATTAATTGCTCATTACTATACTGATCCAGTAATTCAAGCACTTGCTGAAGAAACAGGGGGGTGTGTTTCTGACTCATTAGAAATGGCTCGTTTTGGTAATACTCACGAAGCAAAAACACTGATTGTTGCTGGCGTGAAGTTCATGGGCGAAACTGCTAAAGTACTAACCCCAGAAAAAACAGTAGTAATGCCAAGCCTAGAAGCAACCTGTTCATTAGATTTAGGCTGTCCTATTGACGAATTCTCAGCATTTTGTGACCAACACCCTGACAGAACCGTTGTCGTATATGCAAACACCTCAACAGCCGTTAAAGCACGTGCTGACTGGATTGTAACCTCATCATGTGCACTTGAAATTGTTGAACACCTTGACTCACTTGGTGAAAAAATAATTTGGGGACCAGATCGTCACCTAGGTAATTATATTCAAAAAAATACTGGCGCAGACATGATCATGTGGCAGGGAGCTTGTATTGTTCATGATGAATTTAAAACCAAAGCGCTAAAAGACATGAAAGCCTTACAGCCAGAAGCTGCTGTATTAGTACACCCTGAATCACCAAGTGAAATCATTGCACTTGCAGATGCGGTAGGCTCTACTAGCCAATTAATTAAAGCGGCACAAGAGTTACCAAATAAAACCTTTATTGTAGCAACAGACCGCGGTATTTTTTACAAAATGCAACAGCTTTGCCCAGACAAAGAATTCTATGCAGCACCAACCGCGGGAGAAGGCGCAACCTGTAAAAGTTGTGCTCACTGTCCGTGGATGGCTATGAATGGTTTAAAAGCCATTGAAGAAGCTTTATTAGATCCAGCAGGTAAAGAAGTGTTTGTTGACATGTCACTACGTGACGGCGCGCTGAAGTCCTTAGACCGCATGCTTACCTTCAACCAAAGCAACAAATAACCCCACTATTTAAAATAACCGTATTATTTGTTTGAACTTTAAGCGAATAATACGCTTTTAATTGAAACTGTTAGGAATAGCTTGCACTACAACCGCTTTTTTCCTAACATAGCGCGCAGTTAGGGGATGAGAGATTTATCTGTTATTACCTTTTAAAAATTTGGTGAGTTGGCCGAGTGGTTGGTAGGTTGAATTGCCACGCAGGGCGTGTGCATCAACCAAGTATCTGATTTAATACAAC
>NZ_JAHKPR010000067.1:1662-7314 GCF_018860585.1 Colwellia sp. E2M01
GAGTTGGCCGAGTGGTTGATAAGGTGAATTGCCACGCGAGGCGTGTGCATCAACCAAGTATCTGATTTAGTACATCTGGTGATAATAACACCTAAACATATTATGAAAAAATTTGGTGAGTTGGCCGAGTGGTTGAAGGCGCACGCCTGGAAAGCGTGTAAAGGTTTATCCCTTTCGAGAGTTCGAATCTCTCACTCACCGCCATATTATAGAAAAGGGCATCTCGAAAGAGATGCCCTTTTTATTTTTAAGTTGATAAAGGCAAAGTAATTGTTATCAATAAACCGCCTGAACTTTGGTTTTTAGCAACGATAGAGCCATGGTGTAATGATATAGCTTGTTGTGCTATTGCCAAGCCTAAACCCGTACCACCGCTACTTCTGTCTCTGGCATCGGCAACACGGAAAAAAGGTTGAAATAATTTATCGATCATACTTTCAGGTACACCTGAGCCGTTATCAGAAATACTTAGCATAATAGTATTACTTTGCTCTTTTAGTTCTACAATAACCTGTTGCTCAACTGGCGAATATTTTATTGCATTATTTACTACATTACTGATGGCGCTGGCGAGTAATTTTTCATCGGCGGAGATAGTGTAATTTAGTTTCTCTATAAAGATAACTTCTACTTGCTTACTTGTTGCAAAATATTGACCATCATTTACTATTTTATTAACAAGTTTATTAAGGTTTACTTCCTCAAATACGCAAGTGTTTTTGTTGTGTTCTAAACGAGAAAGTGTGAGTACATCGGCAATCATTTCATCTAACCTTTCTACTTCTAATTCGCAGCGATTTAAGTGTTTTTGTTGTTCTTCGGTATTGCCTATATTCTTTTCAGCCATAGCGACGGCAAGTTGTAATCGTGTTAATGGCGATCTTAACTCATGTGATACATCACCTAATAAACGTTGATGTGCAGATATGTTACTTTCTAATTGCTCGGCCATTTGATTAAAGCTACGGGCTAAATCGCCAAATTCATCACTGCGTTGATCAAACTCGGTAATACGCGTTGTTAATTTGCCTTCACCTATGTCTTTACTCGCTTTTTGTATGGCGATTAACGGTTTGCTAAAACTTTTAGCTAATAACCAACAACAAAGAAAACTTATACTAAACAGTAATAATATACGAATAGCCACCGGTAACTGTTTTATTAAATTAATAATATGTTTACGGTGTATCTCTTTAGCGATAAAGAATTGATATTGTTTACCGTCGATCATAATTGGTTGAGAGGAGGTTACTTTAGCAAAACCAAAATCTATGGTGACAGGGTTGTTGAGCGGATTTTTTTCTAAATAATTTCTTATTTCAAACCAACCAGGCTTTCTTGGTAAATAAATTCGGTTGTTATTTATTCTTTTTATGATTAAGTCTTGTTGATATTTTCGATAAAAATTACGTTGTAGTTCTTTTAATTTGACTTTTTCTTTATCGTTAACTTTTTCTGAAAACTTGACCAGTATTTTTAATTGTTGAGGTGTTGCTTGTTCTTGCAAAGGGAGTTGCTTAAATTGCATGGTAATAAGGTAACTAATTAATACCGACGTAATGATGACTAACCAAAAGGCGATAAAAAGCTTTAGGCTTATTCCTAATGTAAATCTTTTATGAGAGGTGTTTGAAGTATTAGTCATTATGCTTGCTCACCTTGTAAAAAAACATAGCCAGCGCCGCGTACAGTTTTCATTTTATCAATGGGGTCAATAGCCAGTAACTTTCGGCGAACATTGCCAACGTGTACGTCAACTGTTCTGTCGTAAGGGCTTAATTTACGCTGTAAAACTTGTTCAGAAATATCGGCTTTGTTAACCACCTTACCGTGATTTTCAAGTAGGTAAACTAAGACTAAATACTCAGTTCCCGTTAACTCAAGTAAGGTGTCTTGGCAGAAAATTTCACGAGTGGCGTGATTTACTTTAACGTGATTTACACAGAGCTGTTCGTTTACTGAAGACGCTTCGCTAGGACTTTGTTGTTTTACTATAGATATACGCCTTAAAATAGCGTTAATACGAGCAAGTAATTCACGATGTTTAAATGGCTTTGCTAAGTAATCGTCTGCGCCTAATTCTAGTCCTTGTATTCTATCGTTATCATCACCTTTGGCTGTTAACATTAAAATAGGTGTTTTGTGGTTACCGCCTAATGCTTTTAAAACTTCAAAACCATTTAATATTGGCATCATTACATCAAGTAATATTAGATCAAAACTGTCGTCTGATGCTTTTGCTAAGCCGCTTGCACCATCAAAACAGACGCTTACTTTAAAGTTTTCAGTTTCAAGGTATTCAGTTAATAGCTCGGCGAGCTCGGTATCATCATCTATTAATAAAATATGTTTAGATTGCTCTGTGTTTATGGATACGTTAGATAATGTCATATAGAATACTTCTTTAATAAATAAGAGTAATTTGTTGAGTAATGTCGTTAGTTTACGTGATCTAATCGGTGTCGAAAATAACTTTACATAGCTTTACATTAACCTTGCACTGCTTTGCAAAACACTAGATATAATAAAACTCAACTTAAGTAAAAGTACTTGAGTAATTGACATAACTCATGTCATTTAACTTTTTACAATAACAAATAGTTTTAAAAAGGAATATCACAATGAAAATTACATTCAAAACATTAGCAATTGCAACGTCTCTTTGTTCAGCATTGGTTTTATCGCCGGTTAGTTTTGCTAACGCTGATAATCCTGATAGTGCTCAAGTTGAGAAACGTCAGCAAATGCATGAAAAAAGATTTGCTAAAATGGCTAAAAAGCTAGACTTAACCGAATCACAACAAGCTGAAGTTAAAGCATTGAAGGCACAAGAAAAATTAGAAAAAGACGCACTTAAGCCTGCATTTAAAGCGTATAAAGATCAAGTTAAAACATTAATGTCGGCAGAGTTTTTTGATGAGCAAGCATTTACTCAATTACAAGAGAGTAATCAAGATGTGTTTGTGGCAATGGCATTAATTAAAGCAAAAAATAAATTTGCGATGAAAAATATTTTAACGGCTGAACAGTTAAAGAAATTTAAAAGAATGGAAAAGAAAATGAAAAGAAAAATGGATAAAAAAAGATCACGTAAAATGAAAAAAAGTGAGAAAGAAAGCGAAACTAATTAATTTTAACGATAAGTATTATCTTTTTAAAAGTCCGGTTTAATAACCGGACTTTTTTTTTCTCTTTTTTGAAATTATGTATTAACCCAGTAATTTTAAATAAAGTATAACTTTTCCAAGACTATTGCCGTAAAAACCTCGATAATTAGCGCCATTAAAATAACTCTGTTTAGTTTACCGCTACATTTTATTAATCGGTAGTTAATTAAACTTAGTTATCACCTGACGTCACAATGAAAATTACAACAGGAATTATTCATGGAAATCAAAGTTAACTTTCTCGACAACCTTAGACTTGAAGCCAAGTTCGACGATTTTAGTGTCATCGCTGATCAGCCTATTCGTTATAAAGGTGACGGCTCTGCACCAGGTCCTTTTGATTACTTTTTAGCATCTTCAGCTTTATGTGCTGCATATTTTGTCAAGGTGTATTGTAACGCGCGTGATATTCCAACCGATAACATTCGTTTATCTCAAAACAATATTGTTGACCCAGAAGACAGGTACAACCAAGTTTTTCAAATTCAGGTTGAGCTACCTGAAAGTATTTCCGATAAAGACAAGCAAGGTATTTTACGCTCAATTGACCGTTGTACTGTTAAAAAGGTTATTCAAACAGGTCCTGAGTTTAGTGTTGAAACCGTTGATAATTTAGAAGAAGACGCACAAGCCATGTTAATGGCACAACCTGAAGATGGCGCTAGCACGTATATTTTAGGTAAAGATTTACCGCTTGAAAAAACTATCGCCAACATGACTGAATTATTGGCTGATTTAGGCATGAAAATCGAAATATCTTCATGGCGAAATATTGTTCCTAACGTGTGGTCGTTGCATATTCGTGACGCTGCCTCGCCAATGTGTTTCACTAACGGTAAAGGCTCAACTAAAGAAAGCGCACTTTGCTCTGCATTAGGTGAATTTATTGAGCGTCTTAACTGTAATTTCTTTTATAACGATCAGTTTTTTGGTCCAGAAATAGCCAACAGTGATTTTGTCCATTACCCTAACGAAAAGTGGTTTAAGCCCGGTGATAATGACGAATTACCGAGCGGTATTTTAGATGAATACTGTTTAGACATTTACAACCCTGATAACGAACTACTTGGCTCAAACTTGATTGATACCAACTCAGGTATGAGCGAACGCGGTATTTGTTCTATTCCTTACGTACGCGAGTCTGATGGTGAAACTGTTTATTTTCCATCAAACTTAATTGAAAACTTATTTTTAAGTAACGGTATGAGCGCCGGTAATAACTTAGCGGAAGCGAAAGTACAGTGCTTGTCAGAAATTTTTGAACGTGCGGTTAAAAAGCAAATTATCGCCGAAGAAATCATTCTGCCAGATGTGCCAAAAGAGGTGATTGCTAAATACCCTGGTATTTTAGCGGGTATTGAAGGTTTAGAAGCACAAGGTTTTCCCGTGGTAGTAAAAGACGCCTCATTAGGCGGCGAGTTCCCTGTAATGTGTGTAACCTTGATGAACCCAAGAACAGGCGGCGTATTTGCTTCATTTGGTGCGCATCCAAGTTTTGAAGTAGCGCTTGAGCGTAGTTTAACAGAGTTACTACAAGGTAGAAGCTTTGAAGGTTTAAACGACGTACCAAAACCAACTTTTAATACCATGGCGGTAACTGAGCCTGAAAATTTTGTTGATCACTTTATTGATTCAACAGGCGTTGTGTCATGGCGATTTTTTAGTGGTAAGCATGATTACGAGTTTGTTGAGTGGGATTTTTCTGGCACAAATGAAGAAGAAAATGACAGCTTAATGGGCATTCTAAAAGACTTAGGTAAAGAAGTGTACATCGCTGAGTTTAATCAGCTTGGCGCAACTGCTTGCCGTATTTTAGTGCCTGACTATTCTGAAGTGTATCCGGTTGAAGATCTTATTTGGGACAATACCAATAAGTCGCTTGATTATCGCGAAGATATTTTAAATCTACATAAATTATCAGAAGATCAATTAGTTGCTTTAGTTGAGCGTTTAGAAGACAGTCAACAAGATAATTACATTGATATTAGAACTTTGATCGGCATTGAGTTTGACGAAAACACCGTTTGGGGGCAGTTAACCATTCTTGAGTTGAAAATTCTTATTTATCTTGCACTTGGTGCTTTAGAAGAGGCTATTGAATTAGTTGGTGAGTTTTTACAGTATAACGATAATACCGTTGAACGTGGTTTATTTTATCAAGCCGTTAGTGCTGTACTTGAAGTGACACTCGATGAAGATTTAGCGCTTGAAGATTATATGCACAACTTTAACCGTATGTTTGGTGAAGAAAACATGAAACAAGTGGTTGGCTCAGTGTTTGGCGAAGTAAGATTTTATGGCTTAACACCAACGAGTATGAATCTTGAAGGTTTAGACAAGCATCAACGTTTAATTGAAAGCTATAAAAAACTACATGCTGCACGTGCTTTAGCAGCGAGTAAGTAGTTAACTTAATCAAATAGGCAGTAGAGTTTACGTCATCTTCGAAGTGTCTAGTCGAAGATCCATGCGCTTGTAGTCATTG
>NZ_JAHKPR010000080.1 GCF_018860585.1 Colwellia sp. E2M01
AATTTAATCAGATTGGTATTATATTGGTAATTGCCAAATTAGCTCGGTATGATGATTATTAAGCCAGTCCTTAGCTTCTGTATAAGCAGGACAGTGCTTCTCAACTAATAACCAAAAATCTGTTGAATGATTCAAATAGGTTAAATGGCATAGTTCATGAATTATCACATAATCAATTACAAAAATTGGCGTCATCATCAGCAAGTAATTAAAGCTGACTTCTCCTCGGTTATTACAACTCCCCCAACGCGCTTTATACTGACGAATATTTACTTGCTTTGGGATAAGAGCCGTTTGTTTAGTTAATTGTTCGAGGCGTTCAAAAATGAGCTGTTCAGCTTCTTGTTTAAAGTAAACTTCTAATTGTTTTTTTACCTGTTTAGCAATAGCAAAGGGTGTGGTCAGTTTATTATTTACTCTGTCGCTAATCACAACATTAAGTTGTCGTAAACTCGTGTTGCAAGCGAGTGGGTTATTATCTGTTGAGTTATTATTGATAGGTTCAAGTGCTTGTATAAGGTCTGTGTCGTTCTGCACACAACTAGCAATAAAAACACTGGCGTGTTTTGCCAAACTAATATTTAGACTAAGCGGCTCGCCTAAGAAAAATAACTGTGACCCTTGAGTAAAGTCAAAACAGCTGGGTCTTGCGCTATGCTCTGCTAACTTAGTGCGCAACCAAACTGATTTTTGCTCAATAAAACTATCAATAAATGCTGTGGTAACGTAATGAGGGGCGCGAACAGTGATCTGCCCTTGATTCACTTGTAAACCTAATGTTTTTCTACGCTTACTGCGAATAAGTTTATATTCAAGCATTAAAATTTAACCATTACCTAGGTAGAAAACTTATATATGAAGCTTATATTTAAAAATAATACTGAAAACTAACTAATTAACCTAAGTTAGCCAGCTTCGCTCAACTTTTCTTCTGTAACTTTAGCTCTACTTTTTTTAGCTTTAGGTACTGCTTTCTCGGTTGATTTATCAGCCATTTTTTGCTCTTCAATATCAACAACACCTACACTAGAAGCGTTAGTTTTCTGCTCTACTGTTGTCGCGATTGGTTGGCTCGCAGACTTTTTAGCTGGTGTTTTTTTAGCAGGTGCTTTTTTGGCGAGTAAAGCAATAAGTACTTCTTCTCTGTGTTGCGCTAAGAAAATACTTAACTCTTCATTTGCACTATCACTTAACTCGACTGTAGATTGGGTAAACATTTGGCTTAAATTGTCAGCCATATCCAACATTTTGTCATATTCATCAGCTGATTTCTTATCCATAAATGTTTTCGCCTCTACCCCGTTTCTAATTACTACAAACCGACTTTCAACTGCCATTAGCTTTCCCCGTTTTACTTTTAAATTGATAACAACTCAAAAAGTGCTGTTAAAAATTAACATTTACCAAAAAATAGTATAGTTACCATAACACACTAAAAAATAACTGTATATATAAACAGTTTTATTGTGAGCGGTTTTAGTAGTCGTATCAATTTATACCAATTTGATTAAATTTCTTCCCAACTCAGAGCTATGCTCGATGTGCAATGGCAAGG
>NZ_JAHKPR010000064.1:0-52238 GCF_018860585.1 Colwellia sp. E2M01
TCAGCCATCTCACCTGAAGTAAACAAACTAGCGTGAAAACACCCTTGCTTGAGAACGAGGCGAATATTAAAGTCTCTCTAATAAGTTGTAAAGTACTATTTTAGCATTTATGCTTGTTTTCAGTTTGTTTGCTAAAAAAATAGTCAGCTTGCTTTGTTTTCCAACAATTTACTTAGAGCAAAGTTAGATTAAACTTACATGATAGTAAAGTGACATTTAAATTAACTTTAACTTAATCGTCATCCCAGTAATATTAATAGAGAATGTTTTTCCGTGACAGATAAAAATATTTGTAGGTGCCCTTGGTTAGATACGACTAAAGTTGATTATGTAAAATATCATGATGAAGAATGGGGGGTTCCAGTAGTCGATGACAATAAAATGTTTGAATACCTTGTACTTGAATCATCGCAAGCAGGATTAAGTTGGTACACCATTTTAAAAAAACGAGAAGGTTATCGAAAAGCTTTTGCTAATTTCGAGGTTACTAAGGTTGCTCAATATACTGCTGTCGATGAACAACGTTTAGTGCTTGATGCGAGTATCGTTCGTCATAAAGGTAAAATCTCAGCAACGATAAATAATGCAAAATGTTTTATCGCCATCCAAAAAGAGTTCGGTAGTTTTATTAATTATATTTGGGGCTTTGTTGATAATAAGGTGCAGGTTAGTAATATAAAACAGCTAAGTGATTACCCTACCACTTCTTCTGTTTCTGATTCGTTAAGTAAGGATTTAAAAAAACGTGGCTTTAAATTTGTCGGTTCAACGACTATGTATTCTCTTTTACAAGCAACTGGCTTAATTAACGATCACAGTAATGGGTGCAAAAGAAAACAAGAAATAATGAGTAGTTATCCAAAATTAGCAATAGCTTGGCATCAATGTAACTGATGCCACATTAGCTCAGTTATTAGCGAAAATCTTGAATAAGATCTATTAAGTTATTGATTAGTTAAGCTAAAAAATACGTTATGATTTGTTACAAATGATAATCTTTATTGACTGTTTTATACAAAACTAGACGTAGTATTTTAAAAAGCTCCATGTCATAATATGTCATAAGGCACTAAGTTAGTGTAAGTCAGTTATCGTAATAAATACCGTAATAATTACGTTAACACTTGAACTTATCTAAAATGACCTTATCTAAGCTTATAACAAGTAAATAGAATTAAATTCTTAAGGAAGTTTTATGCAATCTAATATGAGTTTTCAAACGGCGAGTCAAAGTTCGGCGCTAGAAATCAATAAAGTATTGAAAAATACTTATATGTTGTTATCAATGACACTTGCGTTTAGTGCGGTAACAGCTGGCATTTCAATGGCGATGAACCTACCTCATGGCGCAGCGCTAATTATGACATTAGTCGCATTTGGCTTAATGTTCGTAGTAAATAAAAAAGCGGATTCAGCTAGCGGTGTTTATTGGATTTTTGCTTTTACCGGTTTAATGGGAGCCTCTTTAGGTCCTCTATTAAATGTATACGCAGCAATGCCAAATGGTGGTGCATTAATAATGCAAGCCCTTGGTGGAACAGCATTAATCTTCTTCGCACTTTCTGGTTATGCTTTAACGAGTAAAAAAGACTTCTCATTTATGGGTGGTTTTTTAATGGTTGGTTTGATTGTGGTATTAATTGCAGGTATTGCTAATATCTTCTTTCAAATTCCGGCATTGTCGTTAGCATTAAGTGCTGCAATTATTATGATCATGTCTGGCTTAATATTATATGATACAAGCCGCATCATAAATGGTGGTGAACGTAACTACATTCGTGCAACTATCTCTTTGTACTTAAACATCTACAATATCTTTGTAAGTTTATTACAGTTATTAGGTGTATTTAACGGTGATGATTAGTTAAGACTAAACGTTTAGGTTAAAAACACTTATAATAAAAAGCCTCGCAATTGCGGGGCTTTTTTTTAATGATTAACTTAACTCTATTTAACGTTGGAGCTGTTGTGAAAACACTTGCTGTGGTAGTAACCACCCCTCCCTATAGTCCATTAACAATCACGGCTATTAATTACCTTGAAGCAGCATTAGCTACTGGTGTGAACGTTATTGGTGTGTTTTTTTACCAAGATGGCGTTATGCATGCAAACAAGCACATAAATATTGCGAGTGATGAATATCAAGCCATTAAACAATGGCAAAATTTGCATACAAGATATCAACTACCCTTACATATTTGTATAACTGCTGCTGAAAAGCGCGGTATTACCTGTGATGATAATGCACAAATTAATGCTGGTTTTACCGTATCAGGGCTAGGTGAATTAGTTGAGCTAACAACCAAAGCATCACGCGTGGTACAATTTTAATGAATTCAACAACAAACAATACAGAATATGGCTTAGCCATTATCAATAGTAAAGCGCCCTTTAGCAGTAACCATGGTAAAGATGCTTTAGATATTGCATTAATATTTGGCTCTTTTGAGCAACAAGTATCATTGTTTTTTCAAGGTGATGGTGTCTATCAATTAATAGCAAACCAAGATGCTACTTTAGTGTCTATCAAAGATTATTTAAAAACCTTTGCTGCTTTTGAGTTTTACGATATTGAAAATGTTTATGTTTGCCAACAATCTCTCAGTAATAGAAAACTCTCTGAAAAATTCCATGTTGAGAATGTTCAAGTATTAGCAAGTAATGAATTTAGAACGGCAGTAAATAAACATCAACATGTATTAAGGTTTTAGTGTTAAGGAAATAGATATGAATACACTACATTTAGTAAGAAAATCTGCTTTTACACACAATGATTTTGCCCAATGTTTAAGTATGTTCGCACAAGATGACGCGATAGTATTTATGGATGATGGTTGTTATAACCTAAATCACACATTGATTAAAAGTTTGCTCGAACGAATGGGGAAGAATATCAACCTTAATGTTATATCAAGCCATGCTCAAGCAAGGGCTATTGATAACCACCTTAATGTTAAGTGTATTGCAATGTCAGATCTTGTGGACTTAACCTTTACCCATAAGCAGGTGATCACATGGCAATAGTATTAACTTTTAACGACAATATTATTCCAACAGACAAACAAGGTTATTTGCTTGACCATTTATTATGGCAAAAAGAATTGGCCGTTGTGATGGCTAAAAATGATGAGTTTGTATTAACCGATGCGCACTGGGAGATCATCAACTTTGTGCGTCAATTCTATTTAACGTACAACACCTCCCCTGCCATTCGCGCTTTAACCAAAGCAATGAAAAATGAATTTGGAGAAGCAAAAGCGAGCAGTCGTTACTTATATAAGTTGTTTCCTGAAGGGCCTGCTAAGCAAGCAACTAAATACGCGGGCCTGCCAAAACCTGCGCGTTGTATTTAAACTTTAATATTAATATGCTGGCCGATATTACCTGTAGGAGCCGCAGCGGCCGCTACAGGGCCGGCAGACTGAATAAGCTGTAGAGCCATTTGACCTTCTAGCTCTTGTTGGCTTTTTGCCACTGCCGCAGTTAAAAATTCAGCACTCGCTGATGACTGTGCTGTAACTGAGCTACTTTGACCTACGCTAATAGACATAACTCTACCTTTTTACTAATGAATTTAACTAATAATATTGTATCGGCCAAACCCCATATAACTTAAATAGTTTTAATCAATTAAAATGACTTAGGTAAATTAGGTACTGTGATCCCCGCCATTTCAAGCATTACCTGCATAACTTGGCAGCTGTAACCAAACTCATTATCGTACCAAACGTATAAGACGGCTCGTTCTTCATCAACAATAGTCGCTTGCGAGTCAACTACACCCGCATAACGGGAGCCAACTAAATCAGTTGAAACTATTTCATTCGACGCAGTGTAATCAATTTGATTTTGTAAAGGTGATTTCAATGACATATTACGTAAATAGTCATTCAGTGTGTCTTTGTCGGTTAACTTTTTCAAATTCAAATTCATAATAGCCAAAGATACATTGGGTGTCGGCACCCGAATAGCATTACCGGTTAATAATCCCTTAAGCTCAGGCAACGCTTTAGCTACAGCTTGTGCTGCACCTGTAGTGCTAATAACCATATTTAATGGCGCACTACGACCACGGCGTGGTGCTGGGTGATAGTTATCAATTAAATTTTGATCGTTGGTATACGAGTGGATCGTTTCAACGTGACCATTTTTAATACCAAACTCATCATTAACTGCTTTTAAAACGGGAGTTATCGCATTAGTAGTACAACTCGCCGCTGAAATTATTTTATCTGATGCTAAGATCATCTCTTGATTCACACCAAAAACAATATTTTTTATATCGCCTTTACCTGGCGCGGTGAGTAAAACTTTAGCAACACCTTTAGCTTGTAAATGCTGACCTAAACCTTCTTCATCTGTCCAAATACCTGTATTATCAATCACTAAAGCATTATTTATCCCGTGCTGGGTATAATCAATTTCTGATGGTGAGTTAGCATAAATAACTTTAATGAAGGCACCGTTAGCACGAATAACATTTTGTTCTTTATCAATACTAATACTGCCATTAAAAGCGCCATGAACAGAATCTCGACGTAACAGGCTAGCTCGCTTTTCAATATCGTCATTACTTTTACCCGGACGTAAAACAATAGCTCGCAAGTTTAACTGTGAATTCGGTCCTGAGCGTTCAATTAATAAGCGTGCTAAAACCCGTCCAATTCGACCAAAGCCATACAGTACAATGTCCTGTCTTTTGGTCTCTAAGTTCTGAATAGATAAATCTTGCAGATGAATACTGACCAACTCTTTGGCTAAATATTGCGAAATAGAAAGATCGCCACTTTTATCAGAATGGTAATAATTATACGCTAACTTTCCGACATCAATACGCGCTGGCGATAATCTCATGTTATTAATAGCATCAATAAACGGGAAGCTTTCTCGTACTAATAATACCTTATCTTCATGTAGGGTAACGGCTTTATGCGCTTTGATAATATCAATCGGTGAAGCATTTAATAGCGTACGACCGTAAACTAAAATTTCAATACCTTTGTTACGAAACAACAAACCAATTTTTGGTTGCATGTTTTCTGCAAAGGTTTGTCGCTCTTGCCAACTGATTTGATAATTTTCTTCGGGAAATGAATCCATAATTTAAACCTTTTATTTCAGTTAGGTAAACAGTAGTCTATTATCATCAAAGGCATTATCGCGATAACAACACATTAGTAACCTTTTCATAGATACTGTAATCCAGTGTAAAAGATTCTTCGTAGGTTACAATTATTTTTGGCATTTATTATGATTAATTTTAAACAGTTAGCCCAAACCAGATCTGTTCGTACAATCGGTTTGTTGTTAATGGTATTTTGTTTTTTACTCTCTGGTTGCAGTGATAAAGTAAATATTGCACAACTTTGTGACGAGAATAAAACGATATGTGAAGAGATAAGCGCTGATAATTGGTGTAAGGCTGAGCGTATCGATGTTGTAGTGCATAGCGTTAATGTTAAAAACAACAACCTTGATGATGATAAGTATAAATTACTCGTTGCTTATGAAGGTTATATAAAATGTATGTCGCTTGCAGCTCAAATCCAACATATAAAGTTAAAAGAAAAAACAACCAAACGTAAGAACAACCTTTATACCGCTCAAGCTAAACTTGAGCAGTTAACTACTGAAGTTGCACATTCTAAAAATCCACATATTCTCTATTACCAATGGTCAAGAAACTCTAATGAAGAAGCGTTAGCTGACTTTCTTGCACTAGAAGGAACTAAACAATTAGAGAGTTCTATGGGTCAGCATCATTTAGCAACTTACTATATAAAGCGTGATACACAAAAAACCTTAGGGTTATTATATCGCTCTTTAGAGCTCCATCAGCCAGAGGCTGAGCTTAATCCCGAGATATTAATGAGCTTAGCTACAATTCTTACTAATAAAAAACAATATAAACAGGCTTATATTTGGTTACGTGCATACCAGTTATCACTAGGTAAGCCTGATAAAATGATAGAGAGTAATTTAAAAAGTTACCAAAGTGTTGGTAATTTGAATGCAGATTTTCTTGATGACGTAGCAGACAGTACGTTAGATAAAATTCAAGCGGGAAAATTTAAGAGCCCTAGTTATTGATTAACTTGGCTCATTAATTTTTGCTATGCGGGCTTAAAAACTAAGCTTAGAGAGTTAACACAATAACGCTTACCAGTTGGCGCTGGGCCGTCATCAAAAACATGTCCTAAATGAGATTGACAGTTTTTACACTGGATCTCAACTCGTTGCATGTTATGAGTATTATCAGGTAAATAAGCAACCTTATCTTCAATAGCAGCAAAATAACTCGGCCAACCACAGCCCGCATTAAATTTAGCTTCACTTTCAAATAAAGGTTGATCGCAACAGGCACAAAGATATGTGCCTGCCAACCAATGATCATTATAAATACCGGTAAAAGGATGTTCAGTAGCGGCTAATCGACACACTTTATAAGCTGCATCAGATAACTTATCTTTATAATCATCATTTGTCATAATATTTAATCAACCTTGGTTTTTAAATAAAAAGTAAAGTAACAATACTAACCATCAATTAAGATAGTGTTTTTGTCTTTAGTCGACCATTCAACGTGATATTTTTTACCTACTGGTTTATCGGTACGTTCAAAAGTATGTGCACCAAAGAAATCTCGCTGGGCTTGTAATAAGTTAGCCGGTAATGTTTCGCTACGCATCGAATCATAATAAGCTAAAGAAGACGATAAAGCACCAACTGGTACGCCTTGCATGGTTGCATGACAAATCGATTTACGCCAATTTAACTGACGAGAATTCAGCTCTTGGATAAAGAAATCATCTAATAGTAAGTTTTCTAAGTTTTCATCACGTTCATAGGCATTGGTAATAGACTGTAAAAATACAGCTCGGATTATACAGCCCGCACGCCAAATTTTAGCAATACTACCAAAATCTAATGTCCAACCATGTTCTTTACCAGCAAGCTTCATTAATTGAAAGCCTTGCGCATATGCACAAATTTTTGCACAGTACATAGCGTCATGTAATTGCGCTATTGCTTCTGTTTTTTCTGCATCCGTTAAAATTGACTCTTGTGCACCACTTAATAAACTAGATGCTTGTCCTCTTAAGTCTTTAAAAGATGAGATAGAACGAGCATAAACAGCTTGAGCAATAGTAGGCGCAGGACAACCCAATTCTAGACTACTCATAGCAGTCCATAAACCAGTGCCTTTTTGCCCAGCTTTATCTAAAATCAATTCAACTAATGGTGTGTTAGTATCAGACGATTTATGACGAAGAACCTCTACAGATATTTCCATTAAATAACTATCTAACGGGCCATTATTCCACTGTTCGAAAATATCAGCGATTTCTTCACAGTTTAACTGTAATCCAGACTTCAGTACGTCATAGGCTTCACAAATAATCTGCATATCAGCATATTCAATACCATTGTGTACCATTTTCACATAATGACCAGCACCTGCTGGGCCAATATAAGCAGCGCAAGGCTCACCTTCTGGAATAACTTGACCTGGTTCAGTACGCTCCATTGGTTTACCTGTTTCAGGATTTACTTTCGCTGAAATAGCTTCCCAAATAGGCTTTACACGTGCCCAAGCATAAGGAGAACCACTTGGCATTAGTGATGGACCAAAACGCGCTCCTACTTCACCGCCAGAGACTGCAGAGGAGAACAATAAGAAATTACTTTTATATTTTGCTTCTCTAGCAACAGTATCAACCCAAAGGCTGTTACCTGTATCAATAATAATATCGTCAGGTTGAATACCCGCACCAATAAGGTTTTCACATACTTGATCAACAGGTGCTCCAGCTGGAACACTTAATACAATAAGATGTGGCGCTTTAAGTTGTGAAAGTAGTTCTGTATAAGAAGAGCAACCGTATACTCGTTGCTTACCTGTTGTATTTTCTGATTCATCTTGCGCGATTACTGCTTGAACTTTCTCATCACTTAAATCAAATGCTGCAATATTAAATCCATTATCAGCTAAATTAAGTACTAGGTTTTTACCCATTACACCTAGGCCAATAAAGCCAATGTCACACAAAAATTTCTCTTGTGTCATAATATTTATCCTATGTAATTACAGTTAATCGTTTTGAACTGTCGACTATTTTTAAAAATTTCGGCATTCTACCACGCTAGAGCAAAGTGAGTGTAGCGATATGCTAAAAAAAATAGCTAAAAGTAACATTTTTGGTAACTTAAGCAAAAAAACACTCGAAATATGACGTTTTTCGGGTCAAAACCTATCTTTAGCTTGTAATAATCTCAAAATGATGTAATTTTACTACATATTTTTTTAAGCTTTACATATAGCATATATTTTTTAGCATATATTTTTGAATTAGAGGTTTCCATGACAATTAAAGTTGGTATTAACGGATTTGGCCGTATCGGTCGTTTTGTATTTAGAGCTGCAACAGAGCGTAGTGACATTGAAATTGTTGGTATCAACGATTTAATGGATATTGATTACATGGCTTACATGCTAAAATACGACTCAACACACGGTCGCTTTAAAGGTACTGTAGCTGTTGAAGATGGCAAACTTGTTGTAAACGGTAAAGTAATTCGTGTTACTGCAGAACGTAACCCTGAAGACTTAAAGTGGAACGAAATTGACACTGATGTTGTTGTTGAGTCTACTGGTTTATTCTTAACTGATGAAACTGCTCGTAAACACATTACTGCAGGTGCTAAGAAAGTTGTATTAAGTGCGCCATCTAAAGATGACACGCCTATGTTCGTTTGTGGTGTTAACTTAACAGATTACACAGGTCAAGATATCGTATCTAACGCTTCTTGTACTACTAACTGTTTAGCGCCAATTGCTAAAGTATTAAATGACAACTGGGGCATTAAAGATGGTTTAATGACTACAGTTCATGCCACTACAGCAACACAAAAAACTGTAGATAGCCCTTCTGTTAAAGATTGGCGCGGTGGTCGTGGTGCTGGTCAAAATATCATCCCTTCATCAACCGGTGCAGCAAAAGCTGTTGGCAAAGTAATTCCACAGTTAAACGGTAAATTAACTGGTATGGCGTTCCGCGTACCAACTCCAGATGTTTCAGTAGTTGACTTAACAGTTAATTTAGAAAAGCCAGCTACTTATGAAGAAATCTGTGCTGCAATGAAAGCTGCTGCAACTGAAGGCGAGTTACAAGGTGTACTTGATTACACTGAAGATCAAGTTGTATCTAACGACTTCCTTGGTGAAACTTGTACTTCAATTTTTGATGCTAAAGCAGGTATCGCTTTAACTGATACTTTCGTTAAAGTTGTTTCTTGGTACGATAACGAAATTGGTTATTCAAACAAAGTTTTAGATCTTGTTGCTTTTATTAGCGCTTACGAAAAGTAAAATTTATTAATTCACTTAGATGAATTAAAGTAAAATACGAAAGCTAGGTCATTGACCTAGCTTTTTTTTGTCCAAATTTTAAGTGAAAAATATTTTCAATTAACAATCATTTACTGATGTTGATATAGATCAATCTATTATCCAAATTTCATGTCATATTAAACCATAAAGAAAATATGGTTACTTAGCTCTTTGTTCCACTTTAACGAAAGGAATTATCATGAAATACAATTTTATCATCATATTAATCTCACTCTTGCCCTCGCTTGTTTACGCAAACTCAAATAGGTTAACCACAGAGCCGATTAAAGTAATTGAGCCTGCTGAAAACGTAAATACGAGTATGGTTGAATTAGGAAAAAAACTTTGGTTTGAACCTAGGTTATCAAGATCTAATATTATTTCATGTAACTCTTGTCACAACTTAGCAAAAGGTGGGGTTGATAACTTACCTAGCTCCATTGGACATGAATGGACAATTGGCCCTATTAACTCGCCAACGGTACTAAATGCTGAACTAAACATAGCTCAATTTTGGAATGGTCGTGCTCATGATTTACAAGCACAAGCTTCCGGACCTATTGATAACCCTAAAGAAATGGCTTTTACTCATACATTAGCGGTAGAAACACTTAACAGTATTCCTGAATACAAAAGTGAATTTAAAAAAGTCTTTAACAGCAATAAAATCAGCATTGATAACGTAGCTACAGCAATTGCAGAGTTTGAAAAAACACTACGCACTCCTAATTCAGCTTTTGATTTATGGTTAAAAGGCGATGACAACGCATTAACTCAAACAGAGAAAGATGGCTATGAGCTTTTTAAAACAAAAGGCTGTATTGCTTGTCATAGCGGAGCTTTAGTTGGTGGCAGCACCTACCAAAAAATGGGTTTAATAAAGCCTTATTACACCAAAAACTCAGATGTTGGTCGTTCTGCTGTTACGGGTAAAGAGAGTGATAAATTTGTATTTAAAGTGCCAACATTGCGTAATATATCATTAACTTACCCGTATTTTCATGATGGCGCTGTCTGGAGCTTAAAAGAAGCTGTGATGATCATGGCTGATCTGCAAACAGGACAAACATTATCAGATGATGAAGCAAATAAAATCACAGCTTTTTTAACTTCATTAACAGGAGAACACCCTCAGGTAATTTTACCACAATTACCACCGTCAACGGACAAAACACCTAAACCCATCATGCATTAATCGTTGGGTTAACGCTAGGTTTCATAATTATTTATACAAACAAAAAAGCCAATATAATATATTGGCTTTAACTACTTCTTAGTACTTTGAACTGTTTTAATTAATGTTAATAGACGCATTAATTCCTTGTAAAACTAGTTGTGGGTTCAACGCTTTAGTAATTGGACGCCCTATGACTAAATAATCTACACCAACATCAATCGCTTGCTCTGGGGTCATAATACGTTGTTGATCGTCCTGTGCTGAGCCTGCAGGTCTTATACCTGGAGTAATTAATTTAAACTCTTTACCTAAATCAATTTTTAATTGCTCAGCTTCCATTGCAGAGCAAACTACACCGTCTAAGCCACTATCTTTAGTTAAATTAGCTAAAAAGTTAACTTGCTCTGCTGGTGTTTTATTAATGCCTAACCCACGTAAATCATTTTCACTCATACTGGTTAGTACGGTAACCGCTATAAGTAATGGCGAGTCTTTACCGTAATGCTCTAATGCTTGTTTAGCTTTTGTCATCATTTGACTGCCACCACTTGCGTGAACATTTACCATCCACACGCCTAAATCAGCAGCAGCGGTAACCGCTTTAGCTACGGTGTTTGGAATATCATGAAATTTAAGATCAAGAAAAACATCAAATCCCTTCCCTGTTAACGTTTTTACAAACTCAGGGCCAAAGTAAGTAAACATTTCTTTACCGACTTTTAACTTACAATCTTGTGGTGAAATTCTATCTACAAAAGATAAGGCTTCAGCTTTCTTATCAAAATCTAGTGCAACAACAACTTTTGGATCTAACATGATGTTTCCTGTGTTCTAATACAATGGATTCCCGATCAGAAACTTCGGGAATGACGGTAATTTGTTTTGTATCTGGTTTTTATATATCTATTGAATATAATAATATTTCGTTTCAACGTTGTGCTGTTCAAGAACAAAGAGATTGCACGGAGCTGACGGTAGTCAGTGAGTACATTCGATGCATGTTATTGAACTTCACAACAAAGAAACGAGTATTATTCGCCTTCGAGACCACGCACTGGCTTAAGCACTTCCCATTCATGACATGATGGACAAGACCAATAATGGGTTGAGCTATCAAAACCACAAGTTCTACAACTATACCTATGCTTAAGCTTTAAATATTCGCTAATTAATTCAGTAATTAAATCTAAACTAGCATTACTAACTTCTGTTTCAGAAGAAAGTTTTTGCATATTAACAAAGTGCTCAAAACCACGAATTGTCGGTCTACGTTTAAGTGCAGAAAGAATAAACTCTGTCGCTTTTTTCTTGCCATGCTTTTTCTCTACATGAGCAAGATAAAATATTAATGCACTAGAGCCTGCTGTTTCATCGTAAACTTTTTTAATGAAAGAGTAGAATTCATCAACGGCATCTAAACGTGTATAACACTCTAACATTGGCTGCATAACATCTGGAAAAAATTCATTATCCTGCTTGTATATGGCTTGATAGCATTTTGCTGCTAATTCACATTGCTGATTCTTTTCATAAATCTTTGCCATTAACCAGTTTGCACGACAAGAATCAGGATCAACAATTAAGGCTTCTTCAAGTAATTCAATAACTTCAATAAATTTATCTTGTTCGAAAGCCGTTGTTGCAAGCTCACAATAAAAGTTGGCTAAAGTATGTAATAAGCGTTTATCGTTCAGTTTAATTATTTGTTTTTGGTGATCTATACCCTGCTGCCAATCTTTAGTTGATTGAAATATTCTCAATAAGTAGGTCAATGATTTCAAACCATAATCTTTAGACTTTAATAGTTTGAAAAACATGGTTTGGGCACGATCATATAAACCGGCACTAAGGAAATCTTTACCTAACTCAAAAACAGCTTGTTGCTTATCTTTAGTTGGTAGGTTGTTTAGTCTAACTAGGTGCTCATGTACTTTTAATGCTCTGTCTAATTCACCGCGCTTTCTAAATAAATTTGCCATAGCAAAATGTGCTTCAACACTATCATCTTCTACTTTTAAAGCGTCAAGCAGCGAATCAATTGCTTTATCTTGTTGATTAGATAATAAATAATTTAAACCTGTTGAGTACTTTATAGATAAGTCTTGTTTGGCGATTTGTTGGTTTTGTTTGATGCTATTACGACCCATATACCAACCATAAGCCATGGCAACGGGTAATAATAAAAAGAGTAATTCAATCATTAGCGCTCTTGAGAAAAGTAAAAGTGTGAATAAAGGAAATAGCGTTAACTATTATTCTTGTAGTTTTTTTCTAGTAAAAGCTTTTTTACTTTTACGTATAATGCGCCATAAAATAGTGACTAATAGACCTAATAAAAACCCTATCCCTGAAAATAAACTTACCGCAGCCGCAACAGAAATCTCTGTACGAGCTACTAAATAATTTAATGTCAGTAATTGATCATTTTGGCTACCAAAAATAAAAGCCACGGCTAATAAAACTAAAATAAAAAAAAGAGTGATATATAAACGCATTGTCATCAACCCTATGAAAATAATATTTAATAACCGAAAGTGTTATTAATAATAAAGAAGTTTACCTTATATTAACTAAATAACATTAGGCAAAAAAAAACGGCACCGTTAACGAATTAACCTGCCGTTTATTATCTAATTTTTTACATCGCTTTGCAATTTAAGCAGCAGAAAGATTAACTCTTTCGCGTAACTCTTTGCCTGGCTTAAAGTGAGGAACGTATTTCCCACTTAATTCAACCGATTCACCAGTTTTCGGGTTTCTTCCAACTCGTGGCGCGCGATAATGCAATGAAAAGCTACCAAAACCTCGAATTTCAATACGATCACCTTTAGCTAAGGAGCCGACCATTAATTCTAAAATTTCTTTTATAGATTTTTCCACATCTTTAGCAGATAAGTGATCAAGTTTATCGGCTAATCTTTCAATAAGTTCTGACTTAGTCATAGTGACACCTCAGTATTTACCTAGCACTGCGCAACTTTACTTTGCATTAGAATATTATACTAGCAAGTATTATTTTATAATTAAAGTAAAAATGGGCTCCGCCAATGGCGTTTAATATAAGAAAAGAGTATCACCACGAAAGTGATAAATACTCTTTTCACCTGCTGTAATAGTTACAGCACCATTGCAAAGTAAAACTACATCCCGAAAGGGATATTAGTTTTTAGCATTTTTAAACGCTGCAGCCATAGCACTTAAACCAGTTTCTTCAACTTGATTTAAGTTTTCCATTGCTTCACGTTCATCAGCTTGGTCTTTTGCTTTGATAGATAGACTAATAGTACGGTTCTTACGATCCACACCCATAAATCTAGCTTCAACGTCGTCACCAACTTTTAATACTGTAGATGCATCTTCGATACGGTCTACAGAGATGTCGCTAACACGAAGGTAACCTTCAACACTTTCAGCTAACTCGATAGTTGCGCCTTTAGCGTCAACTTCAGTTACCTTACCAGTAACAATAGCACCTTTTTTCTTATCTGCAAGATACATATTGAACGGATCGTCTTCAGCTTGTTTAACACCTAACGAGATACGCTCACGTTCTGGGTCAACTTGAAGTACGATAGCATCGATTTCATCGCCTTTCTTATAATCACGAACAGCTTCTTCACCGCCTGCCCATGAAATATCAGATAAGTGAACTAAACCATCTATGCCGCCATCAAGACCAATGAAGATACCGAAGTCAGTAATTGACTTGATCTTACCTGATACTTTGTCGCCTTTGTTGAAGTTTTTAGCAAACTCTTCCCAAGGATTAGCAATACACTGTTTAAGGCCTAAAGAAATACGACGACGTTCTTCGTCAATTTCTAATACTAGTACTTCAACTGTGTCACCTAAGTTAACAACTTTAGATGGGTGGATGTTTTTGTTAGTCCAATCCATTTCAGAAACGTGAACTAAACCTTCAACGCCTTCTTGGATTTCAACGAAACAACCGTAGTCAGTTAAGTTAGTTACACGACCAGAAAGTTTAGAACCTTCTGGGTAACGGTTAGCAATTGCTACCCATGGATCTTCGCCTAACTGTTTCATACCTAGAGATACACGAGTGCGCTCACGGTCGAATTTCAATACTTTAACTTGGATTTCATCGCCAACATTTACAATTTCACTTGGGTGCTTAACGCGTTTCCAAGCCATATCTGTAATATGTAATAAACCATCAATGCCGCCTAAGTCTACAAATGCACCGTAGTCTGTAAGGTTCTTAACGATACCTTTAACTTCTTGGCCTTCAGCTAATGACTCAAGTAATTCATCACGTTCTGCACTACCTTCAGCTTCGATAACAGCACGACGAGAAACAACTACGTTATTACGCTTTTGATCAAGCTTAATAACTTTAAATTCTAATGGCTTGCCTTCAAGGTGAGCAGTGTCACGTACTGGACGTACATCTACTAATGAACCTGGTAAGAAAGCGCGGATGTCGCTAACTTCAACCGTGAAACCACCTTTAACTTTACCGTTGATAACACCGATAACAGTTTCTTTTTCTTCGTATGCTTTTTCAAGCACTTGCCATGCTTCGTGACGTTTTGCTTTTTCACGAGAAAGAATAGTTTCACCGAAACCATCATCTGTTGCATCTAAGGCTACGTCAATTTCATCACCAACAGCTACTTCTACTTCACCAGTAGCATTTTTAAATTGGTCAATTGAGATAACACTCTCAGATTTAAGGCCAGCATCAACAATTACATTGTCTTTGTTAACTTTAACGATTGTTCCGCGGATGATTGAACCCGGGCGTGTTTCGATTTCTTTTAAACTTTCTTCAAAAAGTTCTGCAAAATTTTCAGTCATAACTTGTATATAAACTCAGCTATTAATCCATTCAACATCATTGTTTCATGGGGTGGTTAAGTATGCCCAGTGTGTCCGTACAGTAGGCTTTCTATTAAAAGGTCTTTAATACTAACAAATTTAAAAAATAAGCTAGCTCAAAGGTGTTTTTTCATTTATCTTATTTAGCGTTACGTTAGTTTACCATTGGCAAACATAAGGATTTTATTGACCACTTCCTCAATGGAAATATCAGTAGAATCAATAATTAACGCACCTTCTGCCGGAACAAGTGGAGCTACCTTACGGTTTTGATCTCGCTCGTCTCTTTGACGTATGTCATTCAAAAGGCGCCCGATGTTAACATCTATGCCCTTTTCTTTCAACTGATTAAATCTTCTTTGTGCTCGTTCTTCGGCGCTAGCAGTTAAGAATACTTTTACTGGAGCCTGCGTAAAAACTACAGTTCCCATGTCACGACCATCGGCAATTAAACCTGGACTAACACTAAAAGCACGTTGTCTGCGTAATAATGCTTCTCTGACACGAGGAAATGCCGCAACCTTGGACGCCAGTTCGCCGATTTCTTCGGTGCGGATGATGTCGGTAACATCTTCACCTTCTAAAATAACTTTGGCTTCACCTTGGCTACTTATTTGAAACTGTACGTCTAGATGTGCGGCAACGGGGATAATTGGTTCTTCATCGTCTAAGGCAAGTTGGTGATGGCGTATTGCTACCGCTAACACGCGATAAATAGCACCACTATCTAGTAAGTGCCACCCTAATTGGTCAGCAAGTAACCTAGCAATCGTTCCTTTTCCTGCACCGCTTGGGCCATCAATGGTTATAACGGGAATACTTTCCTGCATAACGTTTTCTCCTACTTCAAAATATTGGCGTGATTATACGTGGTATAACAAGTGATATCGTAATGAAGTCTTATTTACGATATCACCTTAAGTGCTCTCATTAAATTTTTCGTTAAACTATTTATCTGGTAGTTTTAAATCTATTTTCAAGTTACTCACAAGATACTTGTTTTAACTTTTCAAAGTAATCAGGAAATGTTTTCGATGTACACTTAGGATCATTAATCGTTACAGGCGTATCACTTAAAGCAACTAGTGAGAAACACATAGCAACACGGTGATCGTCATAAGTATCTATTTCTGCGTGTTTAAGTACTGCTGGTGGTGTAACTGAGATATAATCTTCCCCTTCTACCACTTCTGCACCAACCTTTCTCAGCTCAGTTGCCATCGCTGATAATCTATCGGTTTCTTTTACGCGCCAGTTATATATATTGCGAATGGTGGTAGTACCTGTTGCAAAAAGTGCTGTTGTCGCTATTGTCATTGCCGCATCAGGAATATGGTTCATATCCATATCAACAGCGGTTAATGATTTACCAATGACGGTAATTGACTCGTCATTCCAGATAACCGTCGCACCCATTTTTTCAAGTACGTCTGCAAAGTGCTTGTCACCTTGAACACTGAGTTTACCAACACCATGCACAGTAACTTCACCACCTTTAATGGCGCCTGCTGCCAAAAAGTATGAAGCAGATGATGCATCACCTTCTACCATGTATTTGTCAACGGCTTGGTAGGTTTGATTCCCTGTTACTGTGAATGATTTGTAATCGTTATTTTTCACCACAACACCAAAACGGGCCATGATATCAAGGGTAATATCAATGTAAGGCTTAGAAACAAGATCGCCTTCAATTTCAATCGTTGTGTCAGAAATTAACAATGGTGCGATCATTAAAATAGCCGTTAAAAATTGGCTAGAAATTGAACCGTCGATAGTTACTGTGTCACCTGTTAACGCTTTACCGTTAATTTTAACAGGTGGATAATTTTTATTTTCTAAGTATTCAACATCCGCATTCAGCTGATTTAACGCATCAACCAAATGACCGATAGGACGTTCTTTCATGCGCGGCTCACCCGTTAAGATAAACTCACCTTCACTTGCTGCAAGTGCCGCACATAAAGGACGCATAGCAGTACCCGCATTACCTAATGATATTTCTAATGGCTCAGCGACTTCAAAAAAGCCATTGTTACCTTTAACAACACACTCAGTACCACAATCACTTAAAGTATATTCGATACCTAGTTGCGATAATGCATTTAACATGTGTTTAATGTCGTCACTTACCAATAAGTTAGTAATCTTTGTAGTACCATTTGCTAATGCTGCAATAAGTAATGCACGATTAGATAAGCTTTTTGAGCCAGGTAAAAAAACTTCGCCATTAATTTTATTTATTGGGTTTAACGTTAATTGTTCCACTTTATCTAACCTTCTTTTCAAATTCTTGCATAAAATTGACTAACGCTTGCACACCTTCAAGCGGCATTGCGTTGTATATGCTGGCACGCATACCGCCAACAATTCTGTGACCTAATAGAGCTGTTAAGCCTGCTTGCTCTGACTCTTTTAAAAATTGCTCATTAAGCGACTCATCAGCTAACCAAAATGGAATATTCATTTTACTGCGATATTCTACGTCAATATGATTAAGGTAAAGTGAACTGTTATCAATTGCTTGGTAAAGTAGTTCAGCTTTTACTTTATTTACTTTAGCGATAGCTTTTACGCCACCTAAATCTTTCAACCATTGGAAAACAAGACCAGCAAGGTACCACGCATAAGTTGGTGGCGTATTGTACATTGAATCATTATCCGCAGACATTTTATAATTCATGATACAAGGTGTTGCTTTATGCGCATTACCCAATAAATCATCACGTACAATAACGATAGTTAAGCCTGATGGACCAATATTTTTTTGAGCACCAGCATAGATTAAACCAAACTTACTTACATCGATTTCATGAGATAAAATAGTTGATGACATATCTGCTACTAAAGGCACACCATTGGTTTCTGGAATACTATTGATTTCTAAACCATTAACTGTTTCATTTGGGCAGTAATGAACATAAGCAGCTTCTTTGTTAAGTGGCCATTCTTTACTGTCTAATAAGGTAGAAATTGACTCCTTATCTTGGTTGATATTGACAACATTGATATCACCAAAATTCTGCGCTTCAGCAGCTGCCGCTTCTGACCATGAGCCTGAAACAATATAATCAGCAGATTTACCTTGTGGTAATAAGTTTAATGGTACCGCTGAGAATTGGCCTCTACCACCACCATGACAAAACAATACTTTATAATTGTCTGGAATTGACATTAAATCACGTAAATCAGCTTCAGCTTTTGCAGCCATTTCCATGTAAATACCGCTACGGTGACTTAATTCCATGACAGAGCTACCGGTATTTTGCCAATTCAAAAACTCTTGCTGTGCTTTTGCCATAACCGCTTTAGGTAACATCGCAGGGCCAGCACAAAAATTAAAAATTTCAGACATTTTCTGTTTTACTCACTTAACTAATATTTTAACTACAATTTAAATTTTACTAATTAATACACATTAAAAAAGGCGGTTATTAGCCGCCCTTTTTATTACGTAAGACGACGGTTATTCGGGTTTGTTGTCTTCGTTTGGTTCTTCGTTATTGCTGCCATCTTGATCGGTTGTGCTTGCTGCGCTAATAGCATCGCTACTTTCGCCTTCTACACTTTCTCCGTCAACATCACCTTCAATTACCGCAGGCTCTTCAATTTCATCAATACGTTGAAGGGCAACTACATGCTCATCTTCTGCCGTACGAATTAAACGAACACCTTGGGTATTACGACCAATAACACTTACTTCATTAACACGGGTACGTACTAATGTGCCGTTATCAGTAATAAGCATTATTTCGTCAAGCTCTTCAACTTGAACAGCGCCAACAACTTTACCGTTTCGCTCACTAACTTTGATTGAAACAACACCTTTGGTTGCACGGCTCTTCGCTGGGTATTCAGCTAAAGCGGTACGTTTACCAAAACCGTTTTCAGTAATTGTTAAGATTGGTCCGTCATTTTTTGGCACGATAAGCGATACAACTTTTTGCTCACCTTCAAGCTTCATACCACGAACACCGGTACCTGTACGACCGATAGGTTTTAACGCCCAACGTTGTTCACCCGTTTCTGGATCAAGTTTAATTTCACCTGTTTCGCTATCACGTACTTTCTCGTTAAAGCGAACGACTTTACCTTCGTCAGAGAACAACATAATGTCGTTATTACCATCAGTAATATCTACACCAATTAAGGTATCGTCATCACGTAGATTTAAAGCAATTATACCGTTAGCACGTTGATTAGAGTATGCGTCTAAACGCGTTTTCTTAACCGTACCTGAAGCTGTTGCCATAACAATGTATTTGTCAGCTGAATATTCACGTACCGGTAGAATAGCCGTAATACGTTCATCACTTTCAAGTGGTAAAATGTTGACTATTGGGCGACCACGAGCAGTACGACTAGCTAGAGGTAATTGGAATACTTTTAACCAATAGAGTTTACCGCGATCTGAGAAACATAAAATAGTGTCGTGAGTATTCGCCACTAATAAACGTTCGATGAAGTCTTCTTCTTTCATCTTGGTGGCTGCTTTACCTTTACCACCACGACGCTGCGCTTCGTAATCACTTAATACTTGATATTTAACGTAACCTTCATGAGATAAGGTTACCACAACATCTTCTTCAGTAATTAAGTCTTCAAGGGATAAATCATGTGACGCATTAGTAATTTCAGTTCTACGCTCATCACCAAATTCATCACGAATAGCAACTAGCTCTTCACAGATAACTTCCATTAAACGCGCAGGTGTTGCAAGGATATGCATTAATTCAGCAATTAAGTCTAATAACGCCTTGTACTCGCTAAGAATCTTTTCATGTTCCATGCCAGACAATTTGTAAAGTTGTAAATCTACAATCGCTTTCGCTTGCTCAGCTGTTAGGTAATATAAACCGTCACGTATACCATATTGTGGTTCTAACCACTCAGGGCGTGCAGCGTCATTACCTGCAGCGCTAAGCATGTCTGCAACATTACCTAATGCCCAACCTTGAGCAATCAGTTTTTCTTCAGATTCTTTTCTGTTGGTTGAGCTTTTAATTAATTCGATGATCGGGTCTATATTTGCTAGCGCAATGGATAAACCTTCTAAGATGTGCGCGCGATCACGGGCTTTTCTTAATTCGAAAATAGTACGACGAGTTACTACTTCACGGCGATGAAGTACAAAGGCCTCTAGCATTTCTTTTAGATTAAATATTTTAGGTTGGCCATTAGTTAATGCCACCATATTTAAACCAAAAGAGACTTGCATTTGGGTAAGCTTAAATAAATTGTTTAAAACAACTTCGCCTACTTCACCACGTTTAATTTCAATAACCATACGCATGCCGTCTTTATCAGACTCATCACGTAATGCTGAAATACCTTCAAGACGTTTTTCTTTAACAAGCTCTGCCATTTTTTCAATTAAGCGAGCTTTGTTAACTTGATAAGGTAATTCGTGAACAATAATTGTTTCTTTGCCTGTGCTTTCATTACATTCAATTTCTGCACGAGCACGAATTTTAATTTTACCACGACCAGTACGGTACGCTTCTTCAATACCTGCACGACCACTGATAATACCTGCGGTAGGAAAATCAGGCCCTGGGATATGAGTTAATAGCTCTTCAAAAGTAATATCACTATTATCAATTAATGCTAAACAGCCATTAATCACTTCAGTTAAGTTATGCGGCGGAATATTCGTTGCCATACCAACCGCGATACCAGAAGTACCATTAACTAATAAGTTAGGAATACGCGTTGGCATAACCGCTGGAATATGTTCAGTGCCATCATAGTTAGGCACAAAGTCTACGGTTTCTTTATCTAAATCGGCAAGAATAGAATGCGCAATTTTTGCCATTCTAATTTCGGTATAACGCATTGCAGCTGCGCTATCGCCATCAACAGAGCCGAAGTTACCTTGCCCGTCTACAAGCATGTAACGTAAAGAAAACGGTTGCGCCATACGAACTATTGTATCGTAAACAGCAGTATCACCATGCGGGTGATATTTACCTATAACATCACCAACCACACGGGCTGATTTTTTATAAGCTTTATTCCAGTCATTCCCTAACACATCCATAGCGAATAATACGCGACGATGTACTGGTTTTAAGCCATCACGTACGTCAGGCAAAGCTCGCCCAACTATTACGCTCATAGCATAATCTAAATAGGAGGTTTTTAGTTCATCTTCAATATTAACTGGAACTATTTGTTTGGCCAGATCGGACATAAATCGATGGTATCCCTTAACTAATTCTTTTGCTTAACAATACTTATAACTTAACTATATTACTGGTTAGGTTAGGCAGGTATTTGCTAAACGCTATTTTAAATATTTTTATTATAACTACTCTATTAACTATTTTAATGGTTATAACCATGCCTTAAAAGACACTGATAATAGTTTCAACGCAGCATACTAGCATAAAAATGTATGATGCAATACTGCTTTATTTAAAGGTTTTTTAGGCAGTTAATAACCGTCTAAAAAAACACCTAAAAACCGTAATTTTGATCTATCTTCTTTGTTTAAAAAGGACTTTAGTTTAGAATCAAAAGTCCTTAAAATTAACTTCAAACAATATATGCTATGACAACTAAACCTCTTAACGTAAATAACGATGAAATTGCTAAATTTGAACAGGTAGCTAGTCAATGGTGGGACTTAACTGGCGACTTTAAGCCATTACATCAAATTAACCCGTTAAGAGTGCAATTTATTTGTCAACATATTGCTCAACTTACAAGTGATAGCACAACCGACAACGAAGCTAATTACAGCACGGTTAACGCTATTAATGGTCTCCATAATATCAAAGCCATTGATGTTGGCTGTGGCGGTGGGATTTTATCTGAATCTTTAGCTAAATTAGGAGCAAATGTTACCGGTCTTGATATGGGTACAGAGCCATTGAATGTAGCAAAACTACATGCTCTTGAAACCGGCTTACCTATTAATTATCAAAAAATAACGGCTGAAGAAAAAGCGCTAGAAGCGCCTGATAGCTTTGATATAGTAACTTGTATGGAAATGCTTGAGCATGTACCCGATCCTGCTTCGGTAATTCACGCCTGTTCTACATTAGTAAAACCCGGTGGCTTAGTTTTCTTTTCAACACTTAATAAAAATATTAAGTCATACCTGCTAGCAATACTCGCCGCTGAAAAACTATTTAAGCTAGTGCCAGATGGTACCCACGATCATGATAAATTTATACGACCATCACAGTTAATCGCTTGGGCTGAAGATTTCGATTTAAAGTGTATTGATGCCAGTGGTATTCATTATAACCCGCTAACTGAAAATCATAAATTAATAGATTCATTAGATGTTAATTACATTTTATGCTGTCGTAAAATATAAAGTTTTAACTAGAATCTGTTGATCTTTCGAGATTACTTTTACAGCAACTTATTTGGACTTCTTTTATTAATAGTAGACAAGGCAGGTCATGTGACCTATAGCGAGCTACACGAACAAGCGATAACGTCGTATAAATTCAAACAAGAGCTGCCTTTAGGTTCATTTAAAACAAATTTACTCATTGTTGGTCGCTTTTTAAATTGAATAAATTTTAAATCTGAAAGATCACAGACCCTATTATTCAGCGTAAAACTGCGCATTATTATTTATGCTGATTTTTGTTCTTTTAAATTCACTGTTGCTTAGCCAACTTACTTACCAAATTAACCGCCTTTAAATTAAGTTGATGCTTAATTCATCGTAACAAGTAGGTTAAACAAACAAGTTGTTCGAAGATTAATCTCCGCCAACTACATCACGCTAAGCAATTGTTATATAACAAGTTTATAATTTTCAAGTTAAACAGCTAAGTCAAGATGATTTTTAAATGAAAAAAAATCACGTGTTTTTTTCATTTAAAAAAATAACTGAAATAAATATTGATTTTAGTAAATTACAAAAACAAATTGTCTTGCTAGGTTAGTCACTACTAACCCTTAAAATATTGACAAATAGATCAGAAAAAACAACCTATTTTAACACTTGCAAAAATCCTAAAACCTCACTATCTTGTGTTTGGAATTTTAAAAAACCCTAGATATTGTGCATTTGATGTTCAATCGATATAAGCTACACCTTCAATTATTTATAACTTAAAAGGTGTTTTATTTTAATCGCAGTATTTTAATCACAGTATATAGGGGTTTTATTAGGGACATTTTAGATCCTTTTATTAAGGATGATAAAGAAACAACAACAATAACCGCTGTGCAGGTACTTCATGAATAATAACCTTTCTGTAACTAAACGAAATGGTAATAAAGAAACCATAGATTTAGAAAAAATCCATCGCGTCATTGCTTGGGCTGCTGATGGCTTAGAGCAAGTATCTGTCTCTCAAGTAGAATTAAAGTCTCATATTCAGTTTTATGACGGCATAAAAACTGAAGACATTCATGAAACCATCATTAAAGCTGCTGCTGATTTGATCTCAGAAGAAACACCTGATTATCAATATTTAGCGGCTCGTTTATCTGTATTTCATCTACGTAAAAAAGCTTATGGCCAGTTTGAGCCACCTGCCCTTTATGATCATATTGTGAAGTTAGTCGCTGCAGGAAAATACGATGAACACCTGCTTACCGACTACACTAAAGATGATTTTGAACACATGGCTTTGTTCATGGATCATAGCCGAGATTTAAACTTTAGTTATGCAGCAATGAAGCAACTTGAAGGTAAGTATTTAGTACAAAACCGTGTGAACGGTGAAATATACGAAAGCGCACAATTTCTTTATGTGCTAGTGGCCGCATGTTTGTTTGCAAAATACCCAAAAGAAACACGTTTACGTTACATTGAAAAGTTCTATCATGCCATTTCACTTTTCAAAATATCTTTACCTACACCAATTATGGCAGGTGTACGTACGCCTACTCGTCAATTTTCATCATGTGTCTTAATTGAATGTGGTGATAGTTTAGATTCAATAAATGCTACCTCAAGCGCCATTGTTAAATATGTTTCTCAACGTGCTGGCATTGGTGTTAATGCAGGTAAAATTCGTGCGTTGGGTAGTAACATTCGTGGCGGCGAAGCATTCCATACGGGTTGTATTCCATTTTATAAACATTTTCAAACAGCTGTTAAAAGTTGTTCGCAAGGTGGCGTTCGTGGTGGTGCGGCAACATTATTCTACCCATTATGGCATTTAGAAGTTGAAAGTTTACTGGTACTTAAAAATAACCGAGGCGTAGAAGAAAACCGTGTTCGTCATTTAGATTACGGCGTGCAATTTAATAAATTAATGTACCAACGCTTAATTAAAGGTGGTTCTATTACCTTATTTAGTCCAAGCGATGTACCTGGTTTATACGATGCTTTCTTTGAAGATCAAGATAAGTTTGAACGTTTATACGAGCAATACGAAAATGATGAATCTATTCGTAAAAAGCGTATTAAAGCAGTAGAGTTGTTTACTTTATTCGCTCAGGAACGTGCAAGTACAGGTCGAATTTATTTACAAAACGTTGATCATTGTAATACCCACAGCCCGTTCCAACCTGAAAAAGCGGCTATTCGTCAAAGTAACTTATGTTTAGAAATTGCTTTGCCAACCAAGCCAATGAACGATATTAATGATGAAAATGGCGAAATCGCCCTTTGTACGCTTTCTGCGTTCAACTTAGGTGCTATTGAGTCATTAGATGAATTAGAAGAGTTAGCTGAGTTAGCTGTTCGTGCTTTAGATAATTTATTAGATTATCAAGACTATCCAATTAAAGCTGCAGAAAGTGCAAGTATGGCGCGTAGAACTTTAGGTATAGGTGTTATTAACTTTGCTTACTACTTAGCTAAAAATGGCCTTTATTACTCAAATGGTAGCGCAAATAACTTTACTCACCGTACTTTTGAAGCAATTCAATTTTACTTACTTAAAGCAAGTAACGAATTAGCTAAAGAAAAAGGTGCCTGCCCTAAGTTTGATGAAACACGCCTATCACAAGGTATTTTACCAATTGATACGTATAAGAGAACAGTAGATGATATTACTGCTGAGCCTTTACATCTTGATTGGGAAGGTTTACGTGAGAGTATTGTTAAACATGGCGTTAGAAACTCTACTGTATCAGCGTTAATGCCATCAGAAACCTCATCACAAATATCTAATGCAACCAATGGTATTGAACCACCTCGCGGTTTAATCAGTGTGAAAGCCAGTAAAGATGGTGTATTAAAACAAGTAGTACCTGAATACAAAAAGCTTAAAGATAACTATGAATTATTATGGAGTATTCCTGATAACCAAGGTTATTTAGAGTTAATTGCTATTATGCAAAAATTTGTAGACCAAACAATTTCAGCGAATACTAATTATGATCCTAATAAATTTGAAGGCGGTAAAGTTCCCGTTAAACAAATTTTAAAAGACATGTTAACTGCATATAAACTTGGCGTTAAAACACTTTACTATCACAACACACGTGATGGTGCTAGTGATAACGTTGGAGTAGATGACGACGATGACTGCTCAGGCGGCGCGTGTAAGATTTAACTCTGCAAATGCACAAACCTTACTGAGTTAATTTATATCAGTAATATCAATTAAAAACTATAAAGCCTAGTCATTTTACTAGGCTTTTGTTACTACACGGATGTAGTCTCTAAAGGAATAAAAAAATGGCGTATACCACGTTTAATCAAACCCCTAATAATGCTTTACTAGAGCCAATGTTTCTAGGAAACAGTGTTAATGTATCTCGCTACGATCAACAGCGTTTTGTGGCGTTTGAGAAGCTCATTGAAAAACAACTTTCTTTTTTCTGGCGTCCTGAAGAAGTGGATGTATCAAAGGATAGAGCTGACTGGCAGAGCCTTACTGACTCTGAAAAACATATTTTTATTTCTAATTTAAAATACCAAACCTTACTCGACTCTATGGCCGCACGCTCAGTAAATGCGGTACTCCTACCATTAGTATCTTTACCGGAAGTTGAAACTTGGGTTGAAACATGGGCATTTAGTGAAACCATTCACTCTCGCTCTTATACCCATATTTTACGTAACTTATTTACCGAACCCGGTGAAATATTTGACGATATTATTGTTAACCCTGCCATTTTAAAGCGTGCCTCAAGTATTGCTAAATATTTTGATGAAGTGATATTAACCACACAATTATTGCAATCTCAAGGTGAAGGAACTTATCAAGTAGACGGTGAAACAATCGAGGTAAATACCAGAAAGCTTAAAGAACGTTTATACCTTGCGGTTTGTTCTGTTAATGCCCTTGAAGCCATTCGCTTTTATGTAAGTTTTGCCTGCTCATTTGCTTTTGCTGAACGAGAATTACTTGAAGGTAATGCTAAAATAATTAAATTGATTGCCCGTGATGAAGCACTTCATCTTACAGGCACACAGCATATTTTAAATAACTGGAGAGCTGGCAACGACGACCCTGAAATGAAAATAATCAGTGAAGAAATGCGTGACGAAGGCTTACAAATATTTCTTGATGTTGTTAACCAAGAGAAAGAATGGGCCAAATATTTATTTAAAGACGGTTCGATGATTGGCCTTAACGCTGAAATTTTAAACCAATATATTGAATATATCGCTAGTCAGCGTTTAGCCGCTATTGGTTTTACTTCACCATACAACGTAAAAAGTAACCCGTTACCATGGATGAATGCTTACTTAGTTAGTGATAACGTGCAAGTAGCACCACAAGAAACTGAAATATCTAGCTATTTGGTTGGACAGGTTGATGCATCAATGAATGAAGATGACTTTGATGATTTTGACTTATAAGTACTTACTTTTCTCTCAATACTTTTAGTTGTTTTAATGACATTTGATTTAATTTAACACTTGAGGTGTGTATGACAACAAAAAACACGACTCAAAAAGTGAATAGTAACCTCAAATTAGAGCCTAAAATAAGTGTTCAAGGAAAAGTTGTTCACTATAAAAATAGTAAACAAACGTTGCTTGATTGTTTAGAGTCTGCCGATGTGGAAGTCCATTATCATTGTCGAGATGGCTTTTGTGGTGCCTGCAGAGTAAAGCTAGTAGAAGGCGATATCAACTACCCCATGGGTGAGCCTTTAGCTTATGTTGGTGAGAAAGAAATATTACCCTGCTGTTGTATTCCAATTACTGATATAACGATACTTATCGACGAATAAAAATTGGTGTGAGATTTCTAACTCACTCCCTTTATTCTACCTTTACGTCAGTCTATTTTTGTTCAATAACAAAAATAGACTGTAAAACTATTAACTGACATCAAGTACTGACTTAATTGCCTGCATAACCCTGTTTAACTCTAACGACAATTTAGTGTACAAATCGTCAATAGCACTCATTTGATTTTCATTAATTGCAATATCAAGTGTTTTCGTTATTTCAAATAGTTCCATGGCCCCAACAGAGCATGCCACACCTTTTAAGGTATGAGCTAGATGTTTAATGGTTGCATTGTCTTGCTCTGTCATTGCCTTATATAATTTATCCGCATCTTGGTGGTGATCTTGATAAAACATCACTAAAACCTCCTGGAATAATGATGCGTCACCTAAAACATTGTTCACACCAATAGCATAATCAATACCATCAATGTTACCTTCTTGTGCTTCATTTAATTTAGTTTGCATAATATCCTTATCACTCTTACTTTGATTATTTCCTTCTAACTCTTTATTACAAATAAGACTAGCATCAACGACTTGATTACGTCCGTGCTCTTTTGCGTAATAGAGTGCTATATCGGCTTGTTTCATTAAAGCATCTATTTTTAAGGTTTTATTTTCAGCTAAAACTAATCCAGTACTTACTGTAATATTAATCACAGTTTCTTCTTCATTATCAGTAATAATGTTGATATCAAGTTGCTCTATTGATGTACGAAACCTTTCACAGGCAATATAAGCATTTTCCTTACTGGTATTAGGTAAGCACACTGCAAACTCTTCGCCTCCAACTCTACCTATAATATCGTAACCTCTAAAGGCCTCAGACAAACTTCGACTAAACACACGTAAAACTTGATCTCCCGCATAATGCCCATAGTTGTCATTTATGGGCTTAAAGAAGTCAATATCAAACATTGCAACAACAAACATTTGCCCAGTCCTATTCGCTAAACTCAGAGCGTTTGTACTTAGCTCAAAAAAGTTACCACGATTATTAATACCGGTGAGAAAGTCAGTTTTAGCTAGATATTCAAGCTGAGCAGTTTTTTCTTTTAATCGAATTGCGGTTCTTATGCGAGCTAGTAAAACTTTGGCAACATAAGGCTTAATAACATAATCTCCAGCTCCGTATTCTAAGGCCGCAACAACCTCATCTTCATCAGTAGAAGCTGATAACATGATCACAGGTATATCAGCCGTTAAATCATCAGCTTTTGCTTTAACTAATGTTTCTAAACCGGATAAGCCTGGCATATACATGTCTAATAGAATGAGATCAACTTTTTGCGCTTTTAATATTGTCAGCGCATCTTCACCATTATCACAGCAAGTAACGAGATAACCCGCAGCACTTAGATCGTAATCTAATAACATTTGCGTGTCTTGGGCATCATCTACAACCAGTATTCTGTATTCATTATCTAGCTTCATTAAATAGTCTCTCGGCTATTAAAAATATTTAGGTATGCTAAATATTTTTACTTAGCTTTTAAATTCAGTCCTTAATTATAAGGCCTATCGAAATTTTATTGGTGTCAGCATCAATTTTTAAATAAGTTTGTTAACGGCTTATTTTGCGTTTTATTATCGCCAGTCCTTAAATTTATTCTGAACAATAATTTAAATAACCTAATGTTTTTTTTAATTAAATTGTTTTAATGAATAGTACTTAACTATTTATATTTAAACAAATATTACTATCTAAAGGTTATTAAAAATTAACTTAGAATACAATCCTATCATGACCAGTCATTAAAGTATCAGTGAAACTAATATTTAAAGAATAACAAATCCTAGTATCTTAAATTAAATGATTAAATTAATCCTTTAATTTAATTATTTAATTAAGCTAAAATACTAAATTAGTCTAGTATTTAAATACGTTTACGGACTTCCTTGAGTTATATTATTATGAATATAGCTCTTATTTATATTTTTAATTTATTTTTCAATAAATAAGGATTAAAGTGTTAAATCATAAAATAACGCGCAGTATTACTCCTTTTCAAAAAAACACTTTAGTAAAGTTAAGTATTAACACATTTAATTTTGTTAAAATGAGTTCAGCTCTACTTCTATTGTACCCTTTATTATCATTGACTTCTGCTCATGCTGCTAGCAGTATTGAAGAGTGTCAAAATAATGCCCCTGAACAATTAGCTGAACAAGCTATGTCAAAGTGTTTAGATAGTGTCATTATGCATGTAGAAAGAGAGTTACAAACATGGGTTAACTTACACACCTTTGCATTAGAAGAAAAAGCCGCTAACAATGGCCGCAGCTCCGCATTAAATATGTTTAAAAGTGCACAACGTAGCTTCGTGAGTTATCGTGAAGATGACTGTAGATGGCAATATTTAGCTATATCGCCTGCAAGTGGTGCCAGTATCGGTTATAAGAAGTGTTTTGTGGTATTAAGCAATGCCAGAATAGCGATACTTAAAGCAAGGGAAAGCACTCTAACACCTTAAGAAATGATGTTAGTGCAATATTTATGGCATAAAAAAGCGTTATTAGTTAACGCTTTTTTAGTTTGAGCTATAGCTAACATTGATTAAATATCAACTTAACGTAATTAACACTAACTCAATAATTTTTGTTCGTGTTCATCTTCTATGGTTTCAGCGCTTTCATCATCAATAACATCTTCTAAACCACTTTCATCACTTAGCAGTACTGCAATCCAACGCCCTTCTGGTGAGTTTTCCATACCTATTTTTAATATCATGGTTAAAGGAACACTTAATAACATACCAACAGTGCCAAGCATCCACCCCCAAAAGATTAAAGATAAGAAAACAACCAAAGTAGATAAGCCTAAACCTTTACCTAAATATTTAGGTTCAATAATATTACCTACAACCATATTGATGGCGAGAAAGCCTAAGCCAACAATACCCGCGTCACCTACGCCTAACTGTAAAATAGCCAAGGTTATTGGTGGTACCGCAGCAATGATAGAGCCTATATTTGGAATATAGTTAAGTAAAAAGGCTAAAACGCCCCATAATAAAAAGAAATCTAAACCCAAACCCCATAACATTAGCGACACTAAAGAGCCTGTTAATAGGCTCATTACGGTTTTAATCGCAATATAATGATTTACTGAAGTTAAAAAGCGGCCTATTTGTTTTAATCGTTTTTGCGGATCATCTAAGGCGATATGTATTTTTTGTGGTAATGTTGATGACTCAAATAACATAAAAACAACCGTTAAAATAACCAAGAACATATTAGCCATTACAGAGCCAAACCCTGATAACATTTCTGCGGCTAAACCCATTGCTGCTGCTGGATCAAAATAATCAGTAAGTATTTTTACCGATATTTTAATGTCATATTTACTAAAAAACTCAGTTAACCATGAAAACTGGTCTTTAAGTTGGACCCTATACTGAGGTAGGTGCTCCTTTAGTTCATTAAGAGAGCTACCAACTAACCCTGTAATAAAAACGGCAAAAGTGACAAATAAAGCAATGACGAAAATAATGGATATAGCTTTGGGAATATTATAACTCGTGGCTTTACTTACTAACGGGTTACAAATGATGGCAATAAAAATTGAGAGTAAGAATGGAACAAGAATAATAGCGGCTACCTTTATTCCTGCAAGGATAATAAAAATAGCCGCGATAGTAACAAAAATTTTAACTATGGAGTTCTTATTGAGATTAGAATCAGGGGTTACAATCATGAAAATGAGTCCTTATATTTTATCAAAGCAATATAACCTAATTAATTCAGTTAGACTATTACATTGTCATGAATACTATTCTCATTCCAGTCCCAAAAGCACTGTATTATATTTTACTTAACCTAGTTTACGTAATAACCCTTGAGTATTTTGTCGCATTGTTCTTGCTACCATAAAATAACCGATCGCTGAAACAAAAATAGCTCCGCTCATAGGACCTAGTAACCAAATATAAAAATGAAATCTACCATCAACATTAAACAGTTGTTGTTGAATAATAAATAAGGCGACATCACTTACTACAGCGGCTACCAAACCAGCAATAGCACCAAGTAGAACAAACTCATACAAGGTTGCTAATTTAATTAGCCGCCCTTTCGCACCTAAGGTTCTTAAAATAACCACTTCTTGCATACGTTCAGCTAAACTCGCTTGTACCTGTGAAATAAGTACTAAAGCTCCACTAATTAAAACAATAGACAAAACAAAACCAATAGCTATTGAAACTTGGGCAATAATTGATTGTGCTTGCTCTATTCTCGCTTTGATATCAATCATACTTATAGTTGGGTAACGCTGTAACAATTGGCTAACAGCTTTAGTATGTTGCTCTTTAATTTGTGCTGCGCTGAAGTAAGTTACAGGGACTTTTCCTGCCATATTGGGGCTTAATACCATCACAAAGTTAGGTTTAAGTGATGCCCAATCAACTTTTCTAAAACTGGTTACTTTAACTTTTATAGGTTGCTCATCAACTAATAAAGTAATGGTATCACCCAGCTTAAGGTTTAACCTGTCTTGCCAGCCATCAAAAACAGATACTTCAATATCATCTTCACTGGTAAGCTCACTACTAAACCATTCCCCTTCCGTTATTTCATTACTTTCAGGTAAATCTGCTAACCATGTCAAATTTGGCTCTCGTCTAACACCTTCTCTTTCTTCTTCGTCTTTTTCTTCACCTTCTTGTTTAGAAACTTTTCGTGCCAGAGGTTCATCATTGATAGCATCAACACGCCCT
The DNA here is from genome assembly GCF_018860585.1 of Colwellia sp. E2M01. Classification (GTDB taxonomy): domain Bacteria; phylum Pseudomonadota; class Gammaproteobacteria; order Enterobacterales; family Alteromonadaceae; genus Colwellia. Next base: position 32,243 of record NZ_JAHKPR010000064.1, read on the forward strand.
CTAAAGACAGGGTAAAAGTCTTCATGAATAATATTGTTTTCAGTAAAGAATTGCTTAATCGGCGAAATTTCTTGCTCTCCAATATTAATGATAAACATATTCGGCGCACCTTCAGGTACTTGTTGTTGCCAGTCATCAATAATGTCACTTTTGAGAACAACTAAAAACAACATCAACTTAATTGCTAAGGCAAAGCTAATTAATTGGATTGCATTGGCATTGGCGCGCTTTTGCAAAGTTGCAATGGCTAAAGACCAACTAGAGCCAGGTCTTAACCCTAAACTACGACCAGCAGCAAAAAGTAAGCGCGATATAGCAAATAAAATAGCAATAACTAATAAGGTAGAAGCAAACAAAATTAACGTAGTAACTATTTCACCACTAAATAACCACATTAAAGCAAAAATAGTGATTAATGATAAAGCGACATGAATTCGACTTATTGCCAAGGTATCGCCTAAGTTACGTCGTAAAACACGTAGAGGTGGAATATCAAATAAATCTAATAGAGGCTTCAATGAGAACATCAAAGCACAAATTCCCCCGATAAGAATAGATAGCAACCAAGGTCTAGCACCCGCAGTAGGTAATTCTGCGCCCATAAAACTCATTAAATAATCAGCACCAATAGTTTGCAAAACATAACCAATACTTAAACCAACAACGACTGAGAAAACAGTGACTAAACTTAGGTGTAATAAAAATATGTTACGAATAACGCGACGGCTACCACCTAAAGTTTTCATCATAGCTACAGGATCGTATTGTCGTTCACAATAACGTTTTGCTGATACTGCCATGGCAACAGCAGCTAACATAATGCCAAATAACCCTGCTAATAATAAATAACTCTCAGCTTGCGATAAGTTTTTACCTAATGGCGATTGTCTGTCTTTTATACCTTGCCAATCTTGGTTACTTTTTAATTGCGGTTTCAACCACGCATAATAATCTGTTAATTGTTGCTCTTCACCTTTATACAGATAACGATGAAAGGCACGACTGCCAGGCTGAATTGCTTTCGTTTTAGGAACATCCGCATAATTAAGTAATACGCGTTTATTACCAGATAGAGAGAAAAATGGCGCATCGGGCTCTTTAACTAAAACTTTTTCTATATTAAATATACCTGCACCTAACTCAACTGTATCGCCAATCTTTACATTAAGCGTATAAAAGAGTCCTTCACTGAGCCAAATAGAGCCGACTTCAGGCCCTGTTGATACATCATAAGGCTCACTCGTTAGTTCATCCTTAATCGATATTTTTCCTCGTAACGGGTATGCTTGTGTTGTTGCTTTCACTGAGCCTAGTACTAGCTCGTCATTAGCGAATAACATTGAGTCAAAATAAATCAACTTTGCAGTTTCTAAGTCAAATTCATTCGCTTTACTTAATAATTGGGTATCAATAGGGTGATTACTTGATAAACGTCGATCTGCAGCGATAAAGTCACTACTCTTTTGAATGATATTTAAACCTATACGTTCAGTGATTGACGATAAACTAAAAACAGTGAGTACTGCCAGTGCAATTGCCGCAAATATAATGGTTAATTCACCACGTCGAAATTCTCGTGAAAATAACTTAAAAGCTAGTTTAACCCACATGTGTTGTTACCTTTGTTGTGTCAACCGTTACACCATCACTTATTTTTTCAAGTTGGCCGCCCTCAATATGGATAATACGCTGGCATTGTTTGGCGAGATGCTCATCATGAGTAACCAGTACTAAAGTTGTACCATTTTGTTTATTTAAATCAAAAAGTAACTTTTCAATTAAATGTCCATTTTTACTATCTAGATTGGCAGACGGCTCATCTGCAAATAAAATTTTAGGAGAGCCAATAAATGCCCTAGCAATAGCCACACGCTGTTGCTCACCACCTGATAATTGCGAAGGGTAATGCTCAAGACGGTGTGATAAACCTACTTTATCGAGTAATTCAATCGCTTGTGCTTTAGCATCGTGATCGCCCGCTAACTCAGCTGGTAACATTACATTTTCAAGCGCTGTTAAGCTTTGCACTAACATGAAAGATTGAAATACAAAGCCAATTTTTTCGGCTCTTAATTGCGCTCTATCTTCTTCATCTAACGAACTTAGTGCTTGATTATCAAGAATAACATCGCCTTTAGTTGCTGTATCAAGCCCCGCTAATAAACTAAGTAAGGTTGACTTACCCGAGCCAGAAGCACCAACAATAGCAACTGATTCGCCAGACTTGACACTGAAGTTGATATCGCTAAGGATAGTAAGACTTCCTTCAAGTGTACTAACACTTTTAGTTAACCCAGATACTTGGATTATATTTGATGATTCATCTAACTGAGTCTTTTTCTGATTTTCAACCTGAGAAACTACTGACATGACGCGTTTTTTCCTAAAATTTATATTAATTTTAATTACCACTAACATATCATTAATAAGTTATGCGAATGATAAAATTTTACTGATTGGTGACAGCTTAAGTGCTGGCTATGGACTTGAGCAAGAACAAGCATGGGTTCAATTGTTACAAAATACATACTCTGCTAATAAAAAAGAAATTACCATTATTAATACCGCAATTAGCGGTCAAACTACAGATAATGCTTTATTAAAAATTGATTCTTGGTTAGATAACCATCAACCAGATTATGTACTTATAGAGCTAGGCGGTAATGATGGTATTAGAGGCTTTCCTGTTTCTCTTATTCAAAAGCATTTAACAGAGCTTGTAACAAAAAGCCAGAGAAGCGGTGCTAAAGTTGCTTTAATGGAAATACAAATCCCTCCAAACCTAGGTCCAAGGTATACTAAAATGTTTACCGATAGTTATACACAAGTAGCAACTAAAACTAACGCCTACCTCATGCCTTATTTTATGATAAATATTGCTATAGATCCCAAGCTAATGCAAAACGATAACTTACATCCAAACGCTAAAGCTCAGCCAATAATTCGTGATTTTATGGCTATTGAAATAGATAAATGGCTGCAAAAATAATTCACAATAATAACAACTAATATTTTGTTAAATTATGCATTAAATTGGTTCTAAATTAGTCCAATTTAATTAGCATAATGTTTAACTTTTAAGTTAAACTTACATACATAGTATTTATACTTTTACTTAGTATATTCATAAGTTCTATTCATAAATACAATTTCTGCTAGGTTTTTCCTACTCGGCTCTTTACTAAATATAAATAGTGCTCTATTTAATAAACGGTAAATTTTAACATTGTTGCCGCGTATAAATACTCATAATAGCTAACCTTTATTTGCTAACTTAAACTTACTGACTTAACGAGATATAGAGTAACAACATGGACTTTATCTGGATATTTTTCGCTTTTATTTGCGGTTTGGCTGCAAAAACTATTTCACTACCCCCCTCTATTGGATTTCTTGCCGCTGGTTTTATTCTAAATATTGCTGGCTACCAAGCTGATGAAAGTTTAAGTTTACTGAGTGACCTTGGTATTACTATTATGTTATTTACCATTGGTTTAAAACTAAATGTAAAAAACTTATTTAAAACAGAAGTTTGGTTAGGTAGTTCATTACATACAATACTGTGGATATTAGGCACCATTGCCTTCTTTAAATTACTCGCTTTAATGTCCATTAGTTATTTTGTTGATTTAGATTTATCAACCGCTGCGTTAATTGCCTTCGCGTTAAGTTTCAGTAGTACTGTTTGCGTAATCAAATTATTAGAAGAAAACGGAGAAGTGCGTACTCGCCATGGTAAATTAGCAGTAAGCATTCTAGTAATTCAAGATATTGTTGCGGTCGCTTTTTTAGTTATGGCTACAGGTAAAACCCCTTCAGTGTGGGCTTTTTCATTACTTGGGTTGTTTCTGATAAAGCCATTAGTCAATAAAGTGATTGATCATGTTGGTCACGGTGAATTAATCCCTTTAACCGGTATTTTCTTAGCTTTAGGTAGTTACGAATTATTTTCATTAGTTAATATAAAAGGAGATCTAGGCGCACTGCTTATTGGTATGTATCTAGCTTCCCATACTAAGGCAACAGAAATTAACAAAGCATTAATGAGCTTTAAAGATATCTTCTTAATTGGCTTTTTCTTATCTATTGGTTTTACTGCAATACCAACCTTAGAAATGTTTAGTTTAGCGTTATTATTAGTCTTGTTAATCCCTATAAAATTTATTCTCTTTTATGGTATTTTCAGTTTGTTAAAAATGCGTTGTCGAAGCGCATTCCTCACATCACTTTCGTTAAGCAACTTTAGTGAGTTCGGATTAATTGTTGGCGCTTTAAGTGTTACAGCCGGTTGGTTAAGTAATGACTGGCTTGTTATTCTGGCGCTAAGTGTGTCAATCTCATTTATATTAACGAATGTCATTTATCGCTTTGCGCATACCTTATTTGCTAAACATCGAGACTTTCTAGCCTTATTTGAACGAGAAAGAAAATTAGCTGAAGACAGCTTTTCACAACCTGCACAACGTCCCATTTTAATTGTTGGTATGGGCCGTGTTGGTATGGGGGCTTATCAAGCAATTAACAATCACAGTGATGCTCCGGCTTGGGGGCTAGATGCTGATAAAGATAAAATCACCTGGTTAGCCAATAAAGGGATAGATGGATATTACGGTGATGCTGAAGATATACACTTTTGGGAAAGTTTAGACTTATCTCGTATTGAGTTAGTGTTACTTGCCTTACCATCAGTACAAGATTCAATAACGATAAAAAAATTACTTAACGCCGTACATTATAAAGGGAAAATAGCTGCGGTTGCTCGTTACGAAGATGAACGAGCGCAACTAGAAGAGTTTGGTATTGATAAGGTATTTAACTTTTATACTGAGGTAGGTGTTGGTTTTGCTGAAGAAAGTTTATCTTTACTAGCGAATAAAACGGCATAACGTCTAAAATATAGCGACTCTATAAACATAAATAATTACAATATTATTGATTAATAGCTCCACTTATTAGCTTTACTTAATTATAGCTATGCCTATTACCTGTAATCGGCATAGCTTTTTTATATCAAACGACTTAACCAGAGCTCGGTTTAATCCCCATCCTTTAGCAATTATTTTCTCCAACTCCATCGTTAAATTTACTTGCAATAGCCAGCAGTTATTGAATACACAAATATGCCTTAAAATATAATATGATTTATACCAATTCCGATAATTTTCTGGTCTAGCTGTGCGAAGGAAAAATATTTAAAGACAAGACGCTTGATTGAGTAATAACTGGTTATTGCGATTGAAAAGAACGTAGGGTTTAACTATTTTAACCAGTACAGGTATATACAGAGCTTGTGTACAACTTCTGTTTTAGCATTAACTATCTGTTGATAACTTACAGTTACCTTTTAACAAGAAAATCAAAACAAACTCGTAACCTATTGAATATAATAACAATAAAAACATCAAACAAATATTAGCAATTTAAAAAACTTACACTACACTTAGTTACACATTCGTTACATTGTTTGTATTTTTATGTTGAATTGTGAATAAGTAGAACTTAATGACCGACTTATTTTTTATTTCTATTGTATTTTTAACTTTATAATTTTAGAGCATTGCCCTTAGTAAAAGTTAATTAGCGCACGGCTCACACCCCTGAGCCATTTTTAGCCCAAACAATGTTTGGGTTTTTTTTTATCTGTTATACCAGTTTCATTAATTAAGTGATCTATTTTAGCCCGTATAAATGCTCACTTAGTTTATGAGATTGGTATAAGGCTGAGGCGATTACGAGTAGAATAAGTACTTAGTATTAAAATGGAATATGAATATTAAGAATTAATAGAAGTTATAGAAGTTATATAAAAATATACTTGGAGATTTAACAAAGTTGGCGGAGTGGACGGGACTCGAACCCGCGACCCCCGGCGTGACAGGCCGGTATTCTAACCAACTGAACTACCACTCCGCGATCTTTGTTCTTTATTATATAATTAACAAATTATAAATTAATAAAAGTTAAATAAAAATATAATATTTTACTGTTAAGTTTTAGTAGGACTTATACCTACATCAATTATGATGATTTTAACAAAATTGGCGGAGTGGACGGGACTCGAACCCGCGACCCCCGGCGTGACAGGCCGGTATTCTAACCAACTGAACTACCACTCCGCGATCTTTTGTTTTGAAAATTTTAACAGGACTTACAACCTACATCAATTATGATGATTTTAACAAAATTGGCGGAGTGGACGGGACTCGAACCCGCGACCCCCGGCGTGACAGGCCGGTATTCTAACCAACTGAACTACCACTCCACGATCTTTTGTTTTGAAAATTTTAACAGGACTTACAACCTACATCAATTATGATGATTTTAACAAAATTGGCGGAGTGGACGGGACTCGAACCCGCGACCCCCGGCGTGACAGGCCGGTATTCTAACCAACTGAACTACCACTCCGCGATCTTTTGTTCTGCAAGTTTATAGGACTTACACCTACATCATTTATGATGATTTGACAAAGTTGGCGGAGTGGACGGGACTCGAACCCGCGACCCCCGGCGTGACAGGCCGGTATTCTAACCAACTGAACTACCACTCCGCGATCTTTTGTCTGATTCAACAACAAGTCGTTGAATGCGGCGAGATAATACGGTTATGATGAGGCACAGTCAACCACTTTTTTAATAAAATTGTTTGTCTGAGCATTTGAAGAACAATCTGATGGATTTACAAGCATATTTTGACCGATTATCTATGGTTTAGGTCCGTATTACTTATTTTATAATTTTATTAAACTCAGGTTTTATTTTAAAACTTAATTTAGCTTATTTGGTTAATCATATACAGCTCCACTCAACAACCTAACTATGTGCTATATACCCGCTCCACTTGAAGATGCAGGATTCAGCTGGAATTAGAAACGCCTTTAGGCAAGGCATTGATTGTAGAGAATGGTTGTTCCTTCTCAAAATCAATAACGCGGCATAAAGCGTTTCTAAACCAGCCCTTGGGGAAGACTGAGCAAATCATACCCTGCGTTACATTTCTTTTTAAGGGAACAACCCTTGATAAAAAAAGGTGCCTTGGTTATGAATCGCTCAGGTTTCCTGAAACGAGCATCTTCAAGTGGAACGGGTATAGGGTTTATATTCAAAATTTATAAGGTTATCTATATCATTTTTTTCTACGAAACATAAAAAACATGATTAAACCTATAGTGATAATGACAATATTAGCAGCAACAATTAATATAATAGTTTGTTGTTCTTTTTCAGTCTGTTTTTGTTGCTGTGTAGCAAGTGTTTGCGCAATATCATCATCTAGTTTGTTAATAAACTCTTCTGTATTATTGAGCGCGTTCTCATCCACCGCAGCTACTTCTTCTGTGTTAAGGTTTAACTGTTCAAAAGCCAATTCTGGGTCTTGTTCGATATTAATGCTAAATTCAGGTACAACTAATCTAAACTCGCGTCCAGTAATGGTTTTACCAAAAGCACTAACGTTAATCCGATATATACCTGGTTCAGTATTTTCCATATTAACAACACGTACCTCCCCTTTTTCTTCCATAACAGAAAAATTTTCAGTTTGTCGGTCTGGGTACATAAGCTTGCCCTGAAACACTAAACTGTTAGGGTCTACAAAGCTGGGGTCTATTGTTAAAATAACTTGATGTGGTTGCTCAGCTAGCTCTGATTTTACAACACTCACCTCAATTGGGTTTTCTTGTAACAATATGGGTGTTTGTTTTAATTCTCTTGTGGCCATCGGCAAATTTACTAAATAAACAGGTTGCCATTCTCCTGCAGCGAAATCTAATATAAATTCTCCTGTAAATATGTTGTCATTCGCATATTCATCAAGTTCATAACCATCATCACGAAATGACGTTAACTTAATAGCATCCGCACTAAAATTATCGTAGAGGGGATTATTTGTACTATAAAAATTCACATCAAGTTGCACTACATCTTTAAAGTAAGGGGGATTTATTGCAACATTACCATTAGTTAAGTTACCTCTTACTTTTAATGTTTCACCGGAAAATACAATATCAGGTAGCGGCTCCACCAATATTTTCACATCAGATACTATTAATATTTGGCTTTCTGGTAATATATCTCCGACAGCTTGCCATGGGCCTGGCATAGGTTTTTTAATTTTAATCATGTCAAAAGTACTGTCGTCAAACCATTGTACTTTTTCTTTATCAAAGTTATTTACTCTAATTTTACTACCATCAGGCCTAATTAGAATAATTGGCGTACTGCCACTTTTACGATAAAAAATAAGAGTAATTTCATCTAAGTTAGCGTCTAACCTAAAGCGATTATCAAAATAAGGTATTTGATTGGTTATATTATCTTTTTGGTAATATTCAACTTCAGTCACACTAAGCTTATTATCAACATTATTTTGCTTAATAATATCTTTTGTTATTACTAAAGCTTTCTCGTCATCTACCGCTGTACTCAAATTATTATTCGAGTCCGTATCACCTGTAAAAAAAGCATAAACATTACAAGAAAGCATTAATGTTAGTGCCAAAGTCGTTAACTTAGGTGCTGTTATTAATTGACTGTGTAGACAATAAGGTTTATTTATTTCCAAAGTGGCTCTGCTCCTTTTTTAGCGATAACGGCTACACGATCTAAGTGTGCTTCTAGTTCATCGGCAGTAGCAGTAATAATCTTTAGTTTTTTCCTTGTTGATGGCAAGCGTCTGATCGCATTAGCCGCTTCTTCACTTCCTTCATTTGATGAAAGATTGAAAGTCGACTGTTTACGAGTCATTTCAATATAAACAAAGGCTAGTAACTGCGCATCAATTAGTGCCCCATGATAAGTTCGGTCAACTAATTTATCTACGCGATAAAACTTCGCTAAATAATCTAATGTTTTTGGTGAGCCAAATTCATCCTTTGAAACTTTTAAAGTATCGGTAATAGTACAAATATCTTCCGTCATTGGTACTTTGTCTTGACTGCGCACACTTGCATTAAATAATGCAAACTCATGATCCATAAAGCCAACATCAAACTTAGCGTTATGAATAACTAATTCAGCACCACGAATAAACTCGATAAATTCATGAGCAACTTGAGAGAAAATAGGCTTGTCATTAAGAAATTCATTCGTTAGACCATGAATATTAATAACTTCTTGTTCCATTTCTAATACGTTACCCTGCTGGTCTAAGGGCTTTATATACACATGAAAGCTTCGTCCTGTTAGTTGGCGATTTATCATTTCAACACAACCAACCTCAACAATCCGATGCCCTTCCCTTGGGTTTATACCCGTGGTTTCAGTATCTAAAATGATTAATCGTTGATCTTTTTCTGGTTGTTGAGCTGTTGTATTATGATCCACTGTTGAGCCTTTTATATAGTGTCGAATCGAGTCATGAGTAAAAATTGTTCTACTTATTCGTAGCGAGTACGGTATTTTCTTGTTATTTTTCAGGTAATGTTTGTGGAAATTCTAGCAAATTAATTTGCATACGTTTACTAGAAAAACACAGAGCGACTAAAGCTAAAATGATTACCGCTTGACTTCCTAACCATAACACAGAGGTAAGCTGCCAATAAAAATAGCCAATTAAGTTGACAATAAAGTCAAATATTAATGCCATCACTAGTAATACACGGGTATTAGGCCATAACGTTACTACCCAATTAGGCGCATTGGGGCGCCGTAAACTAATAATAAGTAATACAAGTAAACCTAAAGCACCTGAAAGTAAACTTAAGAAAAACAACCGTGTTTCTGGGTAAACCCATTGCATTGTGGCAACTCTATCTTGCATATTAGTTACCGACATAAGCCAAATAATATAGCCTCGTAACACAAACAATAAAACCAGATAAAAACGTTTAGATAGTTTTAAACAATCAAACTTATCAAAATCTTCAATACTGTAATTTTTATACTTATTTGTCATCATTAACCAGAGTTGTTTTTGTATTGCTCGTATTTAAATTCGCAGTTTGTTGATGAAGCAATACTTTAGCTTTAGTCATTGCTTTAACCGCTCTAGAATTAAACTCTCGAGTATACAAAGTAAATACCACCCATAAACTTAACCCTACAAATAATATGGGGTGAAGAAACCACGAAATTTCAGCAAGAGCGAAGTAATAAGAGCGTAATCCATAATTGTATGAATGGGCTGCTTGGTCTTGTACAACTGCCATTTCTTTTGCGTAGGCTTTAATATTTTCCTGGTCTTTCGTTGAATTCGTCATTGAAGGTGCAGCGCCTATCATAACGTTAACAAAACCATATTGGCGCATCGACCAAGTAAATTGGAAAAATGAAATGACAAAGATAATACTTAATACAGCTAACTTTAGCTGTATTGCTAGGTGATCAACCTCCACCGCAAATGGCAAAGAAGCGATTACCCTTTCTAAGGTTTCAACTTGAGCAAATAATGTAAATATACCCGCTAGTATTAATAAGGTGCTCGATGCAAAAAAGGCAATGTTGCGTTCTAAATTTGCCAATAAATTAGTATCTGAAACACGAGCCTCTCGGGTAATAATTTCTTGCATCCATTGAATTCTATGTTGCTGTAATGTGTATGCTATACAGTCAGTTGTTTTTGCTTTTTTTCTGGCGAAAACAGAATAACCGTACCAAAGAGAAATAAAGGTAAGTAAAGCTAATATATCAATAAGACTAAATGGCAAAATAAGTTCCTAAAATATAAAATGAAAACACTTAGTTGGATTATACGTTAACCACCTTTTATTAACCAACCACTTCATTTAAATCATAAAACCTTCAAACGAGATAATATCTTAACCTAACTAAATGACAGTATGTAAATTAAAAACATTATATGTCTCGATAATATTATTTCTGGCTAATCATTTACATAGTCCATATAAGTAATAACTTGAGTTTTAATGGTATTTAAAAGACACTATCTAAATAGTTAAATTAACTAGTTAAGTTGGTCTGGTTATCTTGAGCTGGTATGCTATCTTATTAAGTGCTTTAAATGACTTTAAATAAAGTACGGAGTAAAATTCAGCTCAGCACTTTTTAATTAGCTAGCTTAATATAATCAAAGGAGCGTTATGAAAAACTACCGCAGAAAATTTACCACTAAAAACTTTCTACTCGGTGCAACATTTTCAATATTACTTACCGCCTGTAGTAATCCCTCTCCCGTTTTACCAGAGCCTGAAACGTTGGCAGGTTATTGGTTAGTTGAATCTATAAACGATGAATCAGTAATTAAAGACAGTAAAGTAGATTTAATTTTTACTGCAGAAAATCAATTATCTGGCACATCTTCTTGTAATAACTTTTCAACTAGTTATAGCCAGGAAAATAATTCTTTAACATTAGGCAATATGGCAACTACACGTAAAATGTGTCTGCCTGCACTAATGGAACAAGAAACGACTGTTTTACACGCATTAAGTAAAGTAAAACGCTTTCAATTGTCTAATGGACAGTTATCCTTGTTCGATCAACAAGGCGTGTTACAAATACAAGCAAAAAGAACAAAGTAAGCTTAATTACTATTAGTAAGGTTACTTAAATAATATAGGTATAAGTTGAGCGTTGAAAACATTAAAGAATTAATGTGATATAACTTTTAGTTATCGCATTATAAGTTATAACAAAATATCACTTCTTTTTTTAAAACAACTCGCTAATCTTATGCTGTTAAATAACTAATTCACAGGATCCAACATGTCTAAAATTTTTGATGACAATACAACAACTATTGGTAATACACCTTTAGTAAAATTAAATCGCGTAATTGGTGCTGACAGTGGCGCTAATGTTTACGCTAAAGTTGAAGCAAGAAATCCAAGCTTTAGTGTTAAGTGTCGTATCGGCGCAAGCATGGTTTGGGATGCTGAAGAAAAAGGTTTATTAAGTCCGGGTAAAGAAATTGTAGAGCCAACTAGTGGTAATACAGGTATTGCTTTAGCATTTGTTGCTGCTGCGCGTGGTTACGGTATAACCTTAACTATGCCAAGTACAATGAGTTTAGAGCGTCGTAAACTACTTGTTGCATTAGGTGCAAAAGTTGAATTAACCGACGGTGCTAAAGGCATGGGCGGAGCGATTGCTAAAGCGCAAGAATTAAGAGATTCGAACCCTGATAAATACGTTTTATTAGGCCAGTTTGACAACCCTGCAAACCCTAAAATTCATGAAGAAACAACCGGTCCAGAAATCTGGAATGATACAGACGGTAACGTTGATATCTTTGTAGCGGGTGTTGGTACTGGCGGTACTCTTACCGGTACTAGCCGCTACATTAAATTAACGAAAGGCAAAGCAATACAAACTGTTGCTGTAGAGCCGACTGATTCACCTGTTATTACTCAAGCATTAGCTGGTGAAACTTTAACACCGGGTCCTCATAAAATTCAAGGTATCGGCGCTGGTTTCATCCCAGGTAACTTAGATCTTGAAATGGTTGATGCGGTTGAACTTGTTTCAAATGAAGATGCTTTTGCCATGACTCACCGTTTGATGAAAGAAGAAGGTATTCTTGCTGGTATTTCTTCTGGTGCTGCTGTTGTTGCTGCTAAACGCCTTGCTGCACGTCCAGAAAATAAAGGTAAAAACATTGTTGTAATCTTACCAAGCTCTGCTGAACGTTACTTATCAAGCGCACTTTTTAGTGAAAGCTTCAGTGAAAAAGAACTAGTTCAGTAATTTATTACTGCTTTAATTAGCAAAAATAAATGACTAAAAATAGTAAAGGCACTTCGGTGCCTTTTTTAATGCCTGTTTATTTATATCAATCTTTTTCCTTTCTATAGATTAACCGCAAATTTATCCAAACTGTTATTATTAACGATTAACTGATATATCCATTTTATTTTAACTTCACATTAAGCACTTAATTACGTTATTATTTAATGAACATCTATATTATATATGGTCGACAATGTACGCAGTTAAAACCTTACTTATTACTCTTTTCACCTGCCTATTATTAAGTAGCTGTGGTGAAGAAGATCCAGAAAAAATTAACGATGTCGATAATCCAGAAAATGTTGCTATCGCTTTTTTTAATGCCATCTACAATGAAAAAAACGTAGAAAAAGCAGCATCAGTTTGTAATCCGAAATTAGCACGTTTAATCCTTCATTACCGTTCACCTGAAGCAGTAGGTCGCCACTTATTTAATATGTCGTATGATACTGTGGAAGTAAGACCAGATACAGATGGCGTGAAAGTACGGGAACAATTCAAAGGTAATGCTATTATCACCATTTATTTAGATGGCTATTACCATGGTAATTTGATTAAAGAAGTGAAACGACTCGCTTTTATTCAAAGAGACGGAAAATGGTACATTGATAAAATATTAAAAGATCCATTTTAATAGACATCCCCCCACACAAGCACGTTATAAAAGAAACTATTATGATAAAAAAAGGTACTTACCAACATTTTAAAGGTAATTTTTACCAAGTATTGCATCTTGCTAGACACAGTGAAACTGAAGAGTATATGGTGGTTTATCATCCAGCTGATAACAAAGAAGATATTTGGTTACGACCGTTAACTATGTTTGATGAAACGATAGAGCGTGACGGCAAAATACTTAAACGCTTTACCTATATAAAGCCGTAACGGTATATACAACTACCGTATTAATTAATAGAAAAGAAACTATATGACTGCAGTGCTATTTGTTTATGGGTTAAGTTAGTCACCTCTGCTTCCTCAGGTCCTTGCGCTAACCAGACTAACATTTTATCAATGTTAGTCTGTTCGCCACATAGCAACACCTCAACATCTCCATCAGCTAAGTTACTTACATAACCGCTTAAGCCTAATTCAATCGCTTGTTGTTGACACGAAGCTCTAAAGTACACACCTTGTACCTTGCCAGAAATATGTACAATATAACTAACATTCATATTTTCTTCTCATCTTAAAACTTAAATCCATATTTATTGCCCTAAAGTTTGCACCTCACTCTAGTAACGACTAAGATCGGCACAACTTCCTTCCCTCTGATTAAATAATAAGTATAGACCTATGTCAGCAAGAATTTCTTTAAATGTTGGTCGTGAAAAATCTTTATTACGTAAACACCCATGGATTTTTTCGAAAGCAGTAAACAAAATTAAAGGTAAACCCATGCTAGGAGACACTGTTGATGTGCTCGATAGTAAAGGTAATTGGTTAGCTAAAGGTGCTTACTCTCCTGAATCACAAATTAGAATTCGAGTATGGAGTTTTAATGAAAGTGAAGAAATCGATCGTAATTTTTTCCTTAACAAACTCAAAAGTGCACAAGTGAGACGTGATTGGTTTATCAAGCAAGGTAACTTAACAGGCTATCGCTTAATTGCTGGAGAATCTGATGGCTTACCTGGAATAACAATAGATAAATACGACAACTTTATTGTTTGCCAGTTACTCAGCGCCGGTGCTGACTTTCATCGTTATACTCTTGTAGATTGTTTGACTGAGCTTTACCCTGGTTGTCATATTTATGAGCGTTCAGATGTCGATGTACGTAAAAAAGAAGGTTTAGAGCCCGTTACAGGTTGGTTAACTGAACCTCAAGACTCTACAGAATGTATTATTGAAGAGCACGGCATAAAAATACATGTTGATATAGCAACGGGTCATAAAACAGGATTTTACCTTGATCAACGTGACTCTCGCCTTGCATCAGGCAAGTTTGCTAAAGATAAAACTATTTTAAATTGTTTTTCATATACCAGTACGTTTTCATTACATTGTGCTGCCAATGGCGCCAAAGCAGTCACCAATGTTGATGTATCACAAGCGGCACTTGATATGGGTGAACGCAACCTAGCATTAAACGGATTATCTGATAGTAATGTCTCATTTGTTAAGGAAGATGTTTTTAAGTTATTAAGAAAGTATCGAGAAGAAAAGCGTCAATTTGATATGATAATTTTAGACCCGCCTAAGTTCGTTGAATCGAAAGCGCAACTAACAGGTGCCTGTCGAGGTTATAAAGATATTAATATGTTAGCCATGCAACTACTAAAGCCTGGTGGTTTATTATTAACGTTTTCTTGCTCTGGCTTGATGGAAGCCAGTTTATTTCAAAAAGTGGTTGCTGATGCCGCCTTAGATGCTAAACGAAATGTGTATTTTGTTGAACGATTACAACAAGCGGCAGATCACCCTATTTCAAGTAATTATCCTGAAGGTTATTACCTTAAAGGTTTAGTGTGTCAGGTTGAATAAAACACATTTTACAAGCGATATATCTTTGAATACTAAAAAGCCAGAGTAAACTCTGGCTTTTTTCTAACAATTTTTGCATTAATTATCTAAATTTATCGATAGTTACAGTAATAATAAAGTTAATCAATTTCTTCAATAGCAATACCTATCAGATAACAATTAGCACCTTCTTCTTCAATGCGGACAACTCTGCCACTAACATCAAGTGGTTGAACTTGACCACCTGCTGAATCAACTTTAACGCGAACATGTGTAGAGATTGATAATGGATGTTCCATTTCAACAGCCATTCCTGTCGCACTTAAATCACGACAAGTAGCGGTTATTGTAGTATTTACTTCATCATCTATCACTGTAACAGTTACTTCTGTATTTAACATCATGCGATAGAAATCACGTTTATCATCGTACCCTTTCATTTGCTCATCCAGATATATTATTTATTATCTTATTATTTATACGGAGCAAAATAACAAGTGTCAACTAACCGTACGAAAAAACCTCATGCTATAATTTATGTTCGATAAGTAAATCTATATTATCAAAACTTTACATAAATGCTTTTAAGTGATTTAAAATACGCTTAACTGAGATTGGTGATGCTGTTCCTAAGTTTTGGGCAAATAATGAAATTCTCAACTCTTCAATTAACCAACGAGTAGCCAATAACTCACTCTCAATTGGTTTATCTTTACGCTGTTTAGCAATGATTTGTTGATAATGATCATTTACTTTATTCACTTCAATAAGCTTTAACCTATCTTGATTAGGGTCTATTGGTAGTTTTTCTAAACGACGTAACATACCTTGTAAATAACGAATAATATCATCGAGTTTATCTAAGCCTGAAGCGCTCACAAAACCTTTAAAGATTAATTGCTCGCATTGTTGTTTTATATCACCATGTGATTGAATGACATTTAATGGTACGCTGCCTTTCATTTTTTTCGTGACATCATGACGTAGGCTTAACGCACGTTCTACTTTTATTGCAGCCGTTAAAACGCAGTCCGCTATTTCCGCTCTTACAAAATCACAACACTGAGCAAATTCTTTTTCTGCTCTTGGTAATTGCCCATCATTTTGTTGATTAGAAAAATCATTCACTAACGACAAACATGCACCTTGAATGCAATCTTGTAGTAAGTCGTTAATTGAACCAAATGGATTAAAGTACAAACCAAGTTTAGCTTTGTTAGGCAGTTTTTCTTGTAAGTATTTTAACGGCGTTGGGATATTTAATAAAATAAGCCGACTGATACCTTTTAACATAGCCACTTGTGCATGCTGCTCTTGCTCGAAAAGCTCAATGGCTACACTGTTTTTATGATCAACTAAGGCTGGAAACGCTTTTATCGTAATATTAGCGACTTTCTTTTCGTAGCCTAAAGGTAAGCTACCAAAATCCCACTGAGTTAAATCAGCTTGTTCAATGCCCTTTTCAGCGACTTGTTTAATGGTTGCTTTAACTTTACCTTGTAGTTCAGATTTTAGTTGATTAAGGTCTCTGCCCTGTTTTAATAATTTACCTTTATCATCAATTACCTGAAAGTTCATGGTTAAATGCATAGGTAAGCTAATATCTTGCCAAGCATCTTCAGGTAAGCGCACACCTGTCATGCGTAGTAGTTGTTTTGCTAAAGCCTCATGTAAACTGCCTTGTTCAACTGGCATTGCGGCCAAACAAGCTTGTGCATAATTAGGTGCCGGCACAAAGTTACGTCTTAGGGTTTTAGGTAATGCTTTAATTAAGGCGATAGCAAGCTCTTCTCTTAACGCTGGAATTAACCAATCAAAACCAATATCTTGTACTTGGTTTAATAAAGCCACAGGAATAACAACACTAATACCATCGTCAATATCGCCAGGGTTAAAGTGATATTTAAGCGGTAAAGTCAGGCTTTCTTGCTGCCACAGATCGGGGTATTCAGCCGCAGTTAACTCTTCACTTGACTCATTTAATAAAAAAGCTTTAGTAAAGTCGAGTAGCTGCCCGTTGCTGTGTTTTTCTTTTTTCCACCAAGCTAAAAAGCTACGTTGACAAACTATGTTTTCAGGAAGCTTTTTACTGTAAAAATCTACAAGCTGTTGTTCGTCAATTAAAAAATCTCGACGTCGAGCTTTTTGTTCAAGGGTTTCAATACTTTCAACTAGCTGTTTATTTCTATTTAAAAACTTTTCTCTAATTGTGCTATCGCCATTCACTAATGCCTCTCTAATGAATAGTTCGCGACACGTATGAGGCTCAATGTTATGAAAGTTTATTTTACGTTTAGTAACAATGCTTAAGCCATATAAAGTGACTTGTTCAAAGGCCATTACCGCACCTTGTTTTTTCTCCCAGTGTGGCTCACTGTAATTTCTTTTCACTAAATGCTGTGCAAGTGGCTCAAGCCATAAAGGATCAATTTTGGCGTTCATACGCGCAAATAAGCGACTGGTTTCAACAAGCTCCGCTGACATTAACCATTTAGGTGATTTTTTTGATAACGCTGAGCCTGGGAAGATAAAGAACTTCATGCCACGAGCGCCCTTGTACTCACGGTTTTCATCTTGTTGACCAATATGGCTTAGTAAACCAGAAAGTAAGGCTTGGTGTACAGGAATTAAACTTGAATCAACTTCTGCTTCTTTTGACTTATTAACTGCCTGCCCTGGCTCTTGCTTTGCCATAACAAATTGGTAGTTAACGGAAGTTAAGTTTATTTTCTGCTCTTTTAACGTCATTTTTAACTGCGTGAAAATATCTTGCCATTCACGTAAACGCACGTAAGAAAGGAACTCTTTTTGACATAACTTTCTAAACTGGTTTTGTGTTAAATCTTTTTTCTGTTCGTTTATATACTGCCAAAGGTTTAATAAACTAACAAAATCTGACTGTTTATTTCTAAAACGGTTATGTTTTTCATCACTGAGTTGTTGTTTTTCATGCGGCCTTTCTCGCGGATCTTGAATACTTAACGCACTAACAATAATTAGGATTTGTTCAATACAACCAAACTCAATGGCACTAATCACCATTTTAGCTAAACGCGGATCTATCGGAAATTTAGATAATAAGCGCCCAGATTTAGTTAATTGTGTTGCTGTTTTTGATATCTGGTTAGTGTTATGTCCGCGACCTTTAGCTGGTTTTGCGGGTTCAACAGCGGCGATTTCTTCGAGTAAACGAATACCGTCAGTAATGTTTCGGTTATCTGGCGCTTCTACAAACGGGAAGTTGGCAATATCACCTAAATCTAGCGCATGCATTTGTAATATAACGGTCGCTAAATTGGTACGTAAAATTTCTGGGTCGGTAAATTCTGCGCGACTAAGATAATCGTCTTCAGAATATAAGCGAATACAAATACCTTCAGAAACACGACCACAACGTCCAGAGCGCTGATTAGCACTCGCTTGAGAAATAGGCTCAATAGGTAAACGTTGTACTTTAGTGCGGTAGCTGTAACGTGATATACGTGCAGTACCTGGGTCAATGACGTATTTAATACCAGGAACCGTCAAACTGGTTTCAGCAACGTTGGTTGCTAATACAATATTACGGCCTGTATGAGGTTTAAAGATTTGGTTTTGCTCGGCCACCGTTAAGCGCGCGTACAAAGGTAAAATATGAGTATGACGTAAATTAGCTTTATTTAGTGCTGCAGCAGTATCTCGTATTTCGCGCTCGCCATTAAGGAAGATAAGGATATCACCTTGCCCACAGTCACTGAGCTCATCAACCGCATCTAAAATACCGCTGATAACATCAATATCTTGTTGCGACTGCTCTTCGCCATCTTCATCAATTCGGTTATTTAAAGGTCGATAACGCATTTCAACCGGAAACGTTCTACCTGACACTTCAATAATTGGCGCTAATTCACCTTTTTTATTAGCAAAGTGTTTGGCAAAGCGTTGTGGGTCAATGGTTGCCGAGGTAATAATTAATTTAAGATCAGGTCGCTTTATTAATATCTGTTTTAAATAGCCTAAAATAAAATCGATGTTTAAACTACGTTCATGGGCTTCATCGATAATGATGGTGTCGTATTTACGCAGTAAACGATCTTTTTGCATTTCAGCCAGTAAAATACCGTCTGTCATCAGCTTAATATAACTTTGATCGCTAACTTGGTCGTTAAAGCGAACTTTATAACCAACCTGCTCACCTAATTGCGTGCCTAACTCATCAGCAATACGATTAGCTACGGTTCTTGCTGCAATACGGCGAGGTTGCGTATGACCAATTAACCCATCGACACCACGACCAAGTTCAAGACATATTTTAGGAATTTGCGTGGTTTTACCTGAGCCTGTTTCACCGGCAATAATAACTACCTGATTCGCTTTTATAAGCTCAGCAATTTCAGCAGCATTGTCTGAAATAGGTAAACCTTCGGGATAAGTAATATTAGGTAAGTTATTAAGTTTGTACTGTTTATCTTCAATAGATTTAACAATAGCCTGTTGAAGTTGACCAACAAGTTTAATTTGTTTATCTGACAAAGCAGTTTCAGGCGGCAAGTTATTATTCGAGCCTTTAACAACGCTTTGACTAAATGCTTTTTTGAGTGATAGTAATCGGTTTTTGAATCGTCCAACATCACAGGCTTTAGCTTGTGGAAGTAGTTCAAAAAGACTTTGTAGATGGGATATAGAAATTACAGAAGATTCAGTCGACACGGAAAAAACAAACCTAAATAGAAAATTAAAAGCTCATTTTACCAGTAAAGCTAAGTAATTACAGTGCGTAAATAATATAAAGTTTATTACAAGCTTAACCTCTTTTCTGTTCATTAATACATTTTTAATAAGATAGATAATACCAATTTGATTAA
>NZ_JAHKPR010000064.1:52340-74376 GCF_018860585.1 Colwellia sp. E2M01
AACATCGTTAAATTTATTTGATTTAGAATGACTAGACCTAAACAAATTCGCCTTGTTATTGCACATCGAACATAGCTCTGAGTTGGGAAGAAATTTAATCAGATTGGTATAAGCTTGTAACAATTTTAGGTATTAATTAATAAGACGCTTGTACTTTCTCAATGTTGCCTCTTTGCTGTGCGTATTGATAACAAGCTTCCAGTACTTCATTACGACAAATTGTGCCTAGTAAATTACCTGAATCATCAATAACGGGGTAGACCTTCGGTTTGTTGTTTAGCATATTCTGACCAAGCTCTATAATGCTGTCGTATGGTTTTACTGATAAAACATCTTTGCGCATAATATCTTTAATAAAGGCGACATTTTCATTAAAGTATAAGGTATCTAGCATCTTTTTTAATACATCACGTTCTGAAATAAAACCTAATAACTTATAGTTTTCGTCTATCACAGGCCCACCAATTTGTTTTGTTTTTAAAAAGCGTAAAGACGCTTCTTCTACCGACATTTTCTCGGTAAACGTAACAGGATAGTTATTCATATAATTTTTTACTTGTAGTGTTTCCATGTTCACCCTTAACTGGTTAGTCAACTAATTCATCGTTTAGTTTTTGTTGTTATCTTGATTATTCGTTTGCAGCGCTATACTTGAACATAATAATTGTAGGTAAGCCTTTAACAAAAAACCAATTTTGATGATATTTAACCTATATTCAGCTTATTTACTTTATTCTCTTGTTCTTGAAATTTAGATTTTTTAACTATTCAAGTACAATAAATAGTTTACTAACTTCTTTTTTAACTTCAGCTTAAATACGTGGAACATTATGAATATAGTTTGTGCAAACTGCTTTACTACCAACCGCATACCAGACGATAAAGATTATAATAATGGCAAGTGTGGCAAATGCCAGCAAGCGGTTTATTCGTCTACACCTGTAGCTTTAGGCAACAACACCTTTTACCCTTTTATTGAACGAAATACCTTACCTGTTATTGTCGATTTTTGGGCTAGTTGGTGTGGTCCTTGTCAAAATATGGCGCCTATTTATAACAAGGTTGCAGAATCATCTCCTACTTTGCTTTTCGCCAAAGTAAATACTGAACAAGTACAACAAATTGCAGCTGATGCTAATATTCGCAGTTTACCTACTTTAGTGTTTTTTCATCAAGGAGAAGAAGTAGATAGAGTTTCTGGTGGGCTAAATGAAATGCAAATGAAGCAATGGCTTGTTCAGTGTGTACAGAAAATGAAGAATACCTGAGTTTAAGTAACCTGAGATCGGTTTAATAGATTAAAACATCTTAAACCGGGTTCAAATAAAAAGGCCTTAACAAATATTATTAGAATATTGTTAAGGCCTTTTTTATATGTTTAGTAAAGGTTATTGTTTATGAACTAACGCTTTAACTTTAGTCTGCACACGTTGTTACTGTGCTGTGATCACAACCAGTAGGGTCTATGTAAGATTTAGTTGAGTATTCAGCAACAGGTAACTTTTGCAGCGTTTCGTTGTTAGCTGTTAAGGCATTAACGTAATCAATAAAACCTTGCGCATACTCAGTATAAGTATTAACAAACTTACCTTGGTCGTAAACTACACCAAAAGTATCATAACCGTCTTGGCCTGATGCAATAAAGTCATTCGTTGCAATAGTATATGTTGTCGTTAAGTTGATATCTGTCCATGTAGTAGCAACTTGGGAGTTCACTTCAACATTACTAATACGACTGCCTTTATCTTGTGATGCATCTACGTCAAAACGTAAACCTGATGCGTATGGATAAGCACCAGTAGAGCCATCAGGATTAAGACCCGCATCTAAGGCATCTTCTAGCACATCAATAACTTGTTGACCTGTTAATTCTAAGGTAACTAGAGTATTTGAAAATGGTAATAAGGTGAAAGCGTCGGCAATAGTGTAATCTTGCGCAACAACATCAACACGAACACCACCACCGTTTTGAATAGCAATATCAGCCGTTGGCGTTACCATTAAGAACGCTTTAGCAACAATATTTGAAATATCGCTACCATGCTCATAAGTTTCTGACTTATCACAAATACTTGAGCGTGATTCACCAGGAAAACGTACTAAACATAAATCATCAACACTTGAGCCGATAACTGTTTCTTTTAATACATCAACTTGCTCATCAAAACCACTTAATAACGTTGCTGTTGCTGTATCTGGTGTTGTAACAACAACTTCTGAATGAGTTGTTAACGCAGTAGTAACAGCTGTTTTATCTGCATCAGTTAACATTTTATCTTCACTGTCACTGTATTCATATTCAAAATCAGCCATAATTGGCATATAAGGTTGACCAGCACATTGTGTTACTACACCGTCTTTGTCAAAACTTACCTTTAACTCACCCATAATATGCGCATATTCCCATGCTTGAACAACACACACAGGGTCATTATCAGCGTTCACAACTTGTGTTGGATATTCTGCAACAGGGTTAAAGCCTAAATCGTTAAATGAGCTATCGCCTAATAGTGTATGAGAATCACCACCAACAATAACATCAACACCGTTTAACGCTGCAGCTAGTTTTAAGTCATTCTCGTACTGGTAATGGGTCATTAAAATAATTTTATTAATGCCCTGCGCTCTTAATAAATCAATATTTGTTTGTGCTGTGGTAGTTTCATCTAAAAACTGTGTTTCTTTATCTGGGCTTGAAGAGTTTTTAGTTTTACTGGCAATATCGATACCGATAATACCAATTTTTTGGCCATCACGTTCGATAATGGTATAAGGTTCAATGTAACCGTCAGCGATTGCAGAATCCGTTGCAGGTACAACGTTAGCCGCTAACGTTGGGGTATTACAATCGGTTGAATTAAGCGCATCTAAAAAGTTAGCTAAACCTGTATCGCCATCGTCAAACTCATGATTACCTAGCGCGAAAGCATCGAAACAAATTTCGTTCATTACCGCAGCATCAGCTTCACCATTAAATAATGAATAATAAAGCGTACCGGTAATAGCATCACCTGAATGTAACTTTAAAACATTAGCGTTTTCACTAGCTAACTTGTCAAACAAGCTAACCATCATAGGAAAACCACCATAAGTTACGTTAACTTCTTCAATACTTGCGCCATCTTCTGTTTTTGTATCTAAAGATAAACCTGACACATCAAAACCAAAATCTTCTGCTGCAATATGAGAATGATGATCGTTCATATGTAAGATGGTTAATTCTAACGGCTCATTGTCAATATCAAGCGCTTCTTTAATATCATCACTATCACAGCCTACTAATGCAGCTGAAATGACTAACGCTAAACTGGTTAATTTGAAATTTTTCATTTTGGTACTCTGTATTGTTAATTGAAGTAAGTTGAATTAATTAACAAGTTACAAAATAAATGTGACAAATAATTGAATAATAAAAGACATAAATTTTATGGTTTTATGACGGTTTGAAGTTAAGGTGTAAAAACAATCTATTTGTATGTTTTACACCTTATAAACGACGACGGGTAATTGCTATAGTTAAAGTTATAAAGGAGTCTCTTCTGCTGCAGGCATTAACTGTTCCACCCATACTTTATTTTCAGTCATAAAATCAACATCGGCTTCAGAAGCATTTTCAGCCATGGTTTTAACTCTATTAATGCTATTAAGTTGTTCTTTAAATTGAGATTCTAATTCCTTTAAAGCTTCTGGCGGTAAGTCTTTTTTCTTAAATTGGTCTAATTGATTTTTTAAACTATTAGCAAAATCATCAATGGTCACCCCATCAGGCATTTCTTTCATTTTAGATGCAGCGGCAGCTCCCATTAAACGTAAACTTGTATCTATATAATCTTCCGTTCCTTGAAAACCATTTTTTGTAATAATTGACTTAAATTTTTCATAATTAGGTAATGATTTAATCCGCGATAAAGCCTCAGCTCTATCTTTTAGCATAAGATCTGAAAACTGCTCTTCAGCCCCTGGGGACATTTTAATTAACTTATTTATTTGTTGAGCCGTTTGTGCGTACTGTTTAACAAAAGGCTTGGTTAACGCCTCTTCTGCATGGGCGCTAGCATTCAATAAAAGCGTAGAGAGACTCGTAGTTATAACAAAGAAAACGCCTGTTAGTTTATTCATCATTAATCCTTTTAATTGAAAAATATTTGAGTGAGCATTAATTTATACAAACAATAAGTTAACATAATGTAAATATACCTAACAATAAAAGGAAGTATAAAGTTTGTAACTGGCTATCAAATCACTGACTAAGTAATTGATATTATGAATATAAGTTTTCGATAAGATATACCAGGCATGTCATGGTAATAACTTTTACATTCAAACTTTTGGAATATGCGACTCTGCTTGGCGTCACGGTGGCGACAGCACCCAAGAAGAAAAGACACCGCCTCCACTCTTACCTTTGGCTCCGGCTCCCACGGAGTCCCAACTCAGCAGAGCATTCAATAACAAACTAGCGTAGTCCACGAACTCTGCCGATTTATCGTCCATAAACAACGGCAACCATCGACGTCCTGTCTCGGGTCGAAGCCTACCGTTGTTCGTTTGTCATTTCATTGCTGAGATAGGGAATTAGCGTGTTTTGGACTGTTTTGCCCAACTAACAACCGTCATCCTCGTGGTGTCTTAGTCGAGAAACCAAACCTTAGTGAACTGGATTCCCGACAAAAGAACTCGGGAATGACGGACTTATGTTAATTTAATCATCCAACCTAGCAACGCACACCAAGTCTGCTTGAATCAAGTGCCATGAAAAGTCATATTCACGTATTGCCATCAGGATGATGGCAAAGGTATGTGGCACATGGATGTGCCTTCATTACTGTTACGTCGAATAATATGACTTATCACGGAGGATTACACTTGATTAGCAGCGCCGAGGGAGTCCAAAGGGGGCTCGGCGTTTAGCCCCCTTTGGGTGTCGTCGCCACAGCGACAGCTCTAAAAAACATACCTAAACAAACCAAATAAATTATTAAAATGCGATCTGGCCTCATTAATTCTATTTTTATCATTATACTTTTACTTGAATACTTTGATTCTTGAAGAATAGTTCAGAACACCCAACACTCATTCCCTTAACCTTATCCTTAATCTTTTTCTGATTTTCTTGGCTGGAGTTAACACCGAAGAAAATATTTACTAGAGAGTTATTAAACCTTAATTTAAACGGTTTGTCATTTTCTGATAGAACCATAATTCTAAATTCGTTTTCATAACTCCAAACTCTTTGCTTTTTAAAATATATATCTCTCACTCTTTCAGTTAAAAACTCAAAACTATATTTATTAACACCAAGTAAATCAAATTTAGCAAGATCAAAGCAATAAGCATCATTTGCTATATCTCTCGCTAAAAGCTCATCGATGTATTCAACATTACCGGAAATATATTGTAAGTCACGAGCCTGTTTCATTAGCTCACTAATGATCATATCTTTTTTAAACATAAGACAACAACCATTGTGCCCGTCTCCATAAAAGTGCCACATAGGAGAGTTTGCAAAGCCACGGCCAATACATCCCATATCAACGTAACGTTGAAAGCCAGAATCATGTTCACTCACAGTATCCATTGAAAAACAAGATAGTTTTGCTATTGTTTTACACTTATCACTGATAGCTGAGCTAATTTCTTGCCACTCTTTAAATTTTGGTTCTCTATCACTGAACCTGCAATTCAATTTCCAGTTAGAGAACTCCTTTGGATCATTTACACCTTTCATAGGACTAAGCCAAATTTGACCACTTTCAATTATTTGAATAGCTTTATCTATAGTCGTGTAATGACACAAAAAGTCCCCAGGTTTAGAATGTCCAATCATAAATGAGCCTATAGAAGAAGTAGTAATAATTTAATAAACCAAATAATTGCGATATTTCCACACTTTTAACTTAGTCTAGCTTTATTTAATTACATCTAATTTACTGTGTAACTAACCAGATTTCAATAACTTAATATTTACGCAATATATGAATAAGTTATTCGTTTAAACAACTCGGTTACTGATATCATTAAAACTCCCCCATAAAAAAACCCGCGTTATCTTTCAAGAACGCGGGTTTTTATTAAGAACTCAGTTTGCAATCAAAAGCTGATTACCAACCTGTTTTCTCTTTAAGTGCAGAGCCAATCTCAGCTAAAGAACGTACAGTTTTAACACCTGCCGCTTCTAATGCTGCGAATTTCTCATCAGCTGTACCTTTACCACCGGCGATAATCGCACCAGCGTGACCCATACGCTTACCAGCAGGTGCAGTAACACCAGCAATGTAAGAAACAACAGGTTTAGTAACATTAGCTTTGATGTATTCAGCCGCTTCTTCTTCAGCAGTACCACCAATTTCACCAATCATTACGATTGCTTCAGTTTGTGGATCGTTTTGGAACATTTCTAAAACGTCGATGAAGTTAGTACCTGGGATAGGATCACCACCAATACCTACACAAGTAGATTGGCCAAAACCAGCATCAGTAGTTTGTTTAACTGCTTCGTACGTTAATGTACCAGAGCGTGAAACAATACCAACTTTACCTGGTAAATGGATGTGACCTGGCATGATACCAATTTTAGTCTCGCCCGGCGTGATAACACCTGGACAGTTAGGACCAATCATGCGAACGCCAGTTTGCTCAAGCTTAACTTTAACGTCAACCATATCTAAAGTTGGGATACCTTCAGTGATAGTAACGATAAGCTCAATACCTGCGTCGATAGCTTCTAAGATAGCATCTTTACAAAATGGTGCTGGTACGTAGATCACTGTAGCAGTTGCGCCAGTTGCTTCAACAGCTTCACGAACTGTGTTGAATACTGGTAAACCTAAGTGTTCTTGACCGCCTTTGCCTGGTGATACACCACCAACCATTTGCGTACCGTAAGCAATTGCTTGCTCAGAGTGGAAAGTACCTTGACCGCCAGTAAAACCTTGACAGATTACTTTAGTATCTTTGTTAATTAATACAGACATTATTTGCCCTCCGCAGCTGCAACAACTTTTTGTGCTGCATCAGTTAATGATTCAGCAGCGATGATGTTAACATCAGAGCTTGCTAATACTTCACGGCCTGCTTCTGCGTTAGTACCTTCTAAACGTACAACAACAGGAACTTTAACGCCTACTTCTTTAACCGCAGCGATAATACCTTCAGCGATCATGTCACAACGTACGATACCACCGAAAATGTTAACTAATACTGCAGAAACGTTGTCATCTGAAAGGATAATTTTGAATGCTTCAGCAACACGTTCTTTCGTAGCACCACCACCAACATCTAGGAAGTTAGCTGGCTTGCCGCCGTGTAAGTTTACGATATCCATTGTACCCATTGCTAGGCCGGCACCGTTAACCATACAACCAACGTTTCCGTCTAATGCTACGTAGTTAAGTTCAAAGCTTGCTGCATGAGCTTCACGTGCATCTTCTTGAGATGGATCGTGCATTTCACGGATTTTAGGTTGACGGTATAAAGCGTTACCATCTACACCAATTTTACCGTCAAGACAGATTAAATCGCCTTCGCCAGTAATAACTAGTGGGTTGATTTCTAATAATGCGAAATCGAAATCTTCGAACATTTTCGCTAAACCTAAAAAGATTTTAACGAATTGTTTCATTTGTGTAGGGTTTAAACCTAACTTAAAGCCTAACTCACGACCTTGGTACGCTTGTGCGCCAACTAGTGGATCGATTTCAGCTTTGTGAATTAACTCAGGAGTTTCTTCAGCAATCTTCTCGATATCAACACCACCTTCAGTAGATGCCATGAAAACAACTTTACGAGTACCACGGTCTACAACTGCGCCAAGGTATAATTCGTTAGCAATGTCACATGCGTCTTCTACTAAGATTTTTGAAACCGGTTGACCATTCTCATCAGTTTGGTAAGTCACTAAGTTTTGACCTAACCATTTTTGAGCGAATGCTTTGATTTCTTCTTTCGTTTTAACAACAGCTACACCGCCCGCTTTACCGCGACCACCAGCGTGTACTTGAGTTTTAACAACCCATACGTTACCGCCAAGTTTGTCGGCAGCTTCAGCAGCTTCATCAGGTGTATCGCAAGCGAAACCTCTTGATGCTGGTAAACCATATTCAGCGAATAATTGTTTCGCTTGATATTCATGCAAATTCATGGTGTTTTATCCATTTATCTGAAAATTGTGGCAGCAACCCTATGTCTCTCATAAATATCTGTGTGAAAGTACCAAGGTTACCAATAAAAAAGCGTCTGCAGTATAGTACAAAAGAGGTGCGTACGGTAGGTTTTATAGTTATTAGTATTTAATATACTTGCTATTCACAATACAAATAGTTTAAAGATATTTATCGTGTAAAACAAAAAAACCTCAATATTACAATTGAGGTTTTTAAATGAGTAACTTAGCGCTTAAGCTTTACATTATACAATAGTGTATAAACAACATATTGTTAGTAGTGTGCACCTTAAGGCTATTACCTATAACAATTATACGTCAAGTAAAAGACGTGTAGGATCTTCCAACAATTCTTTAATTGTTACTAAGAAACCTACAGACTCTTTGCCATCAATTAAACGATGATCGTAAGATAATGCTAAATACATCATTGGTAAAATTTCTACTTTACCGTCAACTGCCATTGGGCGGTCTTGTATTTTATGCATACCTAAGATTGCTGCTTGAGGCAAGTTCAGGATTGGCGTTGATAATAATGAACCAAACACACCACCGTTAGTGATAGTGAAGTTACCGCCAGTCATATCAGCCATAGACAACTTACCGTCACGACCTTTAATTGCTAAATCACGAATACCGTTTTCAACACCCGCCATGCTTAATTGGTCTGTATCACGTAATACTGGAGTAACTAAACCGCGTGGCGTAGAAACAGCAATAGAGATATCGAAGAAGTTGTGGTAAACAATATCATCGCCATCAATTGAAGCGTTTACTGCAGGGAAGCGTTTAAGCGCTTCTGTCACAGCTTTAACGTAGAAAGACATAAAGCCTAAACGTGTATCATGCGTTTTCTCAAATAAATCTTTATATTGAGCACGTAAATCCATGATTGGTTTCATGTTAACTTCGTTAAAGGTAGTTAACATTGCCGTAGAGTTTTTAGCTTCTAATAAACGCGTTGCAATTGTTTTACGTAAGCGTGTCATAGGTACACGTTTTTGGCTACGTTCACCTAATTCTTGGCTAGCTGCTGCAACGGGTGCAGGAGCTGGTGCAGCTTTTGGCTTGTTAGCGGCAGCTTCAACATCTTCTTTAGAAATACGACCGCCTTTGCCTGTGCCTGTAACTTCAGCAGCAGTGAGACCTTTTTCAGTCATTAAGCGACGTACTGAAGGGCTTGCTAAATCGTCAGAGCTTACTGCATCTTGTACTGGTGCGGCAGTTGCTGAAACACTTGCTGTAGCACCTGCGTTAAGCTCACCAATTTTTTGTGCGCCTAGTACAGTATCGCCTTCAGCATGGATGATTTTACCAATCACACCGCTTTCTTGCGCTACAACTTCTAATACTACTTTATCAGTTTCAATATCAACTAAGTTTTGGTCAACAGTTACGCTATCGCCTTCAGCAACATGCCAAGTAGCAACAGTTGCATCCGCTACTGATTCAGGTAGTACTGGTACTACAATATCAATTACTTTAGCTGCAGCATCAGATGATGCTTTTTCAGCAGGAGCTGGCGCTTCAGTTGAAGCTGCTGCTTCTGCCTCGCCTTCCGCTAAAATTGCAATAACTTGTGAGCCTAATACGGTTGCACCCTCTTCTTGTGAGATCTCAGTGATCACACCGTCAGACGTTGCAGGTACTTCAAGTACTACTTTATCAGTTTCAATATCTACTAAAACTTGATCACGTGTAACTTTATCGCCAACTTGTACATGCCAAGTGGCAACAGTAGCATCAGCTACAGATTCAGGTAAAACTGGAACCTTAATTTCGGTTGTCATTTTTTATATTCCTTTCACAAAAACTAGTCTTTTTCAACATTAAGCGCGTCATCGACTAGCGCATGTTGCTCTTTAACATGGACAGACATATAACCTACAGCAGGTGCTGCAGATGGCTTACGGCCAGCATATGTCAAGTTAGTATTTTCTGGTATAACTGATCTAAAATGATGTTGAGAACAATACCAAGCACCTTGGTTTTGCGGCTCTTCTTGACACCATACAAATTGCTTCACATGTTGGTATTTCTCCAACTCAGCTGTTAGCTCTTCTTCTGGGAACGGGTACAGTTGCTCAATACGAATAATGGCAACGTTAGTTTGTTCCTCTTTACGACGTTGTTCTAGTAACTCGTAATATACTTTACCACTACAGAAAACAACACGTTCTACGTTTTCTGGTTTGATGTCATCAATTTCACCAATAACATTATGGAATACACCAGTAGATAACTCTTCCATTGAAGAAACAGCTAACGGGTGACGCAATAATGATTTAGGCGACATAACAACAAGTGGACGACGCATAGGACGAACAACTTGACGACGCAACATATTAAATACTTGCGCAGGTGTAGAAGGTACACAAACTTGCATGTTGTGATCCGCACAAAGTTGTAAGAAGCGCTCAAGACGAGCAGATGAATGCTCCGGACCTTGACCTTCATAACCATGTGGTAACAACATAGTTAAGCCACATAAACGACCCCATTTTTGCTCACCAGAGCTAATGAATTGATCGAAAACTACTTGCGCACAGTTAGCAAAATCACCAAATTGTGCTTCCCAAATAGTTAAGCCTGCAGGCTCAGCTGTGGTGTAACCATATTCAAAGGCAAGTACAGACACTTCTGATAATACAGAATCATGTACATCAAATGGACCTTGGCCTTCACGAATATGTTGAAGTGGTACATATTTAGAGGCATCTTCTTGGTTATGCAATACAGCATGACGATGGAAGAAAGTACCGCGACCTGAATCTTGTCCGGTAATACGAACACGCTCACCTGAATCTACAATTGATGCATAAGCTAAGTTCTCAGCCATACCCCAATCAAGTAACTTTTCACCTGAGGCCATCTTTTTACGATCATCGTAAATTTTATTGACACGGTTATGTACTTTATGAGCTTCAGGAATAGTCACGATTTTATCGGCAAGCTCTTTCAGTTTTTCAACTGAAATTTCTTTGTCGTAATCAGCATCCCATTCGTGTCCTAGGTATGGAGTCCAATCTACTGAGTGTGAAGTCATTGGACGCCATTGCTCTACTGTACACTGACCTTCATCTAATAACTTACGATAATAGTTAGTTAACTCTTCAGCTTTCGCTGCAGTTACGCTACCTTCGTTATTAAGTTGGTCTGCATATAGTTGACGCGGCGTAGGATGTTTTTTAACTTTTTTGTACATTAACGGCTGAGTTGCACTTGGCTCATCAGCTTCGTTGTGACCGTGACGACGGTAACAAACTAAATCAATCACTACATCACGTTTAAACTCGTTGCGGTAATCAAGGGCAATTTGTGTTGCCAAGATAACCGCTTCTGGATCATCACCATTAACATGAAGAATTGGTGCCTGAACCATTTTAGCGATATCAGTACAGTATTCACCTGAGCGAGTGTCTTGCTGATTAGAAGTAGTAAAGCCAACTTGGTTATTTACTACAACACGGATTGTACCGCCCACTTTAAATGCATTTGCTTGTGACATGTTAAAGGTTTCTTGTACAACACCTTGACCAGCTATTGCTGAGTCACCGTGAATCGTAATAGGTAATACTAAATCACCTTGACTACTGTTACGACGGTCTAAACGAGCGCGTACTGAACCAATTACCACAGGGTTAACAATTTCCAAATGCGATGGGTTAAACGCCAACGCTAAATGAACATTACCACCTGGGGTAACAAAATCTGAAGAGTAACCTTGGTGGTACTTAACATCACCAGAAGATTTAATCTCATCATGCTTACCGCCAAACTCATCAAATAATTTTGATGGGTTTTTACCCATAACGTTAACTAAAACGTTTAAGCGACCACGGTGAGCCATGCCGATAACAACTTCTTTCGCGCCATTGGTACCAGCACGAGTAATAAGCTCTTTCAACATAGGAACTAAGGCATCACCACCTTCAAGTGAAAAACGTTTTGCACCTGGGAATTTAGCCCCTAAGTAACGTTCTAAACCATCAGCAGCAATCAAACCTTTTAAGATCTCTTCTTTTTCTGACACTGAGAAATCAGCTTTAGATTGAACAGACTCTAAACGGTTTTGTAACCAACGTTTCTCATCAGTGTCGGTAATATGCATATACTCAGCACCTATAGAAGAACAATATGTTTTTCTTAAGGCTTTGTATAAATCACCTAACTTCATTGATTCTTGCCCAATAGCAAATGAACCAACGTTGTATTCTTTATCAAAATCATTTTCTGATAAATCATGATGAGCAAGTTGTAGATCGCGTACTTTATCACGCTGCCAAATCCCTAACGGATCTAAATTAGCGTTTTGATGTCCACGAAAACGGAATGCGTTAATAAGCTGAAGTACTTTAACTTGTTTTGCATCGCCACCGCCTGAAATTACAACGGTTTTAGCAGGTTGCTTAGCAAGCTGTCTAAATTCGTCACGAATTTCTGAATGTCGATACTCAAGCTCTGAACCTTCAACTTTAGGAAGTTGTTGGAAGATTTCACGCCACTCATCAGAAACCGAGTGGGCATTATCCAAATACGATTCGTATAATTCTTCAATATAAGCTGTGTTGCCACCGCTAAAATGAGAAGACTCTAACCAAGTCTTCATTGCACCTTCTGGCATTGCCTGTTCCTTGTTGGGATAAGAGCAATCAAAAATTGCTTAACTAAAAATAGCAGGACATCATTTCACCTAAATGAAAGCGATACCCTGCCAGATAAATTAAACAGCTCTAGTCAATAACATTGACTTAATGTGACCAATTGCTTTGGTTGGGTTTAATCCTTTTGGACAAACGTCAACACAGTTCATGATTCCGTGACAACGGAAAACACTATAAGCATCCTGTAAATCATCTAAACGTTCTTCGGTTGCAGTATCACGGCTATCAATTAAAAAGCGATAAGCATGTAATAAGCCTGCTGGGCCGATGAATTTATCTGGGTTCCACCAAAATGATGGACATGATGTTGAACAACATGCACATAAAATACACTCATAAAGACCGTCTAACTTATCTCGTTCTTCAATTGATTGAATGTTTTCACGTGCCGCTGGCTGTGCATCATTTATTAGGTATGGCTTAATTTTCTCATATTGTTGATAAAATTGAGTCATATCAATAATTAAATCACGTACTACCGGTAAACCTGGTAATGGACGTAATACAATCTTTTTAGCTTTTAATTCTGACAATGGTGTTATACAAGCTAAACCATTTTTGCCATTCATGTTTAAACCATCTGAACCACAAACACCTTCACGACATGAACGACGGAAAGATAAGCTTGAATCTTGTTCTTTTAAAAGAATCAATGCGTCAAGAACCATTAAGTCAGAGCCCGCAGGGATTTCTAACTCGTAGTCTTTCATGTATGGCGCATTATCTACATCTGGGTTATAACGATAAATCGAGAATAACTGTTTGGTCATTTTATTCGACATAATAATGCTCCTTAGTATACACGTGCTTTCGGTGGGAAAGCTTCACGGTGAACGGGTTTCATGTTTACATCACGCTTAGACATATCTTCTGTCTCAGGAGAATAGATTGAGTGACATAACCAGTTTTCATCATCACGTTCCGTGAAATCTTGACGGGCATGAGCACCACGAGATTCTGTACGGAAGTTAGCCGCTTTTGCAGAACAGAAAGCCGTTTCCATTAAGTTATCTAATTCTAAACACTCAATACGTGCTGTGTTAAATTCAGAAGACTTATCGTTTAACGAAGCATTTTGTAAACGTTCACGTATTTCAGTTAGCTCTTTCATGCCTTGCGCCATGGCTTCGCCTTCACGGAATACAGAGAAGTTCATTTGCATACATTGCTGTAGATCTTTACGAATTTGTACAGGATCTTCACCACCCGTTGAGTTTTCCCAACGTTGAGTTCGAGCAAGCGCAGCTTCTAAATCAGACTCAGACGCTTCTTTACCAAATTCGGTATCATTTAAGTAAGTACCTAAGAAGTTACCTGCTGCACGACCAAATACCACTAAATCAAGTAATGAGTTACCGCCAAGACGGTTAGCACCATGTACAGATACACAAGCAATTTCACCAACGGCAAATAAACCGTCAACAATTGTTTCAGTACCATCAGCAGCAATATTGATTGCTTGACCGTTAACATTACAAGGTACACCACCCATTTGGTAGTGACAGGTAGGAATAACTGGAATTGGCTCGTCAGCTGGATCAATGTGGGCAAATGTTTTAGATAAGTCACAAACACCTGGTAAACGCTTGTATAATGTTTCACGACCAAGATGATCAAGCTTAAGCTTAATATGTGGACCATACTGAGGGTGATCACAACCACGACCTTCACGTATTTCTGTCATCATTGAACGGGCAACAACATCACGACCGGCTAAATCTTTAGCATTTGGTGCGTAACGTTCCATGAAGCGTTCGCCATCTTTATTAAGAAGGTAACCACCTTCACCACGACAACCTTCAGTAACAAGTACACCTGCACCAGCAATACCGGTTGGGTGGAACTGCCACATTTCCATATCTTGCATTTGTACACCCGCACGAAGTGACATACCAACACCATCACCTGTGTTAATGTGGGCATTAGTTGTTGATGCAAAGATACGACCCGCGCCACCTGTAGCTAATACAGTTGCACGTGCTTTAAAGTAAACGATTTCGCCTGTTTCAATACAAATAGCAGTTGTACCAACAACAGCGCCATCTGAATTTTTAACTAGGTCTAATGCATACCATTCAGAAAATACGTTAGTTTTGTTTTTAACATTCTGTTGGTATAAACAATGTAGTAACGCGTGACCAGTACGGTCAGCTGCAGCGGCTGTACGCGCTGCTTGTTCACCACCAAAGTTTTTAGATTGACCACCGAAAGGACGTTGATAAATTTTGCCCTCTTCAGTACGAGAAAAAGGTAAACCCATTTTCTCTAATTCGATAACAGATTCTGGACCTGTTTTACACATGTATTCAATAGCGTCTTGGTCACCGATATAATCAGAGCCCTTAACCGTATCGTACATGTGTTGTTCCCAGTGATCTTCATGGGCATTGCCCAATGCTACGGTGATACCACCTTGAGCAGATACTGTATGAGAACGTGTTGGGAATACTTTAGAAATCAAGGCACATGATTTGCCTGATTCTGAAATAGCTAATGCAGCGCGCATACCAGCACCGCCTGCGCCAATTACAATGGCGTCAAATTCACGAATTGGAACGCTCACTTATACACCCCACACAGTTAAAGAGCCAAACACTAAGTAGGCTAATAGAATAACAGAAAAGATAACTTGTAATGAACCGCGTAAAAAAGCAGGTTTTACATAGTCAGATAACACTTGCCACACACCAATTTTAGCGTGAACTAACAACGCTAATAAAGCGATAATCGTTGCTACTTTAACAAGATTACAAGCAAAGAAACCTTGCCATACATCGAAAGTAACTGTCGGTGTTATAACGAAGAAGCCAGCAATTAGTAATGTGTAAAGTACAAGTACAATAGCACTAGCTCTTAATAGAATAAAATCATGCACACCATTTCGGCCTGCTGATGAGACGACGTTTACCATAACCAAACTCCTATAACTGCTGATATTGCTAACCAAAGTACTATGATTAATTTTGCTGTTATATTACCTGAAGCTAATTCTTCAAAATGACCTAAGTCCATCAAAAGGTGACGAACACCTGCTAATAAATGGAACGTTAAGGCAGAAAGACAGCCAAAAATAATAAACTTAAAGAATAAGCCGTTAAGGCATTCTTGAATATGTGCAAATCCTTCAGCAGAAGAAAGTGAGGTTGAAAGGGTAAACAATAAAATACCAATAGCAAAAACCATTATGACACCAGAAACACGGTGTAAAATAGAAGCATTAGCAGCAGGATGCATTTTTATTGTAGTTAAATCTAGGTTTACAGGACGTTGTTTTTTCACAATTATGGCCTAAAGAGCTCGAAAGCCTTCAACTTTTATTATTGTTACTCATGAACTAGCCTTATTCATTCGCCTTTATATTTAATTAAAATTAACAAACAATATAATCAAAAGGCATATAAACAAAACAGTTCCCGAAAGTGAACGGTAACCTTCACAAGTTTTATTATGTGTACCTGTTCGCACACAAGTCTAACCAACTTTATAAACCGATTCTAGTTAGACTTTATAATATGATTAAAACTATAAATTAAAAAACAAATATAGGTAAATCTTTAAACTAATAGAAAAAGCTACAGAACAAATGGATTATATAGTCGTTAATATATAATTACAATTTATCGAATGTTAAAGGTTAAGTTTTATTGTTTGTTTTTTAATCAATTATTCATACCTCAAGAAACTTTAGTATAATTGCTCTTACATTTTAAATTCATTTTGAGTTAGAATGTCTTAGTTTTAAAAACCTAAGCAAACAAGAAAAATCACAATAACTGACAATTAGCTTGCTAAGATTAGTTACTAGAAAATTAGTCCTCTATAATTAGCTCGCAAATATCCACCTAGCTTAATCTGGGAATTAAGTATTCAGGTGGAGGTTAGTACATATTTATAAATTATACTTGATAGGGAAAAAATATTATGGCTGAATCAAAAGCCTCTTTAAGTGTCGATGGCAAAGTAATTGGTGAATTTCCAGTTCTAAAAGGTACTGCTGGTACTGATGTAATTGATATTAGAACTTTAGGTAGCCATGGCTATTTCACTTATGACCCTGGATTCTTAGCTACAGCTTCATGTGAGTCGTCTATTACGTTCATTGATGGTGGCAAAGGTGTTTTACAACATCGTGGTTATGCTATTGATAATCTTGCTAAACAAGCTGATTACCTTGAAGTTTGTTACATTCTTTTAAATGGTGACGCACCAACTAAAGAACAGTA
This sequence comes from Colwellia sp. E2M01, assembly GCF_018860585.1. Lineage (GTDB taxonomy): Bacteria > Pseudomonadota > Gammaproteobacteria > Enterobacterales > Alteromonadaceae > Colwellia. Next base: position 69,389 of record NZ_JAHKPR010000064.1, read on the forward strand.
CGATGAATTTAAATCAGTGATCACGAATCACACTATGGTCCATGAAAAATTAGTACATTTCTTCCATGGTTTCTTACCTGATGCGCATCCTATGGCAATGTTATGTGGTGTTGTAGGTGCAATGTCATCTTTCTACCACAGTGACTTAGATATTACTGATCCTGCACAACGCAAACGTAGTGCTCACAGACTAATAGCTAAAATGCCTACAATCGCTGCTATGGCTTATAAATACAGTGTTGGTCAACCGTTCGTTTTCCCACGTAACGACCTATCTTATGCAGAAAACTTCTTACACATGATGTTCTCTGTTCCTGCTGAAGAATATAAAGTAAGCCCTGTTGTAGCTAAAGCTATGGATAGAATCTTTACATTACATGCGGATCATGAACAAAACGCTTCAACGTCTACAGTCCGTTTAGCAGGTTCTTCTGGCGCTAACCCTTACGCCTGTATTGCTGCTGGTGTTGCTTCTTTATGGGGCCCTGCTCACGGCGGTGCTAACGAAGCATGTTTAACTATGCTTGAAGAAATTGGTGATATTTCACGTGTTGATGAATACGTATTAAAAGCTAAAGATAAAGACGATTCTTTCCGTCTTATGGGCTTTGGTCACCGTGTATACAAGAACTTCGATCCACGTGCTACTGTAATGCGTGAAACTTGTCATGAAGTTCTTGCTGAATTAGGTATTAACGATCCGTTGTTAGACGTAGCTATGGCACTTGAAAAAGTCGCTTTAGAAGACGATTACTTTGTGCAAAGAAAACTATACCCTAACGTAGATTTCTACTCAGGTATTATTCTTAAAGCAATTGGTATTCCTACTAGTATGTTCACTGTAATCTTTGCAATGTCTCGTACTGTTGGTTGGATTGCTCACTGGGATGAGATGTTATCTCAACCAGGTCAAAAAATTGGTCGTCCTCGTCAAAAATACACTGGTGAAGTTAACCGTGAATTCGTACCTTTGAGCGATAAGTAACAATCTAATGTTATTTTAATGTACTAAATTAAGTACATCATTAAGAAAAAGACAGTTTAGGCTGTCTTTTTTTGTCTCTATGACTTGATAAATTTAGAAGAACTGCAGTATTTTAGGGCTAAAAAACAATCTAAAACATGAGAATATAGCCATAAATTTCATAAATAACTATTATACTTGTTATTCATAAAAGAAATATATTTTTGCCATTTTAACGCTGGAATAAGTTGCTTTTTACAGTTTTGGTGGGTGATTTAGATTTCACTCTCAATAACTAGTCGTTATAATAACGGTATTACCCTTTCCTTCTTTATAAAAAAAGTCCTTTTTTACAAATATTATGTCTGATTATTCTTTACGTTTTGGTGGTATTAGTCGTTTATATGGCGTGCATGGCGCGAACACTTTAAAGCAGTCTAACTTCTGTGTTATTGGCATTGGTGGTGTTGGCTCTTGGGTTGCTGAGGCGCTCGCTCGTAATGGCGTTGGTAATATTACTTTAATTGACTTAGATGATATTTGTACCACTAATATCAACCGTCAAATACATGCGTTAACAGAGACTGTCGGTATGAGTAAAGTGGAGGTAATGAGCGATAGAATTAAGCAAATTAACCCTGATTGCCAGGTTAATATAATCGAAGATTTTGTCACGGTAGATAACTTAGCTGAACTACTAAACTCTAATACTAACCAATCATTTGATTACGTAATTGATGCGATTGACTCTGTTGATATAAAAACACGTATTATCGCGTTTTGTAAGCGTTATAAGCTACCTATTATTACTATTGGTGGTGCAGGTGGGCAAGTTGATCCAAGTAAAATAGCGATTACTGATTTAAGTAAAACCTATCAAGATCCCCTACTCGCCAAAGTAAAAAACCAATTACGCCGTGAGTTTAACTTCCCTCGTGCTGACGTTGCAAAAGCTAACAAGCGTAAATTCTCGGTAGATGCTGTTTTTTCTACTGAACAGTTACGCTACCCAGCAGATGATAACGCAGGTGAAGTGTGCTTGGCTAAGCCTGACAGTAATGCAAACGGAGGGGGGGCAACACGCTTAGATTGTCATACTGGCTTTGGCGCAACAACACATGTAACGGCAACTTTTGCCTTTTTTGCAGTTGGTAGAGCCATCGATAAGTTGCTAAAAAAACATCAAAAGTAATTAATATAGTTAATACTTATTATCACGCTTATAAATGGCTTTAATGATAAAAACAGTATTTTTTGGTTGTATTTTATTCGCTTTTTTTAAGGTTTTATGATTATAAGGCTATTTACTCCCTATAAATTACCTCAGTATCAGTTAAAAATTAAATTAAAAGGCACTTAAAAAGTATTTCTAAAGTTCGAGTTTGTCGTCATTTTAGCCTGCTTTATTATTTACACACTTTTTCAACTCAACAAGTATAGAAACAAGCATGATGGCGATACTATGCTGATAATGTCTTTATTTTATCTACAATAGCGATAAGACCATTACCACGTGATGGACTCAAATGTTGCATTAACCCAAGTGTCGAGAAGTACTGATTAATATTCACGCTTTGTATTTGCTGCGAAGATTTATGATTAAAAGCGGCTAAAACAATAACTAATAAGCCCCTAATGATTTTTGCGTCACTATCTGCAGTAAAGCTATAAGTACCGTCATTACTCCTCGTTGCGTATAACCATGCCTTACTTTCGCAGCCAGAAATAAGTGTTACATCACTTCTTAATGTTTTATCTAAGCGCAGTAATTCTCTACTTAACAACATGATTTCTCGGTGCCTGCTATCCCAACTTTTGGTATTAACAAACAGTTCGATTATTCTATCCATTGCCGCTTTGGGCTCAGAGGTGACTTTTACTTCAGGCGAAGTGTTAACAGCTATAGTTTCGTCATGACTATTTTCAAGGTGGTTTTCTTCAGGCTCAAACTCACTAACAATAGATTTTAAGTGTGTTATAAAGATGTCTACCTCTGTAAACGTGTTATAAGCGGCAAGTGATACTCTAAGACAACCATCTATATGTAGGTAACTCATAAGTGGCATAGCGCAATGATGACCAGAGCGAATGGCAATGCCGTAACTATCGAGAGCAATAGCAATATCATGATTATGATGGCCGTTTATAGTAAAGGCAATCACGGGGATATCTGGCACACCGTCAACAATAAACTCTACTTGCTCAATAGTTACTAATGCTTGATAACAATATTGTGTTAATTTTTTTTCATAGCGACTATAACCTTGGTCTATATCCGATAATAAAGGCCATATAAATTCAAGGGTTTCAGCAAAAGCGACAACACCCGCTATATTAGGCGTACCCGCTTCTAGCTTGAAGGGTAACTCATTATATGAGGTTCCTTGTTCAAAGCTGACGTTTTTAATCATTTCTCCGCCACCTTGATAAGGCTGCATGCTTTCGAGTAATGCTTGTTTACCATAAAGTACGCCAACTCCCGTTGGGCCATACATTTTATGAGCTGAAAAAACATAAAAGTCGCAATCCAATGCTTGAACATCTACCGCCACATGCGCAACGGTTTGTGCGCCATCAATAATACTAATAGCTCCTACCGATTTAGCTTTATTAATAACCGTTTGAATTGGATTTATTTTGCCAAGTACATTAGATATTTGAGCACACGCAACAAATTTAGTTTTATTATTTATAAGTTTATCTATAACTTTCAGATCTATATGGCCTGAAGAGCTAAGTGGTAATACCTTAATGATTGCACCCGTTTGCTTTGCAACTATCTGCCAAGGCACAATATTAGCGTGATGTTCACTTGCACAAATAGCTATTTCATCCCCTTGTTTGAGTATATTTCTTGCTAAGCTTTGGGTGATAACATTTATGCTTTCAGTACTTCCTTTGGTCCAAATGACCTCTTTTACACTTTTTGCATTAATAAATTTTTGTGTCAAATTACGAGCATTTTCAAAAGCAATAGTTGCTTGGCTACTTAACTGGTGTGAAGCTCTATGAACATTGGCATTAAATACTTGGTAATAATGGTTAGCAATGTCGATTACTTGTTGTGGCTTTTGCGTTGTTGCCGCATTATCGAAGTAAACAAGTGGATTTTTATCTCCTTTTGATTCGGTGTCTATATTTTCATAGTTATTGAGTAATGGAAATTGTTGACGAAATAGTTGTGGATCAAAAGGAGTCATATAAAGAGCTCTGTACTTAAAATTAAGAATAAAAAACAATTTTATTATAACGTATTTTTCCTCAGTAATTTAATTACTTAATATAATAAGAGCTGCTAACTAAGCCACTTTTCAAACAAAGAGTGCTTATCGCTAGGTGATAAAAATTAAAATGTAAACTATAACTAATAAGTAATCTTAACAAAGGGTATTGAATATGCGTTTGCTGTCCTATTTATACCAGCTAAAAGAGAAACTTTTACACTTATTAGTAACTAGTACATCTGTAACTCCTCAAACTAAAAAAACTAATTATGACCATGGATTAGCGTTGGGTTCAAAACAGAATCTAAAAATAAAATGTCAAATTGCGGCTAAAAAAGCACTTTACATTAATCACTTTACTCATTGGCCAATCACTAAAGCAAAAAAGGATCATACCCTCACAAAAACTAAAAATTCTTTAAAATACTTTAGTGTAACCAAGGTGGGCATTAACCGAAAATATTTTAATACCGCCATGATGAATAAAGAATGTATTATTAATAAACTGACATTGATAAAAAATATTAATTAACTTGTTCCTTACGAGACCAATATATTCATACAGTTGGACCAGAGCATACGCCATTATAAAAAACCTACTTAAATGCTACTTCAGTTACCAATGACTAATACCAATTTGATTAAGTTCTTTCCCACTCAGCGAGAATTAAAAGGCTTAGAGGCAAGGCATTGATTGAAGAGAATGGTTGTTCCCTTGTCAAAATTAATAACACTGCATATAAGCCTTTTAAACTCGCCCTTGGGAGCTTGTTCGATGCACACTAACATCGTTAAATTTA
>NZ_JAHKPR010000014.1 GCF_018860585.1 Colwellia sp. E2M01
CATCTGTCACTGATAAACTGCCGGTGACTTGTGCTGCACTGTCTTCTGTTGCGGCACCTGTTGAGGTACCGGTAATCGTTGCAACGCCATTAACACCTGTGATAGTTACCGTCACTAGTTGGGTATCGGTTGTGTCGCTTGAGCTCACCATAAAGCTATCAGTAACCACTTGTCCTGCGGTTAACGCTTCACTTGCTGCGCCTAAGGTATATGACCAAGCCCCCGTTGCATCAATAGTGAATACCCCGTAAGTACCGGCGGCATTGGTCTGTGTCGTGAAAGTTGCTTCACCGGCATCTTCATCGGTAACGTTTAAGTCACCGGTAATGGCGACAGTTACATCCTCGTTAATGCTGCCAGTTGAAGTCCCTGTGATAGTTGCAATACCGTTAACGCCAGTAATAGTTACCGTAACGAGTTGTGTTCCTGTTGAATCAGCAGAGGTTGCAGTGAAACTATCTGTTAGCGTAGCGCCATCAGGTAACGCTTGTACTGCGGTGTTGGTATTATCTAAATCATAGGTCCAGTTACCGTTAGTGGCTAAGGTAAACCCACCGTAAGTACCATCGGTATCGGCTTGTGCGATAAATAGCGCTTCGCCAGTATCTTCATCTGTCACTGATAAACTACCAGTGACTTGTGCTGCACTGTCTTCTGTTGCGGCACCTGTTGAGGTACCAGTAATAGTTGCGACACCATTAACACCAGTGATAGTTACCGTAACGAGTTGTGTTCCTGTTGAGTCAGCAGAGGTTGCAGTGAAACTATCAGTTAGGGTAGCGCCATCAGGTAACGCTTGTACTGCGGTGTTGGTATTATCTAAATCATAGGTCCAGTTACCGTTAGTGGCTAAGGTAAACCCACCGTAAGTGCCATCGGTATCGGCTTGTGCGATAAATAGCGCTTCGCCAGTATCTTCATCTGTCACTGATAAACTACCGGTGACTTGTGCTGCACTGTCTTCTGTTGCGGCACCTGTTGAGGTACCGGTAATCGTTGCGACGCCATTAACACCTGTGATAGTTACCGTCACTAGTTGGGTATCGGTTGTGTCGCTTGAGCTCACCATAAAGCTATCAGTAACCACTTGTCCTGCGGTTAACGCTTCACTTGCTGCGCCTAGGGTATATGACCAAGCACCCGTTGCATCAATAGTGAATACCCCGTAAGTACCGGCGGCATTGGTTTGAGTCGTGAAAGTTGCTTCACCGGCATCTTCATCGGTAACGTTTAAGTCACCGGTAATGGCGACCGTTACATCTTCGTTAATGCTGCCAGTTGAAGTCCCTGTGATAGTTGCAATACCGTTAACGCCTGTGATGGTGATAACGACTTGCTGCGTTGTGCCATCTGCAGAGGCGGCAGCAAAACTGTCAGTAACTACTTGCCCTGCGGTTAAGGCTTCACTTGCTGCGCCTAAGGTATATGACCAAGCACCCGTTGTATCAATACTGAATAAACCGTATGTGCCTGCAGTATTGGTTTGAGTAGTGAACGTTGCTTCACCTGTATCTTCATCGGTAACGTTTAAGGTACCCGTAATGGCGGTAGTAACATCTTCGTTAATACTGCCTGTTGAAGTACCGGTAATGATTGCGACACCATTAACACCAGTGATAGTTACCGTAACGAGTTGTGTTCCTGTTGAATCAGCAGAGGTTGCAGTGAAACTATCAGTTAGCGTAGCGCCATCAGGTAACGCTTGTACTGCGGTGTTGGTATTATCTAAATCATAGGTCCAGTTACCGTTAGTGGCTAAGGTAAACCCACCGTAAGTACCATCGGTATCGGCTTGTGCGATAAATAGCGCTTCGCCAGTATCTTCATCTGTCACTGATAAACTACCAGTGACTTGTGCTGCACTGTCTTCTGTTGCGGCACCTGTTGAGGTACCAGTAATAGTTGCGACACCATTAACACCTGTGATAGTTACCGTCACTAGTTGGGTATCGGTTGTGTCGCTTGAGCTCACCATAAAGCTATCAGTAACCACTTGTCCTGCGGTTAACGCTTCACTTGCTGCGCCTAGGGTATATGACCAAGCACCC
>NZ_JAHKPR010000074.1:0-18965 GCF_018860585.1 Colwellia sp. E2M01
GTAATCTGCTCAATAAATAGAAATAAAAACTAAAATAAAATGAACTAAACACCAAAGCAGTACTCTTACTTAATAGTAAAGTTATTCCCTGAATGTTTTATGTTTAATATGTTGTTTGTTATGCGCTCTCTAGCTAATAGTTGAGCGCTTTTTTTTGACTAAAATTTATTACTTTGAAGTTATATACCTAATTTGAAGTTATATACCTAAGATATTGAGTAAATGTAATCTGCTCAATAAATAAAAACCAAAATAAAATGAACTAAACACCAAAGCAGTACTCTTACTTAATAGTAAAGTTATTCCCTGAATGTTTTATGTTTAACATGTTGTTTATTATGCGCTCTCTAGCTAATAGTTGAGCGCTTTTTTTTGACTAAAATTTACTTAATAACTATTAATGAAGTTAGAGGTAGTAATTGCTAGAGAAAGGTTTATTAAACAGAGTTCAGGTTAAGTAGTATTTTATTACTTTTAAATTAAAAACCAGTTATGTGAAATTTATGATTTAAAAAATTAGTTTTTAAATAAAGTGAACTTATTAAATAATCACTAGTCTTATTTATTGAAACATTCTTCCCTGAATAGTTTTGATTTAAGTTTACTTCAATTTTTAACGCGTCAATTTGACGCGTTTTTTTTACCTTTTTTATGAGTAACAGTTTATAAATGATTATTTATAAACTGTTACTCAAAGTAATCTTTTAGGAAGTCGTCAAAACTAAGCACATCATTAGCTTCAATATCAGCTTGAGCTTGATGAGAAGCAGGCACGCTTTTATCAAAAAAATCCTGCGTATAAAATTGATAGTCGCGCGCTTGCGCCGTTTGTTGGTAGGCTTTTGCTTTATCTAACGCATATTCAGTTAAACATTGCTCTTGGAGCACTGCAATTAACTGCGCTGATGGCGTTAAGCTCGAATCATTAATTTTAGCTTGCTCTCGCACAATCGCTTCATTGTAATGCGTTGTACCATAAGCTTTATCTAATAAGTCTGCGACTAATTGCATTTGTATAAAAAGTTCATTACCCCAATCCTTAACTGATTTTGATTCAACTTCACCTTGATTATTAATGTCTGACAACATTAATGACGGATCTCTACCACGCAATACAACGTCATTCATGTTCGCTTCATGGCCTCGTTGTACTTCACAGTCAAATTCTTTGCTATCAACAAAAGCACAAAAAGTAAGAAATATATCTAAAAAATGAACTTGCTCAACGGTAATACCCGTATCGCTAAACGGGTTTACATCTAACGCTCGTACTTCGATATACTCAACCCCACGCTCCCCTAACGCAGCTGAAGGCTTTTCACCTGGTTTTGTTACACGTTTAGGACGAATAGGCGCATATAACTCATTTTCAATTTGTAATACATTGTCGTTAAGTTGTTGATACTTACCATCAACTTTAATACCTATATCTGCAAAGTCTTTAGACTTCAATTTAATGGCTTGTTGAACACCGTCAACGTAATCAACCAAATTGTTATAACAAATTTTTAATTCTGATTGCTCTTTACTGGTATAACCTAAATCACTCATCCGTAATGACGTAGCATGCTCAAGATAAAGTGTACCAAAAGGTGATTTTTTAAAAGGTAGATTTAGCGTTTTGCCTTGTAAAAAAGAACCACAAATAGCAGGAGAGCTGCCAAATAAATAAGGGATCAGCCAACAAAAACGTTTATAATTTCTTAAAATAGAAAAATAACGATCTGAAATAAAATCATCTAACGGTAATGATTTATCACTTGTTGGTGTTGGCTTTACAGCATTATGTAGTTTTTGCTGTGTTTTCCAAAAATCTTCTGAAAATGAAAAGTTAAAATGTATGCCGGCAATAACCTGCATCATTGAACCATAACGATTTTTTAACCCTTGGCGATAAGCAGTTTTCATTTTACCAATGTTTGAACTACCAAATTGCGCCAATGGAATCTTATCCGCATCTTCAACAAAACAAGGCATACTCATCGGCCATAAAAGCTCGCCTTCAATATTATCAAAGGTATATTTTTGAATATCTTGTAATTGCGTAATAGCTATCTCAGGTGAGTGACTAACCGGTGTAATAAATTCAAGTAGTGTTTCTGAATAATCGGTAGTAATTTGGCCATGCGTTAATGCTGAGCCAAGTTGATGGTAGTGACCATGCTCTGATAATTTACCTTCAGGTAATATACGCAAAGCTTCTCGCTCTATGCCACGTCCAATGCCAGCTATTGCTGCTAAATTTTCATCTTGGCTAAAAGCGCCAATATAATCAGTTAATGATATTGTCAAAATAATTCCTGTCGATATCAAATATACTTAAACGTATATCAGATATTTAACGAGTAAAAGGTAAAAGCAAACCCTTATAAAGAACGATATAGATAAGGGTTTTTTAGTGAAATTCAATAGCTGTTAATGAATTTACTGCGTATTAAATATAAATGTCACATAAGTTATTTAACCAATGTTAGCTCAACAATTTCACTTTTAAGCTTTTCTAATTGTGGTCTAACTACTTGACCGTCGCCTACAACAATCCATTGCATTGGTTGCGATAATTCTTTCTTAGCTAATGCATTCAACTCATCAATACTTATGTCGTGAATGATATCGCTTTGTTGCTCACCATAATTAATAGGTAAATTAAACTGCAGTAACTGCCTTAAAAAGCCACTTTTTTTGCTTGGCGTCTCATAACTTAACGCTTCACTTTGTGAAATGGCTTGGCGCATAAAGGTTACTTCACTTTCCGTTAAACCCTGTTCTTCAAAAGTTGTTAATTCTTTAATGATCTCAGCCATAGCATCATAAGTATGCTCTTTTTTAACGCTTGCACCAATGTTAAATTGCCCAAGAACTTTACCACCAGAAAAATAACTAGAGGCGCCATAGGTGTAACCTTTATTTTCACGTAAATTCAAGTTTATACGACTATTAAATGCACCACCTAACGGATAATTCATCAACGTTGCTTTAAAATACTCACCTGTGGCGTCGTATGGCATTGCTCGACGTGATAATTTAATCACCGACTGGTTGGCATTAGGTAAATCGACAAAGTAGATTTTATTCGGTGTTACTTCTGGAAAGTTATAATCAGCGTCAATAGCATAGTCGTTGCCTTTCCATGCTTTTAATAGCCATAAACGACTAAGTAAATCTTTTTTCTCTATATCGCCAACCACGACTAAGCTTGCTTTGCTCGGTGAAAAGTAGTTTTTATAAAAGCTTTTCACATCATCAAGACTAATCGCTGAAACCGTAGCAACCGTGCCGCTATCAACTAAACCTAAACGGTTATTTTCACCATAAGTTACTTGTTTTAAAGCCTTCGCGGCTAATACAGAAGCATCTTTATTACCTTGTTCAATACTTTGAATAAGTTGATTTTTAACACGATCAAAATCTGCTTCAGCAAATTTAGGCTTAAACATCATTTCAAACATTAATGCTAACGTTTGATCGAGATTTTTAACTAATGAATTCACTTTTACATAGCTATTACGTCCGCCAGCGCCAATTGAAATACTACTGCCGAGTAAGGCCAGTTCATTCGACAGTTGCTCTTTGCTATGCACTGTTGTGCCTTCATTCATCAAACTTGCCGTTAAGCTAGCTAAACCGGCTTTGTTTACTGAGTCTAGCAATACTCCGCCTTCAAGACTTAATAATAAACTGACCGTTGGCGTTTCAGTATTTTTAGTGCCAATTATTTCAACACCATTAGCAAAACTTTCGCGCCATAAACTAGGCACCTTAACTGTAGGGTTCTCACCTGAGTTAGGCATAATACTGCGATCAAAGTCACTGATGTTTTTCATCAAAGGGGTATCAAGTGACGCTAACTCTGGTGGATTAGTGATGTCAGGTAAAACAAAGTTATCCTTTTTTGTCGCTAAAGCTTCTTGCTCTGGAGGCACAATAGATAATACCGCAGCACCTTTACCTTTTATATATTGCTTAAAAACACGCATAACATCAGCTTTAGTTACCTTATTATAGCGCGCAATTTGTTGCTCTGTGTAATTGGCATCACCTAATATAGTTTGGTAATGCGCTAAATTAGAGACCTTACCCGACACACTTTGCAAACCATAAATAGTACCTGTTTCAATACTAACTTTAGTTTTAATTAAATCATCATCATTAACACCGCGGGTTTCAAATTCTACTAGCGTGTCATTAATCACTTGTTCTATTTTTGCTAAAGATAAACCTTGTTGTGGGTTTGGTAAGGCATAGAAGCTCATTTTACAAGCAAGTTCTTGGCAAGGATGAGACGCACCGGCTTGTACTGCCACACCCGATTTTACTAAGTTTTTATAAAGTAATGACGTGGGTCCATTACCTAAAATATTAGCTAACACATCCAGAGCCGCTTCATCTTTATGCATGCCATAAACCGTAGGAAAACTAATATAAAGTAGTGGTAAAGACACATTATCAACAAACGAGTAGTAACGGTTCTCATTGAGCGTTACTGGTGATTTTTCAATACTTTCAACGGCTGGACCTTGCTTTAAACCACCAAAATATTTATTTATCCAAGCTAATGTTTGTACTTCATCGATATCACCACCAATGGTTAATACTGCATTATTAGGTCCGTACCAACGCGAAAAGAATTCTTTTAAATCGGTAACTGTTTCTCTATCTAAGTCATACATATAACCAATTACTGGCCATGAATAAGGGTGTTCACGCGGGTAAATCATTTGATTAACGGTTTCATTTAAGCGCCCATAAGGACGGTTATCAACATTTTGACCACGCTCATTCTTTACTGTGGCACGTTGTATTTCAAATTTTTCTGCGGTAATAGTTTCGAGTAAAAATCCCATACGATCAGATTCAAGCCACAACATTTTTTCTAATTGATTTTTCGGTACTGTTTCAAAGTAATTGGTGCGATCGGTATTCGTTGTACCGTTTAAGCTACCACCACTTTGGGTTACTACTTTAAAATGTTCTTCGTCTTCAACATTTTGTGAGCCTTGAAACATCATGTGCTCAAAAAAATGTGCAAAGCCTGATTTGCCTAATTGTTCCCGTGATGACCCAACATGATAAGTAACATCTACATGTACAAGCGGATCTGAATTATCTTGATGTAAAATAACCGTTAAACCATTATCTAATTTATATTTTTTAAAGGGGATGTTAATCGCATCAGATTTAGCGGTTACCGTTTCAACTAGCTCTATACCTTTGGGTAGGGTTATCGAGTCTTGGCTTGTACAAGCAAATAATAAAGCGCCTGTTGCAGCAACAACGCTTGCTTTAACGATACGAATTAATTGCGCAGAAAAGCGCTTCTCAGGGATTAATTGCAAAATAACATCCTGTAAAAAGAGTAAAAAACAATGGTTTCAATTATCATAACAAACAAGCGAGCTTAAAGGTTAAATTAAATGTTTAAAGTTATTACACAGCACCCTGATTTTATTGTGGTTAATAAAGAGGCGGGAATAAATTTTCATGATGAAGGAGAGCTAGGCTCTGGCTTGCATTCACGTGTAAAAAATTACTTAGCGCAAGAACAAAGTAACTTACAAACAAAAGCAAATAATTCAGAAGAAAACACTGAACTTGTCCCTGAACTTTACCCGGTACACCGTTTAGACAAAATGACTTCTGGTATTGTTATTTTTGCTAAAAACTTAGCTGCAGCGCAAACCTTTGGACAGCTTTTTAGCGAACACAAAATTGAAAAGTATTACTTAGCGATTAGCGATAAAAAACCGACCAAGAAGCAAGGATTAATTAAAGGCGATATGGTAAAAAGCCGTCGTGGTATGTTTAAGTTATTACGTACTGTGGAGAACCCTGCAATTACTCAATTTTTCTCTTATGTTTTACCAAGTGAAAAGGCAAATAAACAGCGATTATATTTACTAAAACCGCATTCAGGTAAAACTCATCAACTACGGGTTGCTTTGGCAAGTATTGGTGCGCCTATTGTCGGCGATCCGCTCTATTACCCTCAACCTGATGTTAAAACACCGATTGATAGAGGCTACTTACATGCTTATGCGCTTAAGTTTACTTATTTGGGTGATGACTTTGAATTTACCTGTTTGCCAACCGCAGGGGAGAATTATTTAGCGATCCAAGCTAACGGCGATTTTATTGAACCGTTGACTGCAATAAAAAGTCCTTGGTTATTAAATTGGCCAAAGTTTTAACCTGAAGTCCTTCATAAGTATTATATTTGAAAGTAATCTCAGCTTTATCAACAAACTCCAAGTCTGCTTGGATCAAGTGCCGAAATGAAAGGTAATATTCACCTATTACCATCATGACGCTGCATGGATGTAGTTTATTAGGCAATGCAGGAGCACTATTGTCCTGATGTGCCTTCATTGCTGTTAGGGCGAAAATGTTGCCTTGAATGTAGGATAACACTTGAGCAGCAGCTCCTAGGGATTCCAAAGGGAGGCCGGAGGCAGTCTCTCTTTGGGTGTCATCGCCACCGCGACAAAATATAAGTCAGAAATACAAATAAACACTTTTATCACTGGGAGTTCAAAAGGCGTGTAGATCTTTCAGAATTTATTACTTCGTTACTATCATTACTAACATGCACGGCTACCTAACATGGCTAAAGAATATTATTACAGTGAGTGAATAAATACTAACGCAATAGCAGTTGGACAAACAAACTTTACATACCAAGGCCATATTTTCCAGAAGAGACTGCTTTCGACCTCGCTATTTCCCTGTTTAATTTCGGTTAAAATATCGTTTCTGTGCCAAATCCAACCGACAAATATACAACAAAACATGGCAATAAGTGGCTGTCCGTATTGAGTAGATAAAATAGCGATAAAATCTAGCATCCACTCAAGATTAATGACGATAATTATACTGAGTAGTAAAATGGCTACGCCAATATAAGTGGTTGCTTTTTTTCGTGCAATATTATGACGTTCCACAACAAAAGAAACAGGCCCTTCAAGCATAGAAATTGATGACGTTAACGCAGCAATAGTCATCAATACAAAAAAACCAAAAGCGACAAATAGGCCTACCGCTCCCATATTCAAAAACAATGCAGGTAATACAGTAAAGACAAGACTTGAGCCTGAAATCAAACTGCCATCCTCGGCAAAAATAGCCACACCTTGTGCTTGCGCTACATACATAGCAGGAATAATTAATAAACCAGCTAAAAAAGCAATAGACACATCAATTAAGGTTACTTGCGCGCCAAGACTCACTAAATTTTCTTTTTTCGCGATATAAGAGCCGTAAATAATCATCACACTCGTGCCTAACGATAATGAAAAAAACGCCTGCCCTAACGCACTAATTAATAAATCAGCATCAAATACCCGTGAAATATCCGGGTTTAAATAAGCTGCAAAGCCTGCTTGTGCGCCATTTAAGGTAAACACATAAGCAATTAACAAAATGAGTAAAATAATTAACATCGGCATTAAACGCTTTGACCATTTCTCTATACCTTGCTCTACGCCGCGGCGAATAATCAAAATGGTTAGACCAATAAAGAGCGTTGTAAAAAGTATATTGCGGGGTAACGTGTGGGTAATTAACCATTTAGCCTCATCCGTAAATGAAGCCAATTTGGCTAATGGCTCTACGGCATAAGACATCATCCAACCAGCAATGATGGCGTAAAAACTTAAAATAAGCGCGGCACAGAGCACACCACCAAAACCTACGGCAAAACCAAAACGTTTTTGCCAAGATGTACGTGCAACTTTTTGCATACTTGTAACAGCATTAGCTTGGCCGTAACGACCAATTAACAGTTCAGCCATAAAAGCCGGATATGCTAAAAAAAAGGCTAGCACGAGATAAACGAGTACAAAAGCAGCACCACCATTACTAGCGGTTTGGGTAGGGAACCCCCAAATATTACCTAAGCCCACAGCAGAGCCTGCCGCAGCCATAATAAAGCCTATGCTAGAATTAAAGCCGCCTCTTGAAGCACTCATGATTTTCCTTTGTTTATTATTATTTTGAAGTTAGGATTTATTGTAAGTTACTAAATATTCGATGAAATGAACAGAGGTAAGCGTGTTTCTATAAAGTCATCATAAAAAAACGCGAACAAGTTCCCACTTACAGACTATCAATACTTTTTACATTTTTGAAAGTCACATAAAAAACGCGAATAAACTCCTGACTACATTTTATCTTTTGTAGGCGGGAATTTATTCGCGCTGTTATTAATTTTTATCTTTATTTAACTGATATAAGTTAAATTAAAAAGTCTTACCTATTCCGCTTCTGGACGCATGTGTGGGAACAAAATAACGTCTTTTATGCTTGGCGAGTCAGTAAATAACATCACTAAACGGTCAATACCAATACCTTCACCAGCTGTTGGTGGTAAACCGTATTCTAAAGCATTAATGTAATCAGCATCAAAATGCATTGCTTCATCATCACCGGCATCTTTTTCAGTGACTTGTTTTTGGAAGCGTTCAGCTTGGTCTTCTGCATCATTAAGCTCAGAGAAGCCATTTGCTAATTCACGACCACCAACAAAGAATTCAAAACGATCAGTAATAAATGGATTTACATCATTACGACGTGCAAGTGGTGATACTTCCCACGGGTATTCTGTAATAAATGTAGGTTGATCTAATAAATGCTCTGCAACTTCTTCAAATATTTCACAGATATATTTACCAGGGCCCCATACTTTAGACGCGTCACTTTCTTTAACGCCCACAGCTTTAGCCATAGCTTTAATTGCGTCGAAGTTGTTTTCTGGATCACGTAAAGCCGCTTCATCAAAGCTTTCAGCACCACGATGATCTTTACCGTAAGTTAAAATTGCATCAACCATTGATAAACGCGCAAACGGCTTACCAAGATCATAGAATTTCTCTTCTACTACTTCGCCATCAGCATTTTTAACTGTATTACGAATAGTGGTGGTACCTAAAACGTCTTGCGCGATAGTACGTAACATTTCTTCAGTAGTGTTCATTAAGTCATGATAATCAGCATACGCTTGGTAGAATTCAATCATGGTAAATTCTGGGTTATGACGAGTTGAAATACCTTCGTTACGGAAACTTCTGTTAATTTCAAATACGCGATCAAAACCACCTACCACTAAACGTTTTAAGTTAAGCTCTGGCGCGATACGTAAGTACATATCTAAATCAAAGGTATTATGGTGCGTAGTAAATGGTTTAGCTGTTGCACCACCAGGGATAATTTGTAACATTGGCGTTTCAACTTCCATGAAATCACGTTGTGTTAAAAAGTTACGAATACCAGCAACAATTTTTGAACGGATTTTAAAAGTATTACGCGTGTCTTCATTGATAATTAAATCAACATAACGCTGACGGTACTTCATTTCTTGGTCTGATAAACCGTGGAATTTTTCAGGTAACGGACGTAAAGACTTAGTTAATAATGAGTATTCGTCCATGTTCACGTAAAGATCGCCTTTACCTGATTTATGTAAAATACCTTTAATACCAACAATATCGCCAATATCTAAAGAACCCCATTTTTCACGGATTTCTTTTTGTACTGTTTTTTCAGCATAACCTTGGATACGACCAGATGAGTCTTGAATAACTAAAAATGGACCACGTTTAGCCATAACACGACCAGCAATCGCATAAGTTACTTGTAGCGCTTCTAGCTCTTCTTTGGTTTTTTCACCATGCTCAGCTTGAATATCTGCCGCTAAATGTTCACGATTAAAATCGTTTGGAAAACCATTCGCCGTTGAATTTGAACGAATCTTTTCAAGTTTTACGCGACGCTCAGCAATCAGTTTATTTTCATCTTGTGCTACGGGTGCATTAGTGGCTTTATCTGTCATTTTATTTCCAAAGTTATCTTTAGTTTGTTCAATAGGTTCGAAGGGAGTAAATAATTTTACAAGCCTGACTTTAAGCTGGCTTCTAAAAATTTATCTAAATCTCCGTCTAATACTGCTTGGGTATTACGGTTTTCAACACCCGTTCTTAAATCTTTTATACGGCTATCGTCTAATACGTAAGAGCGAATTTGACTACCCCAACCTATGTCTGATTTACCGTCTTCTAATTCTTGTTTGCCTTCATTTTGCTTTTGCATTTCCATTTCATACAGCTTGGCTTTTAATAGCTTCATCGCCGTAGCACGGTTTTTGTGTTGTGATCTGTCTGCTTGACAAGCCACTACAGCACCGGTTGGAATATGGGTGATTCGAATAGCTGAATCTGTTTTATTAACATGCTGACCACCAGCACCTGATGCACGGAATGTATCGGTTCGTAAATCAGCAGGGTTAATATCTATTTCAATATTGTCATCAATTTCAGGATAAATAAATGCTGAAGCAAACGAAGTATGACGACGACCTGAAGAATCAAATGGCGATTTTCGTACTAAGCGATGTACGCCAGTTTCGGTGCGTAACCAACCAAAAGCAAATTCACCTGTGTACTTAATAGTACAACCTTTAATACCGGCAACATCACCGTCGGTCACTTCAAGCGCTTCGGTTTTATAACCGTGCGCTTCGCCCCAACGCAAGTACATGCGCATTAGCATTTCAGCCCAATCTTGCGCTTCGGTGCCACCTGAGCCTGATTGAATATCTAAATAAGCGTTGTTAGCATCTTGCTCGCCCGAAAACATACGGCGAAACTCAAGTTTTTCTAGTACAGCATCTAATGCTGCAGCTTCGCTTTCTGCGTCATCAAAGGTTTCTTGATCTTCTTCTTCAACGGCAAGTTCAACTAACTCTTCAATATCTTCACAACCACTTTCTAGCTCAACAATGGTGTTAACTACTTCTTCTAAGGCACTACGCTCTTTACCTAAGGCTTGAGCACGCTCTGGCTCGTTCCAAATTTCTGGTAATTCTAATTCGCGTGTTACTTCAACTAAACGTTCAGCTTTAACGTCGTAGTCAAAGGTACCCCCGAAGCAGATTAGCGCGCTCACGGATTTCTTTTAATTTACTTAATATTGGATTTGTTTCGAACATTACGCTTCAAATAATTAATTTAATGAATTGTCTTTGAACTAATTTATAATTTTACTAAACGGCAAAGACAAATAGTCGCGCATTGTAACGTAATTTACAGGGTAAATAAATGGCTATAAAACGCAGAAAACACTTAAATTTATTATTTTAAGCTAGGAGGTAGTTAACGAGTATTTTCAGGAGGGTTGATCACATAAAGTTTAATTAATGAAGGCCATTAAAAACAAAAAAGCCGCTTAAAAGCGGCTTTCAATATCATGAACACTTATAGAAAAGGTTATGAGTTAGTTTTTTTTCTAGCAACAACTAGTGCAACTAAACCAAATAACATTAACGCAATTGCGTTTGGTGTAGAAACTTCTGTAATACTTACATCATCAAAGAAGTTACCTGTTGAATCATTGATATCATCTAATGACGTGAAGCTTAATGTAGACAATGCAGATAATGCGGTAAATGTATAAGTATAATCTGTCCAGCTACCTGTAACATGGCTACTTACGTTATCTGTAGTGTCACCAACAGAAACTTCAAATGCTTGAGCTCCACCACCTGAGCGTTTTTGTGCTGCAAAGTTTAGCTCGTAAGTTGCACCCACAATTGTTGCAAAGTTTTGAGAGATTGCATAAGAGCTAGAGCCGTCACCACCGTGAGCATTAAGCTCTAAAAAGTAGTTTAGATCATCAGCGATTACGCTATTAAAGCCACTTTTCCAAATTTCTACGTTTTGAGTGTCATCCCAGTTTGGAATTGAAGCGTAGTAGCTCCAAGTAGTTGGTAATGCATTATTGCCAACATCTTCAAAACTACCGTTTTGAATTAAGTTTGCTTGAGCTGCACCAGTTAGGGCAATAGTTAAAGCAAAAGTACCGATTAATTTTTTTAATATGTTCATGATTTATTCATCCTATTGTAGCAAAGGAGTATTTTCCTTTATAACAAAATATAGGCATAAATCATACCACATATGCAACATATTGTAATTCAAGGGATTTACCTATATTTAAATAATGCTTTGTAAAATATCCTGACACTTACAATTTTAGGAGAGCCTAGTCTACATTAATGATTAAAAATCGGTGGAACGTAACGTCTTACACTGCTAGGTAGTAGCTGCACAATTTTTTGTCTAGTTACTTGCCAAAATGCCGATAACAATAATAATACGGCTCCCATCAGTACGCCGGTTAAGGCAAAACCATAGCCAATACCGCCATAAGTATTAACAAGCGACGTTAACGCGTAAATCACATACACCAACGATGAAACCATAAAAGCACGGCGGTCAATAACAAGTGATATAACTGTCATTAATATGTACAAAATTATTACTAAAGTCATATTAAATAGGCTTTCGTTACCTGCTAGTACCCCTAAACTAGAAAAAACAGGGTGAATAATTAATGGCGCTGCGGCTAAATGTAACCAAAAAGCCACATCAGATTTACGTGTTACTCGTTTTGTATCCGCACAATCCCAATACATTGCTAACAAAAAGGCGACCACACCACAAAGAAATAAAATCACTAGTAACCATTGTTGTGTACTTGGAAAAATATTCAAAGTAGTTGAGATAATTAAAGCAACTGCAGCAACAGTACCGGCTGCCACTGTAATAGGCACCTTAAAACGTAACCAATGTAAATATGCTGCTATGGTTGATGCAGCAGCAGAAGCAATAAGTGATGTTTGTGACATTTGCGGGAAGAAAGATCCTGCTAAAATAAAAACACCTCCAACAAATGAAGCTAATAACAAAATAGCCGGTAATGACATTTTTCTTTTTAAAACAAAAAACTCAGATAATCCCCAAGATAATGCGATAAAACTCAGTAAGCCAAACATTTCATTGATAGGTTTTAATACAAAGATGGAAGAGAACAATAATAAAAAGCAGGCGATTAAAACAAAAATATCATTAAAGCCACCCACTAACTTAAAGTCTTCTTCATCAATATTCTTCTGATTTTTTAATGCTAATACCGAGGCTTTAAATTCATCAACAGAGGATGCGGTGAATATACCATTTTTCACCGCTTGTTTTAGGTCTTCGTCGCTATACATTTTACCTCCTTAAAATTAACTTCTATGCCATCTACTGTTTTTGATTAATGGCTATTAGTTACCATATCCGTTAATTGGTTTATGCCTATTTAACACTAAAAATATAGCTGAGGCTAAGCCCGCAGAGGCGAAAATCATACACATAACCATAATTTGATATCGTGCTGCGATAAAGGGCGATACGCCTGCTAGAATTTGTCCTGTCATCATACCTGGCAGTGACACAATGCCCACAGCAAATAAGGCATTAGTATTAGGGATCATTGAAGCTTTAAAGGCAATATTGCGAGCTTGTATATACGTTGCACCGCGATTAACTTCAGCAAAAAACCTTTCCCCACATAAACTGACACTGTTCATGCCATTGGCAAAAACCATACCGGCAAGCGGCACCATAGTTTGCGGCTGATACCAAGGGTTAAGTGTTAACACGCCTTGGGTGATCATTAATAAGACAATAAAACTACTGACAAAAATAGCCAGAAAGGCACTCCTAAATAGTGACTTTTGCGGTGACTCGATATTATTTAGGGCAATCCAACTTGAAAATAACACCATAACCAACAGCAAAACGCCAATAACCCAAGCATTATCGTTTTCAAAAATATAACTTAACACATAACCGACAAGTAACAATTGTACTAACATACGTACAATAGCGTGTAAGGTGCGTTTTTGTGGTAGTGACCAACAAGCTAATATAATTAAAACTAAAGACACAGGGACAAAAGCTATAGCAAGATTAATTAGCGGAATAGTTGCTAATGTTTGTTCCATTTTTTAGCCTTATATAGATGTATTACTTTAAATTCTGCACTTATTTATTATTTAAACACAATGAATAAGCTTATTTTGTTGTGTTTAAATAATAAATTTTAACGTCGTTATGCAGTACGAATATCTTCAATCATTAATTGTACCGTACGTTTGCCACGAAATTCATTTACATCTAAGCGATATGCCAAATGCACTTGTTTCGCTTGATTATTTGGCCATGCTTTTATATCAACATTAAAGGCTATCCCATCAAACACTTGGCCATTTTTTTCTACTACTAATTTTAAGTGTTTTTCACCCACAATTCTTTGCTGAACTAGGGTAAAGATATCGTCAAATAAAGGCTCTGGAAAGTTTTGTCCCCAAGGTCCTGAGTCACGTAGTTGTTCAGCAAACTCAAGGGTAAGCATGCTAGCACTAAGTTCACCATCAGAAAGAATAATACTATCTAAATCTTCTGGCTTTAACCACTTACCTGCTAGCTCATTAAAGGTTTGCTGAAATTTTTCAAAGTCCGCTTGTTTTATTGATAAGCCAGCTGCCATAGCATGGCCGCCAAACTTAGTAATTAAACCCGGATTTTGGCTATCGATATGCTCAAGTAAATCACGAATATGTAGCCCTGGTATTGAGCGAGCTGAGCCTTTTATTTCGGCACTTGTTAAATCACTCTCTTCATCTTTAGCTTTGGCAAAGACAATACAAGGGCGATGAAACTTTTCTTTTAAACGCCCTGCGACAATACCAATAACACCCTGATGCCAATCAGCTTGAAAAAGTGCGATAGCGTTAGGTAAATTATCTTCATCAAAATTAAGTGCGGTAAGTACTCGCTCCGCTTCTTGTTGCATGCCCTGCTCTATTTCGCGGCGAGTTTTGTTTAAATCATCAAGCTCTGCTGCCATAACTCTAGCACTTGATAAATCAGGCGCTAATAAACAGTTAATACCATAAGCCATATCGTCTAAACGACCTGCAGCATTAATACGGGGGCCCAAAGCAAAACCAAAATCACTCGCAACTAATCGTTGTTGATTTCTGTTAGCTATTTCAATAAGTGCTTGAATACCTGGACGAGTTTGTCCGGCGCGAATACGCTTTAAACCTTGCTCTACCAATATGCGATTATTAGCATCAAGCGACACAACATCGGCAACGGTACCTAAGGCGACTAAATCTAATAATTGTGCGATATTGGGCTCAGCAATACCTTGCTCGGCAAAGTAGTTTTGCTCGCGGCAATATTTACGTAAAGCAAGCATTAGATAAAAAGCCACGCCAACTCCGGCAAGAGACTTACTTGGAAAATTACAGCCAACTTGGTTCGGATTTACAATAGCATCAGCTATAGGTAATGAGTGCCCTGGAAGATGGTGATCCGTAACAATAACTTGCATACCTAAGTCTTTGGCACGTTTAACCCCAGCAATACAACTAATACCGTTATCCACGGTAATAAGCATTTCAGCCTTTTGCGCTGCGGCAATGTCAACAATCTCAGGTGTTAAACCATAACCGTATTCAAACCGGTTTGGTACAATAAAGTCATGGTTGTTACTGCCAAATAAGTTAAGTGCTGTAACCATTAAAGCGGTACTGGTTGCACCATCGGCATCAAAGTCGCCAACAATAATAATACGTGTTTTATTTAATAATGCATGGTGTAGTAACTGGCAAGCATCATTAATGCCTAATAATTCGGTTTCAGCCACCATCCCCTGTAAATGAGCAACATTAAGCGCCAACTCATCTGCCGATTGCATGCCACGACTTACGTAAATTTGTTTAATAATGTCAGGCAAGTTATCAGGTAAATAGCTAGCATCGACTTGAGTTCGACGAATAATTTTTTTACTCATACTTTACGTTCTCGGTGGTGTTGCTTGGGTTGAATCAGTAGATACTATAAAGGCTTTATTA
Organism: Colwellia sp. E2M01; assembly: GCF_018860585.1. Classification (GTDB taxonomy): domain Bacteria; phylum Pseudomonadota; class Gammaproteobacteria; order Enterobacterales; family Alteromonadaceae; genus Colwellia. Next base: position 15,740 of record NZ_JAHKPR010000074.1, read on the forward strand.
CAGTTAGCCTTTAAACAAAAAAAGTACTTGATGAATATCAACAAGTACTTTTATTTAGTGCATCTATCACAATAGCTTAAGAGTTAATTTATATCTCAAATAGGTGTTTTATCTATTTAGATAGTTTTTAACATCTGCTCTAATTGCGCTGGAGGTTGATAACCAGGGACCATAGTACCATCAGATAAAATAATAGCAGGTGTACCAGTAACACCTATTTGGCGACCAAACTCATATTCTGCTTCAACATTTGATTCACAAATTCTATAAGCAACACCTTTACCCAACTTAGCATCGGTTAACGCTTTAGGCGCATCATCACTACACCATACAGAGCGTAAATCTTTAAAACCTTGGCTTGCATTACCGGCTTTATCTATAAGGCCGCCTCTAGGAAACGCTAAATATTGCACGGTAATACCACGGTCATTATAGCCTTTCATTTCACCATGCATTTTACGACAATAGCCACAAGTAATATCAGTAAAAACGGTTATTACATATTTTTCATTTTCAGCTTTATAAACAATCATGTCATCTTTAAAAGCTTTTAAACCGTTAAGTCGAATCTCAGCTAAAGTACTCTCAGTTAAATCAACAACACCATTTTCCAATCCGTATACTTTACCGTGAATTAAAAAGTTGCCATCAAAAGTCACATAAAACAAACCTTGCTCAGTTAATACTGAAGCAATCCCTGGCATAGGTGTTTTTATCACCTCAATGACAGTCATGCCTAAGCTAGTGCTGAATTTTTGTTTTAACAAGTCTACATTTAACTTATCACTACTACCTTGTGGTTTAGCTATAGTAGAAGGTGCATCTGAAGAAGCTGCCACGGCAGTGCTGGTTAACAAAAGCGGTAAAGTAAGTGTGGTAAATACCGCACTTAAAAATAAAGTTTTAAACATAATGGTCCCTAACAATCGACTAATAAATAAAGCAAAAGATCTAAAGTAAATAAACGTAATCATGCAATAGACCTTATTATACGCACAGAAATTACAGCCCTAGGGCATTTATTGCAACTTAAAATAGCCGTTAAACTAAATTAACTTGTAAACAAAGGTGAATGTTTTTGCTAAAATCCTGCCTAAATTATTACTGCTACAATAAAAATTGGAAATTGAATAATGAAGATTGGTTTGTTTTATGGTTCAACTACTTGTTACACAGAGATTGTAGCTGAAAAAATTCAAGAAATAATAGGCACTGATTTAGTTGATTTATTCAATATTAAAGATCAACCTTTAGCACTATGCCTTGATTATGACTTTCTTATTTTTGGTATTTCAACTTGGGATTACGGTGAAATTCAAGAAGATTGGGAGTCTATTTGGAGTGATATTAATCAGTTAGACTTGAGCGATAAAATCGTTGCTTTATACGGCATGGGCGATCAAGTAGGTTATGCCGATTGGTTTCAAGATGCGTTAGGTATGCTACACGATCAAGTTATTATTCAAGACGGCAAAACTATCGGTTCTTGGCCAATTCAAGGTTATGAATTTACCGCATCAAAAGCACTTACCAGTGACAATAGCCATTTTGTAGGCTTAGCTTTAGATGAAGATAGCCAATATAGCTTAACCGACGAACGTTTAGAGGCGTGGTGCGAACAAATACTAGTAGAATACAGCTCTTTACTTTAATAAATATATTGCTGCAAAATTTTATAGATTAAAGGTTTCTCTACAGAATTATAGCCAGCTTACAATAAAGGGTTACAGCAAGCGCTAAAACTACTATAATTGCCGCCATATTTATCTATATAGCGCTGTATTAAATTATTCACCATTACATGAATATTTACTCAATGCGCTATTATTAACCCTTAGTGAACTATCCCCTATGTTTGAGCAATTTGATCTAGACTCTGAATTATTAGCCAGTATTAAAAAAGTTGGTTACACCAAGCCTACCTCAATTCAAGAACTTGTTATTCCACAAGCAATGGCTGGTAAAGATGTTATGGCATCTGCACCAACAGGCACAGGCAAAACTGCAGCCTTTTTATTACCTGTTGCTCAACATTTATTAGACTACCCACGCACTCAACCGGGCTTTCCTCGAGTATTAATTTTAACGCCAACCCGTGAATTAGCGATACAAATAGGTGAAGACAGCGAACGACTTACTGAGTTAACTAAAATAAAAACAGGGGTGATAACTGGTGGCGTTAATTATGGCAGCCATGCAGATATTTTAACCTCTACTACCGATATTTTAGTGGCAACACCGGGTCGTTTAATGGAATACATCGAAAACGAACAGTTTGATGCCCGTGAAATTGAAATTCTTATTTTAGATGAAGCTGATCGTATGCTTGATCTTGGCTTTAGCGAAACCATTAACCGCATTGTTGCTGAAGCACGCTGGCGGAAACAAACCATGTTGTTCTCTGCCACACTTGAAGGCGCTGGTGTTTTGCGTTTCGCCAAAGAAGTACTTAACGAGCCTGTATTTTTAGAGTCGAACCCTTCTCGTAAAGAAAAAGCCGTTATCCACCAGTGGTTGCATTTAGCCGACAACGCTAACCATAAACTCGACTTACTCGTAAACACTTTGAAGCAAGCGGGCGTAGACCGTACCGTTGTATTTGCCAATAAACGTGAAACCGTACAATATTTATCAGGCAAGCTTTACGCTGAAGAATTACCGTGCGTTTGGCTTGAAGGTAAAATGCCACAAGACAAACGCAATAAAGCTATTGAGCGCTTTAAAAGTGGCGAAATAAAAGTATTAGTAGCAACCGATGTTGCCGCTCGTGGTTTAGATATTGACGATATTACCCATGTAATTAACTTTGATATGCCGCGCAAAGTCGATATTTATATTCATCGTATTGGTCGTACTGGCCGCGCAGGTAATAAAGGTACAGCTATTTCGTTAGTTGAAGCGCATGATATGGCGGTTATTGGTAAAATTGAACGCTACACTAAAGAGCGTTTACAACGTCGTGTTATTCAAGAGTTACGCCCTAAAAACAAAGAATCGCGTGTTGTTAATAAAAAAGCCAAAGTTAAATTAACTACCGCACAGAGAAAAGCAAAAGCTAAAAAACAAATAAAGAAAAAAGCTAAACGCGCTAAATAAACTGAGCTTGGTTTAAAGAATCTTTAATAATAATAAAACACACTAATTAGCAAAATATCTTGTTATAATACCAATTCCAATAAGTTTCTGGTCTAGCTGTGCGAAGGGAAAGTATTTAAAGACAAGGCGC
>NZ_JAHKPR010000074.1:19038-24883 GCF_018860585.1 Colwellia sp. E2M01
GGATTTAAGTATTTTAACCTGTACAGGTGATCTGTAATTTAACGGACTTGGTATAACAAAAGCTGTAATATTATATTTCTTGCGATAATGTTATTTTGCAATTAGTCTGAGTCATAACCGTTTCCGTTATTATCTCAATAAACATGGCATATCAAACGTCAATTTATCCAACAATAATTCTCCAAACGATAACATCTAAAATAGTTAATCGCCCTTTTAAAAGAACTTCTTTTGCGGCGCTGATACTTTTCTTGAACACCCCATTTATTGCCCAAGCAGAAGAAACAAAGCCAGACATTATTAGTATTGAAGAAGCTTGGCGCTTCACAGATATTTATGACAACGCTCAAGGTGACTATATAAAGTTATCGGGTCGGTTACAGTTAGATGCTGCTTGGGTTAATAGTGATCAAGGAAAGTTCAATGATACCTTATGGCGTCGCTTTAGATTCGGCTTTAAAGGTAAAAAAAATAACTTCAGCTTTGATTTAGAAGCTGATATTAATTTAAATAATCAACTTAGCGATGCTTATAATCGTTTAACCGATGCAAATATTGGCTTAGCGGTTAACAAACATACTAAAATTCTATTTTTAAAGCAGTCTGCTGGCTTTACTCTCGACGGTAAAACTTCTTCCAAAAAGACACTCACCCCCGAACGAAACAACCTCACTAATAACTTATGGTTTACTGCTGAGTACTTTACCGGCATTAGTATTACCAGCACGTTTTGGGATGACTTTTCATATAAAGCAGGTGTTTTTGCAAGTGATGGTTCGGATGAAATATCAATCACTGACGCCAGCTACTTTACACTTTTCACTATCAGCAAAAAATTAGTAAATACAAGGTTGTGGGATGAAGGTGAAATTAGTATAGATTACGTTTATAACGATAATCATGATGATGCTAATACCAAAGACTTTTCACAAATAGTCAGTAGCTCAAGTAAGTTTTCTCTAGGAAACTGGGGGCTACAAAATGATATTTCTTGGGCTGCAGGTGATTTAAACCAAAGTAATGTTTTTGGTCTTGTTGTTATGCCAACCTATATGCAAAATGAAGCAATACAATGGGTCACACGTTATACTTATATCAACAGTGCTCAAGCGAATGGTATCAGTTTAAATAGATACGAAAACAGTGTACTAAGTGATCGTGGTGATCAATATCAAGAAGTTTATGGCGGCGTTAACTGGTTTTTCAACGCTCATAAATTAAAACTACAAACAGGTATTCAATACGCAAAAATGGATGATGCCGCACTTGATGGTGGTAAGTATCGTGGCTGGGGATTTTCATTGGCTTTACGCTCTTACTGGTAAGCTGCGGTAAACCTTTTACCTATTACATTTTATCAATATTTATCAAATAGTTGCGATGTAAAACATATACAAAAGCCGATTAACTTAACGCTAATCGGTTTTTGTATGAGTTGAGATAGTAGCTAAATTGATTAGCTCTTTAGTTATTTAGCGTCAATAGCCTAGCCAAATAAATCGCCAAGCTTGCCTTTCAATTTATCTTTGGCCTTATCTTTAACTTTATCTTCTAATTTTTTCTGCTGTTGTTTAACAACATCTGAGTTTTTCAAATCATCTAAAGCTTTATCAGTATCGGTTAACAAGGCTTCAAGGTCGAGTAACTCGGCTGTTTGGTTATTACCTAACTTCAATGCTCCCGCTAATTTCTCGTTTAAACCCGCATTTACTTTGTTTTTAAACTCGCTTAACTTACCTGCCACTTGTTGTTTGAAAGCACCAGTTAATGCTTCATTTAATGAAGAGCTAATTGAAAAATCAGGTTTTGCAAGTTCACCTCTGACATCTACATCAACAGTTAACTTATCTAAAGACTTAATAGTATCAAACAAGATACTCGTTAATTTAGTCGTTCCCTGCCCTTGGTAACTTGTTTGATTTAAAGCGATATGATTTTCAGATAAAATATCACCATCTACTAAGGTAAAGTTTCCTTCACCTCTCATATTGCCTTGCTCAAGAGATAAGCTTAATGCTTTGCTGTCAGTTAATGTCGCGTCATTTACCATACGATTATTCATATCCCAATTACCGTCAGCTATAAAGTCACCTGTTTGAGTAAATTTAAAACGGCTATCAAGATTTAATTCACCATTGGTAATTGAGGTAATATTGATTTCACTATCTTTACCTCTAAACCAATGTTGATGCGTTAACTCTGTACCTTTAATAACAAAATCGCCTTGTTCAAGACTCATCGACAATAACGATTTTTTAATTAATACTTCAGGTAATGGCGAATCTTCTTTAAAGAAAATAAAGCGACCTTTGGCATGGACTTTGTTTTCAATAACTTCTTCACTTTTATCGTCACTGCTCCCCAAGTATGGCGCAACCATTTCATAAGCCCATTGTGCTTTTTCAAAATGGCCTCGCGCTTGTTCTCCAAATAAAATATGAATAAAGTCTTCGCTATCAAGTGTTTCTAATTGGTATTTTTTCTCTATATTTTGCCAATCTTTTGCTGGCGCATTCTTAACATCAGTCACCTGCTGCGCTAATAAATCCTTACTCGCTAGCACTTGTTTTTTAGCGTCTTTAATAACGGCTTGATCGGCTTTAAATTCTTCTTTAATAGCGTCGTAATCAGCTTTAAGCTTTGCAATATCATCTAGTGATTTAACATCTACCTTTGTTAAAGCTTTAACTTTGTCTTGGTAATATTTAAGCTTTTCTTTCGTCGGTAAATTGTCTTTAAGTGCCTCTAACTTTACTTGTTCAGTTTCATAACTTGCTTGTAACGTTTTACTCGCTTTAATTGTTATTAAGTCACTGTCGTTAAGTATAGATTTTACATCCGGTAATTGCATATCCATTTCTGGCAACATGGCTTTAGCTTTATCTGAAAAGCTTTGTTTTTTCTTATCCGTTTCATCGTCACCGTATACTTGCCCGACTGAATTACGTTCGTTGCCAAAAGTGAGTTCAGCTACATCAAGTTGTTCAATAATAATTTTACCAAACAAATATTGCCAAAAATCAACACCTGCTGAGGCGCGTTCAAAGCTAAAAACGTTATGTGTAGGAACGTCTTTATCGGTTACTTGCATACCAATAACACTTATGTGAAGTGGTGAAAAATCAAGTTCAACATCGGCAACATTTACTTCTGCACCAAAAACACTTTCAGCAGATGCAACAATGCCTTTTTTTACTAGGGTTTCAGCAAAGAAGTACAATAAACTAATAATTAATGCAGTTATAGCAACAAAACCGATAATACCTTGCCAACGGATAAATTTAGTCATTACAGACCTCCTTTGCTTTCGCCCGCTACTGCGGTATATAAACTATAGAATTTTGATGCTTTTAACGCTTGAACAATTCTAAATTTAGCGAAAAATGACATGATATGGACTCGGTATTTATCAATAACAAGCTTACTAATAAAGTAGATAGGCACACATAAAAGTCCGCCTAAAACAAATGCGCCAAGTACATAAGTATGATGCCAATGCGCTAGTTTAAATAAACTAAATTGATAAAGCGCCGTGAAAAATTCTGAAAGTGCAGGTGAGGTAAGTAAGTATTCACCCACTTGAACTATGTAAGGTGACAGTAAATAGCTTAGGCCAGAGAAAAAGCCAACAGATAAAATGAAACTACCTAGATGAACTCTAATAATACAGACAAAAAAGATTATGATGATGTTATGCAAGGTAAGCAGTGGCGATAGCCCCACTAAAAAACCTAACGCTATGGCTAAGGCTATTTGCCTAATAGAGCTATCACCATTTAAGGCATTTAATAACTTGGCGAGTAAAGTTAGCATGTAACCTCCTGTTAAAATGTTTAAATTAGCTAACAATCAACGTCAGCATTTATCTGTTTATTAAGCTTCTTTACGCGTAAAAACCCAGTCATTACCTTTAGACATTTCGGCATCATATTGATAACCCGCTAAATCAAAGCCTTTGATATCTTCAATGTTGGTCAGTTTATTTTGAATAATATAACGAGCCATTAAACCACGCGCCTTTTTTGCAAAAAAGCTGATGATTTTATATTGGCCGTTTTTCCAATCTTTAAAGGTTGGCGTAATAATAGTGGCGTTAAGTAATTTAGGTTTTACTGATTTGAAGTATTCAGTAGAAGCTAAGTTAACTAATACCTCTTCATTTTGTTCTTCAATCACTTTATTTAACTCGTTGGTGATAATTTCACCCCAAAAATGATACAAATTATCGCCACGGCTATTTGCTAATTTACAGCCCATTTCTAAACGATACGCTTGCATTAAATCAAGTGGTTTTAATAAACCGTATAAACCCGATAGTATTCTAAAATGCTGTTGTGCGAACTCGAAATCGTCTTCAGTAAATGATTGTGCGTCAAGCCCTGTATATACATCACCATTAAAGCTTAAAATAGCTTGTCTTGCATTTTCTGGTGTAAAAGGTGTTGCCCATTCACCAAATCGAGCTGCATTTAAACCCGCTAGTTTATCACTCAGCTTCATTAAACTGGCAATATCACTTGGCGTTAATTTAACGCACTCATCAATTAATAACTGACTTTGTTCAAGTAAGGTAGGTTGAGTAAATTTTTCTGTTGTAAGAGGAGATTCAAAATCTAATTTTTTTGCTGGAGAAACAACGAGTAACATATTTATAGCCAATAGTTAAAATTACATGATAAAGGCTAATATATCATAAGCTTTACGCTATTCAATAGCCTTTAATTATGACCCTTTTGCTCGTTGTATATTGAGAGTTATTTATTAATAAATTCTATTAAATTTATCTCTTTTATTTACGTCGTATAGCTTAACGGTTGACAACATTAAAACACCCGTTTAAATTTTAAGTTCCATATTTTCTTATTTTGGTTAAACGCGATATGTCGAAACACATTATCAACTTTGCACACGCCAATGGTTTTCCAGCTAATTGCTATCAAACCTTATTTAGTTACCTACCAACTGACATAAAAGTTATCGCCTTAGATAAATACGGCCATGATCCTAAAAAGCCTGTGAACCATAATTGGCAAGCACAAGTAGATGAACTTATTGCTTATGTGGAATCTCAACAAATTGATTTTGGCAATAGAAGTAAAGTTATCTGCCTTGGCCACTCATTAGGTGGTGTTATATCTTTTATTGCTTGCTGTCAGCGCCCTGACTTATTTAAAGCGTTAATTATGCTCGATCCTCCTGTGTTAACAGGTGCTAGTGCCATGATGGTAGGGATGTTAAAAAAAACAAGGTGGATAGATAAGTTTAGCCCCGCAGGTAAAGCAAAAAGCCGTAGAACACATTGGCCGTTAACTGCTAATACATTAACTACAGAAACGTTAACCAAAGACATAAGTGCAGATCTAAAAAAAATTAGTGCTAGCTTTGCGCGTAGAACCTTATTTAAAAACTTTGATAAGCGCTGCTTAACTGATTATATCACCCATGGTATTTGCCAGCGTAACAACCAATTAGAACTCGTTTTTGATGCACAAATTGAAGCTGAAATATTTAGAAACCTGCCTTCAAATCTTTCTTGTTATAAAAATAAATTAACGGTACCGGCCGTTTTAATACACGGCGAAAGCACTGATGTATTTCCCCATAAAATGTTTCACAACTTTGCCAAGCTAAATAAAAATATAACGTTAAAGACGATACCAGGCGGGCACATGTTTCCATTAGAAAGCCCTGAAGCCACCGCTAAATTAATTACAACGGTGATTGAATCTCTACCTAATAACTAAAAGTAGCCCCCTAATTGTAAATTATCTTAAATAATAGCGGTTTACTATATTCTCATGGTAATCTTTGGAGCGGAATGAATAGCTTTATACCAATCTGATTA
>NZ_JAHKPR010000056.1 GCF_018860585.1 Colwellia sp. E2M01
AACAGGACAAAATACAGTTTGCTGCGGCTCGTACCTCGCGCATTTTAGCAAACTATATTTTGCCCATTAGCAAAACGTTAGTTGGCACAACTTGTTCGAGAATTATTTTGTGTAAATAGGAAAGTTATCTCACATAAACTGCATTTGTTTCAGTTCTTTTATGTGGTTAACTTTTTTGTCACTAACGCGTTCAATATTTTTTGGTAAACTGTTTTCGCCTAACTCGGTTTGTAAATTCAATTAGCAAAAGTGTTCAGGCTCAAATTCACGGTTAGCGGCAAGTTGTGAAGTGCTTTTTAGTTCTTACTTACTCCATTAAATTTCAGTATTGTTGGTGAGTAAAATGTGTTTAACTATCAACCAACTAACAAGGCAATCAAACGGACAATGATCATCCCTCGATAAAACGGACACCAAAATCTAACTAAAGACGAGGTGTCTATGCCAAAGTACAACAATCCAAGACGAACTTGGAAATATTCTAATGAATTCAAGTCAATGCATGAGAAAGTCGTCTAAATCAAACAGTCACATTGGCCAACAGGCGCCATTGAGCCAGTATTTTTTTGCAATATCATGGGGAATAAGGCATGAATAAAGTAAAAAATAAATTAGCCAAAAACGTAAACGTTTTTGATTGTTAAGAGAAATAAATCGAGTTAAAGTATTTTTATCAAAAAGTTAATAAAAAACGAGTTATTCTACAAGCTCGTTAGGTGCAAAGTCGACTCATGCATTCGAGGCAACCATGGATACATATAACCCCAATAAACCAGTAAATTCCGAAAGCTGGTTAGCATTAGATGAAGATATACTAATTAATCTGGTTCTAGATTACCATTCAGGATTAGATCTCGAATTAACTGATGACGGTTTGCAATTACATGCATCAATCCATGTGATAGTTGAAAATCAATTAGCGATGGAGGTTGATTTAATACCTGAGACCATTGCAAAACTTATAAGGCAAGGCCTAAATCGACATGAAGCCATTCATGCAATTGGCGCAATAATAACAGAAGATATCTTTGATGTAATCAAAGGAAATATTGAAGAGTTTTCACCTAAGAAATACAGAAGAAAACTTGAGAAGCTTACAGCAAAAAGGTGGTTAAAAGGTCAATATTAAATTTTGCACCTAACAAACCAGTCAAGCGAGGCGTTAGGCAATTAAACTAGGTTCTGTGATATGTCGAGCAAAAAGAGTAAAACAATTACACGATTAGCATGTAATTGTGGCCAAGTAAGAGTAGATGTTCAGGAAGAACCAATTTTGGTAACCGAATGCCTGTGCAGCAGTTGCCGCGAGGCCGCTGAACGCATTATTTCTTCGCTTAGAGTTAAAAGTTATCTCACATCCTATGGGGCGACCGGTTGTGCTGAATACCGCAAGGATCGAGTGGAAGTAATCTCTGGCTTTGAACAACTTAAAGAATTTCGACTTTCATCGAAATCAGGCACTCGACGTGTTATTGCATCATGCTGCAATACTCCTATTTTTTTGGAAATGAAAGGCGCTCACTGGTTAAGTGTATATTTACATCTTTGGCCTGATGATACAAAGCCTGCATTAAATGTCAGAACAATGGTAGGCGACATAGATGATACCTCAGCGCTACCTGATGACGTTCCAAACTTGAAATCACACACACCATCATTCTATATAAAACTTTTGGGGGCGTGGATTAAAATGGGATTTCAAAATCCAAAGATTAAAGTGAATGGAAGCATTGAACTCTAAGCTATTAAAAAAATGTCTAAGTCGTTAAAGCTGGGCATAAAAAAGACGCCCGAGGACGTCTTTGAATACTAATATGGTCGGAGTAGCAAGATTCGAACTTGCGACCTCACGTCCCCCAGACGCACGCGCTACCAAGCTGCGCTATACCCCGATAACGTAAACTCTAGGGTTTAACAAGTTTACGGCTTGTATATTAATGATTTATTTCTGTAATGCAATGATATTTCGACGAGTAATCACAGGTTTATTGGTTTGGCTGTTCGCTAAACCGTTTAATGAAATGTACACCATCAATCATTAATGGAAAGTCTTCATTAACTGTAATAGGTGATGAGAACTGACTTGAGTAACTTTGAAAGTTACCATTTTGGTCAACAAATACTGATTTATCTCTATCAAAAATAATAATGCCGTTATTCGTTGTGTTAGCAATAATTCTGTTTTTATTTATCTGAGTTAAATCACTACCATTTTGTTGGTTATTCACAGCACAGCCTAACCATTGACTTAACAATGTTGGTTGTAAGTCCATAATACTGGTATTAAAAGTAACTTGTTCATTGTTTACTTTATTTGATGTTGTAGGGTAAATAAATAAAGCAGGTTTGGTATTTAAACGCGTTTCGTTACCTTGGTTACCAATAGCGCTGATCCAGATAATATCTTTTTGCTGCTTCTGTTTTTGCGCTAATAATAATGCATCGGTAAATAATTCAAATTGATATTGGTTATTCACCGTATCTTGATTATTGTTATCTGCTTGATTACCTTTAAAATAAATAATATGTAGTCCAGCTGGTTTGTTGTTTAATTTTTTAGAAAACAATAAGCTTGAAACATTTTCTAGGGCTACTTGCTCAGTAAATAGAGACTCAAACCAACGAGGTTCAACAATGGCTACATCATCATTTTGTGTATTCATTGTCTCAGACTTTGATAATGCAGAGGGTGATAACTCATTGGAGATAACCGTTAAACTCGTTGCTAAACTTTTCTCCTCAATCATTTGAAAGAGTATAGGCTTAACATTTTGTTTTAAAATATCCTTTTGATAAAGACTTGGTAAAGAGTAAAAAAGATTAAACCAAGCATCATCATTTACACCAGTATCAATATTATTTGTTAACGATAAACTTGCGGTACTGATACGTCTTACAAATTGATTTAATTGCGAAATAGAAACTTGTTGTTCACTTAATACTAAAAATACTGAGTTACTGACTTTTTCCTTTTTTATGGCAGGGCAGTATTGCTCAACAAATCTGTTCTTTTCTAAAGAAGGGTATTGAGGAATTGCTTGGCTAAAAGCAAGGGGACTATTTTTACGCTCTATATAATCGACCTTATTAAATAATCCATACTTAGTCAGTAAAGTTCTTGCCGTTGTCGGATAAGATAAGGGTAACACTGTATCTTGGCGTAGAATGTCATAATTTAGGTTTACGTCAGCTTGTACATGGGTTAAATGACTGAAAAAGAATGATAAAACTAAACCAAAAGTCACATAACGAGCGAATACAGTTTTTTGCAATTGTTTTAAGTGCTTCCAAGCATAATTACTAACAATAAACTCAAAACCTAATATTACGATAGCTAGCGCACCACCAATAAAATAAAAAAGCGTATTTTCTTTGGCTATATCTTGCAACAAGCTAATAATTTGTTCATTAGAAGATGCATTTAAATGGTAGCCGAGTCGACTATAAATAAAAGCATCCAGTACAAGTAACAATAAACCTAATGTGAAGATAATGGAGGCAGTTGTTCTGATAAATTTAGTATTAGGAAAAATAAGTGTTATGGGAAATAACACTAAAACAAAGCTCATAAAGGTTAAAAATGCTATATGACTTACCCAAGTTGTTACCAAATAAGCTTGTCCTAACAAGGTTGTAGGAGCTTCTTCGCTGAATAAGTAATAAGAGGATAGGGCAATTGCCGCTATAATATTGAAAAATGTGAACCAGTGGCTCCAACTAATTAATAATAATAGTTTTTTACTGTAACTTTTTGTATCAAATGAAACCATTGATAATATTTCTTCTTTTCGAGTTAAAATAAATTGTTAATTTACGGGGTAAGTTATTATTTAGCTTTCTAAACCCCGTATTATTATAGTCAAATTTAAACAGTCTTTTTTAATGCCGCGGTAAAGTTTTCAACAACAGCCGCTCTATTGGCTTCTGGTATTTGGCTTATTACGCTAGTAATAGTGTTTCCTAAGCACATTAGGGCTAAATCAGGTGTTGCTTCTTCTTCAACAAGTACATCCAATAAGTTTTGGATAATTTTTTCTACACGTTCGTTTGAATATTTAGATACAATAGGCATAATAATTTCGCTAATAATAATTTTTGTTAGTGTTAATATAATTTCGCTAGTTTATCAAATGCCTGCGCACTTTAATATATAGCAAATATAAAAAGACTATGTGTAGCGATATAAAAATTCCACATACATTTTAACAATCAGAACAATAACATAAAGAGTCATATGAGCTTAATAATTCAAAACATCGCACTACATTTTTTAACCAAAAAAGAAGAAACCAGTGAAGTGGTATTACGCCTTGGACCTGAGAATTCTGATTTTGCCGAAGAAAGTACAAAAACAGCTAACTTTGTAGATGGCTTACACGCAATATACAATGCTAAAGGCAGTAAGGCTTATGGTAGCTTTTCGTCAATGCCTAGTGAGGGTGATGCAGCACGCTTTATTGATTTAATGGAAAGTTACTTAACAGAGCAACAAAACTTTTATGACTTTAGTGTGCAGGCTGCGAATGTATTAAAAAACGAAATAGAAAAATACGACTTAGACGAAACTGGTTATTTAGTGCTTTGTCATTACGAATACATGGGCGGTCGCTACTTGCTTGTTGCGGTTATACCAGTATCCGAGCATTACAGTGTTGACGGTGAGTTAAATATTTCAGCGGCTCAGCATTTAGACACAAACAAAATACAGCTTGCAGCGCGTATTGATTTGTTCGATTACAAAGACAATGCGCAAGGTAACCGATACATTTCATTTATTAAAGGTCGAGCAGGTCGTAAAGTATCAGATTTCTTTTTAGACTTTTTAGGTTGTGAAGAAGGTTTAAACGCCAAAGAGCAAACCCAAACGCTAGTGCAAGCAGTTGAAGACTATGTAGCGGTTAATCAATTAGATGCGTCTGAGAAACAAAAAACACGTAAAGACTTACTTAATTACTGTAAAGAGCAAAAAGCCAGCTCGCAAGATGTGTCAATTCAAGAAATTGGTAAAGTGATTGAAAGTGCAGGCAGTGAACAAGACTTTTATCAATTTTGCCAAACACAATCGTATCCTATTGAAGAATCGTTCCCACATGAGCAAGCCGTGGTGAATAAAATTACTAAATATTCAGGTTACGGAAATGGTATAAGTTTAAGCTTTGAACGTAGTCACTTTGGTCAAGATGTAGTGTATAATCCTCATAACGATTCGTTAACTATTTACAAAGTACCACCGAATTTAAAAGAGCAATTAATGGCATTACTTGAGAGTAATGCTAATGACGATATAATCGAGTAATAAGATTACATAACCTCATTTATTCGCTTATTTACCAATTGAATCGACTTGATTTAAGTATCGCGTTACCAAGAAGGTTTTTCGTTACCTTAATCGAAGTTAATTATAGCTATTTAAAAACAGTGAGTTACTATTTTTTCACTTAAAACTTACTGTTATCACCAAAATATATAAAGTTGGAACCTCTAACATGGCACAAACACAAAATAACACCTTAACTATCACACGTCCTGATGATTGGCACGTACATTTACGCGATGGTGCTGTGCTAAAAAACACCGTAGCAGATATTAGTCGTTACTTTGGCAGAGCGATCATTATGCCAAATTTAGTACCTCCAGTTACCGATGCTAAATTGGCAAAAAGTTATTATGATCGCATTATGGCAGAGCAGCCAAATGCCAGTTTTAAGCCATTAATGGTTTTGTATTTAACAGACAATACTACAGCACAAGATATTCTTGAGGCTAAAGCATCAGGCTTAGTTTACGCTGCAAAATTATATCCTGCAGGTGCAACAACTAACTCTTCATCAGGTGTAACCGATGTTGCAAACTTAACGGAGGTATTTGCGGCGATGCAAAGCGTTGAAATGCCGTTATTAGTGCACGGCGAAGTTACCGCCCATGAAATTGATATTTTCGATAGAGAGCAAGTGTTTATCGACACCATTTTACGTCCACTTGTTGATAACTACCCAAACCTTAAAATAGTGTTAGAGCATATCACCACTAAAAATGCGGTAGATTTTGTAAAATCTGCTGGTGATAACATTGGTGCAACAATTACAGTACATCATTTATTATTTAACCGTAACGACATGTTAGTTGGCGGAATTCGTCCACATTACTTTTGCTTACCTATCTTAAAGCGTAATATTCACCAGCAAGCATTAAGAGAAGCTGCAACCAGTGGCAGTAAAAAATTCTTCTTAGGTACTGATTCAGCGCCACATGCACAAAGTGCTAAAGAATCTTCTTGTGGTTGTGCCGGTGTCTATTCAGCTCATTCTGCTATTGAATTATATGCTGAAGTATTTGAACAAGAAGGGGCATTAGATAAATTAGAAGCGTTTGCCAGCCTTAATGGCCCTAACTTTTATCAACTACCAGTAAACAACGATAAAATCACCTTAGTTAAAAAGTCATGGTCAGTACCTGCAACCATGAGTTTTGGTGATGATGTTGTTGTGCCTGTACGTGCCAATGAAGATATTTTATGGCAAGTACAAGAATAACAGACAATTTTCAGTATTTAGGCTATGTTAAGCCAAATGTAAATTAAGGAAAAAAATGCAATTATTTGTAGATGATCTTACCGTTATTGATTTTTCATACCTATGTAAACAGCGCGGTATTGTTGGTGAAAGCTGGATTGTTGATGTATTACTTGAAGGCTCATTAAACGAAATGAGCATGGTGCTTGATTTTGCCGTAGTAAAAAAGCAAATCAAAGCCATTATTGATGATGCGGTTGATCATAAACTGCTATTACCATTACAAGAGCAAGCGTTAACATTAGCAAATTCACAGCATAACGATGGTCATCAAACAGTTGATTTTATCAGTGATCGCGCTAGTTACTTTTTACAATCCCCAGCTTGTGCTTTTGCTAGTATTGATAGTTTAACGATAACAATTGCTGCTGTTACTCAACATTTAAAAGAAATAATATTGGCTAAATTACCAAATAATGTTGAAGGCTTAACTTTAGTTTTACGCCCTGAAAATATCCCAACAGATTACTATCATTATACGCATGGCTTAAAATTACATGACGGCAACTGTCAACGTATCGCTCATGGTCATCGCTCTAAAATTCAAATTTTGATTGATGATAAACGTGATGCTGAGCTTGAAGCTTCTTGGTGTAAGCGTTGGCAAGATATCTATATTGCTAGTGAAGCTGACCGTATTGCAAAAGACGATATTCAGTTATCAACTCAAGCAATGAACAATTTAACACCCGATCACCAATACTTTAGTTACTTTGCACCGCAAGGTCGATTTGATATTGCCGTAGAAACTAAAATATTAGATGTAGTCGACTGTGATTCAACGGTAGAGTTACTTGCCGATTTTATTTTACGTCAAATTAAAGCAGCACATCCTGAGCTAACTAATAACAGAGTAAAAGTTATTGCTTATGAAGGTGTAGCAAAAGGAGCAATTGTTTGTGGCTAATTTTCTTTCAATAAATAAAACGCTAGTTAATATCGCTATTGTGGCTAGTTTTACATTGTCTGTGCAAAGTTATGCTGATGCTAACTCTAGTGCTAAAAATTCAACTAAGCCAGAAATTATAGAATCTAGAACAATAATTAAACACAAAGTGTCAGATAATGCGTTTAAATTAACTGGTGAGATAGAACAGGGCGGTTTAGTCGTTGGAAAAACATTGGCAACTAATACGGTTACCTTAAACGACAAACCGCTTACTGTTTCAGCTAACGGAAATTACACCTTTGGTTTTTCGCGTGATGATAGCCAAACCTACATATTAGCAATAACTTCAGTTAATGGTGATCGGGTTACAAAAACCTTAATACCTAAAAAACGTGAATATAATATTCAACGTATTGAAGGTATTAAAAAAAGTATCATGCAACCAAACCCAGAAGCAGTGGCGCGTTCAAGGCAAGACAGTAAACAAGTTAAAGCCGCAAGAAAAACAGCAAGCTCTTTAGAATATTTCGCCCAAGGTTTTATTCAACCGATAGAAGGAATAGTTACTGGTGTATATGGTAGTCAGCGCGTATATAACGGCGTACCTAAAAGCCCTCATTACGGTATAGATTATGCGGGTGATGTAGGTGACCCGGTAAAAGCTCCAGCGTCGGGTACGGTAACACTGTGGGTGCCGGATATGTTTTTTTCTGGCGGAACTATGATTATAGATCACGGCCAAGGTGTTAGTTCAACGTTTTTACACTTAAGTGATAGTTACGTTAAAACAGGTGATAAAGTTGAACAGGGTCAAATAGTTGCCGCCGTTGGTAAAAGTGGTCGTGCAACAGGACCTCATTTAGATTGGCGTATTAATTGGTTTGACGTAAGAATTGATCCCGCGCTAGTACTAAAACTAAAAGCGCTTTAGCTCCACTATATTATTAAAATAACTTAAAGCCCTTCATTGTATGAGCCTTCATCAATACTTACTCAGAATTCAAGAAAATACAGCGATTAACTTACCAAAGTTTGTCGCTGCATTACCTGAGCAACACAGATTATCTTGGAAAAATTTATTTGAGTACAGCAAAGCTCGCGGCAAAGACAAATATAACTTAACGGTTATTGACCCTGTTAGTTTTAAGCAACTATTAGATAATTCATCGCCAAGTAAAGATAGAGCTGATGCAAGTAACAAAGGTAACTCTCACGCCTATAAAGTTTCAATGAGTTACTTACTGGTTTATCCCGATGGTTTTAATAAAGCAAACATCGACTCTAATAACGTTACGACTAATAATGAACAACTCAATGCACAGATAAATAATATTCCTGAGGTTGTTATTTGTACTAACTCAGCCTTAACAATCGGATTTCAGCCGAAAAAAACATTAGTCATTATTGAAAACCAAGAAAATTTCTTTCGTTATCAATCATTCTTACCTTATTTATTTAACGATTTAAATAACAGTAATCCTGCTTTTGATGTTGCTTTTGGTAGTGGAAATAGTGTCACTAATAATATGAATTCATTATACTTTAACCAATACGATGAAGTGTTATGTTGCTTTGATTATGATTTAGGCGGTTTAACCATGTTTTCATCTTTAATTAAAATGACTAAAGCCAAAGTAACCTTTGTTATGCCCAGTAAAAGCCAGTTGCATGATAATGAATTTTTACAAAAGCATTTTAAAAAAGCGCTTAAACGTGAGGATGATAAAAATTGGCGAGCTGCAATTGAATTAGCCCATGAGTTAGGCTTTACAGATTTAGCACACGCTTTTGATTTAACAAAAAAATTTATGGAACAAGAAGTCTATTTATCAGACTCTTTTTAAAAGATATTTCTCATATCACTATTTATAGCTATGTACTGACATAGTTAAAAGTTTTACAGGAAGAAAAAAATAACTAATGTCATCACAATACAAATTTGAAATTAAACGCATGGTACTCGTTGATTCAGCGGGCTTTTGCTATGTAGAATTACCTGTAGACGAACATGCTATTTTGCTTGCTGATGGTAATATTGGTAAATCGAGTATTTTAAACTCGCTACGTTTATTTTTATTACCTGAAAACAACTTTAAAAATTCAAAAAATAAATTTGCTTTCAGTACCCCAAAAAACGATGGCTTTTATGACAACGAAGAAAGCTACAATCATTATTTTCCCAGTAAATACAGTTTCTTAATACTCGAAGTTAGCCATCAGCATGCAGGTAGTATCTATAATCATTGTCAAATTTTACATCCAAGTACCGGCTATTTAACCTACAGTCGAATTTTTACGCCACTAGCATTTGATGAAATTCGTCATTTATTTTGGCAGCTTGATGGCGATGAAGACGGTATAGGTTATCGCGCTAATAGCTTAAGTAGTAATGAAGTTTTTAAACAACTTAAAGCAATCAGTAAAGATACCGTTTCAATAAAAGATACCAATAAACTTAAAGAGTTTCTTTATGCGAACGAGCAACTTGTTCCGCAAAATATGCGCTACAGTGTTTTTCCACTTGCCGAATGTGATGATGCCCGTATTGAATCATTACGTACTTTGGTTTTATTATTATTTGAAATGAACTCAAGTAGTGGCGGCGTTGCCAAAGCCGTTGCCAATATTATTGAAGCAGACAAAAAATTCACCAGTGATATTTTAGATTTTAATATTGATCAATTTTTAGCAAAACATGACGAGCTTAAACAGCAAGAGCTTGAACTCACGAAAATTGCCAACTTAGAAAGCAAGTACCATGGCCTACAAGACAATTTTCAACAATACGCTCGTTTTCAATTGGCCGATAAAGACTTCGCAAGTTTTTATACCTTATTAATTAGTCAACTTAATGAGCATAAACTTCAGTTACAAAAAGCAGCAGATTCGGTTGTTGAAATCACTAGCGAATTAGCAGATCAAAAGTCTTTATTACAATCAATCAATGTTAGTTTAAAAGCCGAGCAGATTGAACAAAGTAAGCTAAATAGCAAGCAAACCAATTTAACGAAAGCGTTAGATAAAGCGCAATTACTCTTAGCAGGTTACCCAGACAAACCTGTTAGTGAAGTTATTGAATGGTTCAATGATGACATTGCCACCATGAAAGATGATTTAGCCGCGCACCAAGACAGCAACGCTAGTATTAATCGCATTGCAAAACTTGAAGAAAACATACGTCGTAATGAAGCTGAACAACAAAGATTAATTACCCGTATTAATACGCAAGAGTTTTCACTTAATAATCAATTACCTAAAAACACTTGGCAAGTATATGCTGCTATTAATAAGCGCATAGCCTTAGCAAACCCTGGTAAAGATTTAACCGAGCAAGAGTTAAGCGCCTTTAAACAATTTGCTGATTTATTTACAGTAAATAATGATGCAGTGACTTTATTTGATGAATCATTTAATCAACAATCACAACAACTTAACGATGATAGTCAATTACGCTTAACCGATGTTGAAGCAGAGCTTCGCAGCGAGAATCAATCGCTTAACGCTTTACTGCAATCTAAACAAAATAGCGTTGCTAATGCCGGTGAAATTAAACGTTTAACGCGTGATATAAAATTGGCTGAAGAAGAGTTAATTACCCTTAAAAATCTTGAATATAACAATAGAAATTTAGAAGAAGTTAATCAAGATTTTGAACAGGTTGAACGCCGAGTTGCCCAGTTAGTTGCAGAGCAAACTAAAGCACAAGAAAACTTAGCACAATTACAAGAAACTACCGAACAAGCAAAACAAAACAGACAAGTTATTGCCAATCATGTTAATGATTTAGTGCAGTTACAAAAACAATCTGACAGCATGAAAACGCGCTATCCACGCTGCGTGCAAGCTATTGAAAAAGGTATTGCTTCAACAAGAACTTTTGAAATAACACCTGCTGAATTAGATGAAATTGAACAGCAACTTGCTTCGTTAACCGAGCTAAATTTACAGTTACAAAAGGGCTTATGTAACTTTGTATTAGAGCAAGTTATTGTTGATAAACAAGGTATTATGAACGAAGCGCCTAGTTTTTCTATTGTAAGAAAAACCTTTGAAGCTCTAAGTGATGTTTATACTAATTTAGCGCCGCGACAAACCATGCTCAACGAACAAATTTATGTTCATAATGAGTCAGTGCAAAGTTACATGAACTTATTGCAACAAAACTTTGATTACATTAAAGATTTTGAAACTGGACTGAATCGTGATTTTTCTCAAATCAGTATTAACGATCTTGATGGCATTAGCGTACAAATTCATATTGATAAACGTTTTGAAAACCTTGTACAAGAATTACAACACGTTGATTTATATGCCGAGCAATTAATATCAGATAATTTTTACGCACGATTACGCGCCTTTGCCAACTCAGGCATATTCTCTAGCGGCTCGAATTCAAGTAATAATCAACGTTTAACTATGGATAAAATCATTGAGAATTTATCTTATAAAACCCGTAAAAAAGATCAAACACAATGGCAAAGTAAACAACAATCTAATTCAACCACGGCATTAATTAACCTTAAATTAGTGCAAATTTTATTAAAACGCTTACGTGCTAGTGGTTACGACTTATTACTTCCGTTAGTGCTTGATGAAATTGCCACTGTTGATGTTAAACAATTTGATTGGTTACTTGATGATATTAAAGCCAGTGGTTTTAATTTATTTGCCGCCTCTACGCACAGTGCCAGTTCACAGCTTATTTATAAAATTGGCCGTTACCATGAAATTGGCGCAATGCGCACTCAAAAACCGTATTCAAAAGAACGAACCTTAGTTTATTGGGGCGGCGCAGAATTATTTAACGCCTTAGGTGAAAGCACGGGTGACCAAGTAATTGATCAACAATCACATGATGAACAACTTGGTTTATTAATGGGCATAGAAGAAGGGTTGTTTGAGGAAAATGAAAGTGGCTCAAACTAATTTTTCTACTAATTCCCAGACAAAATCTCATGGGAAGTCTCATCCGAACAACTCGACTAATACGCAAACTAATAAAGTGCAAAGCTCGGATGTTTCTGCAACAGAAAACGCGAGTATCCATAAAAAGCAAAGTGATAAAAAATTCAATACTATTGAAACCTTACGAATTTTATTAGAGCATCCAAATATA
Organism: Colwellia sp. E2M01; assembly: GCF_018860585.1. Taxonomy (GTDB): domain Bacteria; phylum Pseudomonadota; class Gammaproteobacteria; order Enterobacterales; family Alteromonadaceae; genus Colwellia. The sequence goes on from NZ_JAHKPR010000056.1 coordinate 12,578, forward strand.
ATGTTTAATGTTATTCGCAACATGGATAGCAACAAAGTTCGGTTTATCAATGAGTCTATTTTAGCGCAAGAAATTTTGCAGTACTCCAGTAAACTGAGTGATACCGAACGTCAACGCATTACCTTAGCTTTTGATACCGACAATCTTTTACAAAGCCATATTTTAATGGACAAAGATATCTATCAAGGGACTTGTCGATTAAGCTTTCAAGAAGGCATTATTAGTATATTTCGTCTTTGCGAAAATTCACTTTATCAAGAATTAACGGATTCAAAATTAAAATCGCGCTTAGCGTCATTATGGCGACTGCAAGAGCGCGTGAATAATGCCGAGCTTTCTTTTATTGATAACGATCCCGATTATTTAGAATTTATTGATGACTTAGTACAGCAATTAAGTGAACTGCTAAGTTTATTAAAACAAAATATTGATCGGATGCAAAGTCTTGGAAGAGATCTTGAAGCCATGTCGAGCCAAACATTTACTGAAATATTATCTGGTTCAGAAAACGTTGCTGTTAGCCAATCCGTTAGCCAAACGATGAGCGATACCAATACTCAAGACAGTCATCAATTAGCCGTTGAGCACAAAGAAAAAATGCTTGCGCGTATCACACATTTATTTGAACGACATATTAAACCAACACAAAACTTTTTAAATCACAGTACACGTTTAGCTAAAGGCAGTAATTTATTTGCAACACTAGACAGCTTCAAACAAGCCTTCGCCGGTAATGACAAACACGCATTAAGCTCACAAATGTTACGGTACAGCATGAGTTTTAGTAATATATTTGTGCCTATTACTGATGTTGCCCATCAAGTTGACCAATTTTTACGTAAAACGCGTTCGGCATTATTACAAAGTAATGCCATGGAGCATTTTCACCAAAAGCTAATGTTAGCGTACGATAAAACCTTAGATAGAAACTTAAACAAAACTAAAATTGACAACAGCTTGGTTAAAGAGTTTGATTTTATTAATAATTTTAAGCGAGTAAGTAAATTAAAAGATTTTAGAGTAGGGCAATCAACCAGCTATTTTAATAACTTATTCACTGAAATTTCTTTACGTCTTGAAGCCTTAAACCTTGATGGTATGTTAAGCAATTCTAATGAAAACTTTAACTTAACCGCGGTAATTAACGACAGTGAATCTATTAGTTTAAAACGTGCTTTAGCAATGTTTGAACACTTAAATGATATTAAATTAAGAGAAACCAACGACTTAACAGCCATGTTGCACTATAGATTAAGTGACAGTTTTACTGACTATCGACTTGCTGATTTAATTGGTGCTTGCCAATTAATGCAAGAAAAACAGCATAATTTCACCTTAAGAACTGTTAATAAAAAAGCCTATTTACGCCATAATGATGAAATATATATTTATCGTCGTAAAAAAGTGATCGCCAGCTATGTTAACGAGCCCCAAACAACGGTAAAAATAGCAACAATTGAAGAGACAAAACCATAATGAACCCCGATCACCAAAACCAAACTAAAACAACTCAAGCTATTGATATTAATAAAAATAATAAAAGTAATAAACAAGATTTAGAAGCTGATGCCTTGGTAACAAACTTACATACTGAAACTGAAAATATTGCCGATAATGAAGCTGAACAGTCAGAAAATAAATCATTTCAGTCAACAAACAGCAGTTTTGAACAGGTTAACGCCCAGCAAAGTGCGGCAATTTTTAGGCAGTTCAATCAAGGTAAAGTGATCACTAAACAAATGTTTGACGAGTTAAATGCTAAAAACATCGATAATCCGTTATTTACTTGTTTATTCAATTCATCGCAACATTTTGAATCTTTATATCAACACCTAGGTTACGAATTGTGTTTACACAGCGCCGGTGATTTTTACTATGTACGAGAATTAAGAGCAGATAGTAGCGATGAAGCTGATGACAATGCACTAAAAGTTCAGGCAATTTTATTACAACTTGGGCGGTATTACAGCCAAACAGGCCGAGAGCTTGAACAATTATGCCAGGCACAATTTGGTTTTAACGACAGTGACTTAATTGCGTTAAGCAAAGGCGATGAATCATTAGCTATTTTGAAAGCCATTAAAATTGAGAATTGGAATAAAGCTATTGATTTTATTACCATTAGAAACTTTGCTTACAAAACCGGAAGTAATAGTTGGTTTATAAGTTCAGCTGGCAAAGCATTCTTATTTAACTTAGTTGAACAATACAGCCAGTTTGAGAAAAGTTAATATTCGAGGCAATTATTTAAGTTAGACAAAAGCACTCGAATAACTTTGTTAGCTTTTAAGTCTAAGTAGCTATATTAATATAAAATTAATATAAATCGTTATAAATGATGATCGGACGCCAATTTTAAAATTTACGTAATCTGGGCTAAAACCAAAACCACAGAATGGAAATGACAGGGACAACCACTCCTTAATAAAACACACTCACTATGTCCGATACTCTTCAGAGCAGGTCTAATAGACCAATTCGATTTTATTGTGGTGTTTGTGGGCGTGTATGGTATCGCTTGTGGTACTTCTGTTTTGAAACATGACTAAGTAGTTCTCTTAGTCTTTCAATCTCTTCTGACATAGATTCATTTTGTCCGCGCAATATTTCACATTCAATTTCTAGTTCGTAAAATTCATTTAGTGCCGCTTTAGCGGCTTTTGAGTTTGCACCGGTTTTATACTTCAGCCTGAGTAAATTTATACGTTCTTGAAATTCTGGGTCGTCTGAAAAAATCTTAATAAGCATTGGAGCATCATATACCATTTATTAAATGAGCACATGACGATAACGAGTGCGAAGCCTGAGCACGAGGAAGAGGATTTGCGAAAAATAAATATGATATAGTATAGAAGTATGTAAGTTACTATTTGTTTTTAAAGGGTTAAGGCGATAAAAAATGAAATTTATAAATCAGTACATTTTTCAAATTATATTAAGTTCCATTATAGCTCTAGTACTTCTCTTTGATATTTTTACAGGAGTATTTTCTAATTCAAACTTTGTTGAAGGTGTTTGGGTTGAATTCCATGGCTTTCTAATCGAGGCTGTATTGATTATTGTACTATTAAACTACTGGACTAAAAGGCAGGAGGCAAAAAAAATAAAACCTGTTATGGATATGATTATATCAAAAGCTGATAAAGTAGATGGTTGGATAACTTTGTGTTTTGAAGCAGTGATTTCTAATGAAGCTAATAGTATTGCTAAGACAAGACAGTATGCAGATATCACAGGTGAACATTTAAAAAAATTCAATACTATTGTCGATTTAAATAGCCCTATCTTGGGAGCTGATTATTTACCCATGCTTGTTAAGCTTATTGAATTAATGGATGAAGTTAAGTTAAAAATCCAATTTCTTAGCCTCTTTGAAGATAAAGCTAGTAAAAAATATGACTTTATTATTTTAAATCCATTAGAAGAGTTATTTGAAATGCGAGATTTAATTGAGGATTTAGGTAATAAATTTAAATTTGAGCGTAGTAGCGGTAGAGCTAACCTACCAACAAAAGAAAAACTTAACCTCTTATTGGAAAGTTTCACCAAAAGCCACTCTATTTATACCGACGTAAATACATATAAACAGAAGAAAAAAACACCTTACTTCTTTGATGTTTCTGCATACAAAAAACAAAAAAATGAATTGATAGTTGGTTCTTCAATTAAAGTATTTAAACAGAATTAACAGTCTACAATACAAAAATTAGAAGTTGAAAGCAGTTCGGGTACTAGTGACACCCGAACTAAGTCCGGACATCCGGATTATGCTCGAAGAGTCCACATACTTAAAACAGTGGACTCTAGTACGGAATTCGTACTTTTTAATAATTATTATCTTGATTAGACTTTTATAATTTCAATATCAAAGCTATCGAGTATATTTATTTTATCAGCGATGTCTGATGCTGTTTTTTCGCTCTTATAGATTTTAGCTTGTGTTACAGAGTTGCAGCCAGAAAAACTTGGTTTGTCTTTATGTTTTTTAACAACATACAACTCATCGAAACCACTACTGTTAGGAAGTTTAGGCTTTACTTTGATTAACCAACCATTGTCATTTGTTTTTTGACTGTCAGCATTCAAACTTCCTGTTTTTATGTATTTATTAATGCAATTTCGGCAAGTAGCTTTTAATAAATCCGTTGTCAGCCAGCATTCAATTTCACCTTTTTCAATAACCATAAAGTTTGCGGCTTCGTTCCCCCAAGGCCAGTTACAAACAGCTTTATCATTACCTGATTTCAAATGTACTTTTGGCATTTATTTCATCTCATTTTGATTATTTTACTTTTACCAAATTTATCGTGTTTTCATTTATCTGTTGTTCAAAACTTGAAGCTAACGATACCATCCTCATCATTCGAATTAACATTTCTTGGTCGGGTTCTTTCATTTGAGTTAAGTTCGCGAATACCTGACGTAGTTCACCAAACTTATGATAATCGTCATGGCTGAATAAAATTTCATCTGCAGAGCAGTTTAGTGCTCTAATTATTGGTTCAATACTAGATAATTTGGGATCTTGTACTTCACCTGTTTCTATTCGATATATTGTTTTTTCAGGCACGCTAGATATTTCTGACAATTGTTTAACTGTCATATTCTGCTGAGTACGTATTTTTCTTATTTGCTTACCAACGTTCATTGTCATAGCTAACCCCTACAAAACCACATCAAAGGGCTATAACACCCCACTAACGACCATTATACACGGCCTTTTTACCCATGCATGTTGAATACCCCATCAATGTATGGTTAAATTACCCATCGATGGGTATTGACAGGGTTTTTAACTATGATTGTTTGGGTTATATCAGAGCACTTTCTAATATCAATATTTTCTCTATTTGGTGAGTCTTAGTAGATAGATGATTGACTTGATACGTATGTCCATACCTTTTAATGAGGATTTTTGCAGTGGTGATGCTACAGAAAGTCATGGCTTAGTTGATTTACAAGTCTGTCAATGGAATGGTGCAAAACTTGAATCGGGTGAAGTTGAATATGAGCCTGATGGCTCAGTTACAGTTTCAAGATTACGTCATCCTTTCGAGTCTATTCCTAGTTCAAATTCATCATTAAGCTTCAAGATTTATTCAGGGGGCTTAAACTACTGGCCTCATATCGAATTAAAAGCAAGCCCAGCAAAGTTACTTCAAGGCCATAATGTTTATGGTACTTGTGATGTTGAAAAATGCATTTTTGCTCTTGTTCAGGCTTTTAATGTAGGCATGCCCAACCTTACAACCATGCTTGATTGGCATTTAGCAGAAATACAGCATATCGATGTTACCTTTACTGCTCAAATGGAGAGCCAAAGCCAAGGTCGACAAGCAATTGCAGCATTAAAAAACATCAGTAGTGGTCAAACCCGAAGCTCAAAAAACAGTCATGCAACCACCTGTTATTTCGGGGTTAACTCACAAGGAAAAAAATCTTCACGCCATAAGCAACTTAAAATATATCTCAAAGGTGCTGAGCTTGAGCATCAAATTAATGAATTACTTCAAAAAGTAAAAAACTCAAATATACCACTATATAAAAAACAATTAGATATTATGCAAAGCAGTGAGGTTAGGGGGTTTGCAGAGAATGCATTACGCTTTGAGGCCTCTGTTTTATCGAGAATGTTACAAAGATTAGGTATACCAAGATTAGTTAGTGAATTTATAGATTACGCAAAAAGTTATGAAGGATGCTTGATTGAAGCATTGTGGACTGAGGCGTTTAAGGATGTATTTGCTGCACTGGGGAATGAAAAGATGACAGTATTTGATGATGAAGATATTTTAAATAAATTAAAAATTGAATTTGGAAAAGTTAGTGAAAAGACAGGTAACACTAGTTACGCAAAAGCTAATCGTTTATTTCGGTTTTATCGTTCTTTTAAAAATGAAGGCTATGAAGAAGTTAAACGCACTACTGCTAAAAACACCTTTCACGACAACATGAGGCAGCTTTGTTTAGTTGTTTCAAAAGCTCATTTACAAAACCTAAAAGGAATAGCCTCGAATGTAGTTCCAATGCTACGTGTAATTAATGTTGATTTTTCTAAGCAACATCCTGCAAGTTATGTCGAACCTGAGCATCTATGTGATCAAATATCACTTAGGGCTGTTAGTTAAACCTAGTATTTCATTTTTGTTAAATCGTTGATTCATCATTCGTCAGCATATTAATAAAGAATAATAGGGCGCCCAAATGAAACTAGATAAGTTTTTAAAATGCAACTGCGGCAAGAAAAAGAAGATTAATTGGATAGATAAAGCTGACTTTAGAGCAAGAAAAACTACTTTTTGTGTTGGGGTTTCTGAGTGTCCTAAGTGCCAAATGCAGCAGCAACATTACTCTGGAAACATGGAAGATATTCAACGATTTCTTTCATATGTAGAAAGCCAGCCAATGTAATACAGCATTGGTTTATCATGACATTGGCAGGCTGCAACCTACCAATATCACTAAACAAAACAAACCGAAAGGGGTTTATTATGCCTAATCAAGATTATACGTCGTTAGCGAGTGAATTAGAAAAAAATGAGCAAATCTGCATCAGTTTAAAATCATTAATAGATAGTGATTGCAGTAAGCAAACCTTGTCCGTTCTAGCTGAAGAGCTTTGTGATAAATCTGAAACTATTAAGTATTTGTTTGGAGTACATAACCAATGAACTTTGTAGTTAAAGTTGAATGTCCACATTGCTACCATAGTGAACAAAAAAAAATTAGTATTGAAGAGCTAACTCAAAAAGAAAAACCAGTTCGCTGTACTCAATGTAAAAAACGATATTTTATCGACTACCTTGTTAGAGCTAGCTGTTCGTTTTAAGCCCGTTAGAACTTAAAAGATTGTCTTTTTTTATGCGTAGCATGGAAGCGGAGCGAAACCATAAAACATCGTTTTATTAGAACTAGTGCAAAGTATAAATTTGTATGATTTGTAAATCCGATCACCACAAATAAAACTGCTCATTCCTTCCTGCTAAACTTGTTTTAATCTTTTTCGAGCAAAGGAAACTTGAGCTTTATAATTTACACTTTAGTTTTTACGGACTCATAACAATGTCTTTAGGGGGGACCGCTTGCGGGGGGAGCCTGAAACATTGTTATTATTCTTAATCCCCAAGTGTCTAGTAACACTTGGGGATTGTCTCGTACACGATACACTTTGCTTAGTAATGTTCATACTGACGCATGAACGAGGAGCAACGGCACCGCAGTGAAAAAGGAAGATGAACATTATTAAAAAGGTACCAAAACTTTATCCTGGAACTAAACCAGTATGATATTTTAGGTACCAATTTGTTTTTACCTGGATAGCGATAATTTCTTTTTTGGTACCAATAGGTTGATATAATTAAATGGTGATCGGACGCCATTTAATGATTTTCATAATCTGGATTAATGACAGGGACAACCACTCACTAATAAAATACACCCACTATGTCCGATACTCTT
>NZ_JAHKPR010000038.1 GCF_018860585.1 Colwellia sp. E2M01
AGCTCACATTATTTAACATAATTACCATGTTAAATAATGTGAGCTTTATCCTACCAGCACTACATCAAATAGAATAAGTAAGTATTTTATTACCGCCAAGCGCTTTTGCTTTACTTAAAGCCCTATCCGCTCGAACTTGAATAGAGCGAATTTCATTATCACTTTCTTTAAGGGTTGAAATACCAATACTTAATGTTAATGGTATTTTAGTTTTCCCTGTTGAAAATAAGTGTTGCTGAACAGAGTCACTGATATTATTCGCTAATGATTTTGCACTTATAACATCATACTCTGGTAATAAAATACAAAACTCTTGTTGGCTTACTTTCGCTATATCACCTTTATTATAGAGTTGGGCATTCATTAATTTTTCTACATGCGCCAATAAAGGCTCTTCAATAAGCGAGCCATGCTTTTGATATATCGTACTCAAATTATCAATATACACACACAGCATAGACAATTCTTGTTGATTTTTTTTTGCTTCTTCTAGTAATGATTTACCAAGCACATAATGACTTTTTGAATTCAATACATCAGTTAAAGGATCTTTATTAGCTAAATAATGTAACTCTCTACTTTGCTTACGCAATTGTTTACGATGTTTTTCCATTTGTTTGGCAAACGCCGATAAACTTAAGGATAAAAATATTAAGGCAATATTCACCGTAGCAAAACTAAGTTCACTATACGTTTCGGTAACAAAGGTTTGAATTAATGCTAACCCTATTATGGCACTGATTGTTAAAACATAACCCGCTATAACCCCACTTAACATATATGCATAAAACATAGTTAAGAAAAACCATATCGCTCTAAATTCATCGTTAGGAACACTGATGACCGCTACCATACAACCTACATAACATAACGGTAAAAAAAGAATACAAGCGGTTGTAAAAGTAACAATGCGTTTATGTAATATAATAAAAAATATAAAATTGGCAGCAGAAAAGCAAAAATTAAAATTCCGTTGGACATTACCCAAATCATGAAGCCCTAAAAGATCTAATACAGCAAAAATAGCTGTCATTGATCCGGTTATAGCCATAATACGTATTAGTAAGCCTCGCTTAAAAATAGAATAGCTATCATCTAACATTTCAGGATTTGAAAGTTCTAATGAGGGGTCACTTGTCATGGAGGTAAAATTGTTGTTCGTCATATGTGCAATATCTTTTAAGTATTATTTTATAATTTTTATTATTCGCCTAGCGGAGTATACATTGAATATGCCCTACTGTTAAAGCTTTGCAGCTTAGTCTTATAATTAAAATATAATAATTATGACCAACACTAATTTAAAAAATTGATGTTTTGTTATACGTTGAGGTAAATTCTTAACGATAAATAATAGATTTAGCTTGAACTATGAATTATGAGACTTGGTTAATATATTTAGCAATCACCATAAAACTCGTAACCTATTAATAATTGATAATTTATTGTGTTTTCTAAATAGCGATTTATTAATAATAACGCCAATCAGCAACCTAAAATAATTGTATTAATAAACACTTATATTTATGAATAACGACTTAACTATTGTTGAAACTAAAGATGAATACAAAATGCGAGTAGAATTATGATTGAAATAAAGAAGGTTGGGTGGCAACCCAATCAGCCACACCTCGGCACATGAGTCGTCTGCTGCGGTTGCTTCCTTCCGGACCTGGCCGAGTTCACAGAGTATCATTGCGAGGGGACCGAAAGGGTCACCATAGAAGCTTTAACAACGACCTAGTCATTAAAGCGCGCAAATTATCGCTAATGACGACAAGAGATGCAAGTACAACTTAAGAAAAGCTTATCAGTTGCTTGTTTTTCAATCTCTTTTCTTCTCTTTTTTAACTTTAGTCGTCGTTGGCTGTTATTTAGCTAAGCGTTTATTCAGTTTTTCATTAACTTCTAATAAAACAGACTTAATAATTAACAGGTTTTCTTTACCTATACGTAATAAGAGCTTGTCACTATCTGCTAGCTTTTCTAGTTCAGGGTCTTGATACTTATACATTACGCTACTACGAGTTACGTTCATAGTTGACTGTGGGAGGTCCATATCTAACACTCGCGTGATTGCATCTTGTAATGTATAGGTAAAATCATCTTCATAGCCAAGTTCGTTATAAGCTTGATCCACTAATGGTTTGATATCTATATACATATTTACTAAGGTTGTACTATCAACCGACCTGAGTAAATCAACATATAAATCAAAACGTTGACTAGTTTTACTATCCCACTGCCATACATTTTTTTCGCCTGTTACATTAAGAGATTTTTCATCCACCGAAAAAGTTTCTTTCGGCTTAATAAAAAGACTATGGTCGTATGCTAATAAGCCTTGAGCAAAGTTATCGGTAAAAACTACAAAGCGGCGGATCATATCTTCTGTTACGAGTAATGATAGTAATTCATTTCGCCAAGTTAAATCAGGTAATTTTGCTTGTATCCACTCATCACTTTCGTTGATTTTTGGCAAATCAATCTCTGGGGTTTTTATAGCTGTATCTTCAGGCGTTATAGGCTCTACTTCTTCCATAACAATATCAGTAGGTTCAATCAGCTCTTGTACTACATCGGGTTCTATTTGCTCGGGTTGAATTACTTCAACTTCTGCGGTTGTAGAAACCTCTTGGATTGGCTGTTGGCTTGCTGAGTCGTCGACTGAAAACTGCCACAAGGCGATAATAACGACGATAACGGTAACAATTATAATAATAAGCGGCCCTGAGTTTTTATCATTACTGCTTTGTTCTACTTGTTGTGTATTTTCTGAATTATCCATGGGGATCCGAAATAATTTATTTAATGCTTTAAATTGTTGTGTTTTGTGTACTTTTTATTCTCAGGAAATTTTAACATTTCGCTGTTTTTACTATTAGTTAAAACTAGCTTATTTATGGAAAAGATAAAAGCTAAATATTATGATTTTATCGCTTGTTTATTGATATATATTCTTGCTTTAACCAATAAATAGACTTTTAAATTCATCACTGTCTTCATTTTTAAAAAGCTAGAGTAACAAATCGATTTTAATATTTATTAAAAATTTGATCTTATTGATTCAACAGAAACATCAGGCCTTAATACTCGCTTTACTGATGTTATATTCACGTAATTTATTCGCCACCGCCGTATGACTTAAACCAAGCTTCTTGGCCAATTGTCTGCTACTGGGATAAGCAGGGTATAACTTACGTAATATATCAGCTTCAAAGTTTTTCAGTGCAGTCTCTAGTGTACCTTCAAAGTCTTGCTCTAAATAACCATGCTCGGGAGAATATAAAGGTAATGGTAAGTGCATAATTTCAATTACATCCCCTTCAAGTAAAGACGCCGCACTTGTTATAACATTTTCTAATTGTCGGATATTTCCAGGCCATGGATAGTGTTCAATAAAGTCACAACATTCATCACTAATCTTAAGGTTTTTACGAGCAATTTTTTGCTCTGCTTGAGCAACAAAAAATTCTGCAAGTGGTAAAATATCAGCGCGGCGATCTCTAAGCGCTGGTATAGAAAGCCCAAAAACATTTAAACGATAATAGAGATCTTCTCTAAACTCCCCTATTGAAACAAGATGAACTAAATCTTTATTGGTTGAGCTGATAATACGTACATTGACGTTAACTTCTTGTTCAGAGTCTACTCGTCTAAAACTGCCTGATTGGATAACACGAAGTAATTTAGTTTGTAGTTTGGCCGACATTTCACCAATTTCATCAAGAAAAACCGTTCCGCCATCTGCTAATTCAAATATACCGCGCTTACTTTTCTCTTGCTCTTTTTCACCAACACCAAAAAGCTCAGATTCAGCAACGTCATCAGGTAATGCAGCACAACTTAATGTCATAAATGGGTACGCTGATCTCGCACTTGCCGCATGACAAGCTTTAGCAAATACCTCTTTGCCTGTGCCTGTTTCTCCCATAATTAAGATAGATGCATCAAGTGATGACATACGTTGAGCTTCACGAATAACTTTTCGCATTTCAGCTGAGTTTGCTTGAATAGCAGAAAAGGCATCAGAATTTATTATCGATAAGTTAATATCACCTTTAACAACTGAATCTGAACATTTCTTTATATCAGTGACGCCTTCAATTTGAAGTGCTATTTGTTCTATACCTATAGTTGGGCTATCGGTATCGCTCGTATTAAGAATGAGTGAATTTAACTGGGTAAAATCAAGATGAGTAACATTTATTTGTTTTTCGTTACACAGGGCTAAAATCTTTTGTGCTATACCAATAGGATCATGACACGTAATTTGCAAACGCATTAAACAAGACCTTTTATAAAAAGAATACTAATATTAACCTCACAGGTTTTATAAAATTAATATTACCAGTAAGTAACCTGCAAGTAAGAAATTTAAAGCTACTTTTCTATTAATTTTTCGAAGGGGTAGCTAAAAACTAATTAGTCATTAAATTTTTGATTATTGTAAACTAATTTTTACAATAATTGTTCTGTTTTAGCAGCACAAATAAAATCATTTTGATGCAATCCCGAAATAGTGTGAGGCCACCAAGTTACCGTAACCTTGCCCCACTCAAGTAAAATAGCAGGATGATGTCCTTCACTTTCTGCCAATGTAGATACTTTATTAGCAAAAGTCCAAGCTAACTTATAATTTTTAAAAGTAAATTCACGCTCAAGTATCATAATGTTATCACGAGTTTTAATGTGCCAATTAGGGATTAATGCTAACTGTTTATCAGCCTCGGTTGCACTAATAGGTTCCGAATTACTATTACAAGCAATACAAAAGGCACTAGTAAGCTGTTGGCTTACTTTTGATGAACCTTCGGCTGAGACTATTTTTGTCATTAATACCTCTTGTTATAAGTTACACATTGCTTAGTGATAAAAAAGTTGTTTATACAAAAGAGAGTTATACCAAGTTGATTAAGTTCTTTCCCACTC
>NZ_JAHKPR010000083.1 GCF_018860585.1 Colwellia sp. E2M01
ATTTAATCAAATTGGTATAGTAACTGGTTATTGCGATTGAAGGGAACGTAGGATTTAGGTATTTTAACCAGTACAGGTGTTCAGTAACTTAACGGACTTGGTATAAATAAGCGAGATTAAACAGAAAAAGGCTAGCGTATAATTACCCTAGCCTTTTAATTAATTCACTACTAAGCTGGTTTTTTATTCATTAAATACCAAGCAGCTCCGATAAATACCAAACTGGGCATGGTGGCCCCTAACACCGGCGGTAGTTGATATACCAAACTCAATGAACCCAAAACTTCGTTAAATATGAAGAATAAAATTCCGGTAAAAACACCCATCATGATCCTTGCGCCCATAGATACAGAGCGTAATGGCCCAAAAATGAAAGATAAAGCAACCAATAACATAACAGCAACGGTTAATGGCTGCATTAATTTACGCCAAAATGCTAATTGATATCGACTTGGATCTTGATCATTCGCTTCTAAATAATCTAAATATTCAAGTAAGCCTTCTATTGAAAGTGACTCTGGCGTAACGGTTACCACGCCTAATTTGTTAGGCGTTAATGAGGATTTCCACACTTTATTAGTGTATTTTTTAGTAATGATCTGATTATCTTCTAAAATAAATTCTTCTGCATCAATTAAAGTCCAGGTGTTTTTTTGATAAATAGCACTTTGAGCAGAAATCCAACGATCAATTTTTAACTGCTCATTAAAACCATAAATTTGAATTCTTTTTAGTTTACTTTGATCTTGCACATCACCAATATTAACAAAATAATCTCCGTCTTTAGCCCATACTCCATTTCGTCCTGAAATTAAACTCCCTCCAGATATAGCTTGGGCACGAATCTCTCGAGCTTTCGCCTCACCACTGGGGGCTAACCACTCACCAATAGCCATACTAATAATGATTAATAGGGCTGCTGTTTTCATAACCGACTTAATAATATCTAATTTTGAGAGCCCTGCGGCTTGCATCACAATTAATTCACTATTACTGGCTAGCATACCAATACCAATTAAACCGCCAATAAGTGCAGCCATCGGAAAGAAAATTTCAACATCGCGCGGTACACTGTAAAGAACAAATAAAGCCGCGTGTACTAAATCATAATCTCCACGACCAATAGCGCGCATTTGCTCAACAAATTTAATAATACCGCTAACACTTACAAATACAGCTAAGGTGATAAAAGTAGTAGATGCGATTACACGACCTATATAAAAATCAAGAATTCGCATTAATCTTCCTCGCTTTTATGGTTAGCTGAGCTGTTTTTGCGTTTAAAACTCGGCAGTTTTGCTTTAATAATTCGGCCACTACTACGCTCTTTCATCAATAATATAACCCCTACAAATAAAGCACTTATATGTATTGGCCATAAGCCGATAGCACTAGGGATAGCATTTTTTTCAATAGCTGAACGCATAGATGTAAGTAATAATAGATAGCCTAAAAATAACATTAAAGCAGGTAACATTTTAGCGAATTTACCTTGTCTTGGGTTTACAACACTTAACGGTACGGCAATAAAAATTAAAATAATACACGCCAGTGGAAAAGCAATACGCCATTGAATGGTGGCGCTGTAAGAGGCCGCTAATTCAGGTGCTGGAGTACTATTAAATAAGTCAGGTGTCGATAACGCATTTAATTTACGATGACGACGTTCAACCTCTTGGTCTTTAATTTGAATATAATATTTATTAAATGAAACAGACTGAAATTCACCACTCTCCATTTCTCGATGATAACGAGTACCATCACCTAAAACTAATTGCTGCGAGCCGTTATCACCTTCAAAAACTTTACCTGTTTTAGCGTACACTAAACTGGAATTAATAATATCAGCTTCGATGTTGTTTTCTTTTGGCAACTGAGCAACAAAAACTTTATGAAAACTATTGGTTTTTCGGTCTTTGTCGTGAATAAAAACAACTGCATCTTGGTTTCCTGTTTGTTGAAAACGACCAGACACTAAAGCACTTAAGCCAGAGTCGGCTGCAAGTTCTTCTTTAACTTGATATTCATACTCAGAGGCAAGCGGTGAAAGATAAAGCGTAAATATCCCTGTAAAAATAGCAGTAATAACAGCCAGTACTAAGGTTACCCGCACCACATACCATTCACTTACCCCACAAGCATGTAACACAGTCATTTCGCTATCCGCATAAATACGCCCGTAAGCTAATAACACGCCTAAAAACAAACTCAAGGGCAGAATAAAACCAGCAAGGTCAGGTATCTTCAAAGCAATAAAGGTCATCACTAATTGTCCGGGTATACCTCCTTCTGAAGCATCACCTAATACGCGAACAAACTTTTGACTGATAAAAATAGTCATTAACACCAGAAATACGGCTAATTGTGTTTTGGCGACTTCTTTTAATAAATAACGGAAAATGATCACAAAAAGATCCTATAAAAACTTAGTTTTTTTCTGACATAAAGGCAATTATTAAGTAAACTTGTCGTTTTCATAAGTAAACTATATAGTCAGTAGCTAACGAATATTGATGAGTGCAACGATAATTATAGCCCTTAGCGATATCAATTGAATAGACAAGAGTGCTATTTTTTACTTATTTTAGCAAGTTATGCTAAAAATGTTTTATTAATTTGTAAAAGGAAAAGTCATGGAGTTCAGTGTAAAAAGCGGCAGCCCAGAGAAACAGCGTAGCGCATGTATTGTTGTTGGTGTTTTTGAACCACGCAGACTTAGCGGTACAGCCGAACAGCTTGATGAAATAAGTGAAGGCTATATCAGTAACCTTTTACGTAAAGGCGATTTAGAAGGTAAATCGGGGCAGATGTTATTATTACATCACGTACCTAATATTTTAAGCGAACGCGTTTTATTAGTTGGTTGCGGTAAAGAGCGTGAGCTAGATGAGCGCCAATATCGTCAAATAATTACCAAAACAATTAACAACCTAAACGAAACAGGTTCAATGGAAGCCGTATGCTTCTTATCAGAACTACACGTTAAAGGTCGTGATATTTATTGGAAAATTCGTCAAGCGGTTGAAGCTGCACAAGATGGTTTATACAGTTTTGATAGTTTAAAAACCCGTAAAGCTGAGCCTCGCCGTCCGTTACGTAAAATTACCTTTAACGTACCTACTCGTCGTGAATTACCTATTGGAGAACGTGCAGTAGCGCATGCTTTAGCCATTGCTGAAGGTATTACTACCTGTAAAAATGTAGCCAATATGCCGCCAAATATTTGTAATCCTGCGTATCTTGCTGAGCAAGCTAAGATCCTTGCCAGTGACTATGAAAACATTTCCACTACTATTGTTGGTGAAGCTGAAATGGAAGAGTTGGGCATGGGTTCATACCTAGCCGTTGGCCGTGGCTCTGTTAATGAATCATTAATGAGTATCATCAAGTATGATGGCGCTGGTGATGATTCGAAACCACTTGTTTTAGTAGGTAAAGGTTTAACATTCGACAGTGGTGGTATTTCATTAAAGCCAGGCGCAGGCATGGATGAAATGAAATACGACATGGGTGGTGCAGCCGGTGTTTTAGGTGCAATGCATGCTTTAGCTGAATTACAATTACCATTAAATGTCATTGGCGTTTTAGCGGGTTGTGAAAACATGCCTAGCAGTAATGCCTATCGCCCAGGTGATATTTTAACGACTATGTCAGGTCAAACTGTTGAAGTATTAAATACTGATGCTGAAGGCCGTTTAGTATTATGTGACGCATTAACTTATGTTGAACGTTTTGAGCCAGAAGCGGTAATTGATGTTGCGACCTTAACTGGTGCTTGTGTTGTTGCCCTTGGCGCACATGCAACTGGCTTATTAAGTAGTCATAACCCGCTTGCGCATGAGTTATTAAATGCCTCGGATCAAAGTGGTGACAGAGCATGGCGCTTACCACTGTGGGACGATTACAACGCACAACTTGAAAGTCCATTTGCTGACATGGCAAACATTGGCGGTAAAGAAGCAGGCACTATTACAGCGGCTTGTTTCTTATCACGCTTTACCAAAAAATATCATTGGGCACATCTAGATATTGCTGGTACAGCATGGCGCGGCGGTAAAGACAAAGGCTCAACAGGTCGCCCTGTGAGTATGCTTACCCAATTTTTACTGAACCGCTCAGGTCAAGAACAAGGCGAATAAAGACTTACCTTTATTGTCTAAGTAAAGTATGAAAACATTAACCCCGAGTAGTTAACTATTCGGGGTTAAACGTTTAAACAACATGCTTAAAATAGGCTATAAACATATAGCAAATGAACAGGTAAAAATATGCAAACCCAAGTAATGTTTTATCTACTTAATGATGAAATCAGCAAAGATAAAAACACAGCCGAAACAGAGCAAGATACTCGCTCGGCTATTTATCATGCCTGTTTGCAAGCGAGTCATTTTTATCGTCAAAATCAGCGTGTTTATATTTATACGCAAGATAAACAACATGCCGAGCAAGTAGATGAAATGCTTTGGGCATTTGATAGCGACAGTTTTGTGCCTCATAACTTAGTTGGTGAAGGTCCAAAATCAGGCGCTATGGTTGAGATAGGTTATCAACCACCACAAAGTAGACGTCCTGTTCTTATCAACTTAACTAGCACTGTGCCTAACTTTGCTAATCAATATCAATTTATTGTTGATTTTGTACCAAGCGATGAAACCTTAAAACAACAAGCAAGAGAACGCTTTAAAGCTTGTCGCCAATGGGGCTTTAGTGTTGATAACCAGCCAGCTATTGAGGTTGAGACTTAGGAATTAGCGCTTAAATACATAGGCTCTAGGGCCTAGTAACCTAGAAGCTAGATAACTAGCAAAAAACGAATTTAAATAGACAGTTAATGTACGGTAAAATAATAACGTTAACAAAACTGTCTATCACTATTAAACAAATTATTAGCGGAAAAAATGATGGAAAAAACCTTTAACCCTACCGACATTGAACAATCTCTCTACACAAGCTGGGAAGAGCAAGGTTACTTTAGCCCAACTGGCGAAGGTGACAGTTACAGCATTGCTATTCCGCCACCAAATGTCACTGGTAGCTTACATATGGGTCATGCTTTTCAGCAAACCATCATGGACACGCTAATTCGTTACCAACGTATGCAAGGTAAAAATACCTTATGGCAAACGGGTTGTGATCACGCCGGTATTGCAACACAAATGGTTGTTGAGCGTAAGATTGCTGCTGAAGAAGATAAAACACGTCATGATTATGGTCGTGAAGGCTTTATCGATAAAATTTGGGAATGGAAAGAAGAGTCTGGCGGTACAATCGGCAAACAAATGCGTCGTTTAGGTAACTCGATTGACTGGACTCGTGAACGTTTTACCATGGACGACGGTATGTCTGAAGCGGTACAAGAAGTATTTGTACGTTTATTTGAAGACGACCTAATCTATCGTGGCAAACGTCTGGTTAACTGGGATCCAAAATTCCATACCGCTATTTCAGATTTAGAAGTAGAAAACAAAGACAAAAAAGGCCATATGTGGCACTTGCGCTACCCACTTGCTGATGGCGCTAAAACCGCTGACGGTTTAGATTATTTAGTGGTAGCAACAACACGTCCTGAAACCATGTTAGGTGATACCGGTGTTGCCGTTAACCCTGAAGATCCTCGTTATAAAGATTTAATTGGCAAACACGTTTTATTACCCTTAGTGAATCGTTTAATTCCTATTGTTGGCGACGAACATGCTGACATGGAAAAAGGCACGGGTTGTGTAAAAATAACCCCTGCTCATGACTTTAATGATAATGAAGTTGGTAAACGTCATGCGTTGCCACAAATTAATATTTTCAATAAAGACGCTGCTGTACTGGTAACCGCTGAAGTTTACGATACGAAAGGCGAAGTATGTGATGCATATGATGGCGCATTGCCTAGCGAATTCGCCGGTATGGACAGATTTGTTGCCCGTAAAGCCATTGTTGAAAAATTTGACGATCTTGGTTTATTAGTTGAAGTAAAAGACCATGACTTAGTAGCGCCATACGGCGATCGCTCTGGTGTAATTATCGAGCCACTATTAACTGACCAATGGTACGTGCGTGTTGAAAAACTAGCAGGTCCTGCCGTAGATGCAGTTAAAGATGGTCAAATTGAATTTGTGCCTAAACAATACGAAAACATGTACTTTGCTTGGATGAACAACATTCAAGATTGGTGTATTTCACGCCAGCTTTGGTGGGGACACAGAATTCCAGCATGGTATGACGAAAGCGGCAAAGTGTATGTTGGCAGAACTGAAGCAGAAGTTCGTGCAACTAACAATATAGCTGATGACGTAAAGCTAAGCCAAGATGACGACGTACTTGATACTTGGTTCTCATCTGCGCTGTGGACTTTCTCTACGTTAGGTTGGCCAAAAGATACTGATGATTTGAAAACCTTCCACCCTACTGATGTACTGGTAACGGGTTTTGATATTATCTTCTTCTGGGTTGCACGTATGATCATGATGACCATGCATTTCAACAAAGATGAAAACGGTAAATCACAAATCCCATTTAAAAAAGTTTACATGACAGGCCTTATTCGCGATGAAAATGGCGATAAGATGAGTAAATCTAAAGGTAACGTGGTTGATCCATTAGATATGATAGACGGTATCTCACTTGATGATTTACTTGAAAAGCGTACTGGCAACATGATGCAGCCACAACTTGCCAAGAAAATTGAAAAGCTAACCCGTAAAGAATATCCAAACGGTATTGAAGCACACGGCACTGATGCATTACGTTTCACTCTAACGTCTGTTGCAACTACAGGTCGCGACATTAGTTGGGACATGAAACGTCTTGAAGGTTACCGTAACTTTACTAACAAATTATGGAATGCTAGCCGTTACGTAATGATGAATACCGAAGAGTTTGATTGCGGTAAGGACGGCGGCGAGATGCAATTATCACTTGCTGATCGTTGGATCATTGGTCAGTTTGAACAAACAGTGAAAACAGTCCATGAAGCTTTCGACACTTACCGTTTTGACTTAGCCTCACAAGCACTTTACGAATTCACATGGAATCAATTCTGTGATTGGTATTTAGAGCTTACTAAGCCTGTATTATTCAAAGGTAATGAAGCACAGCAACGTGGTACGCGTCATACATTGGTTAATATTTTAGAGGCATTGCTACGTTTGATGCACCCTATCATGCCATTTATCACAGAAACTATTTGGCAACGTGTTCAGCCATTAAGTAACTTTGCTAAAAAAGGCGATTCAATCATGATTCAGGCATTCCCTGAATTTGATGCCAGCAAGTGCGATCAACAATCGATTGATGATTTAGAATGGGTTAAACAATTTATTATTGCCATTCGTAACATTCGTGGTGAAATGGATATTGCGCCAAGTAAAGCCTTACCGGTATTACTTAAAAACGTTAACGAAGACGACCAACGCCGTCTATCAGAAAACGAGCAATTTTTAAGTTCACTAGCAAAACTTGAAAGCATTGAAATCTTAAGTGCTGACGAACAAGGCCCTGCTTCTGCATCGGCATTAGTAGGTAATTTATCAGTACTTATTCCAATGGCAGGCTTAATTGATAAAGAAGCTGAAATAGCGCGTTTAGATAAAGCCATTGAAAAGCTAGATAAAGAAGCCGGTAAAGTACGTAGTAAACTTGGTAACGAAAATTTTGTTAGCAAAGCGCCTGCTGCGGTAATTGAAAAAGAGCAAGCAAAACTAGCTGAAGCTGAATCGGCATTAGCTAAAATGCAAGAGCAAAAAGAACAAATAGCAGCCCTTTAATTTTTCTCAACATTGAGTAATTATAAAAGAGATAGATCTACATTAAGATAATTTCTTAACCTAATACCAAGTTGATTAAGTTCTTTCCCACTCAGCGAAAGTTAAAAGGCTTAGAGGCAAGGCATTGATTGAAGAAAATGGTTATTCAGGAGAATGTGCTCCTGCATTCTCTAAGAACACCATCCATGTAGCGTCCTTTTCAAAATCAATAACGCAGCATGTAAGCCTTTACTTTTAATTAGGTATTCGCCCTTTGGGAGCTTGCTCGATGTACATTAACATCGTTAAATTTATTTGATTTAGAATGACTAGACCTAAAC
>NZ_JAHKPR010000029.1:0-28133 GCF_018860585.1 Colwellia sp. E2M01
CCTTGTCATTGCACATCGAGCATAGCTCTGAGTTGGGAAGAAATTTAATCAAATTGGTATAAACTCTAATAAAAAACAATGACTAAATATCCATAAAAAACACAAAAAAAAGCCTAAAAAGTTAATTTTAGGCTTTTTTGTTTTACTTAGCTTAGCAGAGCTAAAGTTATAGAAGCTAATTTAAAATATTTTAGCTCAAAAAGTATTAATAAAGCCCCGAAGAGTTAGGGTTTAAAATAGCCAGTAACGTTAAGCGCTCTAAATTGCAGTAAGCAACCGCATTATCTAATGTAGTGTTATCAATATCTAGCAAACTTAATTGTTCATCTGTTAATAATTGAGAATATTTTATATCTTGCTCTTTAAAGCCTTGAGTTATATACATTACGCGTTTAGCAATAAATAACAGTTGTGTTTCTACTGGGTACTGACTTAAATCTTCAACGTCTTGATTACGCACAACAGAAAAAATATTATAAGGTAACTGCCATTCCTTTAATAATTCAGCAGAGCATTCACCATACGTAAAACCTAAAATATCTTGCTGTTTCACCCAAGGTAAACGGTCAATATCATTACTTTTACAATCCGCTATTTTAGTTACATCAACTTGATGAATCACTAGTTCACCTAAATTATGTAACAAGCCTAAAATAAATAATCTTTCAGCATGCGCGATACCTAAATTAGTGCCTAAATACTTCATGACCAAAGCGCAATCAATACTTTTCAGCCAAAATTCATCTAAGTATTCTTGATTAGCATCAATATTTTTAAATGCTTCTGCAGAAAAATAGGCAATAACTAAGTTATATACTTCAGTGATACCTAAAACTAATACCGCTTTAGAAATTGTATCTATTTTACCTGGATAATTAAAAAATGGACTATTCGATAATTTTAACACTGATGCGGTAAGAGCAGGGTCAAGCAGAATAACTTCTGAAATGTCATCAATAGTTGACGTTTCATCATCAATTAACTCTCTTATTCTGACAAAAGCATCCGACAAAACGAAAATTTCGCTAGCTTGCTCTATATAATCATCAATGGTCATTCACTTACCTTAATACTACTATTTATAAATCAAAAATTCTTTGTATATACAATCAAAAGTATATAAAAAATACAATCTGTTACTGCGTCAATATAATTTATATGTTAGTTAACTATAACTTCTCACACAAGTTATTCGTTATTGATTATTAATATTATTTATTAATATTAATAATCAATACTTATTTGATAAGAACTAAACTTGCGCATATTAATAACGCCTTTATCAAAAATTAAATACTGACCTTTAATACCTAATAAAACACCTGTAACAGTTTCTGTTTTATCAAAATTAAAAGAACTTATTTTGGTCAGATATTCGCTAACCGGATAGTGTATATCTTGCACTTCGGCATCCAGTGCTACCACTGCGTCTTCACCAAATTTAAGGCGAAGTTCAGCAAGCTTATCACTAATATTTGGCATAAGCTCTTGTGCTTTAGCTTTTAAGTCAATTGATTCAGGTTCACCTTTTAACATGGCACGCCAATTGGTTTTATCGCTAATAAACTCAGCCAATGCTGTTTCTACAAGCCCCGATTGCAAGCGTGTGCTTACTTTAAAGATAGGTAATGCTTGGCAAGCACCTTGGTCAATCCAGCGTGTCGGCAATTGTGTATGACGGGTGATGCCAACTTTTAAACCAGAGCTATTGGCTAAATATACGTAATGGTCAACCATACAGTTATTTTCACCCCATTGAGCATCTCGACAAGTACCTAAGTGAAAATGACAGGTTTCAGGTTTCATAATACACATGTCGCACTGAGGAAGCTTAGCCATACAAGGGTAACAATAACCTTGAGAATAACTTTTTTTAGTACGTTTGCCACAGTGTTTACAAGCAATGGTTCCTGAAAAATTAAGGCTTATCTCTTTTCCTATTAAAGGGTTTAATTCAATACTTTGTTTGGTACCATCGCCGTTAAGGCTTGCCAGGGGCAATTGATACTGAACTACATTATTACTATCAAGTTGTGCGGTAAGTTTTTCTACTGCACCAATTTCGCTAATTGGCATACTTATATTGCTCTCTATTACAATTACGGGATTTCTATCAGGGGGGTTGTACTTATGCCAAATATAATAATATATGAATTCAGGGTTCTATATACTAGTTGGGTTAACGGCATTAAATACTAAAACTGTACTTTTTTTCGTGTTTGTTTTACATCTTTTCTATTGGCTTTACTTGTTAAGCGCCTTTGTACCGAGCCTCTTGTTGGCTTTGTAGCTCGTCTATTTTTTTGCACTACCATCGCTGACACAATTAATTCTTTTAAGCGCTTTAGGGCATCATCTTTATTCATAGATTGCGTTCTAAATGACTGAGCTTTAATGATAATAATACCATCAGTTGATATTCGGCTATCCGATAATTTTAATAGCCGCTCTTTATAAACCGCAGGTAATGATGAGCGGTTAATATCAAAACGTAAATGTATCGCAGTTTCAACTTTATTAACTCTTTGTCCACCATTACCTGTTGCTCTGATGCCTGTAAGCTCAATTTCCCACTCAGCTAAGCTGATATTATTTGATATCTCAAGCACTTTTATTTACCCTTTGCCTATCTATTTTTAAGTATTTAGTATTTCTATTACACACTATGACAGAACAAAACAAGAGTAGTACTTGGTGGGTTTATTTTTTGCGCTGTAGTGACAACAGTTTATATGCAGGTATAACTACCGACATACATAGACGTATTGATGAACATAATAACAGTAAACTAGGGGCAAAATATACCCGAGCAAGACGCCCTGTCAGTTTAGCGCACCTTGAAATGGCCGAGAATAAAAGTGCCGCGTGTAAAAGAGAATATGAAATTCGCCACCTAACAAAAGCTAAAAAGGAGCAGTTAGTTAACGAATATTGCCTTTAATAACAGGTCTGCTCAGTTAATATAACGACACTTTATTTCGATTTAAGCGGCAACTGCTGTTAGAATACTGGGATCGAATACATTTTATTCAAATTAAATTGTACAAACGCCACTCAAGAGCCGACCAAATAAATGTTTATTGAAAAATATTGCCCGATTAACGATAATAAAATTAGCTTTAGCCGTGAGCAAGGTAGTAACTTTGCTAAACAAGTAGCCGATGACTTTAACCCACTACATGATATTGATGCAAAACGTTTTTGTGTACCGGGCGATCTACTTTTCTCAATAATTATCGCTAAATCAGGTCTTCATAAAAAAATGACCTTCGATTTTTCAGGTATGGTTAACGATAATATTGCCCTTACCTTTCCGCAAAAAATTGATAACAGCTTTGATATTAAAGATGATAACGATAAAACCTATTTAAACGTCAGTGTTAGTGGCGAAGCAACTCATAATCCACAACTTATTGATGCTTTAACAAAAGCTTATGTTGATTTTTCTGGACATACTTTTCCTGATATTTTAGTTAAATTAATGTTTGAAAATAGCGTTATGATCAACCCTGCACGCCCTATGATTATGTACCAATCAATGTCTATTGACTTACAAACCTTAGACGCTGAATCTGTAACATTGAAATTGTCTAAGACCAGCTTAACAATAGAAGGCAAACGTGGTGATGCTTGGCTTGAGTTTGATCTACTGTCTAACGATCAGATTATTGGTCACGGTAAAAAGCATATGTTATTAAGCGGCTTACGTTCTTATGAACAAGAAGTTATTGATACCATGGTTAATCAATACCGTGAAAGCAAAGCTAACTATAAAGCGTAATTCTATATTTCTAGTATAAAATAAGTAGGATTAGCTCTTTAATCTAAACCCTACTTATTTTATAACTCCCAATCGCAGCGTGTTGACTTCTCTAAAATAACGTCTTAAGGCGATTTCTTAGAACTGCTTGCTACAATAAAATCACTCCTGATAAACTTCATCGAACTCAGTTTGTTGCTGTCTTTTATGTTCATGACAATAAGCAAAGTCAGACATAGTTTTAGGCTTTTTACATTTCGCAGGAAGATTATAAAACTCTAGCCAAGCAGATTGTTTTTCACCTTGATATTTTGAACGAATAATAATTGCACTTTGTTGATTAAACGTTGTCGTTTCTGAGTAGTTAGCCACCTTAATTTTTTTTACTGACAATTTATTTTTCCTTTTCTTGGCGACTGTTTTCCGATTTTTACTTTTTTTACTTTTCTTCCCTTTAATACCATATTTAGCATTAAAGCGTTTCTTTGAAAGGCGTTCACACTGCCACCACTTATTTCTCGCCAAATCTTCTTTTTCTCGTAAGTTAATACCGCGCTTAAGTGAGTATGATTTACGTTGCATCGCCTGAACATTATGTAATTTCTTCTGAAAAGGTTTGCAGTGTTTTTTTGCCCATGTTGCTGGGCTATAACTAAGTAAAATAAATGGAAGTGTAAAAATTAATAAAACTACCGGAATAATTTCTTTCATCATAGCAATCCTTGCCATTAAGCCGTATTCATATAAGGCTGTTAAAATAAAATATAAAAGGTTAAATTCTTTACTTAAACATTTACTTAAGCTCTAAGCTTTAAAGCTTTGATTTAAAAATCATTCAACCAATAGCTTAAAACCCACAGTTACAGTATAAAATTCAAGCTACTTATTTATAAAATATAGACTAGTATTAATGGCATTACCAAACATCACCCTACAAGGAGGTACGTGATGAAAAAATCCTTTTTATTGATCTTATTTATAATCACTGCAGCATTAAGTTGGTCATTAACGGCCACTATATCAATACAAAATACTAATACTTCAAACCTACACAACAACCAAAATGAGGCGCCTAGCATTCAACACGGCGTTGATTATCAATCTGTTGATGATATAAGTTTGTACTTTATTTCAGAGAAATTAGACGGTGTACGAGGTTACTGGGATGGTGAAAAGTTAATAACTCGCCAAGGGAATATAATTAACAGCCCTACTTGGTTTACTAAAAACTGGCCGACTCAAGCAATAGATGGAGAACTATGGATTGCTCGAGGTAAATTTCAACATTTAATGTCATGTATCAGTAGGCACCAAGCCGATGAAAATCAAACAACAAGTTGTTGGCAGAATGTGCGTTTTATGATGTTTGACTTACCCGAAAGCATAACTCACTTCAGTGAAAGAGTTAAGCAGATGCAAACACTATTAAAGACAGTTCCTTCTTTCTATTTGGGCATGGTAAATCAAATAAGACTAAACGATACAGATGAACTTGAGGTAAAGCTCGCTGAAGTTATTGACTCTAATGGTGAGGGATTGATGCTGCATCATGCCAATGCTTATTACAAAGAAGGGAGAAATAGCGCCTTAATGAAACTTAAAAAGCATCAAGATGCCGAGGCCATCGTTATCGCTCATACCCAAGGAAAAGGGAAGTATACAGGCCTGCTTGGCGCACTTGAAGTACAAACGGCAGAAGGGGTTATCTTTAAAATTGGTAGTGGCTTTAGCGACAACGAACGCGCTAACCCACCGAAAATAGGCACATTGATAACTTTTAAATATAACGGTCTAACCGATGCGGGTATTCCAAGGTTCGCAAGGTTTTGGCGAGTAAGAACAACTGAGTAAAGGCGTTAAGTATAGGCGTTGGTAAACATTTATATTAACGCATGATATTAACGCCTAACTAAATAACTAAATAACTAAACGTTCATCTTACCCTAAAGTGCTATTAAGTTACTGAGTTAGTAGGCTGATAAGTAAATATTAATACCTTTAAACCTTTACCTTGATGGGCCTCTTTAAACGCTTCAGGATTTTCAAGGTGTTGTTCAAAATGGCAATCAGGACATTCACGAGCAACTTCAGCTTTTAAAAACTCTTCATCTAAGTCGGGTGAGTTCAAACATAACATCAAGCTTGCGCCAACGTTCATCCACTGTGGAATACGACGAATAATCTTGGCGTAATCGCGTTCAATATTTACACTGCCTTTTTGAAACGATGGTGGATCACACACTAAAATATCGTACGGACCATATTTTTTAATACGGCTATTAGACTTAAAAATATCAACACCTTCAAAAACAACTTGTTTGCCCTGTTTTTTTGCTAACTCGTTCAGTTGGTGATTTTCTCTACCTTTACTCAACGAGGCTTTACTTAAGTCAATATTAACCGCTTTACTTGCGCCACCAGCAATTGCGTTTACCGAAAAAGCACAAGTGTATGCAAATAAGTTCAATACATTTTTGCCTGCTGAATGTTCGCGTAACCATGATCGCCCATTACGCATATCTAAAAACAAACCACTGTTTTGCGCTTTACCAAACTCGATATGATACTTAAGCCCTTGCTCACTAACAATGGTATGAGTTATAGGCTCACCAAGTAACACCTGGGTTGGTGCAAATTTTTGATAACGATGCTGCACTTGTACCGAGCGACACGCTTTAATTAGTGCTTTTAATGCTGTGGCTTGTTCAAGAAGCCAATCATTATCAACCGCTTGATATAAAGTAATAAGAATAACAGGTGATAACCAGTCAACATTGACATGGCTTAAATTAGGGTATGCGTGACCTCGACCATGAAAAAGTCGCTGTGCATCAGTAAAATAGGTACTGTTAATATGTTCTATCATGGTTTGAAATCTGATAATAAGTGAGCGGAAAAGAAAGGCCGAATAATAGCACTTACCTTGCATTGTTTAAATAAAAGGTAAGTGTATGTCTAAATAAGTTTAACTAGCTAAATATCTATAACGACACTCTCGTTATAAACCAAATAAACTCGTCGCAAAAAATTTAGTTGCCACTGTATTAATAAAAATAAGTAACACAATAAGTGGGATAAACGTGCCTAGCGAAAAGTTAATGTATTTTTCTACCCACGAGCCTTTATAGTTTTTATTACCAATACTCAACTCTTCAGACAATTGCTTTCGCCGCCAACGGTAACTCACAAAAATACACAGTAAAAAACCGTTTAGCGGTAAAATGGTATCGTAAAAGACATCATAAATAACATCAAAAAATGATTTACTCGCGCCAGCATAAGAAGTGAAGTCAGTAAAGAAGCTGACCATACCAAAAGAGGCTGTCGCAAATAAGGTGAGAATCCCTGCTGTAAATGTTAAGTAACCTAAGGCTTTTTTACGGCTATGTTTTTTTTCTGTGACTAAATAGGAAACAGGTACTTCAATAATTGACACTAACGAGGTGATCGCCGCAAAAAACACTAACAGAAAAAAGAAGGTCGCTACCGCACTAGCGCCAACATAGCCTAACGATGCTTGTAGGGCTAAAAATATTTTAGGTAAAAAAGTAAAAATTAAGGAGACGGAGCTATCACTTAATTCACTTGGGTTGATCTCTGGATTAAATGAAAACACTGCAGGTAAAATCATTAAACCTGCAACAAAGGCAACCCCTGTGTCGGTTATCGCAACTAACTTTGCAGAGTTAGGAATATTGGTTTGTTTATTAATGTATGAGCCATAAGTTAATAAAATCCCCATACCTAAAGATAGAGAGAAAAAGGCTTGCGATAATGCACCGTTAATAACTTTAGGGGTTAATTTGTCAATATCAGGGATTAAGAAAAAATGTACACCTGTCATAGCATTATCAAGTGTTAACACAAATATCACCATGACAATAAGCATAACAAACAAAGTAGGCATTAATGTTTTAGCAGCTTTTTCTATACCTTCTTTTACTCCCGCGGCTAAAATGAAGCTAACAATGCCGCCGACAACTAGCAACGCTAAATACAAGTACGGGCTGTTAATAAATTCACCAAACCCTGCGCCACTGGCTAAATAGTCAAGTCTACCCATTAAGGTAAGTACAATATAGCCAAAGATCCAAACCGTGATCACCATATAAAAAACAGCAATCATAAACGGCGTTAGTACTCCTAAAAAGCCAGCAGCTCCCCAAAGTTTATTACCTTGGCTTAGGCTTTTAAATGCACCAACTGGCTCTTTCGCGGTATTTCTCCCCACTGCCATTTCGGCAATCATTACCGGTAAACATATAAGAAAAACAAACACCGCATACATGACTAAAAAGGCTCCACCACCATTTTTAGCGGCATTCACTGGGAAACCAACTAGATTACCAATACCTACCGCTGAGCCTGCTGCTGCTAATATAAAGCCTATTCGTGAACTAAAGTGCTCTCTGGACGCTGTCATTTTGATCCTATGTTGTTTTTCTTCTTAAAGTTGAGAATTAAGGTTGTCCCTTACTATTTTCCTTACTATGTTTTACTATGAAAACAATTTGGGATTCATCATCGTTAGAATATTGGTAGCTTCTTTATCAGCAAAATCGGCTGCTTGTTTTAAGTCTTCTACCGATAAAGCTAACGGCTTACAAAAAGATTCATCAATCACATCTTCATAAGTAAATTCATTCGGATGACTATCTATCAAAGCTAAGCGCGATGCTAAATTGAGTATTTTAACATCTTTATTAATTTCAATAGCTGAAGCCGCATTAAAATGGCGAATTGGAAGAATAATTTTTTCTGGTATTTGCCAAATACGCAATAAATCGGCTGAAATGTCAGTGTAGGTATAACCGAGTACCTGCTCTTGTTTATCCCAAGGCAACTGCGTTTTATTATACTGTTCACACTGTTGAGCAATATCAGCGGTAATTTTTGCCACTAATAATTCACCAAAGTTTTGTAATAAACCGGCAATAAATAACCGTTCAATATCTCGAATACTTGCCTTGATGGCAAGGTTTTTAGCGGCTAACCCACAATAGACGCTCATTCGCCAAAAACGTTTTAAGTCAATAGCTTGGTTTTCGAAATGTTTAAACGCAGAAGCCGCAACATCAACTAACATCATGGTATAAATAGCTTGTGTACCAATAATAGTAATAGCCCTAGAGATGGTGCTTATTTCTCCAGGAAAGCTATAAATAGCACTATTAGCTATTTGCAGTAAACGTGAAGTCATGAACGGATCAACACCAATAATATCTGCAAAATCAGATATTTGAGAGTTTTCATCGGCCAATAATGCTTTTACTTTAAAGCAAGCGTCGGGTAACGCAAACGAGCCATTTGCTTGTAATGCGTAATCTTGGGCGTTCATAATCATCCTTGTACTGTTCGTTCAGTTATCTTTAGCGTTAGCTTTTGTTTCTTACTGAACTTAAAGGTAAATATCTAAATATAGAAGAAACAATGTATTTTACAATCAAAATAATGAGTCGCGCTACTTAGCAATAATAGGTAAAGAGTAAAAAAGAATTAAGGGAGTAAGTTAACAACAAGCTCCCTTACCCCCTAGTTTAATCATTAATAGTTTAATCATTAATAGATTAATGATTAATCGTCTTCATCAAGTGTCATCAGTGATGTGTTACCACCAGAAGCGGTAGTATCAATACTGATTGTTTTTTCGGTAATTAAACGCTGAATTAAGTTATCAAAATATTCCGAGCTGATCACCGGTAAAATAGCGCCCTGACGCTGCGCTAATTTGTCACTAATATAATGCTTATTTTCACAACCACTATCTACTACAACGCCTGACAAAGCAGGGTGTGCTAATAAAGCTTCTAAATGACAAAGTTTAGCCACTTGAAAAACATCTTCATCAGCACCTGTAGCTACAAATTTAGCTTTAAACGCTAACGCCTCTTGATAAAATAAGTCAGAAACAACCGCCGTTACTGTATTACCCGTAGCAAGTGCGGTTACAATAGACAGCACCCAAAAATCAAAGTTAACATTCTTATCGGCATAACAGATGATATTACCGCGATTTTCTAGGTAAATAATATTCGACTCACCGGTAGGGCCAGGCAAGTATTTCGGCTTTTTCATCCGTTTTTCAATATCAATAAGTTGAGAACGTGCGGTAGCTAAAGTACGATTTAAGTTATCGGCTAAGTCATCAACAATTTCAACGTGGGCTATTTTTGCTAATAACTGACGAACACATGAAATACGTGTATTTAAGTCAGTTGAACGCCATGCTTTTTCAGCTTCGGTTGCTTGCTCCATCAAACGCATTGCTTCTGCCGTTTCGGCTTCATTACCGGTTAAGCTTGGTAAAATATCTGTTGGGAAGCTAAAAGCATCAGCATCTGGGGTCGCTTTTTCTTTTACTAAACGTGTTAAGTAATGTGGTCCGCCAGCTTTCGGCCCAGTACCTGATAAGCCTCTACCACCAAAAGGCTGTACACCAACAATTGCACCAATCATATTGCGATTAATATAAACGTTACCTGCTCGCGATAATTTAGCTAGATCAATAGCGCGTTGCTCTATACGCGTATGAATACCCATAGTTAAGCCAAAACCTGTGCTATTTATTCTATCGACGACTTGTTCAATTTCATTACCTTTAAAGCGCACTATATGCACACAAGGCCCGAAAACTTCTTTTGTTAGCACGCTAATATCTGCAATTTCATATAAGCGTGGCGCAAAGAAAAAGTGGCCATTTTCATCAACAACATCATTAGAGAGTTGGCATTGATATAATAACTTGCCGTTTTTCTTCATGTAATCGGCATGTGCATTTAACGCATCAAGGGCTTTTTGATCGATAACAGGCCCAACATCGGTACTTAAATTGGCAGGATCACCAATATGTAATTCTGCTAAGGCGCCTTGCAACATTGTAATAATATTATCAGCAATATCTTCTTGTAAAAACAGTACACGTAAAGCCGAACAACGTTGTCCTGCGCTTTGAAAGCCTGATGATATAACATCATCAACCACTTGCTCTGGTAAGGCGGTAGAGTCAACAATCATACAGTTTTGACCGCCAGTTTCGGCAATTAATGGTACTTGGTCGCCACCACGTTCGGCTAAAGCTTGAGAGATACGAGTACCTGTTTCCGTTGAGCCTGTGAACATCACCGTTTGAATACGACTATCTGGAATAATAGTTTCACCAACCGCGCTACCAACAGCAATCACCGCTTGTACAACATTTTCAGGTAAACCAACCGATTTCATCATTTCAATAGCACGTAAGGCAATAAGTCCTGTTTGCTCTGCTGGCTTTGCTAGCACTGTATTACCCGTAGCAATGGCTGCGGCAACTTGCCCTAAAAAGATAGCCAGAGGGAAATTCCATGGGCTAATACACAACACAACACCGCGTGGTTCTAGTCGTTCATCTTCATTTAACTCAAGTGCGCGAGCAGCATAATAGCGACAAAAATCAACGGCTTCACGCACTTCATCGACACCATCTTGGGCGACCTTTCCTGCTTCTTTAATACAAAGGGCGATCAGTTCGTCCATGTGACGCTCTAAAATATCAGCTATGCGACAAAGTAACTCTGCTCGCTCTGTAACAGGGGTAATCGACCATGATTCAAATGCACTTTGCGCGTTATCAATCATCAATAACATTTCATCATTAGTGTGGTATTGATGAAAGCCTATGATCTCACTTCTATTGGCAGGATTCATAACCGCATTAGCGCCACCTGGCACTAAATCTTTATCTAAAAGGTGTTCAAAAATCCAAGTATCTAACGCTGCTTTTAATGGTGTAATTTCATTAATGTCAGTTAAATCTAAACCTTTCGAGTTATCACGCCCTGGCTCATCTGCGTCGGTACCTTCAATATTAACTTTTTCAGAACGGTATAAATCAATCGGCTTAATAATTTGATTATTGTATTTCACTTTAAGGCGTTGCGTTTTTTCAACGGGATCCTCTAATAAAGCTTCAACGGGTTGTGTTTCATCAACGATGGCATTAACAAATGAAGAGTTTGCCCCGTTTTCTAATAAACGACGTACTAAGTAAGCAAGGAGATCTTCATGGTAACCTACTGGCGCATAGATACGACACTGAATGCTTTCTTGTTTAACTATTTGATCATATAAAGAATCACCCATGCCATGTAAACACTGAAATTCAAAGCCAGCCTTGTCATTTCCAGCAAGTTCAACAATTGTGGCAGCTGTATAAGCATTATGTGTGGCAAATTGTGGGTAAATAGTATCGCGATATTCTAATAATTTATTAGCACAAGCATGGTAAGACACATCGGTGGATGATTTACGTGTAAAGACTGGAAAATGATTTAAACCATCCTTTTGGGTATTTTTAATTTCGGTGTCCCAATAAGCGCCTTTTACTAACCTGATCATCATTTTTCGGTTAGTCCGTAAGGTTAACTCACGTAACCATTCAACCACAAAAATAGCGCGTTTTTGATAGGCCTGTAATGCCAAACCAAAGCCATGCCAATCACCCAGTTCAGGTTCAGTAAATACCGCTTCAATAATATCTAAAGAAATATCTAAACGCTCAGACTCTTCCGCATCAACCGTTAATCCAATATTAAATTGCTTAGCATGTAAACATAAGGCTTTTAATTTAGGGACTATTTCATCCATCACTCTTTGTTGGTGTGAAAACTCATAACGCGGATGAATTGCAGAAAGTTTTATAGAGATCCCTGGCACTTTGCGCGGATCGTTTTTCCCCGAAGCAACAGCAACGGCACCAATAGCGGTAATAGCATCTTCATAGGCTTTATAATATTGATCCGCATCAGCCATGGTACGAGCACCCTCGCCCAGCATATCGTATGAGTAAACATAGCCTTGTTGTTCTTTGCTCGCTGCTCGCTCTGTGGCCGCCTCGATGGTTTCGCCCATCACAAACTGCTTGCCCATAACTTTCATGGCGTAATTCATTGATTTACGAATAACAGGCTCACCTAAACGGCCCACCGTTTTTTTCAATAAGCCAAATTGATCTTTTTTGCGTTTATCAGCGTAATCAACCATTGAGCCTGTAATGAGTAGCCCCCAAGATGAGGCATTAACAAATAAGGAGTCACTAGCACCTAAATGAGCACTCCATTGGCCTTGTGATATTTTATCGCGAATAAGTTCATCTTGCGTCTGTTTATCAGGTACTCGTAATAATGCTTCGGCTAAACACATTAGTACAACACCTTCCTCTGTAGATAGTGAGTACTCATTAAGCAGTAAATCTATGGCACCAGTACCTTCTTGGTCTTTTCTAATTTTTAATACTATTTTACGGGCACGTTCCCAAGCGCGACTTCGAGCACTAACATTCACTTCTGCTGCGGGTAAAATATGGTCCACCGCAATGTTTTCGTCGATACGATAAAATTCACGAATTTTTTGTCTGATTGGGCAATCTGTAATTAAAGAGCCAGTAAAAAGCATAGATATTTCCTCTAATTCAAGCAGACAGTTCTCTGCTGAGTTGTAGTGTGATTTACTAAAGTGTTTTACTTGTTTGGCTGTTAACTATTTAATAGCAAGTTGATTAAATTAAACTGGTATAAGGTATTGAATCAACTTGCTATAAGCATTAACTCACTTGATGGTACTAGCTAAGACTTTATTTGTTAAGGCTTTATAATCTTTAATTGTTAAATTTTGCTTCTAAGAGTTTTTACAAAGTTTAACGGTTATTAATGAGGGGCTTGATGAGTATCACTTGAGCTTATTAATGATGTAATCTGCCGCGTGTTGTGGCGACATAGGTTTAGCAAAATAATAACCTTGCCCATATTTACAATTCATTTGTTGTAATAATTGAGCATCAGCTAAGTTTTCAATGCCTTCACCTACGGTACTCATTTGTAAGTTGTTAGCAAGATCAACGATGGTACGGATGATAGCTCTGTGGTTTTCATGTTCATGAACATTATTAATAAAGGATCTATCAATTTTTAATACGTCAATAGGGAAACGGTGTAAGTAACCTAAACTGGAGTAACCTGTACCAAAATCATCCAGTAATATTTTTACTCCCATGTCTTTAAGAGCTTGCATATTAATATGTACAATATCTGCATTTTCAAGTAAAGCTCGCTCAGTTAACTCAACACGAAGGTGATGTGGAGCTAAACCCGTTTTAGCAAGTATTTTTTCAATACGCTTGGGTAAACTGGTACTAAAAAACTGTTTTGCAAAGAGGTTGCAGCTAATATAAATGTCATGGTGACCCAGTTCATTCTGCCAATATTTAAGCTGTTGACAGGACTTTTCTATTATTTGCATATCAATAGCTTGAATTAAGTTGGTGTCTTCCGCTAATGGAATAAAGTCATTCGGGTAAACAAAGCCACGCTTGTTGCTTTGCCAACGAGCTAGCGCTTCAAAACCTGTTAATTCGAGAGTATCTAACTGAATAATAGGTTGGAAATACGGTATAAATTCTTGCCAAGCAATAGCTTCACGAATGTCTGCTTCTAAACTTAAAGCATTTTGCACTTTTTGATGCATACTGGCATCAAACACTTCATAACGCCCTCTGCCATTATCTTTCGCGTGATACATTGCTGTATCTGCATCTCTGAGCATTGTATTGGCATCGGTATAGCGTGTGTTGTTAAAAGAAATCCCAATACTGGTGCCGGTATATACCAATTGGTTGTCAATAGTGAATGGCTCTTGTAGAAATTCAGTAATACGCTTTGCTACTTCAAAAGCTTCATCATTCGAATCTAAATCTTCAATAAGAATAACAAATTCATCACCACCTAAACGAGCCACAGTATCTTTACTACGAACAATACGCTCTAATTCTCGGGCAATAATTTTCAGTAAAATATCTCCCGCGTGATGACCCAAGCTGTCATTAACCACTTTAAAACGATCAAGGTCTAAAAACAGTACCGCAAAAGAAAAATCAGGTTTACGTTTAGCGCAAGCAATTGCATGATTAAGCAGATCAATAAATAAAGTTCTATTGGCTAAACCAGTTAAACTATCATGAGCCGCAGCATGTTTAAGTAATGTTTCAGCTTGTTTACGATGATTTATTTCGTCTTCTAGCGCGATTGTTCGCAACTTTACTTGCTGCTCAAGCAATTCATGACTACGTCTTTCAAAGTCAGCCAACTCACGGCGCTTAATCGCTGCTGAAACATGGTTAGAAACAAAGTTAAGTAACTCTGCATCTTGTTGGTTATATGTCGTTTTATGGTGATAACTTTGCAATACCATTACTCCCAGTAATTTACCTGAGTAAATTAAAGGAACCCCAAGCCAAGAATGAATATCGTCTTGTGGTTTAACGGTTTCACCTTCAAGGTGTAAGCTCATCATTTCTTGATATGAAAGTAATACTGTTTCGCGACGACTGATCACCAATTCGGAATAACGATTAGACAGTTTTCGTGGCTTGAAGTCTTTATCTAAGTCAGTTGAGTTTTCGTCAACACAATATGAAAAATGCAGCATATTGTTATCTTTTTCATACTTGGCAATAAAAAAGTTTTTTGCGTTAATCAACTGTCCAATAATATTGTGTACCATACTGTAGAAGGTATCTATGTCTATCTCTATATTAGTGGTGAGCTCGGATATTCGATATAAGGATTCTTGTAATAACTCTGACTTTTCACGTTCACGTATTTGTGCCATTAATTCTTTAGTACGGGCATTTACAGCATTTTTTAAGCGTTGTTGGTCCTGCAAACGTATCATTGCGCCAACAATATGTTGGGCAGCAAAAGTGAGTAAGTGCAAGTCACTTTCTGTATAACGAATTTTTTCATCATAACTTTGTATGGTGATGGTGCCAATAACTAAGCCATTTTGCAGTAAAGGAACGCCTAACCAGTCTGTACTTCGGGTACCAAACTGTTTAATTTTGTAGTTGTCGAAAAGTTGTTGTTCTAATTCAGGCGTAAGTAATAGCGGTTGTTTTGATTCGATCACTAAATTGGTAAATGAGCCATCTAGATCTTGGTGATCAATAATGCCTTCGGGTTTCTCATCTTTTTCATCAATATAATAAACAAACTCTATGGTATCGAAGGTTTGATCGTATAAAACGATAAAGAAGTTTTCTGCCGTCATTAACGAGGCAATTGTACTGTGTACTTGCGAGTAAAAAGTATCGAGATCGTTACATTCTTGCGATAGCCTATTAAGCTTAAATAAAGCGGTATATCGCTCTTGTAAATCGGCATTTTTTCGCTCAAGAAGATCAACATCATCCGATAGATCAGTAATAATCGCATCTTTAGCGAGTATTAACTCTTCAGTCGTTTGAGCCGTATTACATTGTTGATTGTCTGATTTCAAAATAGCGATACCGTTTGGTTATATATTCAAAGCCTTTTATTAGAAGGCATAATAAACAGGTTTAAAATAAATAACTTATTGTAATGCTTCTGATTCTTTTTGCGCTGAGTCTATAATTTTTTTGACTTTATCCTTATTACCACAAATAGCTAACTGTTTTTCATCACGATAATAACGAATATCAATACAGTCTTGTTGATAACGGCGATCTAGCTCTGAACGAGTAAGAATATCTCCTTTAAAAGTAACAATGCGCTTGTGTAGAGCCTGACATTCCTGAATTTGTTCAGAAGCTAATGTGACATCTTCACAAACATCGCTAGAGCTAGAGCAGCTTGCTAATAAAAGAGCTAAAGCAAGTGAGAAAAAAAGTGATAGCGATATATTCATTTAACATTACCCATTAATAACATCTATTAAAAACATCCATTTACTACATCCTTTAAAAAGAAAATTTGTTAACTTAAACCATTATACTCAAGCAATCCCAAATTGCGAGTATCGAAAGCTATCGATTTGATATATTAGTAAAAAAATATTAATAATTATCATTTAGAAAGTGATAATTATTAATGAACATACTATTACAAAAAGCTTGTTATGTTATTTACTTCCTCAGCTGTTAAGTTTCTGCTATTCCCTTGCATCAATGAGGCGTCAAGTGTTAGTTGCCCTATAGATTGGCGGTGCAGCTTAACGACCTGATTACGAAAACGTCCAAACATTCGCTTAATTTGATGATAACGGCCTTCTGTTAAAATCACTTCAGCTTGTAATGGCGTTAAAATTCTCAATTTGGCAGCTTGTGTGATGATATCCTCATACGGAAAATACATACCTTGTGCAAAAGCGTTAATATAATCCTGCGTTAAAGGCTTAGCAAGCGTTACCTGATAGCATTTTTCAACTTTATGCTCAGGAGACGTTAAACGCTCAGACCAACGACTATCATTTGTTAACAACACTAAGCCTGACGTATTAAGATCAAGTCTGCCAACTATGTGTAGACTATTTATGATTTTTTTTTCGTATTGTGAAGTCAGTAAATCCATAACAGTGTTATGTTTGTCATCTTTAGTCGCACAAACAACACCGATAGGCTTGTTTAACATAATATAATGAGCTTGATTCGCCTGCAGAATTTTATGGTCCATCTCTATAACAGAAAATTTATCGACAATTTGAGCGACATCACGGGCGAGAATACCATCAACAAACACTCTTTTTTGCGCCAAAATCAAACGCACGCCTTTACGGTTTATTTGACAATGTTCGCTGATAAAGCGATCTAAACGCATAGTATTAAGAGACATGAAACATAACCTAAGCAGAGAGTTGGGTTGAATTGAATTTGGCTACTAATATTATTAAAATAATTTTGATAGCTTTTTTATATGAATTAGTGACGTATACCCGCTCCACTTGAAGATGCAGGATTCAGCTGGAATTAGAAACGCCTTTAGGCAAGGCATTGATTGTAGAGAATGGTTGTTCATTCTCAAAATCAATAACGCGGCATAAAGCGTTTCTAAACCAGCCCTTGGGGAAGACTGAGCAAATCATACCATGCGTTGCATTTCTTTTTAAGGGAGCAACCCTTGATAAAAAAAGGTGCCTTGGTTATGAATCGCTCAGGCTTCCTGAAACGAGCATCTTCAAGTGGAACGAGTATATAGCTAACAAATAATGTAGTGTATGGTTACTTTATGGTATTAGTGGTAATGACTTTTCATCGGCAATTAAATTTAAAACCTTACGCAACTTGACCTGAATCAAGCTGGGTAATACCTTAGCTTGCAATCTGAGTAATTCTAACTCGGCAGCAGTCATTGCGATATAACAATCTATTTGCGGCTTGCTACGACTAATACGGCAAACTACATCATCTGAAAAATACTTAATGGTATACAGATCAAGGTTAGCGAATTTGAGTTCACCTTCACAGAAGATGTAACTTTCAGCAGTCTCTAAAAAGAGCGTAATGGTTACTATATTTTCTTCATCACCATACCAATTTGCAGTCAGTGTTTGAAAGTTAAATTGTGCTTCTAACTTATTACAAACGGCATTTATTTTTGCAAAATTCGCCACTAAATCTCGGTTAACTTTAATTATAATAGGTAGCTGTTCAGGCATGTGTATCTCTTGTGATCGAATTTACTAACAGAGCAACGTTTTAGTTTTAGTTTTAGTTTTAGTTTTAGTTTTAGTTGATTATTTTTGCAAACCTAATTAAAACAAAGTAATTACAGTTAACTTTTATCTGTATTAGCATTTTTTATTTGTAGGATAATATCTTTATTATCTAAAAACAGCTGAGTCAATTGTGGATCAAAGTGAATTCCAGCTTGCTGCCCAATAAATTCAAATGCGGCTTCAACAGTCCAAGCTTCTTTATAAGGACGTTTAGACGTTAATGCATCAAACACATCGGCAATAGCAACTATTCTCCCTTCTATTGATATATCTTCACCTTGTAAGTTATTCGGGTAACCGGTGCCATCCCATTTTTCATGGTGTTCCATTGCTAGCACATAGGCTAGTTGTAATAAAGGTGAACTAGAGTTTGTAAGAATTTTGCCACCGATTTCAGCGTGAGTTTTCATTAAAGCGAACTCTTCAGCCGTTAGTTTACCTGGCTTTAATAGCACATTATCTGGAATACCTATTTTTCCAATGTCATGCATAGGCGCTGCTTGTTTGATTAATTCGGCATATTGTTCAGGCATACCATACGCTAAAGCTAAGGCTTTAGAATATTGACTCATTCTAATAATGTGTTCACCTGTATCAGTGTCTTTGTATTCCGCCGCTCTACCTAAACGAGTTACTAAGTCTACATGAGCTTTTTTTAATTGATCAGCTTGTACAAGCGACAAATGATTTTTAACACGGGCTCTAATAATAGGCGGACTGATCGGCTTAGAGATATAATCAACGGCACCCAATTCTAAACCGATAAATTCGTCACGCTCATCTCCTAAAGCTGTTACAAAAATAATTGGAATATGTTTCGTTCTCTCCTGTTTTTTTAATATTTCACACATTTGTAAGCCACTCATTTCAGGCATCATAATGTCGAGTAAAATTAAATCAGGTAGTTCATTATCAATAAGCTTTAATGCTGCGTCTGCCGATTTAGCAAAGGAAAGTCGGTACTCATCATTTAACACTTCGCGTATTACTTTTAAATTAAGAGGTTCATCATCAACAACTAATACTCTCGATTTTTCCATCATAAATGTCATGCTTTATATCCTACTTGTCGCTCTCAAGTTGCTTAATTAACTCTGTCAATGTCCCTATAGCACCATCAAAATCAAATTCTTCAAATTGACTAATTAACATATTTACATTCGTCTGATATTCATAAGGTGCACTTTCATTAAGCTGAGTTAACAATGCATCATTTAATTCTGCATTATTCGCATCAGTAAATAGCTGTGCACAATGTAATTTTAACTCTTCTAAACTTAACTCTTGTTGCTTTGAATCGTTTGTGTTTAACAATGGTTGCGGTTCCTTTGCTGTTAATTTTGCTAACAAATCAACCTCATTTTTAAAGTCATTAATTAACTCTGTGGTTATACCTTTCTCTAATAAAATAACTATCGACATCAATTTAGTTAACGCTAAATTACCCGCAAGACCTTTTAAAGTATGTAGTATATGTGCGCTTTCATCAGAAGGTTCCACTCCCAATAATACAATACGTTGAAAGCTCGCTTTATGATCAATTAAAAATCGAATTACTTCTTGGATATGTTTTTCTTTTGAGCCCCACAGAATTTCGCCTTTTTTATAATCGATATTTTGTACGGTATCCTCTGTTGGTTTTATACTAGTTTCAGGTACTACATTTATATCTAAAACACGCATAATTTCTTTATTCAGCTGTGCCATATCAACAGGCTTATTAGCAAAACCATTCATGCCTGCTTTTCTTGCCGTGACTTTATCTTGCTCTAACACACTAGCAGTAAGAGCTACTATAGGAGTTTGCTGTACTCCCTGCTCTTCTTCTATTTTCCGTATTTTTAAACTTGCATCAATACCATCACACTCTGGCATATGAATATCCATTAAAATGACATCAAATATATTTCCAGCCTCTAAGCTTTCATTATATGCGGCTATAGCTTCTAACCCATTTGCAGCAGTAGTCACTGTATGTTGATCTTTCTCTAATAAAATTGAAAGTAATTCAACATTTTGTTCAATGTCATCAACGACTAAAATACTTAATGCCGGTATTTGGCTAGCAATAATAATGGAAGACTGGATTTGCTTATCATCACCTTTAGCCATAGGTAATGAAAAATAAAAGCAACTACCTTTACCTTCTTCACTGATGACACCAATGTTTCCACCCATTAACTCAACTAATTGCTTACTAATCGATGTACCTAATCCTGTTCCGCCAAAACGTCTTGTTACAGTACCGTCGGCTTGTTCAAATGCTTCAAAAACAGCTTTCAACCTATTTTGAGGAATGCCAATGCCTGTATCAATCACCTCAAATTTAAGATGATTATTTTCTTCAGAACTGACAATAACATCAATAGAACCTTGCTCGGTAAACTTAATCGCATTACCAATGAGGTTCATTAAAATTTGTCGTAAGCGTGAAGAGTCAGCAAAATAAGTAAACTGATCAATATTTTCTAACCGTAAGCTTAACTCTATTCCTTTATTTTTAGCTTCTAACCACAAAGTCGAAATTGTATTATCAAGTAATGTACTTAAATTAAAATGGATTGGCTCAATAATCAGTTTACCTTTTTCTAATTTTGCCGAATCGAGTATTTCATTTAATAAATGCAGCAATGATCTCGCCGCATGATTTACTGTTGAAATGTG
This sequence comes from Colwellia sp. E2M01, assembly GCF_018860585.1. Taxonomy (GTDB): domain Bacteria; phylum Pseudomonadota; class Gammaproteobacteria; order Enterobacterales; family Alteromonadaceae; genus Colwellia. Next base: position 20,927 of record NZ_JAHKPR010000029.1, read on the forward strand.
TTTTTGCTGTGTCTCATCTAATGATGTTTCCATTAATAAGTCACTAAAACCAATAATTGAATTCATCGGCGTTCTAATTTCATGGCTCATATTCGATAAAAATTCTTGCTTTGTCTTTGCTGCCTCTTCAGCAATTACTTTCGCTTCTTTTAGTTTATCTTCATATTGACGTCGCTCAGTAATATCTAATAATACACCATCAATCCAACTAGTATTACCAGCTTTATCAAAAGTAAAGCTGCCTTGATTTAATATCCAAACAACCTCTCCGCTTTTGTTAATAATTGGGAATTCTAAGCTATATTGTGTTTTATACACTAAAGCCTGAGTAACAGCCGCCATCGCTCGATCTTGGTGTTCTTCAATAATTAGGTCGCCAAATGCGACTTTTTTAGTTAAAAAGTCGGAGTCAGCATAGCCCGTTAATTCTTTAATGCTAGGGCTAATATAAATCATTGGCCACTGTTTACTGTATTCACAGCGAAAGGCGACACCAGGCATATTAGTAATTAATGATCTATACTGTTGCTCTTGGGCAACTAGGTTTTTTTGTAATGCTTTTTGTTCCGTTAAATCCGTAATAAACCCAACATATAATGGTTCTTTATTCATCTGAATAACTTCACCAACACCTAAACGAATTGGAAATAACGTACCATTTTTATGTTGTGCATGTACTTCACGATTAACACCAATGACTTTATCAAAGTTCACGTTAGTCGCTTTAGCTAAATAACCATCATGATGTTCCGCTATTTCGTCAGCCATTAATAATTTTACATTTTTTCCTAATACTTCATCTCGTTGATAACCAAAAATATTTTCTGCCGCATTGTTAAAGCTAAGAATTAAACCTTTGTGATCTATAGTAATAATGCCATCTATAGCCGTAGATAAAATAGCTTCCATCCTCGATTCACTTTTCGACTTTTCATCAAATAAAATTCGATAACGAATAATACTATTAATAATCGCCACAATGATCGTTAAAAACGCAGTAGTTACTGCTACACTAATTGCTACTAATGTTAAATCAGAATCGACAGTCCCTTCTTTGATATATGGTGATGTAGCAACAAATCGAGTTGCAAACATGCCCATATAGTGCATACCTGAAACAGCAAAACCAAAAACAATAGAATATATAAAGCGACACTGAGTAGTTGTTAATTTAGGGAAGTATGAGAGTAAATAAATACGAACATAAAGGGCTATATAAGAAAGAGCTACTGCAACAATAATAGATAATGCAAACAGGAATGGATCATAGCTAAGCATTGGGCTTAACTCCATTCCGGCCATACCACTATAATGCATAGTACCTATACCTGCTCCTAATAACACAGCCCCCAATAGAATTTGTTTTTTTGTATGACCTTTTTTAGGCAATACTGACAAAGCAAAAATAAAAGCGCCAAAGGCAGGCAAAAAAGATAATGAAGTAATTAATGGGTCGTAAGAAATAGTGGTACATAATGAAAACGCTAGCATGCCAATAAAATGCATACTCCAAACTCCACCCGACAATACTAATGCACTGGTAAGATTGGCTACTTTACGATATTGTTTAAAAGGTGTTTCTTTAGCTAAATCAAGTAAGTATGTAGCAAGGTATGCTGTGAACATAGTTGTTACAACGGACAAGAAAACCAAGCCATAATCATAACTACCGTTAATAATCAACGACGGATTAGGGTCTACAACAAAAAAGTCTGCCAACATAAAAGATACACTCTAGAGTAAATACGCTTCTTAATAATATAACACATATACGGTTCTACTACATTTGAGAGTTTTCATAATCAGTATAAAAACAACAAATTGGTGGGCTGGCTATATTCTCGAGGACATAAAAAAACCGCAATAATTGCGGTTTTTTTATTGGAATATGTGAGTTGACCGTATAAGCCGGGTTTTGTAGCTACTTACAAGAAGTAGATGACAATCATTCGTCTAGGCTATAAATCGCTCTATAGCTCAAGCAACCTACCCGGTTTCCACGCGAGCCACGCTTATATTACTCAAACAAGTTGAATAATCATGAAACCCTATTTGGTCTTGCTCCAGGTGGAGTTTACCTTGCAATTACTGTTACCAGCAATCCGGTGCGCTCTTACCGCACCCTTTCAGCCTTACCTGTTCCGCAAGCGGCCATCGGCGGTCTTCTCTCTGCTGCACTTGTCGTCGGCTCACGCCGCCCAGGCGTTACCTGGCACCCTGCTCATTGGAGCCCGGACTTTCCTCCCCCTTATCTGTCTATCGCAAACCGAAGTTTGCAATACAACGATAAAGCAGCGATTGTCTGGTCAACTCGGCGCGCATTCTACCTTATATTGGCTAAATGTCTATATTCTTTAATGAACAGCTGCTAATTATATTAAGATAAAGCCTTGTATTACAGTTCAAGCTTTAATACAGCTGTTAACTTGTAGCTGAGGTTCTAATTTAGGTTTTAATTTAGGTTTTAGTTGAAATTTTAGTTAAGATTTTAACCCTAAAGCAATTTCGTATAAGGCGTTTTTCTTCACTCCATATATTTCAGCGGCAATAGCACAAGCGGTTTTAGGCTTCATTTCAGCCAATAATAACTTCAAGGTATTAATAACTTCCGCTGATATTTCACCTTCTACCGCTTTATAACCTTCAATAATTAAAACCATTTCACCTTTAAGTTGGTTAGCGTCTTGCTCTAACCACGCTAGAAAATTATCAGCGGTATCACTATGAATAGTTTCAAAGGTTTTGGTTAGCTCGCGTGCAATCACAATATAACGATCACCACCGAGTGTTGCTACGATATCGCGCACGGTATCAATAGCGCGACGTGGCGCGTCATAAAAAACCATAGTGCGCGGCTCGTCCGCTAAGGCAGTTAAGGTTGCTTGTCTGGCACCCGATTTAGAAGGCAAGAAACCTTCAAAGCTAAACCTATCGGTTGGTAAACCTGCTACTGATAACGCAGATATTGCCGCACAAGCTCCTGGAATAGGTGACACATTCAAACCTAAACTGCGACAATGACGAACAATATGAAATCCTGGATCACTAATTAGCGGTGTCCCTGCATCAGAAACAAGGGCAATGGTTTTTCCTTCTTGTAACATGGTGGCAATTTGCTCTTGGCGTTGCCTTTCATTATGATCATGCAACGACATAGTTTTATTTTTAATCGAAAAAGCAGATAAAAGTTTGCCTGTATGACGGGTATCTTCACAGGCAATAACATCAACTTGCGTTAAAATGTCTATCGCCCTTTGACTAATATCACCTAAATTTCCAATAGGAGTTGCCACAATATATAGAGTAGCGGGAGTTAAGGTTGTTTCACTCATAGGATTACTTCACTTGATTTGGCGTATTTAGTTGTGACTCACTTCGTAGGCGTTTATTATAACCTGATACTGATAGCAATATGCACGGATTTATTTATTGTGTTAAAAACAGCGTTATTACTGATCCGTTTCAAACCAACAAAATTGAATTATTTTTCTATGAATGTTAAACATTTTAAATCGCTAATTTTACCTGCTCTTTTTCTTACTTTTTTATCGAGCTGTAGCACAAAACCAACACCACCGCCTGTAACAGGAATTGAAAAAATAGAGCTAGTGCCCGGCGCGTTAACCGCAGAGCAACATGTAGAGCTTGCCAAAACATCTTCAACCGATGTTGCAGTAAGTGAATTATTAATTGCCACTAAGCTATTCTATCAAGAAGAAAATTATACCAAAGCCTTATGGTTAGCAGAAAAAACACTACCATTAATGGATGAACAAACCCCTAATTATACTCACCAAAGAGTTCAATTAGGTTTAATTAAAGCGAGTAGTTTACAAGAGCTTGGCTACTACTCGGAGAGTTATACACAATTAACACAACTCGCTAATTACGCTGAAACTAACAAAATAGTATTACCTGCCACTTATTATCGTTTATCGGCTAAAGCCTACCAACAAGATTTACAACCTATCGCCGCCTTAAACGCTGAGTTATTGGCATTTGCAGCAACACCTGCCGCAGCGCAGACAACAAATCAAATAGAGAATATTTGGCAAGCCTTTCAACAATTATCGCAATGGCAACTGGCACTACTCGCTGTAGACAAAGCACCGCATAGCGAAGGTTGGATAGCACTAACGACTAAGGCAAATAAATTTGCTGGTAACCAAGAGCAAATTGAATATCACCTAAGTATATGGCAAAAACAATATAAGCTGCACCCTGCTAATGTCATAGCAAAGCAGCTTAAAGCACAAGCACTTGATTTACCCACAATCGAAAATGTTGCCGTAATTATTCCTTTATCGGGTAAACAAAAGTCTGCTGGCTTAGCCATTCAACAAGGAATATTGGCAAGCTTTGAGAACGATGCGAGTAAGAAGTTACATTTTATTGATAGCAATACAGTTAATTGGTATGGCTTAACTAACGAACTATCAATATTGAAAGTAGATTATGTAATTGGACCGTTATTAAAATCAAATGTTGATAAATATATCAAATACACCAGCTCATTAAACCAAATTCAAAATGAATACATGCTTAATGCGACCTCTGGTTTATTTGAACAAAAAGCTAATACTGAAACAGTCTCAACAACACCATTATATACAGAACCAACTAACTACGGTACAGCTATTGATAACGAGTTTGCTATAAAAAGTTATTTACAACCTGAAACGAAAGCTATTAATACTTTATTATTAAATATTCCTAGCAAAGAAGGTTTATCTAATCAATATACTGTACTGTCAATGCGTCCAGAAGATGAGGCGCGACAAGCAGCCGCTACATTAAGTCGCCAAACCTTTAAAAACCCCATTGTATTAAGCCAAGAAAACCCTGTGAGTAAACGTATTGCACAGGCTTTTGCTGAGCAATGGCAACGTATAAATGACAAGGCTATTGAAGTCGTTTATTACGATTCAGGTAAGCAAATGCAAACGAAAATTACTGCGAGTTTGTCGGTAGATCAAAGTAAAAAACGTATTAATACGTTAAAACGTAGCCTTAACCAAACTATAAAAACACAAACCAGAAACCGACGCGACGTAGACATGATTTATCTGGTTGGTACGCCTGAGCAAACACGATTAGTTAAACCATACATTGAAGTTAACATTAGCCCTTTTGCGCAAGTAATTCCGGTATATGCGAGCTCACGTAGCCACAGTACACAAAGTGATGATAGTACCAGTAGTGACTTACAAGGCTTAACCTTTACTGAGATCCCTTGGCTATTACCTAATGAACAAAATGCTGAATTAGCAACACTTAGCCAAGAATTATGGCCAAATCGCAGTGATGGTTTAGCAAGGCTTTTTGTTATGGGATACGACAGTTACCAACTGATTAATAAAATTCCATTAATGCAACAGGCGCCATACTTGCAACATTGGGGACAAACAGGGGTATTGATGTTAGGCGAGAATAACATTCTTACCAGAAGCTTACTTTGGGGTGCTTACCAAAATAATAAGGTTATCACCGTTGATGTGGAATAAAAGCTCAACAGGTAGCAATAACACCAGTAACGACAAAGGCCGTATTAGTGAACTATTTGCTGAAAAATATTTAATAGAACAAGGCTTAACATTGGTGGCACGTAACTTTCATTCTCGCCAAGGTGAAGTTGATCTGATCATGCGAGAAGGTAACACTTATGTTTTTGTTGAAGTCAAATATCGCAAAAACAATAGTTTTGGCGGCGCCATTTCGGCGATTCCCCATAGTAAACAAACTAAAATCAAACATTGTGTAACATTTTATCTGCATCAAGCCGGCTTAAATGAATATAATACTGCTTGTCGTGTTGATGTTATTGCCTTAGTTGGTGATATCAAACAGCCTAAAGTAACTTGGTTAAAAAATGCTTTTTAAGTCAATCAACTTATGCTGGATATTTTTAAAGTCACTTAAATTCACAATCACCAAATTACAAACTCATAAAAATACTATTTATCGATACTATCGTTGCGGAGCCAGTTTTACATGCTAGAACAGATCACAAATAATTTTACCGAAAGCATTCAAACACAAATAGCAGCTAGTGAACTTTTAGCGCCTTCTATAGAGCAAGCAGGCATGATGATGGTTCAATGCTTATTAGGCGGCAATAAAATCATTTCATGTGGTAATGGCGGCTCAGCAGGTCACGCTCAACACTTTTGTTCACAACTGTTAAACAAATATGAAACCGAGCGCCCTAGCCTACCAGCAATCTCGTTAAACAGTGATATTTCAACCATCACTGCCATCGCTAATGATTATCAATATGATGAAGTGTTTTCCAAGCAAATACGCGCTCTAGGGCATAATGGCGATATACTATTAGCTATTTCAACTAGCGGTAATTCACGCAATATTATTAAAGCCATTGAAAGTGCCGTATCGCGTGATATTCCTATTATTGCGTTAACTGGATTCGATGGTGGTGATATTTCAGGCTTGCTTGGTGAAAATGATGTCGAAATACGTGTTCCTTCAGCAAGAGCTTCGAGAATTCAAGAGGTTCACCTTATTGTATTGCATAGTCTGTGTGAAATTATTGATACCACTTTATTTCCTCAAGAGGAATAACCATGCAAGCAACAAGTAAAATATTTACTAACGCTATTAATGGCAAATCAACAAAGCTAGCCGCTTTATTAATGTTGCTCGCTACGTTAAATGGCTGTGCTGTAGCTACAGTTGTAGCAGTTACTGCTGGTGCTACTGTAATAGCTGATAGACGAACTTTTAGTAAACAAATAGACGACCAAAGTATAAAACTTGTTGGCCATAATAAAATCAACAAAGAAAAAGCATTATCAAAAAATTCAAACTTACAAATTGTCAGTTTAAATGGCACAGTGTTAATTGTAGGCCAAGCAGCGAACACATATCTTAGAGATTTGGCGATTACTACTATTCAAGACATTCCCGATATTGTCACTATTCATAATCAAATACGTATTGGTCCGAATGTAAGTGCCTTCACTAAAAGTAATGATATTTGGATCACCTCTAAAGTAAAATCAGCCTTACTGGCTAATGCAGATATAAATACCGATGACTTTAAAATTGTTACTGAAGACTCAGAAGTATTTTTAATGGGTTTAGTTACCCAAAGGGAAGCTGATATAGCTGTCGACATTACGCGTAATATTAATGGTGTAGATCGCGTTTATAAAGCTTTTGAGTATATTGAATAATACCAATTCCGATA
>NZ_JAHKPR010000029.1:28229-128034 GCF_018860585.1 Colwellia sp. E2M01
TTAAGTATTTTAACCAGTAAAGGTGATCAGTAATTTAACGGACTTGGTATAAGTTCTAGAAGCTAGCTTTATAATACCTAATCCTTCAAATTTTAAGCATAAAAAAACCTATAAATATTATCTTATTTACAGGTTTTTTTGATTACGTTGATAAAAGTTAAACTATTTAATAATTTTTAAGCTTGGCTTACTTTTATTTTTTGGTTTATTCGAGGTGTCTGTTTCACTACCTGTTGAAGTAACACTGCTTAATGGAGATTTAGGCTTCTCAACAACTTCATCAATAGCTTCAACTTCATCCTCAGCTGGGTGTTCAATAGCAAACGACGTACCCGCACCATTTTCTTTCGCGTAAATAGCACCTATCGCACCGTAAGGTACTGTTAAATGCTCAAGCTTGCCGCCAAAGCGCGCACTGAACTCAATAGAGCTGTCGCCTAATGCAATACTACCAACCGCTGATGCAGCAATATTTAACACTATTTGCCCATCAGAAACATAACTCATTGGTACTAATACGCCGTAAACATTAACGTCCACCATAATATAAGGAGTTAGATCGTTATCTGAAATCCACTCATAGAAAGCTTTAACTAAGTAAGGCTTATTCGAACTCATTAAACTCGGCGTTAAATCATCCATTATGCAGGGTGACCAAAGCGTAATTCACGTTCTTCTTCTGTTAAAGATGCTTGGAACGACTCACGTTCAAACAATCTTAACATGTAGGTTTTAAGCTCTTTTGAACCTTGGCCAATTAATTCAATACCAAATACAGGTAAACGCCAAAGTAACGGTGCTAAGTAACAATCAACTAAACTGTACTCTTCACTCATAAAGTAAGGTGCTTCATTTAAAATAGGCGCAATACTTAATAAACTTTCTTTTAGCTCTTGACGAGCTTTAGCTGCTTCTTCATCAGTACCTGTCATAATAATTTTAGTCAGGCTGTACCAGTCTTGCTCAATGCGGTGCATCATTAAGCGGCTACGACCACGTGACACAGGGTAAACTGGCATTAATGGTGGATGAGGGAAACGTTCATCTAAATATTCAACAATAATTTTAGCTTCGTATAAAGCTAATTCACGGTCGATTAACGTCGGTACTGTACCATATGGGTTTAAGTCCAATAGATCTTCAGGTAAGTTGTCTAAATCAACTAAGTTGATATCAACACCAACACCTTTTTCTGCTAATACAATACGTGCTTGATGGCTATACATATCATCTGCATGAGAGAACAACGTCATTACAGAGCGTTTATTTGCTGCTACGGCCATAGGGCCTCCACTTTAAAAACTAACAAAGGGTAATTTGATCTTTTACCATCAAATTACCCTGAAAATAACTATATTAAAAACTTAATGTACGTCTTTCCAAAATTCTTTCTTAAGGAAATAAGTAAGAATAAAGAAGAAGAATAAGAATACTAGAACCCAGTAACCTATATTTTTACGTTCAAGTTTATTTGGCTCACCAACATATTCTAAAAAGTTAGTTAAGTCACGAATAACAACATCATATTCTTCAGTTGTTAAACTACCACCCATTGCTGGGGATAAGGTTGATACCTTGTGCATTTTACCGTCTTCACCACGGACTTCGCTTACTTCTAAAGTACTTACACCTTGTAAGCCTTGTAAAACATGCGGCATACCAACATCTTTAAATACTGTGTTGTTTACGCCAAACGGGCGTGATTCATCAATATAAAAAGAACGTAAGTAGGTGTAAATCCAATCTGGGCTACGTAAACGCGCTTCTAATGTTAAATCTGGTGGCGCGGTACCAAACCATTTTGCCGCGTCTTTTTTCGACATATTATTAGTAATATGATCACCAACTTTATCACCAGTATACATATAATTTTCAACACCATCTGCATCATCTATACCTAAATCAGCAAAGGTACGGTTGTAACGTTGATATTGAAGTTGGTGACAACCTAAACAATAGTTAAGGTATGTTTTAAAGCCTTTTTTTAATGACTCTTTATCTGACAAATCATTGTTGGCTTTATCCAACGGAATACTTGGTCCAGCAGCTAATGCGGTAGCTGAAAGTAATGCGGCAACACTAAGCGTGAAGGCTAAAATTAATTTTTTCATTAGTATGAAACCCTCTCTGGTACTGGTTTAGTGTTTTCATTCTTCGAATAGAACCACAAAGCGACGAAGAAACCAAAGTAACCGAAGCTAGCAATAACACCAATTAAGTTTGCAATAGGTGTTGCTGGCATAGTACCCAATATACCAAGAATAATGAAACAAATAGCAAATTGAATTAAGTTAATTAAATGCCATTTTGAACGGAAACGTACTGAACGCACAGTACCACGGTCAAACCAAGGTAATAAGAACAACATTACAATAGCACCAAACATAGCAACCGCACCTAATAATTTATCAGGAACAACACGTAAAATGGTGTAGAAAGGTCCAAAGTACCATACAGGGGCAATATGTTCAGGTGTTTTCAAGCCGTTAGCCGGTGTAAAGTTTGGCGCTTCCATAAAGTAACCACCACCTTCTGGCGCAAAAAACATTACCCAACAGAAGAAGAATAAGAAACCAACAATAGCCATTAAATCTTTAACGGTATAATAAGGATGGAAAGGTACTGCATCAACAATATCGTATTTACCACTGTATTGTTTATGGAAAGTAAATTTACTTAAATCTTCAGGTTTAACACTGCCTTTAGGCTTTTTAATGTTAACACCGTCTGGGTTGTTAGAGCCCACTTCATGTAATGCTAAAATGTGTAAAAACACAAGAATTACAATAACTAAAGGTAAAGCAATAACGTGTAAAGCAAAGAAGCGGTTTAAGGTAGCACCTGAAATAACGTAATCGCCACGAATCCATTGTGTTAAATCATCACCAATAATTGGTATAGCGCCAAACAAGGAAATAATTACCTGTGCCCCCCAGTAAGACATATTACCCCAAGGTAATAAATACCCCATAAAGGCTTCAGCCATTAATACTAAGAAGATCAACATACCGAAGATCCACAGCAATTCACGCGGTTTTTGGTACGAGCCGTACATTAAACCACGCATCATATGTAAATAGATAACAACAAAAAATGCCGAGGCACCTGTTGAATGCATATAGCGTAATAACCAACCATAATCAACATCACGCATGATGTATTCTACAGAAGCAAATGCACCCGCACCTGATGGCTCATAGTTCATCGTTAACCAAATACCCGTAAGGATTTGGTTAACTAATACGATAGAAGCTAAAATACCGAATACATACCAGATGTTAAAGTTTTTTGGTGCAGGGTATTGTGCAACATGCTTATTCCAAGCATCAGTTACAGGTAAACGTTGATCAACCCAACCCATAAGGTCAGTAAATAATTTCATTAACATTACGCGTCTCCCTTATCTTCATCTTGACCAACACCAATAATAATAGTGCCATCATTAATAAAAGAATGCTCAGGAACCATTAAGTTTAATGGTGCAGGAACGTTTTGAAATACACGACCGGCCATATCATAAGTACTACCATGACACGGACAGAAAAAGCCGTTAGGAACACCTTCAACAAATTGCTCGAAATCGCCATTATGGTGAGTTGGCGCACAACCTAAGTGGGTACAAATACCTAAAGCAACTAAATACTCAGGTTTAATTGAACGGTAAGCATTAGCTGCATATTCAGGCTGTTGCGGCTCTGCTGAACTTGGATCGCGTAAGTGGCTATCATGCTTAGATAATTCTTCAAGTATTTGCTCTGATCGGCGAACGATATAGACGGGTTTACCACGCCATTCTGCACGAATTAATTGACCAGGCTGCATTTTACCTACATTAACTTCAACTGGAGCACCCGCCGCTTTCGCACGCGCACTTGGATTCCAGGAAGCAATAAAAGGCACAGCAGCGCCAACCACACCAGCACCACCAACAACTGCAGTAGCAGCGGTTAGGAAGCGTCTGCGGCCGTTATTTACAGGCACATTGCTCATTTATACTCTCCAACTAGGACACCAACAAAAGATTAACTACAGCCATTCATCCAATACCACAATAACTAGATAAAAAAGCTGAATTTTATTCTTGTTAGTTCAATTTATACCAACTAAGGGCATAACGATAAAAAAATTTTTCTGATCATAAAGAAATAGCCCATTTTTTACAAGGGCTAAAGCTAGTTAGGCACTGTAAAAGTAGAAATACTTTGAAATATTTAGCAATACAGATAACAAGGGGATTTTAAACTGAGTAAATTAGAAATCAATCAACTATTTCATTGTTGTAACTACAGGCGTTTTTTAAGTTAAAAATAGCGCAATTAAAACCCCACCTACAACAAAATTATAAATTACACGCGGCACACTTGTTCACCGTAGGCGGGAACTTGTTCGCGCTTCAATCAATAAACACAAAACCCTCTTGACCACCGTAGGCGGGAACTTGTTCGCGCTTAAATCAATAAACACAAAACCCGCTTGATCACCGTAGGCGGGAGCTTGTTCGCGCTTCAATCAATAAACACAAAACCCTCTTGACCATCGTAGGCGGGAACTTGTTCGCGCTTAAATCAATAAACACAAAATCCGCTTGATCACCGTAGGTGGGAACTTGTTAGCGCTTCAATCAATAAACACAAACCCCGCCTGACCACCGTAGGCGGGAACTTGTTCGCGCTTCAATCAATAAACACAAACCCCGCCTGACCACCGTAGGCGGGAACTTGTTCGCGCTTCAATCAATAAGCACAAAAACCCGCTTGACCACCGTAGGCGGGAACTTGTTCGCGCTTTTGTTATTAGAAGCTAAAATAATAAATGCAGAATATAAAAGGAATTGATATGCATAAATCACACTTATTACGTAAAGGAAGATCTTCACAGGCATGGCATTATTATGTGGTTACCATCACAACAAAAAATAGGTTTAATTATTTTTCAAACCTACAAAATGCACAAATAACAGTTAAACAACTTTATCTTCTCGAAAGTGAAGGAGCCATTAAAACAATAAGCTATGTTCTTATGCCTGATCATTTACATTGGCAATTTCAATTATTAAATAAATATACACTTTCAGAAGTAATAAAACGATTTAAAGGCAGGAGCACTCAACTCATCAATAATATATCTAACCATACAGGGAGTATTTGGCAATCAGATTATTTTGATCATCAAATAAAAGATGATACAGATTTAATAAACCAAGCCCGTTATATAATTGCTAATCCGTTACGTGCAGGCATTGTTAAAAGCCTTAAAAAATACCCGTATTGGAATTCAATTTATTTGAAATGAATTAAATTCGCGCGATTAAAATCCCGCCTACAACAGCACACTTAACTAACACAAATAGTATGACCTTACCGCAGGAACCAATCTACCTTGCATAAATGTAACTGCCACATCACCGTAGGCGGGAACTTGTTCGCGCTCTAATTAATTTACACTTTAAACTTCTCATCATTCAAACAGACATTAATCCTTAAAAAATAGCGCGATTAAAATCCCTCCTACAACAGCTTACTTAACTAGCACAAATAATATGACCTTACCGCAGGAATCAATCTACCTTGTATGAATGCAACCACCACATCACCGTAGGCGAGAACTTGTTCGCGCTCTAATTAATTTACACTTTAAACTTCTCATCATTCAAACAGACATTAATTCTTAAAAAATAGCGCGATTAAAATCCCGCCTACAACAGCTCACTTAACTAGCACAAATAATATGACCTTACCGCAGGAATCAATCTACCTTGTATGAATGCAACCACCACATCACCGTAGGCGGAAACTTACGTTGCATGAATGCAACTAATTAAACAATGCAGGAGTATATTATCCTGTTCGCGCTAATATTTGTTCGTCTTTATCTCACCCAAATTAATTAACCATAAATTTCAGATATAAAAAAACCGACACAAGGTCGGTTTTTTAAATGTATCATTTCAAATATTCTAGATTTTAACAAAGTCGTCGAATTATGATTCTTGAAACTTATGCTTAATAAGTATCTTAAATAAATACCAACGACAATGTCGTAAAAATTTTGAATATAATAAAAATTAACGTTTTGAGAATTGTGGTTTCTTACGTGCTTTATGTAAGCCCACTTTCTTACGCTCAACTTTACGCGCATCACGAGTAACGAAACCAGCTGTACGTAGAGAACCACGTAAAGTTTCATCAAACTCCATTAATGCACGAGTAATACCGTGACGAATCGCGCCAGCTTGACCAGAAATACCACCACCGATTACAGAGATGTTGAAGTCAAATTTTTCTAACATTTCAACTAACTCTAATGGTTGACGAACAACCATACGAGCAGTTTCACGACCGAAGTACTCAGAAATGTCACGTTTGTTAATTGTAATTGCACCGTTACCAGCTTTCATGAACACACGAGCGGTTGAGCTCTTGCGACGACCAGTACCGTAATATTGATTATCAGCCATTGCTTAAAGCTCCAAAAGTTGTGGTTGTTGTGCTGTATGTTGATGCTCTGCACCTGCATACACTTTTAATTTGCGGAACATTTCACGACCTAAAGGACCTTTAGGTAACATGCCTTTAACAGCAAATTCAAGAACGCGCTCAGGAGCTTTTTCAATTAACTTTTCAAAGCTAATTTGCTTAAGACCACCAGGGAACTCAGTATGCGAGTAGTAAATTTTACCTTTCGCTTTGTTACCTGTTACACGTACTTTCTCAGCGTTAATAACAACGATGTAATCGCCAGTATCTACGTGAGGTGTATATTCTGCTTTATGCTTACCGCGTAAACGGCTAGCTATTTCAGTAGCGATACGACCTAAAGTTTTATCTTCGGCGTCCACTAAGAACCATTCGCGTTGAACGCTTGCTGGTTTTGCTACAAAAGTTTTCATTAAAAAACCCAATTTTATAAATGTTACTTAAATGACGAAATAAGAAGTTACTTAACATAAAAGCTTAAAACATCGGTTAAATGGACTACGCCATTGCCCCTTCGAGCATCGAGCCCAGCGCCACTGTATATAGGAAGCTTAGAGCATTACACTGCAAACAAACCTGAAAACAATAGGCATTTGTAACGTAGGGAGCGCGGATTATACAGAAACTTGTATTAAAGATCACCTATATTATCTAAAAACAACCATTTTATTTTTAAAAGGAAAAAATTAGGTACTAAGTACTAGGAACTAAATACTAGGCGCTAGGAGGAAAAGCCTAGTGCCTAAAACCTAGAACCTAGAACCTGCCCCCTAAAACGTATTACAATAAATGTACCTTTATATTTACCCATGAAAGTTAACTTTATTTTGTAAACAAGCTAGGTTCTCTATGTTAACAGAACTTTAAAATAGCTCAAAAGTTAAGCGTTAGTTAATAATGGGTTATAAAATAATCGCACAGTGGTTAACCAGTAAAAATAAATCAAAAAAAGTGGTAACAAAGTTTTACATTTACTAAAATTTGTCGCAAGATGCTGTCAGCCCCCTTAAAATAAAATGGAAACATAAAATATGAAAAACTTACAACAAATGAAAAAAAGCACACAAAAAGGTTTTACACTAATTGAATTAATGATCGTTGTAGCTATTGTGGGCATACTTGCCTCAATAGCATTACCTGCTTATCAAGAATACATTGCTACATCTAGTTATAGAGCCACTGAAGCTGCTGCCGGCGGTGTAAAAAGTGCTGTTGAGGTTTGTGCTCAAACAACAGGCGCCGTAACTACTTGTAATGAATTGGGCAATACTAGAATAGCAGCTCTTGCTGCTGGCGCTGCTGGTGATACTGCAGTTACTTCAGTTACTGTTACCGGTGATGGTGTTATTACTGTAACTCCAGTTGCAGCTAATGGTGTTGCAGCAACCGATACCTACTTAATCAGCCCTACGCTAAACAATGGACAAGTAACATGGTCACAGACTGGTGGGTGTATAAATTCAGGTTTCTGTGAACAGTTTTAATATCTAAACCAGCCTAAAGCCCCTTTGTTTTTTATATATTAAAAATAAAGGGAACAAAAAATGGGGTCAGAGTAACTTTAACTACTTAAATTACTTTTCCATTTACCCCTAGCTAAAAGCTCCCTCGGGAGCTTTTTTATTTTAAATAAGACGTAAACAGCCCTTATTTTCCATTCGTTTTTGGTCTCCCTCTTTTTCCTGCTTCCATTCGTCTACCTGTTAACTTTTCTATTTCCATCTTAAATCGCTGACCTCCAAAAGCTAATCCTTTATTCGGTTATCTCTTAGTTCAGTGAACTTTTCATTTTATAGTACATAAAAAAAGTATTTTTGGTATACGAGTAATCGCTCAGCTGTATTTTTACTAAGCGCAAGATAAAACCAACGAAGCGTACAGTAATCGT
This sequence comes from Colwellia sp. E2M01, assembly GCF_018860585.1. GTDB lineage: Bacteria > Pseudomonadota > Gammaproteobacteria > Enterobacterales > Alteromonadaceae > Colwellia. The sequence continues at coordinate 36,594 of NZ_JAHKPR010000029.1, forward strand.
GTAAGAAGCGTACAAAATGTTGATGCTTTATCTAGTGCATTTACACAATCACTAGACCATTTATAATCGGCCGGAGTCTCAACCATTTTGGCTCAAACTGGATTTAACTCTATATATCTATAAACCTGCAACAAATACTCTTCTTCTTCAACAATGCAAGATTTAAAGCGCCTTTCCCATAATGTTCCACTACGATGATAGATGTTATTAAAATATCTAACATAACCTCCTAATGCTTGCATCATATTACTAATGCCATTAGTTGTTTTAGCTGTACATAATAAATGAACGTGGTTCGTCATAAAAATGAAAAGGTTACTCTGCTCCCATTTTCCCTATTGATTAAGTTTCCTTTTTTCCTTTTATGCTGATATAAGTTACACTGAACTTATAAGATATTATCAACTCCTCCAAAAGGTTATCCGCACTTATTATGAAAGGCAATCATCAGCAATCAAGCGTATTATCGGCATTATCCAAACAGAACCTGATTTCATTAGATTCAATTGATGAAATAGTTGAAGATTTTGTCGGTAAAAATAAACCTTTTATTCGTTACTTAATCGAAAATAAAGAACTTGATCCGGTTAGTGTTGCCAAAGTGCTTTCTAAAAGCTTTGGTTACCCACAAATTCAACTTAACCTTTTTGACATGAACTCTATCCCAGAGGGTGTTAGAAATGAAAAGCTAATAAGCAAACATAACGCTCTGCCCTTATATTTGCGTGGCAAAGTACTGTTTGTTGCCATGTCAGATCCAACAAATTTAGATGCCCTTGAAGAGATTCAATTTAATACAGGTTACAGCACAGAATTAATTTTATGTGATGAAAAAAGCCTACAGGCTTGTATTGAAAAAGTACTTGAAGATGAAAGCTCGGCACTTGAGATTAGTGATGCAGACTCAGATGAACTCGCTGGTATTGATGTAGAAGACTCTGAGAAAAGTGATAATAACGCAGTCAGCGACGATGATGCACCAATCGTTGTTTTTATTAATAAAATATTACTTGATGCCATTAAAAAAGGCGCATCTGATTTACACTTTGAACCTTATGAGAAGTCTTTTCGTATTCGTTTTCGTATTGATGGTATATTAACGGAAATAGCTAGACCACCTGCTAATTTAGCATCAAGAATGGCGGCTCGTTTAAAGGTTATGTCAAAACTGGATATTGCCGAACGACGCGTACCACAAGATGGTCGTATTAAATTAGCCTTATCAAAGAAAAAGTCGATAGATTTTCGTGTTAGTACACTACCTACCATGTGGGGCGAAAAAATTGTAATGCGTATTTTGGATTCCTCTAGCGCTATGCTTGGTATTGATATGTTGGGGTATGAGCCCGAACAAAAAGAAATATACATGGAGGCATTAGAGCAACCACAAGGTATGATTTTAGTAACCGGACCTACTGGCTCGGGTAAAACAGTATCGCTTTATACTGGCCTTAATATTCTTAATACCCAAGAGCGTAATATTTCTACCGCAGAAGATCCGGTAGAGATTAACCTTGAAGGGATTAACCAAGTACAAATTAATATTCGAGCGGGTTTAACTTTTCCTAGTGCTTTACGGTCTTTCCTTCGTCAAGATCCCGATATAGTCATGGTAGGTGAAATTCGAGATTTAGAAACTGCAGAAATCGCCATTAAGGCAGCACAAACTGGTCATTTAGTTTTATCAACTTTACATACCAACTCAGCAGCTGAAACCTTAACCCGATTACTGAATATGGGCGTGCCCTCGTATAATGTGGCGAGCTCTGTTTCTATAATTATTGCCCAGCGATTAGCTCGCCGTTTATGCTCACAGTGTAAAGAGCCGGAAGAGTTAACTGAAATGCAATTAGCCGAGCAAGGGTTCCCGGCAGACAAGCTAAGTGAAATACAACTTTATAAACCTGTGGGTTGTACGCATTGTACTGCCGGCTATAAAGGTCGCGTTGGTATTTATGAAGTAATAAAAATCAGCCCTACTATAGCCTCTATAATTATGGAAGGTGGCAACTCTTTAGACATAGCCACGCAATGTCAAAAAGAAGGTTATAATAATTTACGCCAATCAGGTCTGAAAAAAGCGATGAGTGGCATGACAAGTTTAGCCGAAGTAAATAGGGTTACCACCGGATAGTAAAGACTTAGATACTGTAAAACTATTTTATAACTAACTGTATAACTAGCACTTAAGGTTAAATTCAGTTATTTTAACAAACACAATATTATAATATCATTTGAAAAACTCTATTCTGATAATTAACATCAGAGTAATAGTGCTTTAATAGAGCTTAACAGCGCAAGGTTAACTATGGCTACCACAACAACTAAAAAAACAGCTAAAGATAAAAGTAAAGTCAAAGAGTTAGAAATTTTCGTCTGGCAAGGTGTTAACCGTAAAGGTAAAAAAATAAGCGGTGAACTACCTGCCAACAGTATTATTGAGTTAAAGGCTCAATTACGTAAACAAGGAATAACGCCTAGTCGGGTTAAGAAAAAACCAAAACCTTTATTCGGCATAGGTGGTGGCGACAAAGCCATAACTCCTGGCGATATTGCCGTAATTACTCGACAAATAGCTACCATGTTAGGTGCTGGTGTACCACTTGTGCAAACCATTGAAATGATAGGTAGTGGTCATGACAATGGTAAAATGCGTAAACTCTTGGGTGATATTAATATTAAACTTTCCTCTGGTATTCCGTTATCTGATTGTTTACGTGACCATCCGCTGTATTTCGATGATTTATATTGCGATTTAGTCGCTTCTGGTGAGCAGTCTGGCGCCTTAGAAACAATATTTGGTCGTATAGCGACTTACAAAGAAAAATCAGAAGCATTAAAAAGTAAAATTAAAAAAGCTATGGTTTATCCAGTTGCTGTTTTAGTGATCGCTTTTATTGTTACTTCAATTTTGTTAATTTTTGTAGTTCCTGTATTTCAAGATATATTCTCCGGTTTTGGTGCTGAATTACCAGCATTTACCTTAATGGTTATTGCAATATCAGAGTTTATGCAAGCCTATTGGTATTTTGGTTTAGCAGGTTTATACATTGCCTTTTTCTTATTCAAGCGTACTCATAGAAATAGTCTAAAATTTCGCGATAAAGTTGATGTCACTATTTTAAAGCTTCCCGTTATTGGTGATTTATTAGAAAAGGCTGCGGTTGCTCGTTATGCGCGTACTCTGTCAACAACGTTTGCTGCCGGTGTTAACCTAATTGATGCCTTAGAGTCGGCTGCTGGTGCATCTGGTAACGCGGTATTTAGAGACGCGATATTAGAAGTAAAAGCTGAAGTGTCATCTGGTATGCAAATGAATTTAGCCATGCGTAATTGTAAGATATTCCCTGATATGGTTATTCAAATGGTAGCTATTGGTGAAGAGTCTGGCGCTGTCGATGACATGTTATCTAAAGTTGCTAATGTATATGAGCAGCAAGTTGATGATGCCGTAGATGGTTTAACTGCTTTGCTAGAACCCATGATTATGGCAGTATTAGGTGTAGTAATCGGCGGTTTAATTATAGCTATGTACTTACCTATATTTGAAATTGGTAAAATTGTTTAAAGTGTCTCTAGGCATTAGCAGTAATAAATTGTTACTGCTAATGCTTAACCTTAATTTACTAACATTTAACTTGTTAATGTTTATTTTGCTAATACTACGTAAAGGCTATCCCATTGATCGATAATTTAATTTCATTTTTTCAAAACTTTCATGTTTTTTTCAATCAATCTCCTATTTTATTTTACACCACCGTTGGCTTAATCTCCTTAGTCATTGGTAGTTTTCTCAATGTAGTCATTTATCGCCTCCCTAAAATAATGGAGTACACTTGGTATCATGAGTGCCGCGAATTTTTAGCGGATGAAGTAACTGATATAAAACCGAAAGAAATGACGGCAATAACTCTATCTAAACCTGATTCTACTTGCCCCAACTGTAATCATAAAATTCGTTACTATGAAAATATTCCAGTAATCAGCTGGTTATTTTTAAAAGGTAAGTGCAGTAATTGTACGACGAAAATTTCAGCGCGTTATCCACTTGTTGAATTATCAACCATGTTGTTAAGCTTGGTGGTTGCCCATCACTTTGGTCCTACAGCTGAAACTTTTTGGGTGTTATTGTTAACTTGGTCATTAATATCATTAACTATGATTGATTTTGATCACATGTTATTGCCCGACCAAATTACTCTCCCCTTACTATGGTTAGGTTTACTGTTAAATATAAACGGTACTTTTGTGCCATTAACTGATGCTGTAATTGGTGCAGCGGTTGGCTATATGAGCCTTTTCTCTGTATTTTGGCTGTTTAAGTTATTAACAGGCAAAGAGGGTATGGGCTTTGGTGATTTTAAGTTATTTGCTGTTTTTGGTGCTTGGCTAGGTTGGCAATTATTACCATTGCTTATTTTAATGGCTTCAGTAGTAGGAGCAATTATTGGCATCTCTTTATTGTTATTTAAAAACCACAATAAAGAGCAAGGTATTCCTTTCGGCCCATACTTAGCGATCGCTGGTTGGATCACACTTTTATGGGGTAATGGAATTTGGACTTGGTATTTACAAACTATTTCATAAATATTCAGGTAAATCGATAAGTAAATATACTCGAAAAATGTCACTCAGAGTAAATATCCTTAAAGTACTTAATCACATATTTGAGTTAACTATATTATGTCTAAATTAGTTATTGGCTTAACAGGTGGAATTGGCAGTGGTAAAACGACTATCACTGATATATTTCAAACCTTAGGTGTTGATATTATTGATGCTGACATAATTGCCCGGCAAGTAGTCGCTATTAATAGCCCTGCGCTATCAGCAATTGCTCAACACTTTGGCGCAGAGTTTATCGAAGAAGATGGTCAACTCAACAGAAGCTTATTACGTAATAGAATATTTTCTAGTGAAGCCGACAAACTTTGGCTTAATAACTTACTTCACCCATTAATACGTGAAAATATTATTGCGCAAACTAAAGCAGCAAGCAGCGATTATTGTATTTTAGTAGCACCTTTATTGATTGAAAATAACCTTAACTTGTTAGTCGATAAAGTATTAGTCGTTGATGTTAGCGAACAAACCCAAATAGAACGGACTTTGTTAAGGGATAGTAGCTCTGCAGAAGTGATAAAATCTATTATGGATAGCCAAATAAGTCGCACTGAAAGACTAGAAGCTGCTGATGATATAATTAATAACGAAACGCCTACTAACAACAAAGAAATACTTAGTAACAAAACAGATCAGCGTACTGATATAGAAAAGCAAGTAAGAGACCTTAATCAAAAGTATTTAGCCTTGACAAAAATGGTTTAAAAAACAACAATAAATAATTAAATATCCACTTCAAGTTTAACTGGTCTTACATTTCTATATGTCTACGGTATTATACGAACACCCGCTCAATGAGCGAATTAGAAATTACCTAAAACTTGAGCAATTTTTCGCTCAGATATATTCTTGTCTTAATAACAATCTATCAATAAAAACTAGCCATCAAGTGTTTTTTAGCGCGTTATTTTCTATTATTGATACCTTAGAGCGAAATGATGTGCGTGGTGATTTAATTAAAGATCTAGAAAAACTTGAGCAGAGCCTGGTTATTTGGTCACAAGCACCAGACATAGATACCACAGCACTTGAAATGAACTTATCAGAAGCGGTGAAGCTTATTGCTCATTTAAGAGTACCGCAACCAACATGGTGCAAACTAAAAGAAGATAAATTACTAGCCAGTTTAAAGCAGCGTTTTGCTATACAAGGCGGAAGCTCAAGTTTTGATTTACCACAGTTGCACTTTTGGCTTCACCAAGGCGAAGCAGAAACAAAACAAGAAATGCAACATTGGTTCAATTTACTAACGGATATTTCATCATCGTTAGCATTAGTACTTAAATTTATTCGACAACGAGCGGTATTTGAAACCATAGAAGTGGATAGTGGCTTTTATCAAGATAATGGTGAAGGAATATTATTATTACGTATAAAAATAGCCTCAGACGCACCTTACTATCCAACCGTCAGTGGAAATAAATTCCGTTACTCAATACGCTTTATGCTGCCTTGCCAATATACAGGCCGCCGCTACGCTAACCAAGCAACAGTTTTTCAATTAGCTCGCTGCTAACTAAAAGGCAAGTTAAAAGCTACTATTTTCACTTTATTAGATACCTTCTTCTATAATAAAACCTGATTTTCTTATCATTCCATGCGAACAACTTTAGTGTATAATTACACTTACTTTCTGACCGATTTAATAAATTATTATGACCTTAAAAGTTCCTTGTCCACAATGTCAAACTTCTGTTCTCTGGCAAGCAAGTAGTGAATTCAGACCCTTTTGTAGTAAACGCTGCCAATTAATTGATCTAGGTGAGTGGGCAGAAGAAAACCATAAAATCAGTCAAAACATTCAACCAGACACCATGTTGTCTGAAGAAATGCTTGATGCCATGGAAGATGAGTTTTTAATGAATAATAAGTTTTTTGTTGAGCCAGAATAAAGAGATTTTATTTCTAATATTAACCTCTTTAGAGCAAGAGCGATTAAAATCAGCATACAGGCAAGCGCGAACAAGTTCCCGCCTACAATTAGATTTTGGTGATATGACTACTGTATGCAGAGTACTAATCGCGCAGCTTTATTGCTGTAATTAAGGTCAACATAGAAATAAGCTTGAGCAGAGTAATATGCTTCGGCATTGTCTAATAAGTTGCATCTACGCAACGTAAGTCCCACATACAACTAGAGTTCAATAGCATTGTGCCGTAGGCGGGATTTTAATCGCGCAGCTTTGTTGCTGTAATTAAGGTCAACATAGAAATAAGCTTGAGCAGGATAATATGCTTCGGCATTGTCTAATAAATTACACCCATACAGTACATGCAACATGAATTCAGATCTACAATCAAAATATCACGTTATTACGGGCAATTTACAGTATTAACTTTGTAACCTCAGCTTTTCTATAATTGCTTTATTTGCTTCAGGAAACTCTAGCGAGTCAAATTGTGCTAAGGTAAACCAACCTTCACCTTGTCCTTCTTGTGCACTTGGCTCTCCAAGAAAGTTATCAACTAGGTACACATCTAAACATACGTGTTTATCATCTTTGTCTTTATTCTTTGCTAAATAAGTATGTTCAATTTTAATTAGGGGTTGGCAAGATAAGACGTCAATGGCTACTTCTTCTTTAAGCTCTCTAGCGAGCGCCTGAGCAACAGTTTCATCAATTTCCACCTTACCACCTGGAAATTCCCACTTTCCTCCTTGATGAACGTCTGCTAAGCGTTTAGTTAAGAAATAATGCGGTAAACCTTCGGCATTAATACCTTGAATGACACCAACAGCAACATGGACAATATTCTTCATACTTTTCTCGATTATTAAGCTGAACAAGATTAACTAAAAAAAATGCCAGTCACAAGACTGGCATTTTAAACAATATCTGAAATAAACTACTAAGCTAACTTACCATGACATTGCTTGTATTTTTTACCTGAGCCACAAGGACACGGGTCATTACGACCGACACGTGGCATTTGTTTTTCTTCTACATCAGTTGATTCATGTTGGAAGTTCTTTGGTACTTCTTCAGATTTTCTGTGTTGCTCTTCAACTGCTTCTACATCTGATTCAGCACGGATTTGTACTTTCGATAAAATTCCCACAACATCGTATTTTAAGTTTTCTAACATTTCAGTGAATAGTTGGAAAGATTCACGTTTAAATTCTTGTTTAGGGTTCTTTTGAGCGTGAGCACGAAGACCAATACCTTGACGAAGGTGATCCATTGCTGATAGGTGCTCTTTCCAGTGAGAATCTAAACTTTGTAGCATTACTGCTTTTTCGAAGTGACGTAATACGTCTGCGCCAACGGCTTCTTCTTTATCTTTGTATACTTTATCAAATTCTACAATAATTTTTTCACGTAAGCTTTCTTCATATAACTTACTGTCTTCCTCAAGCCATTTAGCAATAGGTAAGTCAGTTGCATATTCACCTTTCAATTGCTCTTCAAGACCTTGAATGTCCCACATTTCATCCATTGACTGACGCGGAATATGATTATCGATAACACCATTAATTACATCGTTACGAATGGCGCTAACTACATCACCTATTTCTTCATTATCAAGTAATTCGTTACGTTGTTCATAAATAACGCCACGCTGATCGTTAGCAACATCATCATATTCTAATAGCTGCTTACGCATGTCGAAGTTACGACTCTCAACTTTACGTTGTGCATTTTCAATACTTTTTGTAACCCAAGGATGCTCAATGGCTTCACCACGTTCCATACCAAGTTTACGCATCATATTTGAAATACGCTCTGAGGCAAAAATACGCATCAATGAATCTTCCATTGATAAGTAAAAACGTGTTGAGCCTTCATCACCTTGACGACCTGAACGGCCACGTAATTGGTTATCTATTCGACGTGACTCATGACGTTCTGTCGCGACAATATGTAAACCACCTAGCTCAAGTACGCGTTCATGATCTATTTTCCATTGCGCTTTCGCTTTAGCGATATCATCTTCTGATGGATTTTTTAATTTCGCAATAATTGCATCTAAGTTACCACCTAAAACAATATCAGTACCACGACCAGCCATGTTAGTTGCAATAGTCACGGCGCCTTCTTTACCTGCGTCAGCAACTATTTCTGCTTCTTGTTCATGGAACTTAGCATTCAGTACTTTATGTTTAATTTTGGCTTTTTTCAGGAAGCTAGATAAAAATTCTGATGTTTCAATGGCAATAGTACCAACCAATACTGGCTGGCCACGTTTAACACAATCTTGAATATCATCTAAAATCGCTTCAAATTTTTCTTCTGCTGTTAAGAAAATTAAATCAGATAAATCTTTACGTACCATAGGCTGGTTAGTTGGAATAATAACCGTTTCTAAACCGTAGATATGATTAAACTCAAACGCTTCAGTATCTGCAGTACCTGTCATACCTGACAGTTTTTCATAAATTCTAAAATAGTTTTGGAAGGTAATAGAAGCAAGCGTTTGGTTTTCATTTTGAATGTTAACCCCTTCTTTCGCTTCTACTGCTTGATGTAAGCCTTCTGACCAACGACGACCGTCCATTGTACGACCCGTATGCTCATCAACAATCACAACTTCGCCATCTTTTACAATATAATCAACATCTTTTTGGAAAAGCTTATGAGCGCGTAATGCTGCCATAACATGATGTAGTAAAGTGATATTTGCGGCTGAGAATAAAGTGTCGCCTTCGGTTAATAGTTCTTTTTCAACCATGATCTCTTCAATGCGAATTTGACCACGTTCGGTAAGATAAATTTGTTTAGCTTTTTCATCAATGGTGTAATCACCTGTGCTGTCTTCGCCTTCTTTATCTTCCTCTTCTTGTTGCTCAAGCGTTGGCACCAAGGTGTTGATTGTTTTATAAAGTGCAGAACTATCTTCCGCTTGTCCAGAAATAATTAGAGGCGTTCTCGCTTCATCAATAAGAATAGAGTCAACTTCATCAATAATGGCAAAATGTAGAGGTTTTTGTGCGCGTTCTTGTGCTGAAAACACCATATTGTCACGTAAGTAGTCGAAACCAAATTCGTTGTTTGTTCCATAAGTGATGTCAGCTTGATACGCTGCTTGTTTATCTTGCGGCGCCATACCGGCAACATTACAACCAACTGTTAAACCAAGAAATTCAAATAATGGGCGACTCCAATCAGCATCACGAGCCGCTAGATAATCATTAACGGTAATGACATGAACACCTTTACCCGTTAAAGCGTTTAGGTAAGATGGTAAAGTTGCTGTTAGGGTTTTACCTTCACCAGTACGCATTTCAGCAATTTTGCCGTCATTAAGTACCATGCCACCAATCATTTGCACGTCAAAGTGACGCATACCAAATACACGTTTACCGGCTTCTCTTACCACGGCAAAAGCTTCGACTAATAATTCGTCAACCGTTTCACCTTTAGCATAACGTTCTTTAAATTCAACCGTTTTGCCTTTTAATTCTTCATCACTTAACGCTTCAAGAACTGGCTCAAGGGCATTTATTTTAGCGACTTCTTTGCCCATTTTTTTCAGTAATCTATCATTTCGACTACCAAATACTTTTGTTAACAAACTTCCAAACATCTTATTTAAACCATTAATTGAGAATTATCAGTGACTTTATCGTCACCTTATTGTGGATTATTATGATAACCGACTAACGTTTTATTTAACGTATATCCGTTACTTCCCTTTTCGATAAACAAACTTAATTGGATTGATTTGTTTATTATTTTTTAAAATTTCATAGTGAACATGCGGTCCAGTTGAGCGACCCGTGCTACCCATCAGTGCAATATGTTGCCCTTTATTAACTACATCACCAACTTTAACCAGTAAATCCTTGTTATGACCATAACGAGTAGATATCCCTTCGCCATGATTAATTTCAATTAAATTGCCATAACCGAATCGCTTACCTGACCAAGTTACAATACCTGAAGCGGTTGATATTACAGGAGTATTTTCTTTCCCAGCAAAGTCTACACCTTTATGCATCGTTGCTCTGCCGTTAAAAGGGTCTTTACGGACGCCATAATAAGACGATAACCAACCTTTAGTTATTGGCCTACCAGATAAGTAGCCATTATTTTGTATATGGTGACCAAAGGTTAAAGATTCAAGCATTTGTAACTGTTTTTCTTCATGATTTATTGTATTTTCAAATTGTTCTATTTCTATAAACAATTCGTCAAAGGTTTGATTGATGAGCGGCATAGTATCTGAGGCAGGACCGCCACTTGCTGGCAGGTGACTAAAATTAAATTCTTTTTCGGGAATATTCGCATCTTCGGCCAAGCGATCACCTAAAGCATTTAGGCGTAATACTTGGCTTTGCAACTCGGCAAGTTTTATCGTTAGCGCAGTAACTTTTTGTGCTTTAATGTTATCAGGCTCAGGCTCAACTTGTGATGACAATAAATATGTTTCATTGTTAGGTTGTAACTTATTACTTGCTAGAAGATGCACAACTAGCCCAGAAATAAGTGCAAAAGCACACAACGCAGATAGCCAATGCAATTTACTAAGCTGCATTGAAAATCGGACGTTCTTTCCACGGTATAGTAGTGTTAAACTCATAGGTATCTTTTTCAGTTAATTTATTCTGTTTTTTGCTATCACTAAGCATAAGCTGAGCGTAAGTTGAATATAATAACTGATCTTTACTCATTTTGATAATTTGTTGGGTTTCGAAACACCATGGCTAGAAAATCAAAAGTCCCTATTAATATGTCTGCCCTGTTACAAAAAACGACAGGCACTTTGGCACATATTCAATCAAAAACCAACTCTTTGGCAACTTTGGCTGATATTGTACGGCAAATATGCCCTGATTTACCAGCAGATGCGTTTAATATTGCTAATTGTCGCGAAGATACTTTGATAATAGAAGTAAAGTCGCCAGTTTGGGGACAACGCTTACAGTTTGAACGTAATAATATTTGTAGTGCTTTACTAAATAATACGGAAGGTCACTTCAAGCGCATAGAAATTAAAGTAAACCCACAAGGGTTTCGGCAACAGCGCCATGATATAACCGAGAAAACACGTACAGAGTTATACCGAGCTAATGAGTTAAAAAAAATAGAGGTAGATACTTTATCCAACGGCATAGTCAATGAAAAAACCGCTAAACAGTTTTTAGAAATTGCTAAAAATGCGCCAAAGGGTTTAAAAGAGAAATTAGAGAGGTTGGCGAGAGTTGCAGGGAAAAGATAAGAGCGCAAACGCGAACAAGTTCCCGCCTACGGTGGTTACAATACATTCATGCAATGTAAATTCGCCCTGTAGGCGGGATTATAATCGCGCGGTTCAAATCACCATAAACTAAAAAGGTGAACAGAAATATTCACCTTTTAACTTAACAATACACATTTTATAAACTTAAAACGCTGTTGCGTTAATCTCTTGGTATTCAATAGGAGACGATGCTTTATCGTCTTCGTAGGTTACCCACTCCCAAGAATCAGTACGTTTAAATACTTCTCTTAGCAACATATTATTCAAGCCATGCCCTGATTTAAAAGCGTTGAACTCGCCTAAAATACTAGCACTACCCATATATAAATCGCCAATCGCATCAAGGATTTTATGTTTTACGAACTCGTCATCGTAACGTAATTCATTTTTATTTAGCATACGAAAGTTATCAAGTACGATAGCGTTTTCTAAGCTACCACCTAATGCTAAATTGTGAGATCGTAAAAAATCAATATCTCGCATAAAACCAAAAGTTCTTGCTCGGCTGATCTCTTTAATAAAAGAACAGCTAGAAAAATCCATGGTCATGGTTTGACAAGTTTTTTCAATAACAGGGTGTTCAAATTCAATAGCAAAGTTGACTTTAAAACCTTCATAAGGAAGTAACTCTGCCCATTTGTCACCTTCTTCTACGCGAATAGGTTTTTTAATACGTAAAAAGCGTTTCGGGGCATTTTGCGTTTCAATACCAACAGATTGAATTAAATAAACGAAAGGTAAGGCACTACCATCCATAATAGGAATTTCAGGTGCATCAACATCAACAATAAGATTATCAATACCTAAACCTGCAACAGCTGAGAGTAAGTGCTCAACTGTTGATACCTTAACTTGTTGCTCATCAACTAAACAGGTACATAGTGTAGTTTCACCCACAGCTTCAGGCACTGCTTTAATCTCAACTGCAGGGTTGAGATCAATGCGACGGAATACAATACCGGTGTTTATCGGCGCAGGACGGAGAGTAACCTGCACTTTTTCACCTTTATGTAAGCCAACACCTACTGTTGAAACTTCTGTTTTTAATGTACGTTGCTTAATCATATTAGCCTCGCTTATTTTGCCTTCAAAATATGTATACGTTTGCTATCAACGTTCTATTGCCACTACACCAACGAATTAAAAGCATATTCTTATTAAAATATAGCTTAATATATTTAATCAGCATACCTAACAAAACATCTAACAAGTCGAACCAGTTGGTTTAACGGGCGCGTAATATACCAAATTAATACGCTAGAATCAAAAATACCGAGTAATCACAAGGTAACCATCAATATAATTATGACTTAGCAAAGTATTAATTAGTCAGCTTGTTTACGTAAAAATGCAGGGATATCTAAATAGTTATCTAAGTCTGCCGCTGTTGCTTTTTGCGCATTACTATCAGTCATCGCTACTGGCTCACTTGCCGCACTTGCTTGTGGAGCAGCTGGCGTATAGTCGCTACCTACCACTTTTTGCTCTGGCATTGGCATAGGATTAACTAAGGTAATATCAGGTTTACTTTCAGCGCCAATACCTGTTGCAACAACAGTAACGCGAAGTTCGTCTGACATATCCATATCAATTACCGCACCAACAACAACAGTAGCATTTTCAGAAGCGAATGCTTTAACAGCGTTACCTACAGTTTCAAACTCATCAATGCTAATGTCCATACCCGCGGTGATATTAACAAGAATACCACGAGCACCAGCTAAGTCGACATCTTCAAGTAACGGGCTAGAGATAGCAGCATCAGCTGCTTCTTGTGCTCGGTCATCACCTGAAGCAGTACCTGAGCCCATCATGGCAGTGCCCATTTCAGACATTACTGTGCGTACATCGGCGAAATCGACGTTAATCAAACCTGGGCGAGTAATTAACTCTGCAATACCCTGTACCGCACCAAGTAAAACGTTATTAGCCGCTTTAAAAGCATCTAATAAACTTGTGCCTGGGCCAAGTACCTTAAGTAGTTTTTCATTTGGAATAGTAATTAATGAATCAACATTTTTAGATAAAAACTCAATGCCTTGGTCGGCATAGTTCATTCGTTTCTTACCTTCAAATGGAAACGGTTTTGTTACAACAGCAACCGTCAAAATCCCCATTTCTTTAGCAATTTCAGCAACGACTGGTGCAGCACCTGTACCTGTACCGCCGCCCATACCCGCTGCGATAAAGATCATATCAGCACCTTGCAGGGCTTGCTTAATTGTTTCACGGTCTTCTTCTGCTGCACAGCGCCCAATTTCAGGGTTTGCACCTGCACCTAAGCCTTTGGTTACATCAGCACCAAGTTGCAAAGTTACATCTGCAGAAGAATTACGTAACGCTTGCGAGTCAGTGTTTGCTGTAACAAACTCTACCCCTTCAATCGTTTGTGAAACCATGTGCTCGACAGCATTACCGCCACCGCCACCAACACCGATAACTTTAATTACCGCTTCTTCGTTATGGTCTTCCATTAATTCAAACATTTTTCTCTCTCCGTTTTACTTACAAATCTTAAATTTTAATAAATTGACGTTAATTATTAACTTACTTATTTACACTTAGTAATTAACAACAACTCGAAATAACTGTTATTCCGCTCAACAGCCAAACCTTTTTACCCTTAACCGCGTTAAAATTCACCCTTAAACCAAGCGTGAACTTTTGACCAAAGATCACCGACACTTTCACGCTTACTTATGTCGTTTTCAACGCTACTATTGGCTTGCATTCCATAATGTAAAAGCCCAACAACAGTGGCATAACTAGGGTCATTCACATATTCTTTCAAGCCTTGTACTGACAAAGGATTGGCAATACGTACTGGCATTTGAAATATCTCTTCTGCAAACTCTAATACACCTTCCATTTTTGCCGTACCGCCAGTTAACACATAACCTGCAGCAATTTGATCTTCTAAGCCTGATTCTCTGATCTCATCTTGGATCAGCTCGAACAATTCTTGATATCTTGGCTCTACCACTTCAGATAAAGTATGACGTGACATTGAGCGTGCTGGTCTCCCCCCCACACTTGGCACATCAATACTTTCTTCCATGCTTACTAATTGTTTTAGTGCGCAAGCATATTGCACTTTTATCTCTTCCGCGTGACTTAATGGTGTTCTAAATATTTTAGAAATGTCACTAGTAACTTGATTACCCGCTACTGGAATAACTGCGGTATGTCGTAACGTACCACCAGTAAATACTGACATGTCCATAGTGCCTGCGCCCATATCGACAACACAAACCCCGAGCTCTTTTTCATCATCGGTTAATATCGCATAACTTGAGGCGAGTGCTGAAAAAATCAATTGGTCGGCAGTTAAATCACAGCGTTCAACACATTTTACTAAATTTTTAGCCATATCATTTGCACAAGTGATGATATGAACTTTGGCTTCCATACGTACGCCAGACATACCTATTGGACTTTTAATGCCATCTTGACAGTCAATGCTGTATTCCTGTGGAAGTACATGCAACATGCGACGTTCTGCTGAAATAGGTACAGAGCGCGCAGTATGAATAACATTGTCTACGTCTTCTTGAATCACTTCTTTGTCGTTAATTGGCACCATGCCATTTTCATTTTGGCAACTAATATGCTTACCCGATATACCTAAGTAAATTGAGCTTATTTGACAGTCAGCCATTAATTCAGCTTCATTGATAGCGCGTTGAATTGCTTGAATAACTAAATTCAAGTCATTTACTCCGCCTTTATCCATACCGCGAGCAGGTTGATTACCCACACCAATAATACTTAATTGGTTGTCTGGGGTGATCTCACCTACGGCGACAGATATTTTGGAGGTGCCTATATCAAGGCCAACCACTAATTTTCTTTCTGCTGCTTTCGACATTTAACTTAAACTCTTTACTGATTGTGCTAGTTTTAGGTAATTACTAAGGTTGTTATCAGTATTCTGGTTACTTTTTAGTAATTCATTTTTTTCTGTATTTCGCCCTTGTTTACTGGCCTGATCACCACTTTTTAAGCGCGAAATATTGTCTATCGTTTTCCAACCAACAGCCAATCCCGTATCATACCGTAAATCTATGTAATCAACCGCCTGATTTTGCTGTTTTTCTGTATTTATTTTTACTTTAAGTTGCTCTTTAATTATTGGGTATACGTCCATAAAGCGTTGAATTCTTTCAACTCGCTCTTCACGCCCTAAATTTAAGGTGACACCATCATTTAAGGTTAACAACCAAGAGAAGCGTTCACTCAATACTAATTCATCAATAGCTAAGGCTTTATACTCAAGTAACTCATTGAGATTTCTGTAATTATCTAGCGCTAATAGCTCACTTCCTTCAGGTCCAAAAAAACTCGGTAAATAATGTTTTATACGTTCAATATCGGCTTGAAATACATGCCCTTGCTGGTTGATGAGAAAATCACCATTCCAAACAGCCACAGGCGTTTGATCAACTACATATATTTTCAACTCATTCGGCCATTGTTTTCTTACCGCTACTGAGTAAACCCAAGGCAGAGTCATTACTCGGTTTTGCACTTCATTGACATTAACTTGAAAGAAGTTGCCCATGTCTATTTGGTCAATAGCATTGATAATATCGCTGCGTTGACTGTAAGGCATTTCGCCCGCCACAATAATTGAGGTAACAGGCGCGCTTTCTTGTCCAATAAAGTGCTGTGTAAGCCACCAACTAATACTGATTAAACTAACCAAAACCGCAACAAAAAACACCAAACCTAAACCAAAAGACAAGGTAGTAACGTGCTCTTGCTCGTCGATACTTTGCTTGGCTTTGTTAACAGCGCGCTTAACGGATTTCTTCGCTATATTTTGCGTTGCCATTAAGTGTTTTTTAGCCATATTTAATTACGCTTTTACACTAAGTAATAAAACTTTAGTGACCAATTCACTAAAACTTAAACCAAATACATTAGCCGCTTTGGGCACCAAGGATGTTTCTGTCATGCCTGGTACGGTATTCACTTCTAATATTTGCCAATCACCGGCGCTATTGCGCATTACATCAACACGTCCCCACCCTTTAGCACCTGTTGCTTTAAAGGCTTTAAGAGATAATGCTCTAATAGCATTTTCATCTTGTTCACTCAAACCACATGGACAATGATATTGCGTAGTATTCGATTGATATTTTGCTTCGTAATCGTAAAACTCACGCGGCGTTTCCATGTGAATAGCGGGTAAGGCTTCATCACCTAAAATAGCGACCGTATATTCTGGACCATCAATCCATGCCTCAAGTAATACTTGAGTATCAAAACCAAAGGCTTCAATTAACGCGTTTTTTAATTCATCTACTGTTTTTGCTTGCGCCATGCCAATGCTTGAACCTTCATTAGCTGGTTTAACCATAACTCTGCCGCCTAAATCGCGAAGTATTATGCTTAACTCTAATTGCTCAAAATCGGCTTTATCTACCACAGTAAAAGGTGCTGTAGGTAAATCACAAGCTTTAAAAATCTGTTTACTGCGTACTTTGTCCATCGATAGTGATGAACCTAAAACATTTGAGCCGGTGTACGGAATATTTAAATACTCTAGCGCACCTTGCAAACAACCGTCTTCGCCACCTCTGCCGTGTAAAGCAATAAATACTCTGTCTATTTTTTTAAGTACTAAATCACTTAATGGTGTATTTTTTGTGTCAATTAACTCAACTGTAAAACCTGCTTGCGTTAAACCTTTAGCCACCGCTTGCCCCGAATTTAATGACACTTCACGCTCAGCTGAGTTACCGCCAAAAAGCACGGCTATTTTTTCTTGCTTCAGTTTTGCTAATGCTTGCGCTATTTCAGGGTTTATATTCTCAGTCATTATTTTGTACCTGCAACATGCAATAATTTATGCTCTGCTAAGTGACGAGAAACATTACCAATACTGCCTGCACCTTGGGTAATAACCATGTCATTATCTTGTAGTTGTGTTGCTAATAATTCTGCTAGTTTTTCTATATCGCTCACATATACAGGCTCTATTTGCCCACGTTGGCGAATTGAACGAGCTAAACTCTTACTGTCAGCTGAAGGAATTGGCGCTTCACCTGCAGCATAAACATCCAGTAAAAATAAGCTATCTACCTCAGAAAGTACTTCAACAAAATCTTCATATAAATCACGGGTACGAGAATAACGATGCGGCTGAAAAACCATAACCAAACGTTTGTCAGGCCAACCAGCGCGCATTGCTAAAATAGTCGCTTTCACTTCACTTGGATGATGACCATAATCATCAACTAATACCATATCGCCAGCTTCTGTTGATAAGTCAGCAAGTTGCTCAAAGCGTCTACCAATACCTTCAAACTCAGTTAGCGCTTGACAGATGGCGGCGTCATTTACCCCTTCATCTTTAGCTACAGCAACACCTGCTAAAGCGTTAAGTACGTTGTGCTCACCTGGTAAGTTAACACGCATATCTACCGGCTCTTGTCCTGTGACCACTACAGTAAAGCTGCTTACACTGCCATTTTGCTTAAAGTTTATAGCGCGTACATCAGCGTCTTCAGAAAAACCGTAAGTGATTACTTGACGGCTAATTCGTGGTAATAATTCACGCACTACTGGATTATCAATACACACTACCGCTAAACCATAAAATGGCAGGTTGTGTAAAAAATCAAGGTAAGTATCTTTTAGCTTTTCAAAATCACCTTGGTAAGTTTCCATGTGATCTTCATCAATATTGGTAACTACCGCAACCATAGGTTGTAAATGTAAAAAAGAGGCGTCACTTTCATCGGCTTCAGCAACTAAGTAACGACTACTACCTAATCGAGCATTTGTTCCTGCGCTATTGAGTAAGCCCCCAATCACAAATGTTGGGTCTAGTTCGCCTTGTGCGAAAATGCTGGCAATTAAACTGGTTGTTGTCGTTTTTCCATGAGTACCCGCAATCGCAATGCCGTGCCTAAAGCGCATAAGTTCAGCTAACATTTCAGCACGGCGTACTACTGGAATACGTAATTCTTTAGCGGCGATCAACTCTGGGTTGTCACTTTTAATTGCGGTAGAAACTACAATAACGCTTGCCTCTGCAACGTTATCTGCACTATGGCCAATAACAATCGTAGCGCCAAGCCCTGTTAAACGTTTAACAACTTGGTTTTCACCAATATCAGAGCCTGAAATTTGGTAACCTTCATTAAGCAAGACTTCGGCAATACCGCCCATACCCGCACCACCAATACCAACAAAATGAATACGCTTTACTCGACGCATTTCAGGTATCTGAGCGGAATTTGAATTATTATGTATGTTACTTTGCTTAATCATATTTTCTCTTTGTTATTGCTAATTTCTAACTGCAAACTACGATGAACAGTTATTTTTAATTTGTATTGTTTAGCTGTTGGCATAACCTTGCTACTTGCGTACTAGCATCACGGTTTGCAGCTTCAAAGGAAGCTTTAGCCATATTTACTAAGACTTCGGGCTGTTCAAATAATTCGGTAATTAATGTGATCACACTTTCTTTATTTAATTCTGATTGTGGTAATAACTTTGCTGCGCTTCGCTCAACCAAATACAAGGCATTTTTGGTTTGATGATCATCAACAGCATGTGGCAATGGCACAAAAATAGCCGGTGTAGCAGCCATGGCTAACTCAGATACCGTTAATGCACCGGCCCGGCAGATAACAAGATCTGCCCATTCATAGGCTGCTGCCATATCGTGAATAAATTCACTGACTTTAACTTTACCTTGTTCAATATCTGCCAGTTCGTAATTAGCACTAACCGCTTGTTGATTACCCGCCCCTGTTTGATGCCATAAACAATAGTTTTTATTACGAATAAGCAATCCTTTAAAGCTTTCTGGGATCACGTTATTCAAAACCTGAGCACCTAAACTACCACCAACAACAAGTATATTTTTAGTTACTGGGGAGATTGTCTTTTCAGCATTTTGTTCAATTGTCGATTTTTTACCAATACTTGATCTTAATGGGTTACCAACAACCTCTGCCTCAATATTGCTGGCAAAAGCATTAGGAAAAGCACAACAAACTTTATTGGCAATACGCGCTAATAGACGATTACTTAAACCCGCTGCGGCATTTTGCTCATGAATAATTAGCGGCACTCTCATTAACCATGCAGCAAAACCACCTGGCGCACTGGCATACCCCCCCATACCTAAAACAACATCAGGTTTTACTTGCTTAATAACTCGTCTAGCTTGTTGTACTGAGCGTATTAATTTAATTGGCACACTAAACATTGAAACTAATTTTTTGCCACGTAAACCACTGATATTAAGAAAAGATATATCGTAGCCATGAGCAGGCACAATATTAGCTTCCATTCGATCAGCTGTACCTAACCAATGTATATTCCAACCTTGGGCTTTTAATTCATCAGCTACGGCAATGCCTGGAAAAATATGACCACCAGTACCACCAGCCATTACCAGTAAGGTTGGCGACTTAACTGAATTAGTTGTATTAGCTGAAATTTCCTCAAGCTGGGTGTGACTAGTATTTATAGTCATTATCTCGCCCCGCTTTTATTAGTATTTTGATCTGCTCTTTTCGAGCTAGTAGCCTGAATACTTTGTAAACGTATTTCATGGTCAATGCGTATTAAAATCACCAGTGCTAAGGTCATGACGATCATTGAACTACCACCATAACTAATCAAAGGCATGGTTAAGCCTTTAGTTGGTACTATACCTGCACTAGCGCCAATATTTACGCCTGCCTGAAAACACATCCATATACCAATGGCATAAGCGAGGAAACCTTCAAAGTACTTTTCTTTCGCTAACGCGTAACGCCCTAAAATTAGCGCTTTATATACAAGTGCCATACTCAGTAGCAGTACAACACTAATACCAACAAAACCAAATTCTTCAGCCAATACCGCCATAACAAAGTCGGTATGCGCTTCAGGTAAATATTCAAGTTTTTGTATACTGTTACCTAAGCCTTGCCCTAATAATTCACCACGACCATAAGCCATTAAGGATTGCGTTAACTGATAACCGCTACCAAACGGGTCTTGCCATGGGTCTAAAAAGCTTGTTACCCGGCGCCAACGATATGGTTCAAAGTATGCTAATGCCGCTAAAGAAGCCGCTCCAACTAACGATATAGCGATAAATTGCCATAATTTAGCACCCGCTAAAAATAACAAACCAAAGGTGGTAACAAACATTACAATGACAGTACCTAAATCAGGCTGTAATAATAACAACACCGCCATAAAACCGAACACGATTAGCGGCTTGATAAAGCCTTTCATATTTTCCATGACTTGTTCACGTCTACGTACTAAATAGGCAGACAAGTAACAAAAGAAAAACAACTTAGCTGGCTCTGCCGCTTGTACGGTAATCGGCCCAAGTACAATCCAACGAGTAGAGCCATTGACCGAACGTCCAATAACCAACACAATAAGCAACAGCACTAAGGCAAAACCTAATAAGTAACTACTGTTTTTATGCCACCACGACATAGGCACTTGTAATGCAACACCTGCAATAGCAAGGCTTAAACCAATATAAATGCCATGGCGAATAACAAAATGAAATGGGTTATTAAATAAACGTTCCGCCACAGGAATAGAAGACGAGGCCACCATAACTAGGCCAAGCATATACATGGTAACCCCTAAAACAACAAAGCCGCGATCAAAGGCTGTTGTGCCATATTGATTTGAGCTTGTCATCAAGCGGTTTATCCATTCAGGTAATGGAGGAACCGGTACTTGTGCAATGGTTTTAGTGATCGCTTGCGTGGTTTCTAACGATACCGTTTTCGCTAACGTTAAACTCTTAGTGAAGCTCATGGTTTTATCTAACGACATGCGGCCTCCTTAGTATCTTTTTTAACGTTAGCTTTTTCATTTACATTACTAGCCACTTGCAGTTGAGTAACGCTAGCAATAAACTGTTCACCTCTAACCATGTAATTTTTAAACATGTCGATACTGGCGCAGGCAGGAGAAAGTAAAACCATATCTCCACGATTTGCTATTTTATTCGCTTGTTCAATTGCCTCAGCTAAAGTGTTTACTTCAATAGCTTTATTTGTCGTGTTAGCTAAAGCAGCTATTTCAGAGCCGTCTTTTCCTAAAGTAATTAACTGACTAACTTGAGAATTTAACACTGGAACTAAAGGTGCGAAATCAGCACCTTTACCATCACCACCAGCAATTAAAATTAATTTATTCTGCTGGTTTAATGTCGGTGCTAAACCGCTTATCGCCGCGAGTGTTGCGCCAACATTGGTTGCTTTAGAGTCGTTAATCCATTGAATGCCATCTTCACTTGAGACGCGTTGACATCGATGCGCTAAGCCAGTAAATCCTGCAAGGTTATTTGTCATAGCTGATAATGACCAACCTGCTGTATAACCTAATGCTAAAGCCGCCATATAATTTAATGCGTTATGCATACCTGCAAGTGGTAATTCATCTAAGGCGATAAGTGCTTGCTCACCAAACATTAACGTTTGCTTTGCTTCTTCAGCTTCATTAATGCTAATGAGCGCCAAACCAAAGTGACCGCTTTCTGGCTTGCTTAAACCAAAGCTAATTGTTGATTGTTGTGCAACTAAACTTTGTGTAGCTTTGTCTTCTCTACTGATAACCGCAATTTGCGCTTGTGGGTAAATACCTTGCTTCAACGCTTGATAAACCGCTAAAGTTTTATGTCTATCAAGGTGATCATCACTTAAATTTAATACGCTTGCTGCAATTGCTTTCATACTGGTTAGTGTTTCAAGCTGAAAACTCGACAATTCAACAATCACTAATTCAGGTTGCTCAGCGCTGTTAGTTGTCACCAACAAATCAAGAATAGGCTCACCGATGTTGCCTACTAAAACGGCATTAACACCTAACTTTTTGGCTAAATGAGCAAGTAACGATACTACCGTTGATTTACCATTAGAGCCTGTCACTGCTAACATTTGCATAGGTGTTGGTAAGCGATTATTAACCAGACAAAATAATTCAATATCACCTATTAACTGGCAATTATTATTAATGAGTGTGGTTATCCCTTCTTTATCTAAATCAATGCCTGGACTAGCAACAATAATATCGGCATTAGCAATAAGTGCTTGGTCCCATTGTCCGAAAATGAAAGTCGCATGAGGGAAGTCAATTTGGTATTGCGCTAATTCTGCCTCAGAGCTAAACGGCATAACACGTGAATCGTTAACAGCTATTGATAAATTTTGTGCATGCAAAAAGCGCAAGCATGACAAACCTGTCATTCCTGCACCTAGCACGACAATTTTTTTATCTTTAAACGCTGTTAACCAAGTCATCTTTAAATTGCTTTCCCTTACCTTTTTTATTTAACTTTAACGAAGCTTCAATGTGGCTAAACCTATTAGCACTAACATCAATGAAATAATCCAAAAACGGACAATGACTCGCGGCTCTGGCCAACCTTTCAATTCATAATGATGATGAATTGGTGCCATACGGAAAATACGCTGACCGCGCATTTTATATGAGCCAACTTGTAAAATAACTGACAGTGTTTCCATCACAAATACACCGCCCATAATAAATAACACTAACTCTTGACGAACCAATACAGCGATAACACCAAGTGCTGCACCTAAAGCTAATGAGCCTACATCGCCCATAAATACTTGTGCTGGGTAAGTGTTAAACCATAAAAAACCTAAACCAGCACCAACAATGGCAGTACACACAACCACTAATTCACTTGCTAAAGCGATATGTGGAATATGTAAATACGCGGAAAAATTAACGTGCCCAGTAACATAAGCAAACAATGCAAAAGCGCCGGCAACCATAATAGTTGGCACTATAGCTAAACCATCAAGGCCATCAGTTAAGTTAACCGCATTCGACGTACCAACAATCACGAAATAAGTCATAACCACATAAAAAATACCTAATTGCGGTAGTACATCTTTTACAAAAGGAATTAATAACGCCGTTTCATTTGGGTCTTTCGAAATATAAAAAAGAAATAAAGCAGTTGCTAAACCTATAACGGTTTGCCAAAAGTATTTCCAACGGGCAATAAGACCGTTTGAATCTTTACGAATAACTTTACGATAATCATCAACAAAGCCAATAGTGCCGAAGCTAACCACTACAAATAACACCACCCAAACATAGATATTACTTAAGTCAGCCCACAACAAAACACTCGCTACAATGGCGCCAAGTATAAGAATACCGCCCATGGTTGGTGTACCTGATTTAGACAAATGACTTTCTGGGCCATCATCTCTTACTGTTTGCCCTATTTGCATTTTTTGTAAATAACGAATTAATTTAGGACCAAAATATAAAGCAAGAAACAGCGCTGTTAAGGTGCTGATAATGGCGCGAAATGTTAAATATGAAAAAACATTAAAGCCCGAATAAAATTGAGTTAAATACTCACCTAACCACAGTAACATTACACCATACCTTCTTTATTTTTAGTGTTACTGATAACATTTGCACCAGTACTTTGTTGAGTATTTTCTCGAAAATTTCTATTTTTTTCAGTTAGCCAGTTAACTACGTCTGCAACTACATTTTCCATATGAGCACTACGTGAGCCTTTTACTAAAATAGCGATGTCTTGCTCTCCCGCCGTTAAGTGTTTATTTAGTAATAGAGTTAAATGCGATAGCAAATCATCTCTTTGATTAAAATGCTGACTTTTCTCGTTTTTGTCATTATCTTTGGCAAAAGCATCACTCGTGCTTTGGCTTAATACGCCTT
This sequence comes from Colwellia sp. E2M01, assembly GCF_018860585.1. Classification (GTDB taxonomy): domain Bacteria; phylum Pseudomonadota; class Gammaproteobacteria; order Enterobacterales; family Alteromonadaceae; genus Colwellia. The sequence goes on from NZ_JAHKPR010000029.1 coordinate 61,113, forward strand.
TTGACAGCAAGGTGCTGATATCAAGTTTTTTTGCAAATTCACCAACTTCTTGATGATAACTTCGCGCTTCATTACCTAATTCACCCATATCACCTAAAATAAGGATTTTTTTCCCCGGATATGAGGATAACAATGACGCTGCAGCTTTTACTGATTCAAGATTAGCGTTATAAGTATCATCAATAAGCTTTATGGCAGACCCCGTTTTATCATCGATCAATTGATGTAAATTAAGTCGCCCTTCTACCGGCTGCATTTGCGCAAGCCCTAAGCGAATATCGTCAAGGCTGGCACCAAACTCTAAAGCAATACTGGCCGCAGCAACGGCATTACAGACATTATGTTTACCTGGCACGGTTAAATGAACCTCACAACGACCTTGCTCACATTGCAATGTAAAACTTGCACAACCGTTGTCGTCTAGCGCTATATTTTCACTATAACAATTAGCTTTATTAGTGCTAGATTCTGATTCGCTTGGACTAACACATGAAAAAGTACGCACAGTTTTATCTGTTAAACGCCATTGCCATTGACTTGTGTATTTTGTGTCTTGGTTATAAAGAGCAACACCATTTTCCCCAAGCCCTGAAAATATTTCACCTTTAGCGCGAGCTACACCACATAAATCACCAAAACCTTCTAAGTGAGCGGCAGCAATATTATTAATAACAGCTACATCAGGTTGGGTTAGCGCCGTTGTGTAGGCAATTTCACCTAAGTGATTTGCGCCCATTTCAATAACAGCAAAATCATGATTCGCATTCAAACGAAGTAAAGTTAGTGGTACACCAATATCATTATTAAAGTTGCCATTGGTTGCTAATACATTGCCTAAACGAGATAAAATGGCAGCGACCATTTCTTTAACAGTTGTTTTACCGCTGCTACCTGTAATACCAACAGTTTTAGGTGAAATTTGTTTTTTAACAAACGCACCTATTTGCCCTAAAGCAATACGTGTGTCATCAACAACTAACTGCGGTGTATTAGTTATGTTAGTGAGTTCATGTTCAACAATGAGTAATTTACAACCTTGCTCAACCACTTGCTCAGCAAAGCGATGCCCGTCAAAGTTAGGTCCTTTAAGAGCAAGGAACGCTATATTTTGATCATTACTTGAACTATGACTTGAGGAAGACCCGATCGCGCGACTATCAATAACAAGGTTATCAATGCTTTTTTCGCTATCCTCACAATAAATAATCTTACCATCAGTAACTTGCGCTAAAGTAGAGAGTGTAATAGAAATCATACTTTGGCCTCGGTTGCTGATGCTTGAGCTTTGCTAGTGACACTCGCCTGTTGTTGATAAAAGCGACTCACCACTAAACGCTCGTTATAATCGATTTTTTCTGTGCCTACCACGTCGCCAGCGGCATTATGTTTTGCCACAACCACATAATCTTCATGGCCTTTACCTGCTAATAAAACGATATCACCAGCTTTTGCTACTTTGAGCGTATTTAATACCGCTTGCTCTCTATCTAAGGTGATTGTTATTTTTTTATCTTCAGGTGTATTAAAGCCTGCAACAATATCATCGGCGATTAACCGAGCGTTTTCACTACGAGGGTTATCATTAGTTACCACAATCACATCTGCGTATTGCTCGGCGGCTTTTGCCATTAATGGTCGCTTGCCTTTATCTCTATCTCCACCACAACCAAAAACCACATAAAGTTCACCGTGGCAATGTTGACGACAAGCTTGCAGTGCTTTTTCTAAGGCATCAGGGGTATGGGCATAATCTACAACCGCTGTTGCAAAACCCTCCGCGCTTGTTGCTTCCATACGACCAGAAATTGCTGTGACTTTAGTCACTAAGTTAGGAATATCGTCTAATACAATACCTTGGATCAGTAATACGCTAATTGCTGCCAATAAGTTATCAATATTAAAGTCACCCAATAATGGGCTAGTGATTTGTACATTGCCCAAATGTGTTGCTAATGTAAAAGCAACACCGTGACTATGATGGAGAATATCTTTAGCTGAGACAAAATACTGATAAGACTGTAAGTTTTCTATTTTTTCTAAGCGGCTATAAACCCAAGTAGCTTGTTGGTTTTGATTATTAACGGCTGACTGCTCTGCTCTGTTTTCTAACCACTTTTTACCTTGCGCATCATCACAATTGATTACGGCGACCTGTTTTGTTGCTACGCTAAAAATTTGTTTTTTGGCTTCGCCATAATTTGCCATTGAACCATGATAATCCAGATGGTCTCGGCTAAGGTTAGTAAACAAGGCAATATCAAACAGATCAGCTTGCACACGTTTTTGCGATAGAGCATGAGAAGAAACCTCCATAGCCACATAGCTAAAATGCTCTTGGTTAGACTGTGCTGTTGTAGCCGCTGATTTCGCATCAAATCGATACAATAATTGGTGTAGTTCACATGCGCCAGGCGTAGTGTTTTCTATGGTTTGTAAATTATTTAAGCCACCAGCGCCATTAGTACCAATAACTGCGCACGGCTTCGCGTAAGCATTTAACATTTGCGCAAGTAATTGACTCGTTGTAGTTTTACCGTTTGTGCCGGTAATCCCTACTATAGTCATATTATCTTGTGGTGCTTGATAATAAGCTTTTGCTAAACTAAATAAATGTTGATTAAGCTGATAAAAATTAACTACTGCGACAGTATTGATTAAACTCACTTCGCCATGTTCTACGCTGTTTTCACATTCGGCAATAACTAACTTTGCACCTTTCTTAATGGCTTTTTCAATATACTGACGGCCATCTTGTTCATGACCAATAATGGCGCAGAAAATATCATTACTTTGAATGCGCCGGCTGTCATTATGTAGATCACCGTGTAAACCGGTAAAGTTTAATTGTGGCTTAATACCAGTAACCGTAAGATTTATATCAAAAGCTTTTAAGCTATTAATAATTTGTTGCGTAGCAGGTTTAAGCATGGTGCTCTCCCGCCACTGTAGTGTTTGTTTTTTCTCTGCTATTGGCTTTACTAGTATTAGTGTCAATATGCTTACTTGCGGTGCGAGACTCTTGTGCGTCTGGGGCAATATTAAGTACACGTAATGCACCTTTCATTACCCGAGAAAAAACCGGTGCAGCCACTTCGCCGCCATGATAAAGATCGCCACTTGGCTCATTAATCACAACCACAACCACTATCGCAGGGTTTGAAATAGGCGCAATGCCGGCAAACAAACCGACATAATCGTTACCATAACCACCAGCAACCGCTTTTATTGAAGTGCCAGTTTTACCGCCAACACGGTAGCCATCAACTTTCGCTTTTGGTACATGCTCATCAACAACTGCTTCGAGCATGTGAGTAACTGCTAAACTGTTTTCTTCAGAAAAAATTCTTACTTCATCATCAAATGCTGGCGCTTCTCCATCAGACTTAACAATGGTTAATCGACGTTTAATACCGCCATTGGCAAGTGCTACATAAAATCGAGCCAACTGTACAGGTGTTATGGCAAGACCAGCTCCCCATGACAATGTAGCTAATTCAAATTCAGACCAGCGACTTCTGTCATGCATCATGCCTGAGCTTTCACCAACAAGGTTAGTGCCAGTATCATCGGCAAAGCCTGCATCAAAAAACTTAGTTAATAAATAATCTTTTGGTACTGATAACGCTAATTTAGTGGTCCCCATATTTGATGAAGTGACTAAAATATCTTCAATAGATAATTTACCGCGATTAATAGGGTCACTAACGCGTCTGCCACCTAAACGCATCCAACCTGGGCTAGTATTTATTACTGTGTTTGCTTTAGCTGAGCCAAACTCTAGCGCCGTTAACGCTGTAAGCGGCTTCATAGTAGAACCCGGCTCGTAAATATCGGTGATCGCTCTATTTCGAAAACGATGAATTGCGGTATTACGTCGATTATTCGGGTTATATGACGGACTATTAGTCATCGCTAATATTTCACCGGTGTGAATATTCGCTACCACTACAGATCCCGAAGTTGCTTTAAAAGCTTGTACCGCACCTTTTAATTCTTTGTATGCAATTGCTTGAATACGTTGATCAATACTTAAAGTAATATCTTGTGCGTATTCAGCTTCTTTAACAGAGATTATTTCAACTTTTCGACCTTTCGCATCTTTTCTAAAGCGTTTTGCACCACCTGTACCTGTAAGTAGCTCATCGTACATACGCTCGATACCTTCGATACCTTTATCATCAACATTGGTAAAACCAAGTAGGTGAGCGCTAATTTCGCCGGTAGGGTAGAAACGTTTTGATTCTTTGCGTAAATGAATACCTGGAATTTTTAATTCTTTGATGTAATTTGCCATCGCGGGTGAGATTTTACGTTCAAGGTAAATAAAACGTTTACGAGGATTTTTAACAACACGTGCTGTTAAACTATTAATATCTTGATCAAGAACATCCGCTAACGCTTGCCAATGTTCGGTCATTGCTAAGGCGTTATTGTCCATAATAATTTTAGGATCAGCCCATACTGTTTGTACCGGCACACTGATAGCTAATTCAGTGCCATTACGATCAACAATAGAGCCGCGCTGTACAGTATTAGCGGCGACACGTAACGAACGTAAATCGCCTTGCTTTTGTAACATTTCAGGTTCAACAACTTGAATATAAGCGGTGCGCGCCATTAAGGCGAGATAAATAAGCCCAACAATAGCCAGCACTAAATAATAACGCCAAGGGGCGGTATTTAGTGGGTTATTTTTTTTGGTTACTTTTTTGTTCACACCGTTCTCATTTTAATCTAAGGTAACTTTAACTAGCGACTTTAATCTAGGGTAACAATCACTTCAGAATTACTATTCGGTCGCTTCATGTTTAGTAAATGTTTTGCTTTACTTTCAATGGCGCTATGTTCAGCTAAACTGTTTTGCTCTAGCAACAAGTTACGCCATTCAATATTTAATTCATCTTTCTTAGCACGTAATATTTCAAGTTCACTCGTGGTTAGTCGATTTACATGGCTGTAATAAACGACAGCAAAAGCAGACAACACCACAAACAGCAACAATAAGTAAGTAACGATAAAACGGACAATATCTTGCCAAATATCGAAAACTAACGGACGCGCTGCCATAGCTAGTCAGTATTTCTTTCTAAACGCTCAGCAATACGCAATACCGAGCTGCGAGAGCGCACATTTTCTTCAACTTCTGTCTTACTTGGTTTCTGTCGACCAATTAATGTGAGCTTTTTACCTTTATTTAATTCTGCTTCGCTGATCGGCATACCACGTGGTACTTTTCGACCTTCTGAATGCTTTTTCATAAATTGTTTAACTAAGCGATCTTCAAGTGAATGAAAACTGATAACGACTAAACGTCCACCCACAGCTAAAACATCAAGCGATGCTGCTAAAGCTTTTTCTATTTGCTCTAACTCACTATTGATGTACATACGAATTGCTTGAAAGCTTCGTGTTGCTGGGTGCTTTTTAATTTCACGTTGTGGCGCTGTCGTTTTTATCAGTTTTGCTAGTTCACTGGTTCGCGTTAGTGGTGACGCTTCTCGACTATCAACAATGGCATTAGCAATACGCCACGCATGTTTTTCTTCACCAAAAGTACGTAATACCCAAGTAATATCTTCAACATCAGCTACCGCTAACCATTGTGCTGCAGTTTGACCTTTACTGGTATCCATACGCATATCAAGTGGGCCATCTTTCATAAAGCTAAAACCGCGCTCTGCTTCATCAAGTTGCGGAGAGGAAACACCTAAGTCGAGTAAAATACCGTCAACTTTACCTGTTAAGTCATGTTTTTCGGCAATATCGTCTAAAGCGGCAAAACCTTGGTGCTCAATTAAAAAGCGTGGATCATCTTTAAATTTCTCAGCAGCAATAATTGCACTAGGATCTCGGTCAATAGCAATTAAACGACCGCTATCAGATAACTTCGAAAGAATGAACGATGAATGCCCGCCTCGACCAAAAGTACAGTCGATATAGCAACCATCGGCTTCGATAGCTAAACCGTCAACCGCTTCGTTAAGCAATACTGAAATGTGACTAGTATCTAGTTCCATGCTGTTATTTTTATTACCTTATTTGCGCATTTAAAGCGCATTAATTTAAGATTGACTTGCTATAAATTACAGCGGTAAGTCGAGTAAACGTTCTGTTAATTCAATTTCGCCCGATTGTATTTGACTAATACCTTGTTGCATTTGCTCTTGCCATGCAGTGTCATGCCAAATTTCAAATTTATTTAATTGTCCAACTAACATAATATTTTTTTCAAGATTGGCATGGTCTCTTAATGGTCCATTAATTAATAAACGGCCATTTTTATCCATTTCACAATCACTAGCATTGCCCAAAATAATTTGTTTAAACAAACGCTCCTGTGGGTTTGTGCTCGACAAACGCGATAATGACAATTCTATTTCTTCCCATTCACTCAATGGGTAGAGCAATAAACAAGCTTGTTGAATATCAACTGTACAGACCATCTTTCCTTGGCAGTCACGCAATAGTTCTTCACGATACTTGGTCGGTATCGTGATCCTATTTTTTGTGTCGAGCGTAATTGCGCTAGTGCCTCTGAACATATTGGTTGTTACATCACTCTGTTAAATTTTTACTTTTCGTTTAAATTTAAACACTTAAATTCGAACCTTAAATTTGGAGATTAAGTAAGTGGTTTTTTATGAATGTGCCACTAAGATCCACATTTCCCCACTTTTTTCCACATTGATACAGTTTAGAGAAAAAAGCAACAGACTGTCAAGTAACTAAATTGAAAATAAAGGTATGAAATACTGGGTATAAAACCAGTAAAAATGAGGGGTGCAAGGAAGTAGATGAAATTGTGGACTTTTGTGGTAGGTAATCCCAAAGTAGCCCTAAAAAAAATATTTTCTAAGGGCTGTTTTGGAAAGATAATGACAATTTGAGATGAATGTGGTTTGCTAGGTGGTGTTTCTCCCCAATTAGAAAAAACATGGTTGATCATTCGTTAAATAACCACTTAAGAACGAAGTATTAATTAGCATTACTATTTAGCTTTACTGCTTCGTTTTATTACTTAATTTCCCCCCCAAAACTAAGTTACTGCAATTGAGTTTACTGCAACTTATTGTACTCCTAGTTAAAATAGCTCATCATCGATAGTGAATAACGTAGTACTACCAGATTTTATTGTTGCCAGTAATGATAAACGTCGCGGCAATAAACGCGCATAGTAATATTGTGCTGTGTGTAGCTTGCTGTTGTAGAAATCACGGCCAAATTCACTTTGCTCAGTATCCGCAGCGTTATCAAGCGTTTGAAGTTTAGTTATAGCAACCGCGGCCATTTTTGCCCAAACAAATGCCATTGCGGTGTAACCAAATAGATGTAAGTAGTCATTTGCTGCTACACCAATTTCATTGAGATCATCACCCGCTTTAGTGACCAATAATTCTGAAATATCAGTTAAGTCAGTTATAGCTTGTTGTAAAGGCTCAATAAACTCTACCATACCTGAGCTATTAATTGACTCAACACTGTCTGCATCAAGCTTTTTTTGCTCAGTTATAAAGTCAGTTACCTCCGCAATGAAGACCTTAATTATTGCACCTTTAGAGCCGACCACTTTACGCAATAATAAATCCATCGCTTGAATACCATTAGTGCCTTCGTATATTTGCGCAATTCGAGCATCACGTACAAGCTGTTCTTGTCCCCATTCACGAATATAACCATGACCACCTAAAACTTGCTGACCTGCGACTGTCGTTTCAAAGCCGAGGTCGGTAAAAAATGCTTTTGCTAATGGTGTCATCAAAGCAGATAAACTCTCACCTTTTTGCTGTAAATCTCCTGTCGCGAACGTTGCATAATCTAACTGCAGAGCAATATAACAACTTAATGCGCGAGAACCTTCATTTAGAGCTTTCATTGAAAGTAACATACGACGAACATCGCCATGAACCATAATAGAGTCAGGTTGTTTGCTTATTTGTTCTGAAGTTTTAGATAAGGTGCCATTTTGATTTAATGCTTTTCCCTGACGTCTGTCTTTTGCATACTCAAGGGCGTTTTGATAAGAGCGTTCTCCTGCTGACATGCCTTGAATACCAACACCAATACGTTCAAAGTTCATCATAGTGAACATACAGGCTAGGCCTTTGTTTAACTCTCCAATAAGAAAACCTTGGGCACTATCAAAATTCATCACACAAGTAGATGACGCATGAATACCCATTTTATGTTCAATCGCGCCACAACTTACCTGATTATTTTTACCTAATTCGCCGTTGTCTTTGACAGTAATTTTTGGAACAAGAAATAAAGAAATGCCTTTAGGACCATCTGGCGCGTCAGGTAATTTAGCAAGTACCAAATGAATAATATTGTCGGTAAGGTCGTGCTCGCCACCAGTAATAAATATTTTACTACCGGTGATTTGATAGCTACCATCAGCTTGAGGCTTGGCTTTGGTTTTAATAATACCTAAATCAGAGCCTGCGTGTGCTTCAGTTAAACACATAGACGCTGCCCACTCACCTGAGTATAGCTTAGTTAGATAACGCTCTTTTAATTCTTCATTACCATGCTTTGCTAATGACAATGCCGCTCCTGCAGTTAATACGGGATATAGGGCAAAAGAGATATCTGCACTGCATAGCATTTCTTCAACAAAGGCGCTCACGATTTTAGGCATCCCCATGCCGCCATACTCAATATCACCACCAAGGGCGCACCAACCACCTTGTGCAAAGGTTTGAAATGCCTCTTTATAACCCGGCGCGGTTTTAACCTGTCCACCTTCGCCCTCTTCATTAAGTGTAAAATTTACCCCTATTTCATCGCCTTGGCGGGCAATGGGGGCAATTTCTTGCTCAGCAATTTTCGCACACTCTTGTAATATTGCGATGGCAGTTTCTTGATCAACTTGTTCATTAAAATTTGCTGATTGTTGCCACATTTTGTCAGCACTGAATACTTGAAAGAGCAAAAAATTCATATCAGTTAAAGGGGCTTTATAATCAGCCATGGGGATCTCCTTAATGATTTCCTGATCTATTAATACCTAAGCTATAAATACTTAAATAGCATCATAAAAATAGCGGTATTAACAAGCCATACAAAAAATTAAACACTCGTTTGACTATAATATAAATTGTCACAATGTACAGGCGCAGGCTAAATATATAACCGTTAAGTACACAAACATATAAAGCACAGCATTGGTGTAACAAGCAGCACTAAATATTCGTACTAGCTTGTTATACAAATAAAATGTGTTATTTAGTCTTTATGCTTCTATTATTTAGAAATAGAACTGAGCAATGTTTACTATCTTAAATCAATACTTATGAGACTAAACGGAATACTAACTAAATAGTAAAAGAGCATTTTTAACGTGATTTCTGCCTTACTCTATAGCAAAACTCAATGTCAATTACCCAGTATTATTGTGCTTATAAGCAAGATGCTGCTAATACTATTATTTATCAACACTAGTCAGGCAGCACAATTAAGCTTTACTAAGAAAAAAATAGAACAAGGTTATCAATTTCATTATCAATGGCTTGATTCAAATTCAATTCAACAAAGCATGAATTTTACTTTGAGTAATGAAGGCTTATTTGAACGCTTTCGTTATTTTAAAAGTTATCAAGATAATTACGCACAGAAATCAATTTTTAAGGGTGTTAAAAAAAAGCTACGCCAAAATCCTATAGCGCATGTAAGGATAAGGTATAGAAAAAATAACGATCAGTTTTATATTGAAGTAAAAGGCACGAATGAAAAACAGGTCGCTAAAGCCTATCAATTAATCGCAAAAATTGAAGAAGAGGTTACGGCGCAATACTTAGCAGAAAATTATTACCAATTATTTACAGATCATACGCGTAATACAGGAATTAAAGTCAATCACGTGACTATTGCCAATGACTCTGTAGCAGATTTAAAACCATTGAAATCAATTATCTTAGATCATTTTTCGATGTTAAATATAAGAAAAGTGACTAATTATGTTTTGGGGTTTGTACAAAGTATTCCGTACAGCACCTTAGAGTCTCGCCTTACTTCATCAGGAGCAGGTTTTAATACTCCATTACAAGTGTTATGGGAAAATCAAGGTGACTGTGATAGTAAGATGACTTTAACAGCGTCTTTACTCAGATTGTTGATGCCGAGAATTAAAATGGCGCTAATTTTTGTCGATAATCATGCCTTTATAGGAATTAACATTCCTGCAAAACCAGGTGAAGTGACATTAATGAATAACAGTGTAAGGTATGTATTAGCCGAGCCAACGGGTCCTAGTCTATTGCCCTTAGGAACTCTCCCTCCGGAGTCTGAGTTAGCGATTAATCAAGGGCAATATACGGTACAAGATTTCCATGAACTCATAACAGAATAAGTTTATAGCTAAGTGATTAGTTCAGTTAATTTAGGTTTAGTTAACTATTCACTTAGTTCATTTCTTTTGTCATCTACTATCCCATCATGCTCCACATCAATCTGGGCAACATTGGCTAAGAAAGTTAAGCTGGGAGCAAAAAAGGCACTACCTGTTTCAGCTTGCGTAAACTTAAGTAAATGATCAGAATTACCATGAGCATCCCCGTGTATCATGCTTTTTAACATTAACTCAAATGGTTTAGGTGATGCGCAATAAGAAACAAAAAACAACCCTTTACGCTTCATATCGCCGTACGGCATACTTTGCCTGAGAATTTCTAAACTTTTACCTTGTTCATCTTTTAAACTAGTGCGTTTAGTATGCGCAGTTAACGCTTTTTCTTCACTAGCAAATTCAATGTTGTCTAATTTGGTACGACCATAAACATCTTCTTGCTCATGTTCGGCAAGTGAATTCCAGAGCGTTAAATTATGTTGGTAACGTTGCGTATGTAAGTAACTGCCCGCAGCAAATTCACTATCGTCTAACTCTTTAACTAACGCGACTTCACGTCGGTGAATACCTTGTGGGTTTTCAGTGCCATCAACAAAACCGGTAAGATCACGACCATCTAAAAATCTAAACGCTTGTACTTGCTCGACTAATTCGACACTATCACCAAGTAGTTGGCAAACTTTAGAGCTAACAATATGGTTAACATCTGCTCTATCACTACGAATTTCTATATAAATATCGTATGTGTTAGAAGGAGCTACACGATCATCGCTATTCATTGTTGGAAATGGTGATAACAAGGCAGGACGTCCTTTGGGATAAAATTCATCCCAATACGCTTCGCCAATTGCTACAACACCAATAAGGTTAGCTTCTGAAAACTGTTCAGCGTAGTTTTCAAACAACTGAGGTAAACGTGATATTGCTGCTCGAATAAAAGCATTTTTATCATCTAGTGCATTAAATAATAAATAATTACCATGCAAGTTTGCTTCTGCACAAATACCAAATTGTTCTCTAGCCATTTTACTTTCCTGTTAACATATTACTGTTACAACTTATATTGTTTGTATTGTACACAATAAATATTGTCTTACCACGCTGTAGACGGTAAAAATCAGACCATACCGCATTAATGTTCTATCTAATTTTACAATTTAATCAATTAACTAGCCATACACCTTCATCGTTTAAACACATTAATTGAGTTATAACTTCTTCACCGCTTTTGAAGTAATTATTAAAGGTTAATTCAATACACTGCTTTTTGTCGTGTGAGCTTGTAGCCCCCTTAACAATAGTACCGCTGTTACCACTATCGGAGCTTTGCCAAAAAGCTTTATGTTGATCTTGACTATTAAGTAAAGAAATAACTTTATTTTTAATAAGCAATACATCGTTAGCGGTTAAATTCTCAGCTGACTTAGAGCCAGGTTTAACAATTCCTTTAACACCGGTAAAAACGTCTAAAGGCAGATTGATCACGCCTTTTAACAAACCTGAAACTATACCACTACTCGCATCTTCACCTATTGTTTTTGCATCATTAACGGTATTTTGAGCCCGTGTTAAATATTCAGGAATATAAGTTCTAGAAAGCTTTATTTCATTAAGGTATTGAAGTGACTGAGGACGCCACAAAGCTACTTCAGCGGTAGTATTGTTAGTTGTTTTAACAACCTCGTCCACTCTTTGCAAAATTGCTGGCAAGTTAGCTTGCAGAATCGCTACTTGCTCCTCTATTTTAGTGATTTGTGCTAACAGTTGAGGTAATTGTGTGGAGTAATTTTTACTTTCTTCAATAACACTTTCTACAACAGGTAATGTTGCTTGTACTTGCGTTAAAATAGCCGGCGTTTGATTAGTAAGTAATAATCTCACTTTACCTACTTCAGTCCTGACTTCTGATACTTCAGTAATGATTTTTTCAATATGAGGCGTTACAGAATTAATAGTGTTGGTGGTTTTATTCACGGCATCAATAAAAGGTGATATTTTTAATGTGAAACTAAATAAAGCGAAGGCAAAAAATGCAATAGCACCAGCTAATAAGGCTTGCGAATAAGAAAAGGTTTTTGTCATAACGTTTTTGTCCTCAAGCTATTACTGCTGTTCAATTAAGTTAATTTCATCAAGTAGACAATCAGTTAACTCATTAATTAAATGGAAATTAGGGCTATTTAGAGATGACTCTTTTTTAATCAGTTGTTCTAGCTCTTTGGCAGCTTGATTAAGTTCAACAAAGCCAAACATTTGAGCGGCGCCAGCTAATTGGTGAGCGTGACGAGCAAGTGTTTTTATATCGTTATTGTCAATACAGCGCAAAATATCTTGTTTGTCTTTACTTAGGTTAACGGTGAATTCGGCGATCAAATCAGTTAAGTCGACCTCAGCTAGCTTTTCTTCAGCGGCAACACATTCAGCTGTGTCTGCTATGTCTTTGTTAGCATTAAAACACTGTGCAATGGCAGCAACAAATTTTTTCCGTTCAATTGGTTTTTTTAAATGCCCTGTAAACCCTAAGCCTAAGTACCGACTTACTTCATGCGACATTGCATTAGCTGTTAAAGCGTAAATAGGCTTATTACAACCCAAATCACGCAATGCTTTAAAAGCTTCAACGCCATCCATTTCTGGCATTTGTATATCCAATAGTATTAAGTCGGGCTGGTGTTCAACACATAATTGCACCGCTTCTTTACCATTTTTAGCAACAAGAACAGTTAAGCCTAAATTAGCCAATAGTCGAGCAATTAAACGCCTGTTGTCATCATGATCTTCTGCTAATAATACGCTACCGTTAAATAATGTATTGGCACATGCCAAAACGGGCAGCTCAGCATTATGACTATTATCTACATTTCTCTGGCAAGGTAAGGTTAGACAGAACTGACTCCCTTTACCAAGTATGCTTGTTACAACAATATTACCTGACATCAATTTAGCTAATTGTTTAGACAACGATAAACCAAGTCCTGAGCCTCCAAAACGCCTACTAATACTATTATCTGCTTGTGTGAACATTTCAAATACTTGAGATAACTGTGCTTTATCTAGACCTATGCCGGTATCAATTACGTTAAAAGTTAATTGCTCATTTTGCCATTGAATAGCTAAAGTAACTTTGCCTTGCTCTGTAAATTTAATCGCATTATTGCACAAGTTTAATAATATTTGTTTTAACCGTAAGCTGTCTATTTCGATCCAAAAAGGTAAAGGTAAGTCATGCTCAATTGCAAAACAGAGATTTTTTTGCTGTGCTTGCGCTTTAAATGTATAGGATAAATCTTGAATCAAATCGCCTAAATCGAGTGTCTGTGTTTCTAATTCAAATTTATTCGCTTCAATTCGACTTAAATCTAAAATATCATTGATAAGTTCAAGTAAATGTAAGCTATTACCATGAATTACTTGCACATCTTCTTTTACTTTACTTTTATCGACATCATCATAAATTAGTGCTTCAGCATGGCCTACAATTGCAGTTAATGGGGTTCTAATTTCATGACTCATATTTGCCAAAAATTGATTTTTAACCTGATCCGCTTTCTCTAATTCTTTTGTTAAATTTTCAAGTTCACGCGTACGTTGTTTTACACGAAGTTCTAATTCTTTTGTTAAGCGTTTTTCAAGATGACGACGATAGATATAGAATACAACACCAAGAATGAGTACTAGGGTTAATATAATAACATTACGTTGCTGCGCAATTTTTACAGACTGTAGTTTTTCTAATTCTTGACGCTGCTCTAAATCAACTATTTTTTGATTCAGTTGTTCTGATTCAAACTCAGCTAATTTATCATTTAAGGTGTTATTAGCGATAAGCAAATGCTTTTTTTCATATTGCTGTTGTTCTTTTAATGCTTTAATAAATTGCTGATTACCGGCATTGATTAATGCCGAAATAGCTAAATTTTCTGTTATTAATCGTTGATAATCAATTTTTTCTCCAACATCAGTAGAACGCTGAATATATTGTTCTGCTTGTACTAAGTCACCCGCATAAAATTTTGCCTTAGCTAAGCTTTGTAAACTGCCGGCGTAAGCTTTTTGATGTCCAACTTGGTCACTAATGATTAAGGCTTTTTGGCCATAATAAATAGCTTGTTCAACATCAAAAATATCATTAGATAATTCTGACATATTATGTAGCTGGGAAGCGATATCATGCTTATAATCATGTTTTTCAAAATAACTTAGCGCCGCTAATATATTTTCTTTTGCTAAAGCAAACTGTCCGGAGTGTTTATAAGCAATACCGATATCAGCTCTTGCAGTAGCAATGCCATGTTCATTATTTAGCTGCTGACGCTTTTGTATTACCACTTTTAAAATATCAATAGCGCTATCAAAACGTCGTAAGCTAATGTGCAGCGCAGCGATATTGTATCGCACATCTATTTTATCACCCTCAGTGCCATATTTTGCATATAAAGGCTCTGCAAGTTCATAATTAGCTAAAGCTAGATTCGGTTGTCCTAAAGAGGTATAGACCAATGCGATGTTATTTAACAAGTTAGCCTGTTCGATAGCAAATTTATTAATACTATTAGCTTGATTAGCCACGTAATAAGCAAGTGATGCTTGATAAGGCTTTAACGCTTTTTTTAATTCGCCTTGATAATAAAATAATATGCCGAGAAAGTGATTAATTTGTGCCACCAGCAATAAATCTTTGTTTTTATCTGCCAAAGCTCTTGCTTGCATAGCAATATCAACCGCTTGGTTATATCGATGACTAGCAAATAACACCTTACTTTTTTTCAGTAATATTTTGGCTTTATCGCTACCTTTATATTGTTTTGATTTTAGTAATAGTGATAAATCGTCGAGTGCTTTTTGTTTGTCAACTTGTTCACTTATTTCAGTAAGTTGTTGTTCAAGTCCATTTTCTTGAGCCCACACGCTACTGCTAACACTTAATCCCCCAAGTGTTACTATAAAAAATAGCGGTAATAAAAGTGGTAGACGTTGCAACATGTCGTTAATTATGGCTCTTTATCGCGCTTGCTTCACTGCTTTCATACAGATGTGATAGCTTACTTAATCGTTGTTGTTGATTCACTGTGGCTAATTTACATTAAGCGCATTTATTTATAACATTAATTGTTATTAAAAAATATATAAAGCGCATATAAACAAACAAGGGCTTAGCTGATTATTCAGTTACTATATTGTCTAATAATTAATACTTTACACCCATGAAGCCATTGCCTACAGTTCTGCTTGGATTAGTTTAAAGGTCTTTTTATATAGCAACCCTGCCACGCGTTTAATTTTATTCAAGAGTAACTTTATCAGTAAAGTTCGACTATTTATTACTTTTAGTAATCCCTAAAAAGCACGACTAAAATCAACAATGAAATATGTAGCAGCTGACAATAATTTCTCCTAACGCACACTATTAGGTATTTTATTTTAATCGTTTTGTTCGCTTTTAATAAAAGGTTTAAATTGAGTGGGTTAACCTTGATATAAGCAACCGTGAAATCGTTGGGTATACGCCATTGAATACGCTATAATAATGAAAATTTTTTCTATGGTATTCCCATGACTGAGCGACAAAATACTGTGCAAACTCCCAAGCAAGACTCGGAGCAAAAACCTATGCAAGCAACTACGCACGCACAAATTGGTAAGTTTAATAACCTCAATGTAATTGCCTTAATGGACAATGGCGCTTATTTAAATGCAGGTGAGTTAGGTGAAATATTATTACCTAAAAGGTATTTGCCAGAGGCTTGTAAAATTGGTGACTTACTTAAAATCTTTCTTTATGTTGATTCTGCCGATCGTCTTATTGCCACAACCACCACGCCGCTTGCACAAGTAGGTGAATTTGTATCGTTAAAAGTTGTGCAAGTAAATAAAATGGGTGCATTTCTTGATTGGGGCTTACCTAAAGATTTACTGGTTCCATATAATCAACAACATACTGAAATGGAAGTTGGTAAATATTACTTAGTGCGTGTTTTTCTTGATCAAAGTACAGACCGTATTGCTGCTTCTAGCAAGCTTGATAAATTTATTGATATTTGGCCTGCTGATTACCAAACCGGTGATAAGGTTAATTTGATTATCGGAGGCAAAACAGATTTAGGTTACAAAGCCATTATTAATGATTTGCACTGGGGCCTATTATACGACAATGAGATCTTTCAACATTTACGTATTGGTAAGCAAATTCCAGGTTATATCAAACAAGTACGTGAAGATGGCCGTATTGATCTTATTTTATCGCGTGGCAGTAAAAATAAAGTAAATGATTTTTCTGAAAAACTATTAGCACACATTGCTGACCGAGGTGGTATTACACCATTAAATGATAAAAGCGCCCCTGAGTTAATACAAAGAACATTAGGCGTAAGTAAAAAAACCTTTAAAGCGACAGTAGGCAACTTACTTAAAAAAGGCAAAGTTGTTTTAGTAAAAGAAGGTATTAAACTAGTTTAAGAACAATACGTAACGCTTGTGGTTTAGCAACATTAACCGAAGGCCTAATGTAAAGCACTAAGCTGACTTATGTAGACAATTGCTTTTAAGAGCATACTTATTAAAAAAGGGGCTGTAACAATGTTACAACCCCTTTTTATTTTTTGTTATTTAACCTGATCTCGGTTTAATAAATCTTAAAACGAGAACAAGTTATTTAAACGAGAACCTACTTTTATCAAGGATAACTTGCAGATAAAAGTGACTTCAAATTAAAAGCTACCACGAACACCAATACTAAAACTACGAGCTGGCAAAGGTGCTACATCTTTTAGGAAAGAAGTATGAACTCTTGCATCTACATTTGCTAAGTTCTGCCCTTTAACAAATACAATTAAATCATCACCAAAACCATCAATATAATAATTAAAGTGTGCATCAATCATGGTGTAGCTATCTGTGCTGGTTTCTAATTCTGCAGTATCATCTTGCTCAAAATAATTAGTAAAGCTTAATTCTGCATCAAATGACTCTGCTTGATAATCAAAAATAGCACCAAGACGTAATGGCGGAATACGCGGTAAATTATCATTACCGCCAGTATTAACTAGTTGCGCGCGAATATAATCTGAAAATATAGAAGCAGTAAAGCCAGATGTTACTTGATAAATAAACTCTGCTTCACCACCATACATTGCAACATCTTCTTGTTGATAAATATAGATAGGTAAAGCACCATCGTGTTCAGTCGTGTCAATATGATCGCCATGATAAAATAAACCACTATTATTCTGGTAGTAGTAATCATCTATACGGTTATAAAAGGCACTTAATACATAGCCAAAGTCACCATCGAATTTACGGAAAGTTAAGTCAAAGTTTAATGACGTTTCAACCGTTGCTGCTTCTTCTGGACTCTCTATGTGTACTTCACCATTTTCTTGATGTAGAGCAAAACCTGCACCTACCTCAAAAGTACTAGTACCTATGTGTGGACCAAATGAAAATAACTCACTTGCAGCAGGTGCTCGTTGTGAATAGGATAATGATAAACCAATATTATAGCCCTCTTGATAATCCCAAACTAAACCCGCCGAAGTGCTAATAGGGGTAAAGTCTTGCGTACCAAATTCAGCTAGTAGTTGATTATCTTCAAAGCCTACTACACTGTCTTCTACCTCTATTGTGACTTGTTCTAATCTGGCTCCTAATTGCAATAATACAGAACCAAAATGTTTTTCTTCTAGCCAAGCAAGCGCCAACATTGATGACTCAGATGGTGGTGTAAAAGCTTCTTCACCCTCCGCTGCAAAGTCTGAGTTTTTATAATGAATTGTCCACGCACCTTTCCAATCAAAATAACTTTGATGGTATAAATCAAAACGCGCTTCAGTACTTTCATTTGTAAAGATAGTACCTGTTAAACCAGCTTCTATTTCTTCATGTTGGTAATCACTATACGCGAGTTTACCTGCGACTTTAGTAATAAAGCCTTGGTCAAAATTATATTCACCTAACATCTGCCATCGATCTTGATTCATATTCGCATAAACATCAATTTCTTCTTCGCCTTCCTCAGCATGATCGTGGTCATGATCGTGATCGTGTCCTGCATGGCTATGGCCTGGTATGCCATATTCGCGGTTCATAAAGCCATAAGAAAGCCCTACAAAACCATTATCTAGCAGGTAACTTGCACCAAATGTTGCACCATTACTTGTCGACGCACTATTATCTAAGTAATAATCACCCGATTCATCATGATCTTCTTCATCAGTTTCAGATTCTACTTCTGCAGGTCCAGCAAGTTTGTAATCATCAGATTCACGCCAGTAACCATCAACATGAAAAGCGATATATTCAGTGCCGGTTTGAATATTTACCGACGCCTGCTTTTCTTTAGCAACATCGTTATATTGTAGTAAGTAGTCGACTTCATCATCACTACTTGTTGGTACGCGACCATCAACAACATTAACCACACCGCCGATAGCACCACTACCATAAAATAAAGTCGCTGGGCCTCTTAATACTTCAATTTGAGTTGCTGTTGTAGTTTCTGCGGCAACAATATGATCAGGTCCAACGCGTGATGCATCACCTACGTCTAAACCATTTTGCGTAATCAGTACTCTAGGGCCGTCTAATCCTCGAATAATAGGAGTACTTGCTACAGGGCCGTAATAGCTTGTGTTTATACCTACTTCATTTTTTAACGTTTCACCAAGCGTCGCTGCTTGTTTCATTTTCAATTCATCAGCACTTACTACGTTAATAGGTAACGCTGATTCAATTGATGAAGCATGTAATGGAGTAGCATAAACATCTACGACTTCCATTACGGTTTTAGTCAGTACCACGTTTACCTTGCTGACTTCGTCTGCTGTTACGGTAACCATTTGGTTTTGATGGCTATATTTCTTTGAACTAATATGCAACTCTACTGTGCCTTCTTTGACATCAGTTAAGCTAAATTCACCCTTAGCATTAGTGAATATTTTCTGTGAGTCGTGACCTATTTGAATTGCAGCATTATCAATAGGTTGTCCCTGCGTGTTAAGCACAACCCCAGATATTTCTTGAGCTAGAGTGCTCGCGGTAAAAGGTAACATAAGAGCAAGCGCTAAAGGGGCTTTAGCGTGGGTAATTTTATTAATCATATATTTAATTTGAGCATTACTGCCCTGTTGTTTTTTAGTGAAAGACATAACAATTTTCCAACAATATTCTACTGTAAGTTGCACTCAAAAAAGTTGATCACAAACTAGTAAATTAGACCTCAGCTAAATAAATCTAACAATATAATAAAACGCCTAAACCCAGGGTTAGGCGCTAAATATCAGTTCGAAATCTATTACTGTAAGCTCTAACGGTAACAAGATAATTTTTTAATATGAGGGAAATACTGGTGGCGCCCTTAAATTAGGAAGCAGGTAGTTCGAAGCAATTAAAGGGTTAACTGGTGTTTTAGTGTTAATCCAACTAATAATACCCACCGGCTTTACACTAAGCTCAATGGTACCCGACGAATCATCTAAGTTTTGTTGACAAAAGTGACAATCATGCTGCGCTTCTGGTAAAGGCTCTGACTTAGCTTGCGTATAATGCTCACTGTGCGCGAACAAAGTAATACAAAAAAGCAAAAGCATAAATACGCTTTGTATTTTTTGTCGGTTTTTAAACATAGTTAGAATAAATCGGCATGCCACAAGTGAATTGATGTTATGTTATAACATTTACTTGTTTGCATCAATCATTAGCTTAGCACCTTGCTATGACTTCTTTGAATTGTAATAAACAAAAAGTACAATTTATGAGCTAACAATACCTTCAGCCTAAATCCAATGTTCGGCCTATACTGATAAGTTGTAGCACGCCTGAGGTCGGATCTCATCTTGATAAATGAAAAAACGCCTTAAAAAACTGAACGTTTGTACAGAATATTATGTTACTATTTGTTACATCTCATTAGTATTAAAGGATAACTTATGACCCCTATGAAAAAAACACTAACCATTAACCTTTGCACGAAAATGATAAAGTGCTCATTATTAGCTCCACTCATATTAGTAACACTGCCTAGCCATGGTGAAAGCTTTACAGCAAGAAGTGCTGGTCAAGGTTTTACAAGTATCAATGCTGACTTTACCTCATCATTAAGTAACCCTGCTTTATTAACTAAGTTTGATGAAGATGATGATTTTTTCTTTTCTTTGAACTTAGGTCTTTTAGGCTCAGATAAGTATAGTGTGCTAGATAGTATTGATGATGTGATCGATGATCTTGATGATTTAGAAGACGATATAAATAACTCCCAATATCCTGACGTGGATGATCTATACAATCAAGTTGATGATATTGTTTATACACTTGGAGAAATAGATCAAAAAGTAATAAAAATAGAAGAAGGTATTAACTTTCAAGTTTTGATCCCAAATCAATACTTAAGTTTTGGTTTATTTGCCAATCAATATGGCCGTATTGGTGGCTTAGTCGACTACGTAGAAGAAGATGAACAAATCATGAATGATGCAGTTATGTCAGGAAGTTTTGACATAGCGGATCTTGACTCTTCAACATTAGCATTAGGTTATTCAATTTCAGAGTTTGGTATTATGGCTGCTTATCCTGTAATTGAGGATGAGAGTTATGATTTAAGTATTGGTACAAAATTAAAATATCAACGTATCGATCTTATCTACGCAAACCCAACAATCAATGAGTTTGATGATGATGATTTTGAAATTACTGACGATGAATACATTACAGACTCTACAGCTACAAACGCCGATTTAGGCTTATATGCAAGTTTTGGTGACAACCGCCAATGGAGTGTTGCTTTAGTTGCTAACAACCTAATGAAGCAAACAGTTACCCATGAGCTGCAAAATATAAAATTTAACTTAGAAACAAGTGCAATAATAGGCTTAAATTACCAAAACGATTGGGTTAGTGTATCTACCGAGCTAGATCTAATGGACAGAGAAGAATTTAAAGTATTAGAGGCTTCAAAATACGCCCGAGTTGGTGCTGAATTCCGTCTTTATGAACATCTACAACTTCGTGCTGGTTACCGAATGGATTTAAACGATGTTGATGACGATGTATTTACTGCAGGTATAGGTATTTCTCCTTGGGATGTTTTAGCTATAGATATTGCTGGCTTTGTTGGAGAGAACGACACAGGTGGCGCTGCGTTACAGTTTAGTTTAAAGATATAAGCAACAAGAGCTTAGGGGCTATAGTCTAAGTTATTAAAACTAGGCTCTGGGATTTTAAAACCTAGAGCCTAAGTTATTGAGGCTAGGTACTAGGACTTAAACCTAGAGCCTAATACCTACAATCTAGAGCCTAATACCTACAATCTAGAGCCTATTTCTTGTCTCTAACCTTAAATCTCAAAGTAATTAGTAAACACCTTATACAGCTCTGAGCCTTGAGTTACATTCGCTGAAGCAAAATGCAAAATAGGAATGGCTACTTCTTCCAATGAGACATAATGTAAAGCTTTAGTTGTATTCTCGTCATCTTTACCAAGACGACTATCACCGTAAACATCCATTCTCAAAATGCGAGCTAACGGCTCACCTGCTGCAATCGGCTTACCAAAGCCGGCAAGATAATCAACCATACCGCCCATAGGCGCATAGAAGGTTTTATAATCTTTAAGATGACAAGCATAACGCGTCATTTCTTTTGGCTGATATTCAGCTCCACCAATAACGCCTTTATACTGTAAATAAGTTAACAGATCTTTCGCGTCACCTTTAGCTACGTCTAAATCAATTTGCTCTTGTGAGCCTAACTCGACTGTGTAGGCTTCTTTATCAAAAATCCCCTGCCCCATAGTAAACTCTCTACCTGAGTCTGCAAAAGCTTCTTGTAAATACCACCAAGGGCAAAAAATTGCCTCATCCATAGCGCCGCCAAACCCGTTAGGAATAAGTAGCGTGTGTTCAATATTAAAGTATTTTGCACTTGCTTGAGAATATTCAGAACAGTACAAGTGTTTACTTGAGATAGGGCCAGTATGTAAATCAAGTACAATATCGGCTTTATGCGCTAAACGCTGTAATTGATAAGCAATACGTTGTCCTGTTGATAATCCCCAAACAGAAGGCGCTAACTTAGCTTCTATTTCATTTGTTAAAAGCTGTGCAAATTTAGCTTCTATCTCATCGTCACTGGCATCAATATATTGTTTTACGAAAGGCTCGATAATACTTTGGTCAAAGTGATACATTCTATTCCAGTTTTCACCGGTAATTGGATCAAAACGGCCTAAGGTATATTCACCACTTTTATGGCTATTACCAAGAGGATTAGCGTAAGGTACTAAGGTAATGTTAGCGTTTAATTGACAATGGGGTAATAATTCAAGCAATTGAAAAATAACCGCATTGCCTTGTACTTCAGCGCCATGCATATTGGCTTGAATATAAACATCAGGGCCGGTCTTTTGCTCTTCTGCTACTTTAAATGAAAAAACAGGTACAGTCAGTTTTGTGCCACAGGCCATTTCACCGACAGACATAACTTCTTTAGTAAAGGTATTCATTTATTATTTCTCCCTCTTACCTAGATAACTGATTAACGACTTATGCTAAATATGAAGAAGCAGGTTTTGCTGCTCTGACTTCAATAAGCTTACCTGCTTGAAAAACATATTCCGCCGCTAATTCATGACATAAGAAAAACGGCATACTTTCGGTAAAGCCATAAGCGCCAGTGTAGCCAAACACTAATTGTTCACCAACTTCGACATCAGATGGTAAAGGCAAATGACCTAATTTATCCATACTGGTACACAGCGGACCATGTAGGTCAAAGTTTTCCATCAAAGTGTTCTGTTCATCAAAATCAGGACGTAAAATGCGAACCGGGAAAGGTTGGTCGGTAATGGCAGGGCGAATAATATGGTTAATACCTGCAGCTAAAACTAATTGCTCTTGTCCGTAGTTTACTTTTCTATCAACCACTGGCACAACATAATAACCACATTCGGCCACAGCAAAACGACCTAACTCAAGCCATAACTCTTTTACGCCAGCTTCGGCTTTAATTACCGCTAAATCTTCAATAATTTTAGACCAAGCTAATGTATTGCCTTCGCCTAAATAATCAATACCTAAACCACCACCTAAATCGAGTACCTCTAGTGACATACCAATGCTATTAGCTAGCTCAGTTAATGGCGCAACCATTTGTGACCATAATGAAAACATTTTTTCGTTACTTAACATATTGCCCCATTGGAAAATATGTAAGCCACATAAATTTAATGCTGGATAATCATCAACATGCACACTCTGCCACTCTGCCACAGATAAACCAAATGGTGTTAAGCTATTACCACCCAATGGGTTTTTTTCACCTTCATCCCACTGTAATTGCACACGTAATAAAACTTGCGGAGCATTGAGATTACCTGACACAGTTTGTTGCTCAAGTACTACCTCATTTAACCAATTCAATTGATTTAAACTTTCTACGACAAAGGTATTTACACCTTTTTTAACAAAAGCCGCTAACTGCTTTTTAGTTTTTGCAGGGCCGGTGTTTAACACTCTACTTGAGTCGATACCTTGCGCTAATACTTGGTTTAATTCACCCGTACTCGCTACATCAAAATTAAAACCTTCGCTATCTAGCGTTTGAATAATTTTAGACAACGGGTTCGCTTTAACCGCAAACCACAACTTAATCACATCTTGTTGCTGTAATTTAGCCAAATGCGCTTTTAACGCATCCAAGTTATAAACAAAATACGCTTGCTCATCTTCAGGTGATAGGTGGGCAAGTAAGGCATTTTCAATACTAGTGTCAAACCAAGTAGAAGTTGTCATGATAGGATTCTTTATATTGTTCGGAATAGGTAAAATAGGTTAGGAATAATATTTAATTCTCTTTCGTTTAAAGTCTTAGAATATCTTTTATATTCTTAACCAGAAACCGTAAATGAAAGAAAATCTGAGGTAAAGAACATCTAAGTTGTAAAGCTCAAATTAAAGGAAAAAGCACGGAGTTGACGCATGTCAAGATTCCGTACATCCTGTACTCCACCTTTCAGGTGTGCAAATTCTTTCCAGAAGAATTTGTGAGTACTTTTGACGCATAAGTTGAGCTCTACAGTAATGATGTATCTCCCCCTCAAATATTAATTATTCAACTTTAAGCTGTACGATTCAAGCTAAAGAAAAAAGCACAGAGTTGACGCATGTCAATGAGTACTTTTGACGCCTAGATTGAACCTTACAGCGACAAGGAGAATAATTAACGTAAAATTGATTCTAATTCTAAGGCTGCATCACTTTGCTCATCGCGATATTTCACGATTAAAGCACAAGCCATGTTTAAACCTTGTGCTTCTGCCCACTCACCTTTAACTGGGCGAGTACCAGGAACAACAATAGCATTTTCTGGAATTTCAGCACCTTTTTCACGCATAACTTGATTTACACAATCATATACAGGTACTGATTTAGATAGAGATACGCCTGGCGCTAATACTGCACCTTTTTTCACAACGATACCTTCAACAATAACAACACCAGCACTTAAGAAAGCGTTATCTTCAATGATTACTGGGCTAGCGCCAATTGGCTCTAACACGCCACCAATTTGCACAGCAGCAGAAACATGAACATTTTTACCAATTTGTGCACATGAACCAACTAACGCGTGACTATCAACCATAGTACCGCTATCAACAAAAGCACCAACATTGATGTATGCTGGAGGCATAATAATAACGCCCTTAGCAACGTGAGCACCTGCACGTACTGATGAACCACCCGGCACTAAACGAACACCGTCTTCTGGGGTAAATTGACGAGCAGGTAAGTTATGCTTATCAACAAAACCTAAGTAGTTATCGCCAAAAGAGATATTTTCGCCTGCTTTAAATGCCGCTAAAATGCCTTGCTTTACTTCAATGTTTGCATGCCAGTTGCCTGCTTCGTCTTGATTTGCTGCACGTAAAGTACCTGCTTCTAACTGCGCTAAAGTGTCTTGCCAGCTCATTTATTACTCCGATTATCTGAAAATTGTAAAGATTGATAGTAAGATTAACCAACCAGCAACCCTTCGCTACTCGATTGATTAAACTAGATATTTTGTGTGAAGCTAAGGCTATTATCAAAATAGCTTATGTTTACCCTAGGGAAAACATAATAACTAGATTTAAAAGCGCTGAAACTCACTACCTATTAGTATGATTTAATAGGAATTAAGGACGGGCGCTATTTAACCATTTTTTTGACTTAGGCACAATTAACTTAAGGTAAATAAGCCTATTCGCTTATACTTATTTACCGTAGAATATAACCTTTATTTTTCGACTGATCACAACTACGTACCTCTTATGTCTTTATCAAACCCTAGCCAACTGTTATTACGAAATAGTGAATTACTTAACTCACAAACACCTTTATTCATTAATTTATCTGAAGATGGTTTTATCAATGCTTATATTGAGTTACACAGTCCGCAAAACATTCATTGCTTTAATAACAACTTTATTGACTACCAAGCGATAAAGCACAAACACAGCGATAAAGTAACCACGACATTTGCCAGTAATTATCAAACAGATATTTGCCATGACTTGGTAATAATTGCCTTTCCGAAGAGTAAAGCAGAGCTTAACTTTACCCTGGCAATGATTGCTCATTGTGTAGACAAAAATACAAAAATATTGTTAGTGGGCGAGAAAAAAGGCGGTATTCAATCCGCAGAAAAATTAACGAAAGACATATTACTATGCTGTCGAAAAGAAGATGCTGCTCGTCACTGTATGCTTTATGTAGGGTTATTTAAACCAGAAAAGTTAACTGAAACCTTTAATCTACAAGATTGGTTTAAACAATATCAAATCACAGTTGCAGGTATTGAGTTGAAAATAGCTTCATTACCAGGTGTTTTCAGCCAACAAAAACTTGATGTGGGTACTGAATTATTACTGAATAATTTATCCGATAATATGACAGACAAAGTACTTGATTTTGGTTGTGGGGCTGGCGTTATAAGTTGTTTTGTTGGCAAGAGGTTTCCCAACACCAAGTTATCATTACTTGACGTTAGCGCTTTAGCATTAACTTCCGCACAAGAAAGCTTAAAGCTAAATAACTTAACAGGTGAAGTATTTGCCTCTAATAGCTTGTCTACTGTTAACGAACAGTATCAGCATGTTGTGTCAAACCCTCCTTTCCATCAAGGACTTAAAACCCACTATCAAGCCAGTGAAGACTTTTTGATGGGCATAAAAAAACAAATGAATAAATCTGCTTCAATTACTATTGTAGCTAATAGTTTTCTGCGTTATCAGCCAATTATGCAAGCCCATATAGGCAATACCCACATTATCGCCAAAGATAAAGGGTTTACTATTTACCAAGCTCAGCTATTATCAAAGTAATAAAAATAAACATATTGAGCATCATGAGAAGATCTGAACATAGTGTTTCTCTTCATAATCGTTTAGTACGAAGTATTATGGCTTTAACGACAATAATCATATTAACTGCTTCTGCTGCTATTTTTTATATGGTTGATAAACAAGGCACTCATATTATTGCCGATGATACACACGCATGGGCAAATCTACTGGCTAGCAATAGTGCTCAATATTTACATAGCGATAACGGCCAAGTTAAATTAAAAAATCAATTAAAAAAGCTCGTAACTACTCCGTTAATTAACCACATTCATGTATACCGTATTAACCAAGACGAAAGCATTGAGTACTTTAGTAGTTACAATCGCAACCATAACTTTCCGCCAATCAGAGATAGAATTTCAGACATTTCAAGGTTAAGTAGCATTCAACATTATACTAACCATCTAGAGCTTATTGTAAACATCACTCAAGCTCAAAAGACTATCGGCTATTTATTCATTCAAACAAGTCTGCTTGAAAAACAGACTTTCCTTAACCGACTGGTTTATGTGATGTTGGTTTTTTTCTTATTCGCTCTCATTCTTTCTTTTTATGTTGCCCGATCATTATTCAATAATATAAACCAACCCATTGATGGTATTATTGATGAATTAGCGCAAATATCCCGTAGTCGAAACTATCAAACACAATTAACTCAACTGCCTTTCAAAGAGCTTGATACATTAACTGTAAATATTAATGTATTACTACTTCGTGTAGAAAAGCATATTAATAGCTTAATTGAAGAGCATCAGCATACACAAGCCAAAAATCAAGCATTAGAAAACCGCTTAAGTGCCAGAACAGATGCGCTAAAAGAGTCTAACCAAGAATTATTATCTACTTTGGAAAAATTACATGAATTTCAGGGGCAGTTAGTAGAAACAGAAAAAATGGCCTCGCTAGGAGATATGGTTGCTGGTATCGCTCATGAGGTGAATACACCGATAGGCCTAGGTGTTACCGCCTCAAGTTTATTAGCAGATAATTTAGCTGAAATAAAAGCAGCATTTGAAAATAAAACACTACGTTCAAGTCAGTTGAAAAAATTTCTAAATGATGGTGATGAAAACATAGCACTTACCCTACGAAATTTAGAACGCGCTGCACATTTAATTTCCAGCTTTAAAAAAGTCGCCGTTGATCAATCAAGTGCAGAAAGTAGAAATTTCAATGTACGCGATTTAATTGATGAAGTACTACTTACTCTCTCTGCTAAGATAGAAACTGCAAATATTGAAGTTGCAATTGATTGTCCAGAAGATTTATTGATCACGAGTAAACCAGGGCCTATTAATCAAATTCTAATAAATCTTATTCTTAATTCTTTGTTTCACGGTTTTGATGGACGAGAAAGTGGCCACATTACCATAAATATTATAAACTTAAGTGGTCAGTTGCACATTAACTACCGCGATGACGGTGTGGGCATAGATAACGCAATGAAAATAAAAATATTTGACCCCTTTACCACAACTAAACGAGGTTCTGGTGGGAGCGGATTAGGTATGCATTTAGTCTATAATTTAGTCACTCAAGCATTAGCCGGGCATATTGCGCTTGAAGATGACCATACTCCTGGTGTAAGTTTTGATATCTCTTTTCCTGTAGCGTTAGCTGCAGGTTAATGAAATAAAGTCGCTTATAAATTGTTTTTTCAATACCACTTGACTAAAATAGTTAAATAATTGTAAATAGATAGTTCATTTTATACTCTTTCTTATATTAAGTAATTAAGCATTAGACGTAGAAGTATTAAACGTATAAACATTATTCTATAGAAATATTAATCATAAAAATATCAATAGCCATTAAAAATTAGGTAAATTCCAATATGCAAACTTATCAGGTCTTAGTTGTCGAAGATGAAGACGTTACCCGCTTTAATTTACGCAGTTTATTTGAAGCTGAAGGGTACGAGGTTTTCGAAGCCATAGATGGCGAAAGTATGGCTGAGCAGCTTAAGAAAAACGCTATCAACCTTGTCATTATGGATATTAATTTACCAGGTAAAAATGGCTTATTATTAGCGCGAGAGTTAACTGTAAACAAAGACTTGGGGTTAATATTCTTAACAGGGCGAGACAGTGATATTGATAAAATTCTCGGTTTAGAAATTGGTGCTGACGACTACCTAACCAAACCATTTAACCCGCGTGAGCTGACCATACGCGCTCGTAATATTTTAACGAGAATTGGGCAGCCAGCAGCTGAAACAGAACAAGTACAAAGTGTTATCACTTTTAATCAGTGGTCTTTAGATTCTAACTCTCGCCAAATGACTAGCCCAGAAGGTGAAGTAATTGCTATTCCTCGCGGCGAATACAGAGCATTGAGTTTATTGATAAAAAATGTCGGTAAAATTATTACTCGCCAAGAGCTTATAAAGGAAATGACGGGGAGAGATTTACGCGAAAATGACAGAACTGTCGATGTAACAATTAGACGATTACGCAAGCATTTTGAATTAAATGATAATACACCTGAACTTATCAATACTATTCATGGTGAAGGTTATCGTTTTGTTGGCACACTTGATTAAGTATTGATAAAACTCAATTAAAAAGCCATTAAAAAAAGACCAACGAAACTACATACAATAATACCAAGTTGATTAAGTTTCGTTGGTCTTTTTTTTAGGTTAAGCGACTATTTTCTTTGCCATTAATGGATTTTGGCGAATACCTATATAGTAATAAAATTAACTAAAAAATATCCCAAAAAAACAGCTACGATTATATACTAGCTAGCCACGTATTAAAGGCGAGTGTTGACGCTTCGTTTAATGCCTTTAAATCTGCTAGCATTACAGATTTTTCTTGTTGAGTAGCATTGATTTTTTCTAGGGTTTTCAACTGCAGGTGTAATTTTCTCATCCCTACACTCGCTGTTGCGCCTTTCATCTTATGACAAGACGTTTGCCAATCGGTTTTTGAATCTACTTGTTGCGCTTTTTCAATATCATTAAGATAAATAACAACTTGTTGGCTATACAAAGCAAACATCTGCTCAATAATATTTTTGCCTAACCTGTCTAAATAGTCTGCAAGTAATACTTCATCTAAGTAAGCACTCAATTGTTCAATCTCCATGGCTATAACCAATATTGTAGTTAATACAAAGTTAACGCATTTTAACCTACTAATAGAAATCAAACAAACTTACTGAAAATTAAGTTAAAATATCACTAATGATCATATTTTTTAGCGATAGAGTAACAACACTAATGATTACCGTTAAAAAATAGGCTAGAATATGCGCCCTTAGACCTGCTCCCTGTATTTATTTATACCTATATAGGAAGTAGTTAATACTATAATCGTTTTAAAAGTGGAGTCGAAATGACGACATCAATGCCTGATATCGCTAATCATACAACAGCCCAAACCGAAGGTACGCTTGACTGGGTTGGCATGAGTAATATTGAAATGCCTATGATGGTTGCTTCAAAAGACCAAAGTGACCGTATGGTGTCCGCTCATATTGATGCTTTTGTTAATTTAAAAGAAGCTAAAGCTAAAGGCATTCACATGTCACGTCTTTATCTTCTTATTGATGAGTTATCAACTAGCGGTGTTTTGAATTATCAGAGCATCGTTGCATTACTTGACGGCTTTATCAGTAGTCATCAAGAATTAAGCGATCGCGCTAAAGTACAGTTTAATTTCGAGTACCATTTACGTAGAAAATCATTAATTAGTGGTAAAGAAGGCTGGAAAGCATACCCTGTAACCCTGACGGGATCAGTAAATAAAGGCCAATTGACGATAGAATTATCTATTGATGTTCCTTACTCATCTACTTGCCCTTGCTCTGCGGCTCTTGCTCGCCAGTTAATTCAAAAAGCTTTCAGTGACAAGTTTTTACAAAACGATAAATTAGCTATGGCTGATGTACATGAATGGCTTGGCACTACAGATGGCGTAGTGGCAACACCACATTCACAGCGTTCTGTGGCAGAAGTTAAAGTTAAACTTAATGATAATGTTAACGACTTCCCAATTACTGAGTTAGTAGACTTAATTGAAAACTCATTACAGACACCTGTGCAAGCAGCAGTTAAACGTGAAGATGAACAAGAGTTTGCTCGCCTTAATGGTCAGAACTTAATGTTTTGTGAAGATGCAGCTCGTCGTTTACAACACAGCATGAATCAAGCACATCATTTTGATGATTTTTGGTTGCGTATCAACCACCTTGAATCTCTTCATGCTCATGATGCGGTAAGTGTTGCAACCAAAGGAATTGAAGGCGGTTATCAACCTTAAGCCTTTTATTGAAATTGAAATTTATACAAGCCAATAGTGTTACCGCTATTGGCTTTTTTTATACTTTTTACAAATTCATTACGAATAATTATGCATAAGTGAATTAAATTCATCTATAAATAAGTATTGTTAGTTTTGAATATCTTTATAAATTACTTAATATATAAAATAAATAAAAAGTAAGGCTAAGTAAGCAAGAAGTAGATTAATATTGAGATAGTAGCTATATATTAAGCTTTTTAGTCACTTTGAGCAGCAAAAAGATATAAACAAATAATGAGCCGACACTCTATTTTTATTGACCTTTAACCTGTTTCTGTTTATTGTAGAGCATTCCGCTTACTTAAATCACAAGTATAATTATGCAGTTTTACTGTTTATTTATGCTGTTTGCATGTCCTGCGAGTAGGTTGGCTTATTATTTAGGAGAGAACAATGCAGCTTTATGATCATAGCGTCCAAAAAGACAACTGTGGTTTTGGTTTAATTGCCCATCAACAAGGTGAAACCAGTCACAAACTTATTAAGACCGCTATTTCCGCTTTAGATCGTATGCAACATCGTGGCGGTATCGCCAGCGATGGTAAAACAGGTGATGGCTGTGGCTTATTATTACAAAAGCCAGATAGTTTCTTTCGCGCTGTAGCTGCAGAAAATGATTGGTGCTTAGGTAAAAAATATGCCGTTGGTATGATTTTTTTAAGCCCTGATCCTATTGAAGCCGCCCTTTCAAAAAAGATATTAGAAGAAGAGCTATCTGAAGAGAGCTTAACCTTATTAGGCTGGCGTACAGTACCTACCGATACTTCTGTATTGGGTGAAATTGCCATAGGTAATTTACCAACCATTGAACAAATATTTGTTAATGCACCTCCGGGTTGGAGAAACCTAGATTTAGAACGTCGTTTATATATGGCACGTCGCCGTGCTGAAAAACGCATTACAGATGAACGTTTTTACGTAGCAAGCCTTTCTTGTTTAGTTACTATCTACAAAGGCTTAATGATGCCGGTAGATTTACCTAACTTCTATTTAGATTTAGCTGACATTCGCATGCAAAGTGCTATTTGTGTATTCCATCAGCGTTTTTCTACAAATACATCACCGCAATGGCATTTAGCACAACCGTTCCGCTACTTAGCGCACAATGGTGAAATTAATACTATTAATGGTAACCGTCAATGGAGCCGTGCCAGAACACATCGTTTTAAATCACCATTATTGCCTGATTTACAAGATGCTGCGCCATTTGTTGGTCAAAAAGGCTCAGATTCATCTTCATTAGATAACATGCTTGAGCTATTTTTAGCGGGCGGTATGGATTTATACCGTGCTATGCGTTTATTAATGCCACCAGCATGGCAAAACAGTTCATTAATGAACGATGATTTACGCGCTTTTTATGAGTTTAACTCAATGCACATGGAGCCGTGGGACGGCCCTGCAGGTGTAGTAATGACCAATGGTCGTCATGTAGCTTGTAACCTCGACAGAAATGGCTTACGCCCTGCCCGTTACGTTATTACTCGTAATGGTTTTATTACCCTTGCCTCTGAAGTTGGTATTTGGGATTACGGCGAAGATGAAGTTATCGAAAAAGGTCGTGTAGGCCCTGGGCAAATGCTCGCTATTGATACTTACACAGGTAAAATATCTCATTCATCAGATATTGATAACAACCTTAAAGATCGCCATCCGTACCGAGAATGGTTAAATAAACACGTACGTCATTTAGTACCGTTTGATCAACTTGAAGAAAACTCTGTTGTTAAACGTGCCCTTTCTGATACACAAATGAATCAATATCAGAAAATGTTCAATTACAGCTACGAAGAAATTCAGCAAGTAATTAGAACAATGGCTGAGAATGGTCAAGAAGCGACAGGCTCTATGGGTGATGATACTCCTATGGCTGTGCTTTCAAGTAATACTCGTACTTTATACGATTACTTCCGCCAACAATTTGCGCAAGTCACTAACCCGCCAATTGATCCATTGCGCGAACGTTATGTAATGTCATTAGGCACCTGTATTGGTCGTGAGCATAACGTCTTTAATGAAACCTCTGGTCATGCTGATCGTATGTTGTTCTCAACACCAGTACTTATGCGTACTGGCTTAGAGCAAATGTTAAAGCTAGACCCTGAACATTACCGCTCAGACACCTTATCATTAAGCTATGAAGGTGAAGAAGGTTTAGAAAACGCTATTAGACGTATTTGTGACCAAGCAGTAACCCTTGTGCGCGAAAGTGCTACGGTTATTTTAGTACTGTCAGATAAAGACATTCAGCCAGGTTTACTTGTTATTCCTGCGGCGATGGCTGTTGGTGCAGTACAAAAACGTTTGGTAGATGAACAACTACGTTGTGATTCAAACATTATTGTTGAAACCGGTTCGGTACGTGACTCACATCACTTTGCCGTATTAATTGCTTTAGGTGCTACCGCTATTTACCCATATTTAGCATTTGAAACTATTGCGCAATTAGCCGAGCAGGGGCAAATTAAGCTTAGCACTCGTGATGCGGTGATTAATTACCGTGACGGTATTAATAAAGGCTTATTAAAAATACTTTCTAAAATGGGTATTTCAACAATTGCTAGTTACCGCTGTGCAGGCTTATTTGAAGTAATCGGCTTAAACGAAGACATCATGTCACTTTGTTTTAGTGACCTACCTAGCCGTATTAAGGGTGCTGACTTTAGTGACATTCAACAAGACGCTGTTAACTTAACTCGTCGTGCATTTTTACCACATCAAAAAGTGCATCATGGCGGCTTATTAAAATACGTTCATGGTGGCGAATATCACGCCTTTAACCCAAATGTTGTTAACTACTTACAACGCGCAGTAACTAACGGTGATTATAACGATTACCGCACTTTTGCCGATGAAGTAAACCAACGCCCAATCGCGACCATTCGTGACTTATTAAAATTAAAAGACGATTGTCAAACTATTGAACTTGATCAGGTTGAACCCGATACCGAAATGTTTAAACGTTTCGATAGTGCAGCTATGTCTATTGGTGCACTAAGCCCAGAAGCACATGAAGCCTTAGCTATCGCCATGAACCGCTTAGGTGGCTTCTCAAACTCTGGTGAAGGTGGTGAAGATGAACGTCGTTTTGGTACGGTTAAAAATTCACGTATCAAACAAATAGCGTCAGGCCGTTTTGGTGTTACTCCACATTACTTAGTTAACGCAGATGTACTACAAATTAAAGTAGCACAAGGTGCGAAACCAGGTGAAGGTGGACAATTACCGGGTGATAAAGTCTCACCTTTAATTGCTAAATTACGTTATTCAGTGCCAGGTGTTACCTTGATTTCACCACCACCACATCACGATATTTACTCAATTGAAGATTTAGCTCAGCTTATTTTCGATTTAAAACAAGTAAACCCGAAAGCCGTGGTTTCCGTTAAGTTAGTATCTGGCCCTGGCGTTGGTACTATCGCTTCAGGTGTTGCCAAAGCGTACGCTGATTTTATTACTATTTCAGGTTACGACGGCGGAACAGCCGCTAGCCCATTAACTTCGGTTAAATATGCCGGTTGTCCATGGGAGCTTGGTTTAGCCGAAGCACATCAATCTCTTGTGACCAACGGCTTGCGTCATAAAGTACGCTTACAAGTTGATGGCGGCTTAAAAACTGGTATTGATATTGTTAAAGCGGCTATTTTAGGTGCTGAAAGTTTTGGTTTTGGTACTGCACCTATGGTTGCTTTAGGTTGTAAATTCTTACGAATTTGTCACTTAAATAACTGTGCAACAGGTGTTGCTACACAAGACGAAGTATTGCGTGAACAATTCTTTAAAGGCTTACCAGAACAAGTAATGAACTACTTTAAGTTCATCGCTCGTGATGTACGTGAAATATTAGCCAGTGTTGGTGTTGCTAGCTTAACCGATATTATTGGTCGTACTGATTTATTAGTACAAATTGATGGTCTTACCTCTAAGCAAAGTAAATTAGATTTATCACCAATTATTGCGCCTGTTGTTGCTGGTGAAAATACCGCGCTACATCAAACAGAAGAAAACAAAGCGTTTGATGAAGGCTTGTTAAACAAGAAGATTTTAGAAGCCGCAAATGATGCAGTAATACACAGTAAAGGTGGAGAATTTCGCTTTAACATCCAAAATACTGACCGCTCTATTGGTGCTACCTTATCAGGTGAAATTGCCCGTAACCATGGCGACCAAGGTATGGCAGTTGCGCCAATCACTCTGCATTTTTCAGGTACAGCCGGACAAAGTTTTGGTGTATGGAATGCAGGCGGCTTGAACATGATTTTAACCGGTGATGCTAACGATTATGTTGGTAAAGGTATGGCTGGCGGTAAGCTAACCATAAAAGCACCTGTTGGCGTTGAATACCCTAGCCATAAAACCATGATCATGGGTAATACTTGTTTGTACGGTGCTACCGGCGGTAAATTATTTGCTGCAGGTCGTGCAGGTGAACGTTTTGGTGTACGTAACTCTGGCTGTCACGCCGTTGTAGAAGGCACCGGCGACCATGGTTGTGAATACATGACTGGCGGTATAGTGACTGTACTTGGTGATATTGGTGTTAACTTTGGCGCAGGTATGACAGGCGGTTTTGCTTACATATTAGATGAAGCAGGTGACTTAGATACTCGCTTGAATAAAGAATCTATCGAAATGTTAGCCATTGAAGACTTAATGATTCATCAAGAACATTTACGCGGTATTATTAATCAACACTTTGAAGAAACAGGCAGTTTACGCGCCCAAGCTATTCTTCAAAACTTTGATAAATATGCACCATTATTTAAACTAATCAAACCAACAGCAACCGATGTTAAAACCCTATTAGGTCATCGTAGCCGTTCAAGTGCTGAACTTCGTGTGCAAGCGCAATAATTGATAAAGATTGAGGATTAATATAATGAGTAAAAATGTTTATCAATTTATTGATGTAAAACGAATTGACCCGGCTAAAAAGTCAATTGAAGAGCGTAAAATTAACTTCGTTGAAATTTATCAACCACTTGGCACAGAGCAAAGTGCTGGCCAAGCAGACCGTTGTTTAGACTGTGGTAACCCATATTGTGAATGGAAATGCCCAGTACATAACTATATTCCACAATGGTTAGAGTTAGTGACTGAAGACCGAATCTTCGAAGCGGCTGACTTATGTCACGAAACTAACAGCTTGCCAGAAATGTGTGGTCGAGTTTGCCCGCAAGACAGATTATGTGAATCAGCTTGTACCTTAAACGATGAGTTTGGCGCTGTAACTATCGGTAATATCGAAAAACATATTACCGATACGGCTATTGCCCAAGGTTGGAAACCTGACTTATCTCACGTAATAAAAACAGGTAAACGTGTTGCTGTAATTGGCGCAGGCCCAGCAGGTATTGCTTGTGCTGACGTACTCACACGTAATGGTGTTGATACTGTAGTTTATGACAGACACGCGCAAATAGGTGGTTTACTAACCTTTGGTATTCCATCATTTAAGCTTGAAAAAGAAGTGATTCAAACCCGTCGCGAAATATTAGAAGGCATGGGTATTGAGTTTCGTTTAAATACTAATGTGGGTACTGACGTTAGCTTTAGTGATTTAAGTGACGAATACGATGCAGTATTCCTAGCTTTAGGTACATACAAAGACATGAGTGGTGGCTTTGACAATGAAGGCGCTAGCGGCGTTTATAACGCTCTAGATTTCCTTATTGGCAATACTCAACACTTAATGGGTATTAAAGCTGAAGATAACGCGCAGGTTAAGCCTTATGTTAATTTTAAAGGTAAGAAAGTTGTGGTACTTGGTGGTGGTGATACCGCGATGGATTGTGTACGTAGCTCAATTCGCCAAGAAGCCACAGAAGTTACTTGTGCATATCGTCGTGATGAAGCCAACATGCCAGGTTCTCCACGTGAAGTACAAAACGCTAAAGAAGAAGGTGTTAACTTTGAGTTTAACTTACAACCATTAGATATTGCTGTTGATGATAAAGGTAATGCAGTTGGTGTTAAGTTTGTTAAAACTCAATTAGGCGCGGCAGATGCAAACGGTAGACGTAACCCTGAGCCAATTGCAGGTAGTGAGTTTATTATGGAAGCAGATGCGGTAGTTATCGCATTTGGTTTCTTACCTAGCCCACCACAATGGATGATTGACGCTGGTGTTGAACTTGACTCACGCGGTCGCGTTGTTGCAGTTGATAACTCTGAGTTTGCATTACAAACGACTAAGCAAAACGTTTTTGCTGGTGGTGATATGGTACTTGGTTCAGACCTTGTTGTTACCGCAATCGACCAAGGTCGTAAAGCAGCAATTGGTATTTTAGATTACGTTACTCAGTAGTTTAAATCCTGACAGTTTCTCTGACAGTATTTAATATTGAATAGAGTTTAATACAAAAAGACCGCACATAGTAATATGTGCGGTCTTTTTTATTTAGCTTAAGCTACTCTTATTAGCTACTTATCACCTCAATTACTTAACTAACATAAACTGAGTTAGCATAAACTGAGTTAGCTAAGTAATTTAAAGGAATATAAATGTCTAGTTAGATGATTTTACACCATGGAAATAACCTACAACCATTTCCCCATCAGAGTTTGGGGAGTTAAAGTACATAGTAAGTTGGTTATCAGTAATAGTACCTTTAATACCAGATGCTTCACCTGTACCAAAAACTTCGTTCCCTATAACCTGACATGAGAAATTACCTTCGCTTGATGTTACATTACAGCTTTCACCATTTAACGTAAGCGTACCAGTAACACTGTAAACATCTTCACCTGAGCCATCTAGCTGTGAAACGGCTTCTTGACCTTGGTAACCATAACTACCTGCA
Organism: Colwellia sp. E2M01; assembly: GCF_018860585.1. GTDB lineage: Bacteria > Pseudomonadota > Gammaproteobacteria > Enterobacterales > Alteromonadaceae > Colwellia. Next base: position 98,943 of record NZ_JAHKPR010000029.1, read on the forward strand.
GAGATACCTTCTACAGGGCATGAGACAGTACTAGTACCATTGAAATAAACTGATACATATTCTTTGCTGTTGTTTTGAGCATCGGATAACGTTGGCATGGCAACTAATGTGACACTATTATTAGCGATTGTACCTGTAAGTGAGGCCGAATCACCAATGTTAACTTCGATACTTGAACCCGTAATAGAGCAACTTCCAGTCCAGCCCTCCGGTGCAGACAGTGAACAAACACCTGTTTTACTAACAGATAAAGTTGACCCATTAAGACTATAGTTAGAGCCCGCTACACTTTGATCTTTTGGAATGACAGTTTCATGGGAGGTTAATTCGAAAACACGATCTATCGCGCAATTTTCAATTAATTGAAGCTGATTATCTAAATGCGCTTTAGCGGCATCGGCACTAACTAATTCTTCAATACCCGCTTCAGGATTAGCAACCTGAGCAAAAGCAATAATACTAGCATCATTACCAAATGCTTCTGTTGATACATCAAAATTAATGGCTGGGCCATTCTCTTCAATTAATGTTGTATTCAAATTTATACCATCATCAACAAAACTATTTGAGTCAAGGGTTTGCAATAATCGAGCAAGGTTAACAACACGTCTATCAGCGCTGTCTGTGGTTGAAAATGCATCTAAAGGTGAAATTATTGCGCCATCAGCTAAATTCTCAACACTAAACTGGGTACTGCCCATAACAAAAGTTACGCTTTCATTCTGCATATATTCAAAACTACCATCTGCTAGTGTTTGTCCAGAGAAAGTATCAGTAAAATAACTCAAACCAGCTACAGGGCTATCGATAAAGACACCCGTTTGAGCTACTGCTAAGTTTTCACATGTAATAACAATATTTGAAACCTCGCCCGATACCGTGCCACTACCATTGGTCACAACACATGTTTGGTTTTCAGGTGGATTAACAACTTCCACAGCATAATTTATACCTGCTTCAAATTCACCTATGGTAAAGCTAACATCAGCAACACCGTTACCAATAAGTTGCCCTGAATTCCAGTCTTGGCCATTTTTTGTCAATATTAATATTATTTCGCCATCAATTCCTTTTATTGTCCCAGAAATTGAAAACTCATTTGGTTCTTCACTCTCTTCAGTATCACCAGAACAGCCAAATAATCCTAACGATAAAAATAAACTTAAAATAATACCCTTTTCAAATGTCCGCATCATACTTCTCCATTGTTACAGAAATATCAGTTAACTATATTGTTAATAATATTTAATTGTTGTACTACCTTGATTATATTCTTTCTCAATCAATACGCTGGTATAAACAAAAATCTAGTTGATAGGCATTTTTCTCATCAGCCTCTCGAATGTCACTTCTAATTTTTTTCCAATTCGCTTCATTATAATCGGGGAATTTTGTATCTCCGTCAATAGACGCTTTAATATGCGTAACGTATAAGCGATCGGCTTTTGGTAGACAATGTGCGTAAATAGCACCACCACCAATCACCATAATTTCTTCAACCGCTTCACTACCATTTGAACCATCAACTAACGCTAATGCTTGCTCAACTGAAGTGACTATGTCGACACCTTCAGCGCCTTTTCCCTGTGGTAAATAATTTTCATCACGAGAAATAACTATATTGCGACGCCCCGGTAATGGGCGCCCAATGGATTCATAAGTTTTACGTCCCATAATAATCGGTTTACCTAAAGTAACTTGTTTAAAGTACGCTAAGTCCGCAGGTAAATGCCATGGCATATCATTGTCTTTACCGATAATGTTGTTATCGGCGGTGGCAACTATCATGGATAAAATGGTCATTGTTTTTTCTCACTTATTTAAGGCAATAAAAAAGCACTAGTTTAACTGAATAAACGAGTGCTTTAAAAATTAATCATATAAACGAACAAGCTATTAATTAAGGACGGTATTCAACTTCAACGTCATAATCATCTTCGTTCCAATCGTCGTCATCTAAATCGTCGTCGTAAGCGGCTATCGTTTCTTCATGATAGGTATCCCACTTAAACTCAACGGTTTTACCGTCAATTGGCGCTTCCTCTTCTTCTACTGGTAATTCTTCAATAAAAGTCATCACTCTTTGTGATAACTCTTCAGTACCTGTACGGTTAAAAGCGGAAATACTGTGTACTTCGCCTTGCCAATCTAAACCTTCAAGAATTCTATCGGTAATTTCTTTCGCTTCTTCTTCAAGCACTAAATCAGTTTTATTGAAAACAATCCAACGAGGTTTACCGGCAAGCTTTTCGTTGTGCTGCTCAAGTTCACTAATGATCGTTTGTGCATTTTCTAAAGGATCCGAGCCGTCAACAGGTAAGATATCAATCACGTGTAATAAGATACGACAACGCTCAAGATGCTTTAAAAATTGTGTACCTAAGCCGGCGCCGTCTGCTGCACCTTCAATAAGTCCTGGAATATCGGCAATAACAAAACTACGAGAGCTATCTAAACGCACTACACCTAAGTTAGGTACTAGGGTTGTAAATGGGTAATCCGCTACTTTAGGCTTTGCAGCCGAAACACTGCGAATCAAGGTCGATTTACCCGCATTAGGTAAACCTAAAAGGCCAACATCAGCCAATAACAGTAACTCTAATTTAAGGTTACGAATTTCTCCTGGCGTACCATCTGTTTTTTGACGAGGTGTACGATTGGTGCTACTTTTAAAGCGTAAATTACCTAAACCATGCCAGCCACCTTTAGCAACCAGTAACTTTTGGCCTTTGTGGGTTAAATCACCAATTTGCTCACCGGTATCTTGATCGATAGCACGTGTGCCAACAGGTACTTTAAGTACAAGGTCATCCGAACCTTTACCAGTACAGTTTTGTGGTTGACCATTCTGGCCACGCTTCGCTCGGTGAAAACGTTCAAAACGATAATCAATAAGGGTATTTAAGCTTTCATCGGCAATTAAAAAAACATCGCCGCCATCGCCGCCATCACCACCGTTAGGACCTCCATACTCAATAAATTTTTCTCTACGGAAACTGACACAGCCGTTGCCACCGTCGCCCGCTTCAACTCTGATCTCAACTTCATCAACAAATTTCATGGTATCTCAATAACCCTAATGTGGTAACTAATGTCGTTTATCTAACATCAATGTAATTAACGTTAGTATAAACTATTTTTGACCGACTAAATATATTTGTGTCCATCAAAAAAAATCTAAAAAAAAACCTCGCATGAAGCGAGGTTTTTATGAGTCTAAGTTTTAATTAGTCAGCAATAATGCTAACAAACTTACGACTTTTTGGACCTTTAACTTCAAATTGAACTTTACCGTCAGATAAAGCAAATAAAGTATGATCTTTACCGATACCCATGTTGTCACCAGCGTGGAAACGAGTACCACGTTGACGAACAATAATGTTACCAGCTAAAACAGATTCGCCACCAAAACGCTTAACACCTAGGCGTTTAGCTTCTGAATCGCGACCATTTCGTGTACTACCTGCAGCTTTCTTATGTGCCATGTCAAAATGCTCCTAATTAGCCGTTAATACCAGTAATTTTCACTTCAGTGAACCATTGACGATGGCCCGCTTGTTTGCGTGAATGCTTACGACGTTTGAATTTAACGATAGTAACTTTAGGTGCGCGAGCTTGTGTAACAACCTCTGCAACTACTTTACCACCAGCAACGTAAGGCGCGCCTACATTGATGTTTTCGCCGTTGGCGATCATTAAAACGTTATCAAATTCTACTGTTGCGCCTACTTCAAGCTCAAGCTTTTCTAGACGAACTGTTTGTCCTTCGGTTACACGATGTTGTTTACCACCGCTTTGGAATACCGCGTACATAGCTACTCCGTACTGCGCCAATTACTTATTAAGTTAAAGTTTTATGACGCTAAATTTAAAAATATAGGGCGCGAATTCTACGCTAAGAAATTAGAGAGAGCAAGTATAAAAACGATCATTTACCAAGTTTATTAGCATTTAATGCTTTTTATTAGGTTTTCACTCAAGAATTAAAACAAAGCGATTAGAAAACTACTTTTGCAGTGAATTTAGTGTAAACTTTGCCTTCTTAACTAATTGAAACCTTTTAATTAATAAAAAATTACACTAGCTAAAGAAAGTAATATGGGCAATAACGTAGATATTAAAGCAATACAGGCATTAGCACAAAACGATATGAGCGCGGTAAACGATCTTATCTATGATCAATTACAATCTGATGTCGCCTTAATTAATCAACTTGGAGTATACATTGTTAACGCTGGCGGTAAACGCATGCGCCCTATGTTAACAGTGCTTGCTGCCAGAGCATTATCTTATCAAGGTACTCAACATTTAGATATTGCCGCGATCATTGAGTTTATTCATACTGCGACTTTATTACACGATGATGTCGTTGATGAATCGAACATGCGCCGTGGTAGAGAAACCGCAAATGCACTTTTTGGTAATAGCGCCAGTGTTTTAGTGGGTGATTTTCTCTATACCCGTTCATTTCAAATGATGACTAAATTAGGCGATATGCGCATTATGAATATTTTATCTGATGCAACCAATATTGTTGCTGAAGGTGAAGTATTACAATTAATGAATTGTAACGATGCCAGCACCACTGAAGAAAGTTACATGCAGGTTATTTACTGCAAAACAGCTAAATTATTTGAAGCAGCAACCCGCCTAGCCGCAGTAGTAGCTAAACAAGATGAAAAAATCGAAAAAGCCATGGCTGACTACGGTAAGTATTTAGGTACTGCGTTCCAGTTAGTTGATGACATTATGGATTACACTGCAAACGCTAAAGAAATGGGCAAAAATGTCGGTGATGATTTAGCTGAAGGTAAACCTACCCTACCGCTACTTTATGCAATGAAACACGGTAATAGTACGCAACAACAACTCATCAAAGAGGCGATTGAACTTGGTAACGGCATGGACAACCTTGAATTGATTCTTGCTGCTATGGAAGAAACCGGCTCATTACGTTATACCCAAGCACAAGCCGAAATTGAAGCCGACAAAGCCATCAAAGCGCTCGATGTTATTGCTGATAGCGAACAAAAAAAAGCATTGATTGCATTAGCGCATATTGCTGCTAACCGTACTGTTTAAAGGTAGCAAGATATGACTAAACATTTAGGCTTTTTTCTAAACCTTGTTGCTATCGGTTTATTTATTCCAGGCATTACTCTACCTATATTTTCGTTAGTCATGGAAGCAAACGCACATGTTGGCGGCTCACAATTAACAACCGAGCTAGTCAATAAAGAGTTATCACTATTAGGTACAATCAACGAGCTTTGGTTAGACGATCGCTTATTGGTTGCTATTGCTTTGTTTATCTTTTCGATAGCAATACCTGTAATTAAAGCGACTTTAGTGTGTACTGCCTATTTTATAAGCAACACATCTCTTGCTAAAAAAATACTTAATGTGATTAGCGCTATTGGCAAGTGGTCAATGGCTGATGTGTTTGTTATTGCGGTTTTTCTGGCAGTATTATCTACCAATCATGCAGAAACAATAAATCACCAACAATTTACTTTATTTTCTTTTCAAATTAAATTGGCATTAAGCAGCGAGACTATATCGAATGTAGGTAAAGGCTTTTATTACTTTTTTGGCTATTGTGTTTTGTCGTTATTAGCTAGCCAAATAAGCCAATACGCTATTAATAAAACCAAGTAACCTGCCCTACTTTATACTTTGAAAAAATAATTAATGACATAAAAAAAGCCCGTCATTTCAATTGAAGTGACGGGCTTTTTGCAAGTAAGGCTTTATCAATTATATATTGATAAAATTATGCGTTGATAAAATCAACACCTTCTTGAATGTCTTTGTTTAATGTTTCTAACATATCGTTTTTAGCTTTTTCTTCAAAAGCAGATAATTCACCGTATGGTAAAATTTCAGAAACACCGTTAACACCTAAACGTACAGGGTGTGCAAAATAAGCAGCATCGCCGTCAGCAACATCTACGTAAGCGTAATCTACAACGTCTTCGCCTTGTAAACCTTTCACTAAAGATAAACAAAAACGAGCAGCAGCAGCGCCCATAGATAAAGTAGCTGAACCGCCACCTGCTTTAGCATTTACAACTTCAGTACCAGCATTTTGGATACGTGGAGTTAATGCAGCAACTTCTTCTTCAGAGAAAGTTACACCTTCAACTTGAGAAAGAAGAGGTAAAATAGTTGTACCTGAGTGACCACCAATTACTGGCACTTTAACTTCAGCAACGTTTAAACCTTTAAGTTCAGCAACAAATGCTTCACTACGGATAACATCTAAAGTAGTTACACCAAATACACGGTTTTTGTCGTATGTACCTGCTTTTTTGAATACTTCAGCAACAATTGGTACAGTGCCGTTTACTGGGTTAGTGATAACACCAACTAATGCTTTAGGACAGTTAGCAACAATACCTTCTGCTAATGTTTTGATAATACCAGCGTTTACTGCGAATAAGTCAGCACGGTCCATACCAGGCTTACGTGGCATACCCGCTGGAATGATTACAATATCAGCACCTGTTAATGCTTGACCTAATGCATCAGCACCAAAACCTTCAACTTTAACTGCTGTAGGGATGTGTGATAAATCAACAGCAACACCAGGAACTACTGGTGCAACATCATATAAAGCTAACTCAGAACCCGCTGGTAATTGAGTTTTTAATAATAAAGATAACGCTTGACCAATACCGCCTGCGGCGCCTAAAACTGCTACTTTCATTTGAAATCTCCGAATTATAAATGGGTTTATTTATTGTGCATTATTTAATTAACATAAGAATTTTAGTGCATTTGAGTAAATACGTTAATTTATTTCTGCGCAAAAGATATAGCATAACCAAACAAAAGACAAATTATATACGCATATATTGATTATCTATTTGCTGAATTGCTAACCAGTAACTATCTATAATCCACTTAAAATATTGATATGACGCGCTATTCAATTAAGTTGTACGGTTAAAACAACTTTTAGGTTGCATGATTTATTTTATATAATTATTCTATATTAATGAAATTTTATGCGATGATGAACAATTAAATTAGTGCTTTAATCACATTGGTATCGATTTAAGTGTTTTTCTATTACAAGGTTAGTTAAAGATTATGAGCGGTTTACACAAACAAGAAGAGCTTGTACAAGTTTTTAAAGACTTATTAAAACAAGAGCAATTTAGTTCTCAAGGTGAAATTGTTGAGTCTTTAAAAGCCAATGGCTTTAACAATATTAGTCAATCAAAAATATCACGCATGCTCAGTAAATATGGCGCGGTACGTACTCGCAATGCTCGCCAAGAAATGGTGTATTGTTTACCCGCAGAATTAGGCGTGCCCACAGCACAAAGTCCGCTCAAACAATTAGTATTAGAAATAGAACACAATTCGGTGATGATAATTATTCAAACCAGCCCTGGCGCTGCGCAGTTAATAGCAAGGCTATTAGATAGCTTAAGTAAGAGCGATGGTGTACTGGGTACGATTGCCGGTGATGATACTATTTTTATTGCGCCAACCGACGTTAGTAAAATAGACGAAACAATTAAACGGTTAGAACACCTTTTTTCTATTAATTAAATTCTATTCATTTAATAGTCAAAATCCTAAACATAAAAACCAAATATAAAGTTCAGTTAAAGTGTCTTATTTAAAGTCAAAACAATAGTTACCAAGAAAAGATATCACTGCAATTAGCGCTACAAACTATACAAGCGGCTTAGTCACTTTACTTTGCATAAGTACTTCTTTAATGCTACTCAGTAAAACCTTCCCTGTTACTGGCTTCGCCATGTGATAGTTCATGCCGGCTTCAAAGCTTTGCTCTTTATCTTCAGCTCTTGCATGAGCGGTCATAGCAATGATAGGGAGGTATTTAAATTTACTCTGTTTTCTAAGTTGTTTAGTGGCTGTGAGTCCGTCCATTATAGGCATTTGAATATCCATTAGCACGACATCAAATAATTCTTTTTCTAGTATATCTAGCGCTGCTTGACCATTATCTACAATAGTGACTATTGCCTGCATACTTGATAATAACTCTTTCGCAACTAGTTGGTTAATTAAGTTATCTTCAACTAAAAGTACTGATATATCTTTTAAGTTTTCCTCTTCATCGTCTATAGCGCTTTTAGGATTTTGTTTAACGTCTATATCTGCTTCTAAATACCTAGTATTACTTACTTCCTTATTTATTAACTGTTTTTCACTTGTACTGTTTACGAAGCTTGGAGTGACGGGTTTTAACTCTTCTAATGATAATTTTTTAACTATATCTAAGTTAAACAAGCTTTTCGATATTTGATCAAGGGCATATCTAAACAAAGGTAAGTCGACTAATAAGTAAGGGATTTCAAGCTTATCTAAATATCGACAAGTTTCGTTATGCAACGAGGTTAATGCTGGCTGAGATAAGGCCAGTAATTTAAAGTCCGTTAAATTAAATAGATTACTAGACTTGCTTTGCACTACAGCCTTTTCAGTTTGCAGTTGCTGTAACTGAGAAAAGTGAGTCTCTCCAATAAGCAATACACTGGCTTTAGCAATATTGAGTGACAATAATTCTTGAATATCATCTACTTCATATAAATACCAATTCATCTGTTTGATACTGTGGATAAAGCTTTCTGTAAGCTTTTGTTTAACCGAATAAACAGTAACACTATCAACAAGTGGGTGCGCTAAGTCTGCAGATAAACGGGTAAATTCTGCTTGACTAAAATCATTTATTTCTTCGCCAGCGATAGAGATTTTATTTTGCACCTTATCAAGTGCGACCTTTTCTAATGGCAAAATAAAACTTAGCTCACTACCTTCACCTAATTGACTAGTTAGGGTTATTTTACCGCCAAGTAATTTAATAATTTGCTGACAAATAGACAAACCTAAACCTGAGCCGCCATACTTACGAGTCATCGATTCATCAGCCTGACTAAATGCGGTAAATAGATGACTTTGATTCTCTTTAGCAATACCTATTCCTGTGTCTATAACTCTAAAACGTACCTGCGCATGACTTTCATTGTTTAATAAAGTATCAACAATTAATTTAATATATCCTTGCTCAGTGAACTTAATGGCATTATTAAATAAATTTGCCAGTACCTGCACTAGGCGCATTTCATCACTGATCACGTTACTCGGTACGGTCGCACTCATATCAACAAGCATTTCAACACGCTGATGGTTAATGTTGCTCATATTCAACTTCAGTGCTTTATCAATAATATTGGCGAGGTTAACTGGCGCCTGACTGACCACCATTTTACCCGCTTCTATTTTAGATAAGTCTAATAGTTCATCAACCAGATGCAGCAAGGTTGTAGAAGCACTTTGAGCATTAATTAAGTAATGTTCTTGTCGAGTATCAAGAGAGGTACGCGCTAACAAGTCCATCATACCTTGCATGGCATTAATCGGGGTTCTTACCTCGTGGCTCATATTCGCTAAAAATTGGATTTTTACTCGGTTAGCGTACTCAGCTTGATCCTTAGCTTTTTTCAACGCTGATTGCGTCGCTTGCTGTACCGTAACATCATGAAAAAGACTAATAGAACCGAGGACATTGCCTTGTTCGTCAGTAAATTGATTACAAAAGCCTTGATAAGTAAAGTCACCGGCTTTAATTAACGCACTTTGTGGGTATGTATTATCGTCAAGCGCATTTAAACGATTTATTTCTGCGGCTAATTCAGGAGGCATAAACCTTACCGATTTTTCACCTAACATTTGCTCGACTGAATGTTTAGTTAATCGTTCAAAAGCATTATTACAGCCGATCAATAAACCATTATTATCATTAAATACAATTAACTCTGGAATAGCATTCATCACCGATCGCAGTAAAGCGTAGTCACGTTGATGTTTCGCACTTGTTTCTTGTAATGCCATCGTTTTTTCGGTCACTCGACAATCTAACTCATCGTTTTGTTCGGTAAGCTGTAATAGTAAGGTTCTATTTTGTACAAATATATCTTCTACTACTTGAAACCAATGCAACCAATCAGCTGATGGAGTCACTTTGCCGGGATCACCTTCAGCACAATATTGAATATGACGAATAAACTCAGTAGTCGGTTTAATAAATGTACGCTTGGTCATGCTATTAATTAACATAAGGAAAGCAAGTAAACCAATAAACATCATTGAGAATATAAAAATGAAGTCGCTGTATTGTGGCTCTGAAAAATTCGCAAATCGTTGGTATTTGAGTAATGACCAACCATTTACCGCAATAGTTTGTTTTTCTATAAACCACTCGCCAATGCGTTGAGCATCACTCATTTTAGCGAATGCGTCAGGTGTAAGGTGTTGCAATTCTGTCGGTAATAAATCTTGCCAAGAAGCGCGATAGCTTAACGATTCTTTACCTAATCGTTTCGCTAACAATATCTCATGATCTTGATTAAATAGTATTAACCCTTGATCGCTTGAGTCTAACGCCGATAGATTGTCGTGCAATCGAGATAGATTTACGTCAATAACTACGGCACCTAATATTTTTCCTTGATGAAAAACACCGGTACCAAGTGATGCGCTCATACCACTACCCGCAGCATCAAGGTAAGGCGATGACCAAAGAACACTATTGTTTTTAGGTGTTAATTTATGCATTCTTTTGAAATGAGCACTGGCTAAGGTATTTTCACTAAATTGCCAAATTTCACGATCAACCCAAGGGTAAATATTTACAAAATTATCAAATGAAATGTAATAAAACCATTTAGCTTCTTCAATAATATTTTGAGCTGCAATAAAAGTCGGCGTTAATGCATTCGCCATTGCGATTTCTTTCTTTTTAAGACTATCGAATTGACTAATTTTTCCTATGCCGGTAATACTGCTACTTAACCTTTTGCCAGGTTGAAGTACATCACGCTCAAGTTTATCTGAATAAAATATATCATCATCTTGAGACAAAACAGGCATTGGAGTGTTTACTTCATTAGGATGTTCAAGCATATACTCAGCAAACACTTGTATACCCACAACGGCTTGCACACTTTGTTCAAGCATCACATTTAAGTGTTGAGCTTCTTGCTTTAATGCTAATAAGCTTTCATCTTGGTGTTGAGTTATTTGATTAAAGTAACGTAGTGAAGCAACCGATAAAGCAACTAAAATAATAACGATAAAGGCAACAACGACAGTTATGTTGTAGCGTCTGAAAACAGTATTAATGCCAGTTTGATAGTACACTGAGTTGCCTTAACATTGAGTAGAATTATATTTAATATTAACGGAGAAATAACAAAGGTAACAAATTAAAGCAGTCACATACTTTAAGCAAGGTTTTAAGTAATACTTTAAATAATGAATATTTATAAAATTTATCCAAACAACCTTCTTTAATATCATTAATAGTTAATCAAACTATTAATATAACAGAGGCAAGGTGAGCAATTATTGATGCATTTTCATAATGTAAAAATAATTCATATAAATATTAGGTAAAACTAAATTAGACATTAAAAATTTAGTTTTATAGGTGTACAATAAATCGATTTTTAGCGATTGTACGTACCACGGCTCGTTATACTGAATGCATGCTTACATAGCAGCCTTTACTGTCTTATGATCACCTTGACTTACGCTCAGGTGACTTATTAACTCGACTTCAACTAGATATTGATAATTTTATTTACGCTTACTATTCCCTATAATTGTCGCTTTATTTCAATAGATAACATAATACTAATGCAGCAGGAAGAATTTCTGTGCAAGGCTGTCATCAAGGGTTATCTAGCAATAATGATTATTATCAAACGTTACTTAATTACTTTTGATAATAATCAGTTTGAGCCAATAAAAAAGGTAGCTTAATATAACAAGCTACCTTCGTTTACTTTTTCAAATATCCTAATATAGCTTAATTAAAGATAGCTAAAAATTTAATATAACGAAACTTAATATAACGAAACTAAGTTAAAGGTTTTCTTCCGCAAACGACGCCAATCGACTACGCACCACACCGTTTAGGTTAATAGTGGCAGAGCCTGGGAAATCCTTAAAGCGTTCAACAATATAAGTTAGTCCCGAGGTAACAGCGGTTAAATAATTACTATCTATTTGCGCTAAATTACCCGAGCAGACAATTTTAGTGCCTTCACCACAACGAGTAATAATGGTTTTTAATTGCGCCGCTGTTAAGTTTTGACATTCATCGAGTAAAACTAATGCATTTTGTATACTTCTACCGCGCATAAAGTTAACCGATTTAAACTGAATATTGGCTTTGTCCATAATGTAATTTAAGCTGCCGTGCATACTTTCATCTTGTTGATGTAATACTTCAAGAGAGTCAGTGATTGCAGCAAGCCAAGGTGCCATTTTTTCTTCTTCAGTACCCGGTAAAAAACCGATAGATTCAGCTATTTCAGGGGTACTTCGAGTAACGATTATTTTGTCGTACAAACCGCGCTCAATAACTTGCTCAAGGGCGCTTGCCAAAGCGAGAAGTGTTTTACCACAACCTGCAGGGCCGGTAAGAATAACTAAATCGATATTAGGGTCGAGTAAAGCGTCCATCGCCATACCCTGATAAATATTTTTAGGGGTAATGCCCCACGCCGTTTTCGTTAATAATCGCTCCCGGCCTAAATCTAAAATGGCAAGCTGTTCATCATCCCAACCGGTAACTTTACCAGCAAAACTTTCGCTTTCATCTAACAGGTATTCATTAATGTATGCTGAAGGTACAGTATCACGCGCTACATAGTGAGTAGTATTTCTGCCTTCTAATTCGGTATCAACAGCTTTAATTTTATCCCAAAAATCACCCGAAAATTTATGGTAACCTTTAGTTAGAAATTGAATATCATCAATTAATTGGTCAGTTCTATAATCTTCCACATGCGCTAAACCAGCACCTTTCGCTTTGAGGCGCATATTAATGTCTTTGGTGACTAACACTATTTTTTTATTCGGGGTTTTCTTTTGGATGTGTAATGCTGCATTGATAATGCGATTATCGTTTTCATTAAATGATAAAGTATGGGCAGTTTGTTCTAGGGCGTAATCATTAATAATAGCAAGACAACCACTCGGGTGTTGTTCATCATTTTGCGGTAATTTAACACCTGATAACACCTCATCAGGACTAGCATCACGCAGTGTATCTTCAAGTGCTCTAATAGCAACACGGGCATCTCTACTCACATCTTTATTTCTATCTTTAATCGAATCTAACTCTTCTAAAACCGTCATAGGCACAACAACATCATGCTCTTTAAACGATAAGAAGGCGAAAGGCTCATGTAACAGAATATTAGTATCTAAAATGTAGATAGTTGCAGGGTTTTCGGGTAAATCAGTGGTTAGATTCTTCGGAGTCTCAGCTTGAGAGGTTTGGACTGAATTGTGATTTAAATCATTACTTAACTTATTTTCGTTATTCATATTCTCTTTAGTCATCGCGAATCTCCATGATTGACCGACAAAACAAATATAAAACCGCTTTAATATAAACAAAGTATAGCTTAACTACAGTAATCTCTTATTTTTAGTGAAGCAAGCATAATTTTTTAATGATCCTGTCTAGGATTCCGCGTAACATAGCGCCTTTTTTTATCGCAGAGTTTTATATTTAGTGAGTCCTGATTATAATAGGAGCCACAAGATAATTGTCGGAGAAGTATATATATGCCATTTCAGCTAGGTCAGCGTTGGATCAGTGATAGTGAATCAGATCAAGGTTTAGGAACAGTAACAGGGGTTGAACATCGCTTCGTTAATATTGTTTTCACAGCCACTGGTGAGTCTCGCAAATATGCTAAAGACAATGCCCCACTAACGCGTGTTATTTTCAATAAAGATGACCTAGTTCCAAGCCACGAAGGTTGGATGTTAAAAGTAACGTCTTACAGCGAAGCCCATGGCATTATTACTTATGAAGGGGTTCGCCAAGATACTAACGAACAAACCAGTTTAAAAGAAGTGATGATAGATCACTTTATTAAATTCAATAAACCACACGACCGTTTACTAAACAGCCAAGTCGATCGTTTAGATTGGTTCCGCTTACGTAAAGATTGTTTAAGCCATCAATATCAGCAGCAACAGTCTGACTTAACCGGTTTAACTGGCGCCCGCGTTAGTTTAATTCCGCACCAATTATATATTGCCGATGAAGTTGGTAGTCGTTTTGCGCCCCGCGTATTACTTGCCGATGAAGTTGGTTTAGGTAAAACCATTGAAGCAGGTTTAATTATTCATCAGCAATTAGTGACCGGTCGAGCAAAGCGCGTGCTAATTATTGTACCTGAATCATTAATGCATCAATGGTTAGTTGAAATGCTACGTCGTTTTAACCTTAGCTTTAGTATTTTTGATAACGAACGTTGTGTTGAAACCAGCCAAGATAATTACGTTGATGGCAAAAAAGCCAATCCGTTTAGCACTGAGCAATTAGTACTAGTTAACTTAGGCTTTATTACTAAAAATCCAGAATGGTATGAAGCCCTCCTTGAAGAAGAATGGGATTTAATGATTGTTGATGAAGCCCATCACTTAAATTGGCAACAAGACAACCCAAGTATTGAATATCAATGCATTGAGCAATTATCTAAAGTAATTCCTGGCGTTCTATTATTAACCGCAACACCAGATCAATTAGGTCATGAAAGTCATTTTGCGCGTTTACGTTTACTTGACCCTGATCGTTTTTACGATTATCAAAAATTTACCGAAGAAGAGTCACAGTATAGCGTAGTTGCGGATGCCGCTAACGCTTTAGTTGAAGGTGAAAAGCTTACTTCTGAACAAGAAAACACTCTAACGACGCTGTTAAAAGAAACCGATATTAAAGCCCAACTTGCTCTACTTAATGATGCAAATAAATCAGCAGCAACACGCCAAGGTTTATTAAAACAGTTACTTGATAGACATGGCACAGGCCGTATTTTATTTAGGAACTCGCGTAATACGATTAAAGGCTTCCCTGCTAGAAAATTAATGCCCACTGCATTAACGCTGCCAGAGCAATACGAAGAGTCCATTAATGAATTAATGCTCAGCGATAGCCCTGAAAATTTAGCACAATCTAAACAAGCTAAATTTATTTTTACCCCTGAAATGTTGTATGGTTTAGATCACCATGAGCAAGCATGGACAGATTTTGACCCGCGCGTTGATTACTTAATTGAGTTATTACAAACTCTCAAAAAAGAAAAAGTATTAGTGATTTGTGCACACGCGCAAACTGCCATTGATTTAGAAGCTGCACTGCGTATAAAAGAAGGCATTCGTGCTGCTGTTTTCCATGAAGGCTTATCTATTTTCGAACGTGATAAAGCCGCAGCTTACTTCGCCCAAGATGAAGATAGCGCCCAGTTATTATTATGTTCAGAAATTGGTAGTGAAGGTCGTAACTTCCAATTCGCGCATCACCTAGTATTGTTTGATTTACCGAGTAACCCTGATTTATTAGAGCAGCGTATTGGTCGTCTTGATCGTATTGGTCAAACCGATGTTATTCAATTACACGTACCGTATTTTGAAGATTCTGCGCAGCATTTATTATTCGATTGGTATCATCAAGGTATGCAAGGTTTTGAGCATACCTGTATTACAGGCAGAGTAATTTTTGAAACTTTCGGCGAAACTTTACTGTCGTTAGCATTAACGTCACAACAGCAATCAACAGAAGCTGAAAAACTCATTAGTGATAGTTGGCAAAAACATTTAACGATTAAAGCTGAGTTAGAGTCAGGTCGAGATAAACTATTAGAGCTTAACTCTTCCGGACAAGGTCGTGCGCTTGAGCTAGTAAACAAAATCGAAAAAGTTGATAACAGTATCGACTTACCGCAATTTATGTTTCAAGCATTAGATGTTTTTGGTATTCAGCAAGATGACAAAGCCGATAATGCCATCGCTTTAAATCAAAGCGAGCATATGCTTAATAGTAACTTCCCGTGTTTACCCGAAGATGGTACTACAGTTACTTTTGACCGAGATACCGCCTTAGTTAATGAAAATTATCAATTATTAACTTGGGATCACCCTATGGTTCGCGGTGTTATGGATTTAGTGCTGAGTGATGAAATAGGTAATGCCAGTATTGGTTTGTTAAAAAACGAAGCTTTACCTGTAGGAACTTTTTTCCTTGAATGTTTATTCACAGTAGAAGCTACTGCGCCAGCACATTTACAACTTGGTCGTTATTTACCAACCACGCCAATACGTATTTTGGTGGACAAAAACGGTAATAACCTAGCTGATAAAGTGAGTGAACAAGTGCTTGATAAACAGTTATCACCTGTTAAAAAACAAATGGCACTACAGCTCGTTAAAGCACTTAGAGCGCAAATAGCCCCACTTGTTGCTAAAGCGGAAGTTCACGGTGCTGAGCATATTGCCGCTATTCAAGAAAAATCATTAGCGGCAATGCAAACGAAATTAACGACAGAGCAACAACGATTGACCGCTTTAAAAGCAATTAATCCAAGTGTTCGCCAAGAAGAAATTGACTTTATTAGCCAACAACAAGAAGAGTTAACGCATTACATTGATAAAGCACAATTGACCTTTGAAGCAATAAGAATGATAGTAGTTACTCACTAACAAACTTACCTTACTGATATTGATTAAGGGTTGATTAAATTGATATTAAGTTAATCAAGTATAAAGCTAAGTTCGCAAACTAAAGTGAACTTAGCTTTTTTTGTGATGGGATAAAATAATCTAAACGACAGAAACTGAGAAAATAATGAGTGCAAACCCTGATTTCGTATACACACCGCCTATGTCGCCTTATCTTGATATTATTTACCAAGATGATGATATTGTAGTGGTAAATAAAGCCAGTGGTATTTTAAGCGTACCAGGACGTTTACCTGAACATCAAGATTGTTTGCAAAATCGTGTACAACGAGTATTACCAAGCGCAACCATAGTGCATCGCTTAGATATGGCAACCTCTGGCATTATGATCATGGCATTAAACAAGCCCGCTCATGTAGCTATTAGTCGCCAGTTTGAACAAAGAAAAACCCAAAAACAGTATATTGCTCGTGTATTTGGTCATGTAAAAGACAGTGAAGGCAGTGTTGATTTACCACTCATTTGCGATTGGCCGAATAGACCGAAACAGATGGTAGATTTTGAAAGTGGCAAAAAATCCTTAACGCATTTTCGTGTACTTAGCTATTCTGATGAAGATGCTAGTCTTGCAGGTGAGCCTATCAGTACACTAGTTGAATTAACCCCGGTTACAGGGCGTTCACATCAGCTAAGAGTTCACATGTTAGCGATTGGGCACCCTATTTTGGGCGATAAATTGTATGCCACAGATGATGCATTAACAATGCGTAATAGGTTGCAATTACATGCTTTGACTTTACGTTTATTTCATCCAACGAGTGAAGAAGAAATTACCTTTACCGCACCATGTCCATTTACCTAAGGTTTTTAACTCACGCGCCGATACTGTAATGTAAGTAATAGTCGCTGTTAGTTTAAAAAGTATTATGACATTCATTAATTTTCGAGGTGTTTTCGTGCGTACTTACCATTATCAAAATATCAAAAATGTATTCTTAGTAACTATTTCAATTTTTCTGTTAACCATTCTTACTTCAATACACTTAGCACACGCCGCAGCTAATATTAATCAAGATAATACAGAGCAATCGCTTAACAAAACAGATGATGGTTTATCAAATAAAGAAGCAGCAGACAAAAATAATACAAATAGCGACGGAAAAATCGACACTGCAACAAAGAGCAACAAAGTAGATCCTCCTGTAAGTCAAACCAAACAACAAAAAGACGACTTACAACATTACTCAACAAAGGGGCAAGTAAAGCCATTATTAGCAGGCCCTGATGAGTATATAACCCTAGTGCAAAAATACACTAGCGCCAATAGTAAAGGGGTTGTTATTTTATTACCTGAATGGCAACAAGGGGCAACCAACCCTAAAGCCATTAATTTTTTACAGAATACTTTGCCCTCTCAAGGTTGGAACACTATTGCAATCCAACCAGAAAATAAACCTGAAGATTTTCCCTCTGCAGCTTTAACGACTGAAGACAGAATCAAAGAAAATGACTTAATACTATCCGAATACAAGCGCAAGCTTGATGTGTTATTCACTGCAATAATGAATACTACAAAAGAATACCCTGGGATTGTGGTGGTAATAGCACAAGGAAATAATAGTGCACTGTTAGTTGATAACTTCAGTCAAGAAGACAGTCAGCGTCCTAACGCCCTTATATTATTAAGTAGTTACCGGTCCAGTAATGATGAGCTTATTGACAGCGACAATGAAAAATTTGCACAGCAATTAGCAGTCTCTGAGTTACCCGTGCTCGATCTTTATCTCAAGCACGACAACAGCTTAGTCATTAATAAAGCACCACAAAGAAAAGTAATGGCCTCACAAGAAGTGAAAACCTATTATCGTCAACGCCAGCTAAATAATACTATTACCGGCTATTACCCAGAAAAAGAATTACTTAGACAAATAAATAGTTGGCTAAAAGCAATTGGTTGGTAGTTATTATCGCAATTACTCCTAACTAAATTAAGATATAAACTGTCGATTTACTTATTATCTTTAACAATTAAATCATAAGCCGCTTGAATCTCCTGAGTTTTCTCTTTAGCACTTTCCATCATGGCTGGCGGCAAGCCTTTGGCAATCAATTTATCGGGATGATGTTGCGACATTAATTTGCGGTACGATTTTTTAATGGCTTTCATGTCTGAATTTCTATCTATTCCTAGCACTTTATAAGCGTTATCAAGCTGCTGCCCAGTACTAGGTCTCGAAGCTGAGCTTTGTTGTCTATAACTACCGCCCGCTTGTTGCTGATGAAAACTACTACCGGCAATAATCATTTCTAATAAGTTATCAAGATCTCGTGCTGAATATCCTAAAAACTGAGCTATGGTATGTAAAACTGAACGCTCTGAGCTATCTAAATCGCCATCACTAAAAGCCACTTGTATTTGTATCTCTAAAAACATTAGTAATAAATCTTGTCTATTACCCATCAAGCGTTTGAATTTAATAAGGCGATCTTTTAACGGAAAGCCAGAAGATTTACCTTCCCGAAAAGCATCTTGTGCTTGCTCTCGTAATTCATTATTAAGATTTAATTTATCCATATAAGCGCTAGCAAAGGCAATTTCATGGCTGGTTACTTGGCCTTTTGCTTTTGCAACATGACCCATAACAGAAAAAGTGGTATAAAAAAAAGCTGCCTGCCTAGCAACATCATCTTCGCTGCCCCCAGCGATACCATTAAAGTTAAATCCTCTACCGCGATCAAAAATATGACCAAGCCATAAACCTAGTAATGCACCGAATAAACTTTTACTCAGCATAAAACCAAATAAGAAACCTAAAATCTTACCCCAGATATGCATATTTCTAAATTTTCCTAAATTAAAAAGAATGAGATAACGCTATTGCTTTAGCTTGTAACTAAGGCGCTTAAAATACTTAACAATGAATAAAATAACAACTTACTCATAATATCTTTCAAATATGTAGAAAAGCGTTAAACTAGGAAATAAATCACTTCCGCTGATATGTTTTTTTAAACAATCACAGAAGAATTTAGCCCAACTGAAAAAAGTGCTATATCATAAAGCAATTAGCCGTTAAAATAACTGATTCATCATTATAAAATCAATTTATAAATTTTCACCTGTTTTCGGACAATATTTCGGACAATAAATGCTTTTTTCCCGTACATTACCGTTAAGTTTACTACTTTTACTTGTTTGTTTTGCACAAAAAGTATCCGCAGCATCTGACACCACAACATCATCAGCAAATTCATTAGCTAGTCATTGTCCGTTACCTGTATTTAGTGATATTGGTCAAGGTGTCACCGTAACCGACAATAGTATTCGTATTTCCTCGTTAGAAGCTAATATTGAACAAGATCAGCAAGCTTTATTTAATGGCTCAGTTGTTTTGGTTGATAAAACTCAAAAAATAATGGCGGACCAACTCGCGTTTAACCGACTAAAAATGCAAATTGAAGCAGTTGGTAATATTCAATATCAAAGTAGTGACATTAATATTTTTGCTGACAGTTTAAGTGCCAGTAAGGCAGAACGCTCAACACAAATGACTGCAGCGTCTTATCAACTTGACGGAAACCCTGGGCGTGGTAACGCTCAAGATCTAGTTATAACCGGAGATGGCTTACTCAGTTTGGCTGATTCAACCTTTACAACCTGTTTGCAAGAAGTTCCTGATTGGCAAATAAAAGCATCAGAAATAAACCTATCGGCAAAAGGTGATTTTGGTGAGGCTTATGGGGCACAGTTTAGAGTTTTAGATGTACCCGTTTTATATGTTCCCTACTTTTACTTCCCTATTTCTAAAAAAAGATTAAGCGGTTTTTTATATCCTGAAGCAGGTAATTCAACTAATTCAGGAATAGAATTTAGTGCTCCGTATTATTGGAATATAGCAGAAAACTATGACGCAACAATCACCCCACATTATATGTCAAAACGTGGTTTACAATTACAAACAGAATTTCGTTACCTCAAAAATATGCAATCGGGTCAAATTGATATTGAATATTTAAATAACGATAAACAAGTAACCACCAATGATGATGCCCGTTATTTAGCTCGTATACAGCATGTTGGTACTTTTTCAAATGACTTTCGTGCTTATTTAGACTTTACCACTATCAGCGATGATAACTATTTAGTTGATATCGGTAGTGAGCAATATAATTATAACGACACTTACCTGTACCAAACGGCTGAAATTGCTTATTTTGGCGAACAATGGCAAAGCTCTATAAAACTACAAGATTTTGAAGTATTAGGTGACCACCAACCAAGTTATAAAACATTACCGCACATTGATATATCAGCTCAACAACCATTGGACTTTTTAAATGGACAATTTGAAATATATTCAGAGCTAACCAACTTTCAAAGTTCTGAACAGGATGAAGCTGAAGCTAATCGTTATCACGTTGAAGCTGGTTTTACATTCCCTATAGCGAGACCTGCATGGTTCTTAAATTCTGAAATAAAATTACTACACACTTATTATCAACAAGATAACATCGCACAAGATAGTCCTTTGGAAGAAAAAGTATCGCGAACATTACCTAAAATAAGAATACATGGTGGTATAAATTTTGACCGCGAAGTTTTATTATTTAATCAAAATTATCGGCATACTCTTGAACCTCAATTACAATATCTATACGTACCAGAAAAAGATCAATCGATGATTGGTTTATATGATACAACTGATTTACAGGATGATTTTCATGGTATATTTCGTGATATAAGTTACAGTGGCTTAGATAGAATAACCGCGGCAAATCAATATACTTGGGGTCTAACAAGCCGTTTACTTAATGAAAATAATTTAGAGATACTGCGTTTAAGTCTTGGTCGTATTCAATATTTAGGTAGCTCAAACTCAAACCTTCCCATTGATACATTGTTATTAGATAATGGGCAAATTAATGAAGTACAACCTGCACTAGCGGCTGATATATTTTATCGAATAAACCACCAATGGCAAATTAGTGGTGACATTCAATACAACACATTAGAAAACCACACAAATAAAGGGCAGATTAATATTGACTATCAAATGTCAAAATATAATTTACTTCAATTGAACCATAGGTACACTCGTAATGTCTCAGGAGAGAGCATAGAGCAAGCATCGGTTTTAACTAGCTTTGGAATTAACAAAAACTGGGCTTTTGTAGGGCGTTTAACGCAAGACTTAAAGCAGGAGAGAAGTTTAGAGAGTTATGCAGGTTTTCAATATGAAAGTTGCTGTTGGGCCGTTCGTATTGCCTACTACAGACATATTAACTCTAATTTAGATCCTAATAACATTGGCATCGATGGCCGAGAAGCTTTTGATTCAGGTATTGACTTTAAATTAGTCATCAAAGGTTTTGATGGCAATCAATCAACGATTGGCACACAAGAAATGTTAGATAAAAGTATATTCGGCTACAAACGACCTTATTACTTGCAAAATTAAATAAAATAGCGGCTTAAGCGGTATAAAAGAACGCTTACTTAATAAATCACCTAATTAATGAAAACAAGATAACACAATGAAAAATATTCTAAATAAACTACTGTTTGTATCAAGCCTTATCATAGCAACACTCTCTACTGTTCACGCAAAAGAGGAATTAATAGACAGAGTTGCCGTTATCGTAAATAGTGGTGTAGTACTTGAATCAGAAATTGAAGACTTATTAAATACCATCAAACAACAATCTATAAATAATAACCAAGATTTACCCTCAGATAGCGCTCTGCGTATCCAAGTAACTGATAAATTAATTAATGATAATTTACTTACTCAAATTGGCGAACGTATGGGTATTCAAATTAGTGACGCTCAGCTTGATGAAACAATAAAAAAAATGGCGCAAGAGAATAAAATGAGCTTGGCGCAATTTCGTCAAACAATTGTTAATGACGGCACCAATTATGAGAAATATCGTGAAGATGTTCGTACTGAATTGATTGTTGGTGAAGTAACCCGTAACAGTGTTAGACGGAGAATATTTGTATCGCAACAAGAAATAGATAACTTATTAACCATAATGAAAGAGCAAAGCAGTAACGATATAGAGTATGAGTTAGGTCATATTTTAATTGAATTTCCAGCTAACGCTAAGCAAAAAGATCTTGATGCCGCTAAAGAGAGAGCTAATAAAGTTATTGAATTACTTAATGAAGGCGCTGATTTTGCAAAAATAGCGATAACATCCTCTGGTGATTCCAATGCATTAAAAGGTGGTAATTTAGGTTGGAAGAATATTAATGAAATGCCAACACTCTTTTCTGAATTAATCATTGACCAACCTAAAGACACGGTTGTAGGTCCTATTCGTACGGGTCTAGGTTACAGCATAGTAAAAGTGTTAAATGTTCGTGGCCGTGAAGTAGTTGAAGTTGAAGAAGTCAAAGCCAGTCATATTCTCATTGTACCATCTGTTATTTTAAGTGACGAAAAAGCACAGGTTTTATTAAATGGCTTTTTACAACAAATTGATGCCGGTGAAGCAACCTTTGCTGAATTAGCGAAAGAACATTCTGAAGGCCCAACGTCAGTAAGAGGTGGTGATTTAGGCTGGTCAGATCCAAAGAAATATGATCCAGCTTTCCAAGATGCATTAGCTACGATGAAAAAAGGTGATTACCATAAACCATTCCGTTCTTCTTTTGGTTGGCATATTGTCTACTTAGAAGATAGACGAATAGTTGATGCCACCTCACAAATGAATGAAAACAGAGCTTATCAGCTTCTATTTAACCGAAAATACGCAATGGAAAATGCGCGTTGGTTAAAAGAGATGCGTGATGAAGCTTATATCGAAGTTTTTGAAAAGGACGATAGATAATGACTCAACGCATAGCCATTACTCCTGGAGAGCCAGCAGGAATAGGCCCTGATCTAATCATAAAGGTTGCACAACAAGATTGGCCTGTTGAAATGGTTGTGATCGCCTCTAAAACATTGTTACTAGAGCGCGCCAAACAACTGTCTTTACCTTTAACCCTTATTGACTACGATCAAAAAGCTCCTGTTACCGCGCAAAAAGCAGGTACCTTAACTATTTTAAATGTTGAGCTAGGTGCACCTTGTATTCCTGGAACATTAGACACCGCCAATGGCGCTTATGTAGTAGAAACACTAAGAATTGCTAGCGAAAAAAATATTTCTGGTGAGTTTGATGCTATTGTTACCGGCCCAGTACATAAAGGCTTGATTAACAAGGCAGGTATTGCCTTTAGCGGCCATACCGAATATTTTGCAAATCAAGCAAATTGTGCCGACGTTGTTATGATGTTAGCAACCGAAGGCCTACGTGTAGCTTTAGTAACTACACATATACCATTAGCTTATGTATCTAAAGCGATTACCCCTGATCGTTTGCAAAAAGTGACTCGTATATTACATCACGACTTAAAAACAAAGTTTGGTATAGAATCACCTAAAATATATGCCTGTGGTATTAACCCACACGCTGGTGAAGATGGTCATTTAGGTACTGAAGAAATAGAAGTAATGGAGCCTACATTTGCAGAGCTTCGCGCCGATGGTATGGAGATAGTAGGCCCACTACCCGCAGATACTATTTTTCAACAAAAATATTTAGCGCAAGCAGACGCGATATTGGCTATGTATCACGATCAAGGCTTACCTGTATTAAAATATAAAGGTTTTGGCTCATCAGTTAATATTACCCTTGGCTTACCTTTTGTTCGTACCTCAGTAGATCATGGCACCGCATTAGAATTAGCAGGCACAGGAACCGCCGATTCAGGTAGTTTTATTGAAGCAATGAACAATGCCATCAATTTAGCCAAAACGAGTAGTTAAGGTTAACATTTATTAGACTAGCCCTAATCAAATAACACTTATGAGCTAGCTAAACATAAAGATCAATTAAGTAATTACTATGAACGACAAAAAACATTTAGGTCACCAAGCTAAAAAACGCTTTGGGCAAAACTTTCTCCATAATGATGCTGTGATCAGTGACATTGTCGATGCCATTAACCCTGAGCCAGGTGAAAATCTTATCGAAATTGGCCCTGGTTTAGGCGCGCTAACCGAGCCTGTTATCGAACGAGCTGGTAAAATTTCGGTAGTAGAATTAGATAGAGATTTAGCGCACAGATTACGCCATCACCCTTTCATCGCTAAAGATTTAACTATTTATGAAACCGATGCGTTGAAATTTGATTTTGCCCAACTAGCAAGTGACGACAAGCCATTACGTATTTTTGGTAACCTGCCTTACAATATTTCTACCCCACTTATTTTTCATTTATTAACCTTTAAAGACAAAGTGAAAGATATGCACTTCATGCTACAAAAAGAAGTAGTAGAGCGCATGGCCGCAGGTCCAGATTGTAAAACTTACGGCCGTTTATCAATTATGACCCAGTATCAATGCCAAGTATTACCGGTAATGGAGATTGGCCCTGAAGCATTTAAGCCCGCACCAAAAGTTGACTCGGCAATCGTCCGATTAATCCCACATGCGCATATTGCCAACCCAGTGAAAGATATTAATGCATTAAACACTGTTTGTTTAACCGCCTTTAATCAACGCAGAAAAACTATTCGAAACAGCTTTAAAAAGTTGATCACTGAAGAGCAGTTAACCAATTTAGGGCTTGATGCCAATTTACGCCCTGAAAACTTAACCCTTGATGATTACATTAAACTTGCTAATTTTATTGTAGATAACCCAGCTGAAATAGCACCAATAAAAGAAAAGCGACGCATGTCAAAAAATAGACAAAAGCAAAGTGATGACAATGGTGACGATAGTATTGAGTCAATATTAAACAATGAATTAACGGAGGATCCTGCTCCCTCCGCAGAATAACCTATGGCAATTTATCTGGTAGGTGATATACAAGGCTGCTACAAAGAACTAACAGCATTGTTATCACAAGTAAATTTTGACACGACTAAAGACACCCTCTATCTTGCGGGTGATTTAGTCGCTCGCGGTCCAGATTCACTTGATACTCTTCGTTTAATAAAATCCTTAGGTAAAAGTGCTAAAGTCGTTTTAGGCAATCACGACCTGCATTTGTTAGCAGTACATGCTGGCATAAAAAAAGCTAAAATAAGCGATAATTTAGATGACTTACTTGCCGCCCCAGATGTTGATGAACTTATGGATTGGCTTGCTGAACAGCCTTTATTGCAAAAAATACCTAACGCAAAATTTTTATCTAATGATGGCAACAAGATAAAAAATAAAGGCAATAAAAAAACTACCGACATAGCTAAAAATGCATATATGAGCCATGCAGGTATTTCACCGCAATGGGGTCTTTCAGAAGCAAAAAAACAAGCAAAATTTATTCAACAAAGATTAGCTGGGGACTCTCGTGAACATTGGCTATCTTTGATGTATGGCGAAGAGCCTAACAGTTGGTTAGAAGCTAAAACGGAGATAGAGAAATTCCGCTTTAGCATTAATGCTTTTACTCGTATGCGCTATTGTTTTGAGGATGGTTCTTTAGAGTTTACTCAAAAAAAAGCGCCCGATAAAAATGAAAATATAAATAGCCTTCCAACAGAAGTTCAACCACTAATAACACCTTGGTTTGAGTTATCAACAACTATTAATAAGACACCATGGATTTTTGGACACTGGGCTTCACTTATGGGTAATGTCGCACACCCTAACATATACCCTTTAGATACCGGTTGCGTATGGGGAAACCACCTTACAATGCTGCGCTGGCACGACAAAAAATACTTCACCCAATCCGCTATCAATAAAGATTAAAAGCAGCTAGTATTGTACATTAGCAACCCCTGCTTTTGCGCTAAAAAAAAATAAAAAAGGAAATATTTAATTAAATATTTCCTTTTTTTAGTCGATACAGGCTAAGCTTTATATAAAAACAAATGTATTAACTAGGTTAGTAGCCTTCCAAGTTGGTGGACTCTATGAATTTAACTGTAGCTGTAAAAATAATTGGTGGTTTTGCCACTATTTCCATATTATTGATCCTAATAAGTAGCATCTCATTATCAAATTTAAGTACTATCAGCGACTCAACGCTGCAACAAAAAACATTAGCAATACCCACGTTAAAAGCGAGTAATAAACTTTCCCTAGAACTTAATCAAATGACTTACTTAACGTTAAAGGGTTACTACCAGAGTGATCTTGCGAGATTAGCCGTTGAGTTAAAAGACTACAACAATACTGCAGACCAATTTACTCAAATATTATCAGAGCTAAAAAATATAGTTGCTGATGAAGAAAGTTTATTAACTAATTTAAGTTTAGCAGAAAACGATTTTTCAAGCTTTTATAAAGCAGGGTCGTTATTGTTTAATAACCATAAAATCAGCATTGAACAAAAACAACTATTAACGGACAAAATAGATAACCTGGAAGAAAAGTCTGATGACACCGTAACCTTATTATTAGACTTGGCCGATCATGATTTAGCTGATTCTAAATTACAAAAAGCAATTACATTAGGTGAACGATTAGAAACACAGTTTAATTCAGTCGTATCTTCATCACTAGAATATCGCGACATTATTAACGAAAGTACAGCACAACTTATTGAAAATGAAATTAACCGCAACATAATTGATGCTCAAGATTCAGTATCAGCAATTATTGCTGAACTAAATAAGTATGATATTGATGATGTTGCGGAAGAAGTACAAGAAGCATTTAACGATATACAACAATTACTATCACAAAACGATGGTATTTTATCGCATAAAGCGAAGCAATTAGCCGCTAATAGCAACGCTACACAACAACTTAAAGAAGTAGAAAAAGTAGCAAAACAAGTTACTAAAATTTTAGATGCACAAGTGGAGTTGGCGAACCAAACAACGGTTATTACAAGTCAGTTGGTTGAAGACTCTGTAAGTAGCGGCACGACACAAACAACAATTATTATGATTATTTCAATTATTGTTGCTTTATTTATTGCTCGCATGACCTTAATTGGCATTACTCGCCCACTGGCGCGCGTCAATGAAATGCTTAATATTGTTGCCTCAGGCGATCTATCAAGAAAACTCGATGAAAGTGGTGAGGATGAATTTGCGCAATTATCAAAAAACTGTAATCTATTAATCGATAGTTTACGTCACTTAATTGAAAGTATTGTTAATCGTTCTGCACAACTCGCTGCAGCAGCCGAAGAGACATCTGCTGTTACTGCGCAAAGTACTAGTGCTATTGAAGAGCAACGTAATCAAGTGGAACAAGCTGCCTCGGCAACAACTGAGATGAGTAGTACAGCACAAAGCGTACTATCAAGCGCTAACGATGCATTAGGTGAAATAAAACATGCTGATGATGAAGCAGAGCGTGTAAAAGTTATTTCTGAAAGAAACCGCCAAACAATTGAATTATTAGCAACGGAAGTAGAGTCCGCAGCACAGGTTATCAACCAATTACAACAAGACAGTGCTTCAATTGGTAGCATTCTAGATGTTATTCGTGGCATCGCAGAGCAAACTAATTTGCTCGCTTTAAATGCCGCTATAGAAGCTGCTCGTGCAGGAGAGCAAGGACGAGGGTTTGCTGTTGTTGCTGATGAAGTAAGAACACTTGCCAGCAGAACACAAACATCCACCTCTGAAATCCAAACAATGATAGAAGCACTACAAACCGGTGCTGGCAAAGCGGTAATAGTGATGGATGCAGGTAAGTCTAAAGCTAGCGAATGTGTGACACAAAGTGAAGAAGCAGATCAAGCACTTGAAATTATCACTCACGCAGTACATGAAGCATTTGATAGAAGTTCACAAATAGCAACTGCAGCGGAGGAGCAAAGTGTTGTTGCCCATGAAATAAGTGAAAACCTTGAATCAATTGTAACAATCGCAGAGCAAACAACTGCCGGTTCACAGCAAACAGCCGCTTCAAGTAGTGAAGTTGCCCGCTTAGCAGAAGAGCTACAACAATCTGTACAAGAATTTAAATTATAGAGATAAATTGGATGTATACAGTAAAGCTTTAAGTTTATTTTTTATTTTAACTTACAGCTTTACTTATACTATTTGTTGACATCCTAGCCGCTAACTATATAATGCAACTAGCTTGAAGTTAGTTTATTTTTTTGTACACCATTTCGATGTTATCTCATGCTTACTTTAGATAAGATATCTGTAACACGTCCTGATTTATAAGTAATATCAACTCTTTTTAGCAAACCCGCTAAACATTAACTTAATGTTAAATGTATTAGCACAATTACTCTTAAATATTTATAGGATACACATATGTCTACTACTACTGGTACAGTAAAATGGTTTAACGAAGCTAAAGGTTTTGGTTTTATCGAGCAAGAAAACGGTCCAGACGTTTTTGCTCACTTCAACGCTATCGTTGGTGAAGGTTTTAAAACTCTTGCTGAAGGTCAAAAAGTTGAATTTACAGTTACTGACGGTCAAAAAGGCCCTCAAGCTGAAAACATCGTTGCTCTTTAATTAGCAATAATTATGTAAGCTAATTATTAGCTTACATAATAGAGATGTTAAAAGGACATACCTTAATTGGATGTCCTTTTTTTATACCTTTTTTACAGAAAACAAGTTATTTTATACCAATTCCGATA